>JBGSIA010000073.1:0-9789 GCA_041751935.1 Pirellulaceae bacterium | reverse complement strand
TCATGAAAACAGCTCCAATTCCCGGACGTTCCCGGACGTTTGATTTTCAACGTCCGGAAGTCCTAAACGGTCACTTTGGGCCGATTCAACGAAGACCTGGTACTGGCTGTATTGACCGTTGAATGAACGCTTAAATACTGCATAGGTACCGTCATCGAGCTTGAATCGCTCGCCAACGAATCGGCCAGCGAGTTTGCCCATTCGCGTTGTCTGAGAGCGTGGAGTCCCGTCGCCAAGTTCAGACTGCAGCACAAAGGTTTTGTTAGCGAGGTCTGTTAACTCAGACGACGACCAGATACCCTGCGGATGCTTTGCGAGCGCCGTGACTAGCTCCTCGAACTCGCGGCGAGTGTCATCCATCTCACTAGCCGCATCCTCAGCATTCGCCATGAAGTCTGGTTCACCGTTGGCTTCAAGGATGCCGCCGATGATGTTGCCCCAGCCCTTCTTGTTGAACCGAGTTTGAATCTTGGCTAGAGGCATGCCGCTGGCCTTCCATCGCTCGACCATGTTTACGAGTTCGCCAAGCAGCTGCAGCCGATGCGTCTGAACGTACGCCTCTGGATCGTCCATCGAAAAAGATCGCTTCGTTGGATCGCCCTCGTGATGCAAGTTAATGACCACGCAGCGAGTGATAAGATCGCGACTCACATCAGGCGAGTTAGCGGTGATGCAAAACAGATGCGAGTTCTCGGCTCGAATCTCTTGTGAGAATCCCAGCAATCGAAAAGACAGGATCGGATCGGTAATCGATCGCTCGAGGCAAGCAGAATCGATCTTGGGATTGCGGCCGCGAGCCTTGGCGTTGTCGATGATGATTGTCGTAACGCCACGCCGGACAATTGTTCCCAGTCGCTTCTCGAACTCTTCATCGTTCGCGTTATACGAAGCGGTTTCCACATGATGGCCATCGCGAAGGATTGCCAAGATTTGTGCAAGAACCGATTTGCCTAGCTCAGGCTGATTCCCGTTGAACAGCGCAGCAGGCTTGGAGCCGATGAAACGTGAGACGAGCAGACCGGTTAGCAGGATGCCGATGTAATTCGTGCGGTCTGCCGGCTTCCGCCAACAAAAGTCACGCAACAACGCGTCGAGATGCTTGGTCCCTTCGACTGGCTCAATATGTGGACCAGCATAGTAGAAACCAGACTGGGGATCGAAACCCGGACTGACCATCCGCCAGTCCTCCGTGTAGATCGGATTGTGGCTGAACAGCCGAATTGCTGGCAAACGTTCACGTTGGCCAACGTTGTTAAGCCAGGTGTTCGCATAAGACGTTGGCAGAGGCTTGTACTCGCCTCCATCTTCGTTGACGAAGTAGAACTCGACGTGCTGATTGAGCAATCCCGTCAATTCCGCAGATGAGAGCACCGGCGAGATCGATTGCTCTCGCACAACAACCAATTGCTCCACCCGATTAAAGCAAGAGCCAGTGGCAAGCAATCGATCGGTGATCTGGCCCATGGTTGAGGCCACAGGCGTTGATCGCGAGTCGATCGTAATGGTTCGCCTTTCTTCCGACTCCTCTACCTGTTGGTCACCGGAAGGGGCAGCTACCGCCGTGCTCTTGTTTGGCAAACGCTTCTGCAAGCGATCGCACAAAGTAGTCCGCACATCGTACTCGCCACTTTCCCAGGTTAAGTCGAAATAGCGGCGACCTTGCTCTGCGAACTTGCCGACAGATTGCAGCCGTGTCCATACTTCATCCTTCGCAATCCCACTTCGAATCGCATAGCAGCAAACAGCAAAGTCGGCCTCAGAACGCGTACCTTCCGAAGCGATCGTACAAGCGGCGATAAGCTCCGAGAGCTTGTCGGACTTCCCAGCCGATAGCTTACGAACGGCTGGCAAAGGCATCGCCTCAATCTGCCTCTGGCGTTTGGTGGCTTCACATGACTTTGCGAACTTCTGAAAGGCATCAAGGGAATAACGCCGGTTGCTATCGCATTCGATCAACTCTGCCTTGACTGGCTCGCGACCATTGCGTTGATCTTTTCGATTCAATGTGCCTGGTAATCGAAGCAGCCGAGTTAGGTCGGTCGTGTGATCGGCATTGATCGCAGCCGCGATACCCATCAGTAGGTCTTGGGCCTGCAGTGCTTTTGGGCTTGTCTTGGTCAAATGATGGCGTCGATCCAAGAAGACACGATCTTTACCATCAAGAACGTAGCGTTTGGGCTTTTTGCGTCCGTCGCTTCCAATTGACCATTCCGTTTCGACGGGAGGTGGATCGCCAACATCGTCGATCAGTAGTGGGCGATCCAAACGCCAATACAGATGCACGCCGTTACCGCTATTGACGATTGCGGTTGGCGAAGGGATCGCTTGTGAATTGCAACGTTCAATAGCTTGCGCAACATTGCATCCATCGAGATCTGCCCAGAGGCAACGGACCACACGAATCTGCCAAGCAAGGTCGAACCGGCCTTTGTTACCAACTCGTGGACAGACGCCGAAAAACAAGTTCGTACGCTCCGACTCGGAACTTGTTTCCAGCCGAGCCAGCGTTTGTTCGAGTGTCGTCGGCTTGGCGGGCCGGTAGCATACATTGCTATAATCAACACGACTGCGTTTCCGCCCAGCTTCAGTCCATGCTTCCACAGGACGAAAGAGAATGAGGTCTGATGGCTCGAACAGAGTCGTCAATAAAGTGATCGCTGGGTGACTCAAGCTGGGCCACCTTTATTTGGTTCCTCACCCAACGGTAGACGCACTCCCATCGCCTTCAAAACTCTTGACCCGTGATCAGTCTCACAAAACCGGACTACCGGCTCGGTTTCGTCTGCTAAAGACTCGAGTTGAGCCCATGTAACGCTTTTCCATTTGCGGCAGCGGTACGAGCGGAAGGAGATGCCTGAATCATCAAAACGGACAACGAGATTCAGACTTGGCAGATGCCGAATGATAGGGCGACTGAAATGGGTGAGCTGCGACATGACTAGGCGATCTCCATTGCGGGCGAAAGCGTCTGTGATTCGGCATCATCAATCTGCACTTTGATCTGGCCTTTCGGCTTGGATTCATGCTTGATCGACAGCAGCCAAACGACCTGGGAGTCGTCCCAAAACACCCCTCCATGTTGCAAGGCGTCGAGAACGGCCTTTTGCACGTTGTCACAATCACGACGACGATCATCGGGCGGTGCGATATCAATGCGGATCGCAATTGGCCCCATCAGCGGCTTGATGCCCTTGGTAATCGCTATACGACGGACTTGGTGCCGATAGGTGCGTGCATCTTTCGAGAGAACAGGACGCCCCTGGTAATAGCTGAAGTAATGATTGACCGAGGGCGGATAGGGGAGATCAAACTCGGTAACCATCCTTGCTTCCTTTCACTGAAATAGAAAAGCTGGGACGGGAGCCAATGGTCGATTTACCGACGCATTTGCTTGTTCCGTCCCAGCCGCACCCGTGCGAGCTCGAACCACTGCGAATCAGAACGGCATACCTTCGGTTGGAGTTTCTCCGTTCGATACAGCTGCGATTCGAATGCGTCGATTGAAGTAGACATTGGTGTAGTCACCGCGAGTCCGCTTCGTGACTTCCAAGGTCACATCGAGCAGTTCTTCAAGTCGCCCAGATAGCTCGCTGAACTTGGAGAGTTCCAGGCCCAGCGTCTTCAGATCGCCTTTCACATAAGGGATCGATGCTTGCGTGATGACCGAGTTCTTGAAGATGTGACGACCAGCATGTGAGCCAGACAGCACTTCCAAATCGAACTTGATCATCGGGTCGCCTTTTTGACTACTCTCAAGTTTCACTGACTCGATGCGAGCCTGATACTTGCCGTCGGGGACCTCGTCATACTCCGGTGCTTCCGCGGTTGCGAAATCATCATCGAACGACGACAGATCAACGGATTGGTTGGTGGTTTCGTATTCTTCGTAATCGCTCATTGCTTAACAGCCTTTCCTGCTGGGGTGCTGCCCGGAGTGGAAGTAGACGCAGCAGTGCCTTTGCCGGGCGCAGGGCTCTGTGCGGTTGAATTCGAAGCAGTGCCACTGAATGCTGAATTGAAGGCGGCATAGTCGAGAGGCAGCATCTCGGGCAAGCGACCAGTGCGATCGCCGGCCTCGTAAGTTGGATGCGGCTTGGTTCGGAGCACGCGATCTACAACGAGATTGCCAGCCGCATCTTTGCGAGAGACCGAATCTCCATAGAGAATGATGTCGACCAGGCCCAACACGACGTTGCGAGCACGATCAGGCAAGCTCGGAGTGGTCTTGGTGTATTCCCCGGTTCGCGTTTCGATCGTCTTGTCGACCGCGTGCGAGATGAGGATCAAGCCGTATGGCAAACTGGCCAATCGAGTCAGCACGCGATGCCATTCGTTCTTCACGAGAGCCCAACCTTTGCCGTGCCCCATATCCCCTTCGTACTCAATGCCATGCTTAGCACAGACATAGTCCGAGCACATCTTGAATGCGTTGTCGACCGTGTCGGTCACGAGCGTCTTGAAGTTGTGATCGCCCTTGGCCAGCAACTTGCAAGCTTCCAAGAATGCTTCCCACGAGTAGGTCGGCACCTTGAACACTTCCAGGTGATTGAGACCTGGTTCGCATTCGAAGAACATGGCCTCCGGGAACTGTGACGCGAAAGAGCTCTTGCCGAGCTTTGGCACGCCGTAAAGTAAGATCGATTGCTTAGCCAAGTCCGTAGTCGGTTTGGTCTTAGTGGTTGGTAGTGTCACTGTCATAAATAAGGTTTCCTTTAAATCAGAACGGGGGTGCTTCAGAATCAACACGAGATAGCTCTTCGTTAGGGAGAGCGATCTCGTACAGGTTGTCAGCGACTTTTGGATTGAATCCCGATTGGCAATACGCCAAGTACTCGCACGGTCGTTGGTACGAGAAACAGTTCGAGGTGTTGAGCAGCCATTTACCACGCCGTCGAGCGTCGAGATATTGCTGGGTGATCTCCCACACCTCGTCTTGCAACATGGCAAGTCGGTCTTCGGAGAGATAAATGAACTCGCGATGGAAGGCCTCGGGACGCGAATACCATTCAGTCAGTCGCGACTGAAACTCATCATCCGTCTCAGGCCTCTGGCGTTTCGCAGTCGATTTGCCGCTCTTGTTTTTGGCAGCAAGTTCCGCGTGGCGAAGCTCGTACTCCTCCTGCGTTTCGCCTTTGCCTTGTTTAAGCCGACTCTTCAGCAAAACGTTGTAGATCACGCCGACGATCGGATAGCCCAACTCTCGCAGGTAATAACAATACAAGGCGATTTGAGTGTCGGTCCACAGCTTGTCGAGATAACTCGCATCAACGGTTGATGCAGTCTTGTGCTCGAGCAGATACAAACCATCGTGGCAACGAACGATGCCATCAACCTTGCCAGCGATACGGAACGTCTGACTCTGTCGGCCAGTATCAGGATTGCGGATCTCGCCGACGAACTCCTTTTCAACTTCGACGATTTCGAACTCTTCGGTTGCGTAGCGTTCGGCGTAACCACGGATCATCGCTGTTGCCAAATGCCACTGAACCATCTGATTCGGATCGACAACCCGATTCTCAAAGGCATCGTCGATGTAGGCGAGGACATCACGAAGCCGCGACTCAGTATTCGTCGAGCGATACCAAAGCTCGATCGCGGTATGGACGACGCTACCGAACGACAACGCCTCGGCACGCTCACGCGGGCGCAAATTGTCGAGGTAACGGTTCTTGTACTTTCGCGGACAATTACGAAACGTATTCAGCGCTGAATAGGTCAGCAGCGTCTTATCGCTTGATTCGGTTTGTGTAATGAACTGGGACATGGGTGCTTGGGGTTACTGTCTTGGGGTGCTTTGCTGCGTAAATCGATGCCTAGAAGAATTTCATCTCGTAGGTGTCTTGCTCCTCGATCGGAATGCCGTTGATGCGTTTTGCGCCGCGTTCGCGAGCGATTTGTGCTTCAGTCAATTTCAGTGACGCATTGACTTGCGCGCACTTTTTGCAAATGCGATTGGCGGCACTCTTGGAACGAAACGTTTCGTTGCATTTCAGGCACTTCCGATCACCAGGTTCATGAGGTAAAGGTCGTGTTGACATTGCCTGTGGATCTTTCAGCGAGGAGGTCGAAGAGGGGGATGACAGGCTGCGAATCAGACCGTGTCGACTGACTCGACCTCGAAGTTGCCTTCGCTGTCGCTAGTCACCAGAAAGTGCTGGTGCGAGATGTTGGCAACAAAGCGGCTTTCGCGAGGCAGTGCCTGACGAATGGCCTGGCAGGATTCGTGGAACTCGTTGGAAGCGGCTTCGAAGCGTTCGACCGCTCGCAGGTATCGCTGCAAAGCGAGCGAAATTGTGACTCGCTGATCGATATTCATGTTGGGTGCGCTCATTGACTGGAATTCCTTTTGGTTGATGACTCGTGTTGATTGAAAATTTGCTTTCTCTATCTGTTGGAATACCCGGTACCCGGGTGAATTGACGGTTACGATTCCAGATATCTGTCGAATCCTGCTTCCTCGAAGAGCTTGCGGATCTGCAACATCCAGTCATTGAGCGTGGTGCGTGGGATGCCGAGGTCGCGAGAAATCTCAGTGATCGAGTGGGTTTGACGGCGACGGAGAATGTCTTGGAATTTCTCTGGCAGCTTCGACATGAATGTGGCAAGGTCCATGCGTAGGTCATTGAGCTCCTCTTCACCAAGGCGACGTGCACGACCGAGCCGTCGATCTTGATCCTTGTCGTGTAATGTCTGAGACATTTCGACTTGGCCACCGTCATCACCACGGACAGTCTTGCTCAGACTGACGCGGCCGGCAGTCGTACGCTTAACAACGGAGCGATCGCGTACGACGTTGGCCAAATGGCGTTGCACCACGGTGCAGACGTACGGGTAGAGATGGCCAACGGATGGATCGTAAAGGCGAAGGCTCTTGGTCGCCCGAACGTAGACCTCTTGGACCAGATCGTTTCGATCTTGTTGTGTAAAGTCGGACTTGGCGATTAGCTTTCCAACCTGCCGATGGATGACACTGCGAACGAAGTTGTCGTCACCTAGGTTGATGGATTTGTTGTCTGACATGAACGGACCTCCTGATTGAGGCCCCACAGGCAACAGGTCCGAGAGTTAAAGCCTGTGAGGCCCGCTCGCTTGTTCGCGGGCTGATTTCTGATGTGAATCAGACCTGTCGTCCGCTACTGGCGAAAATTCCCAAAACGGCTGGGAAATGAAGAAAATTCCCAGCCGTGATCACAGCAAACCCAATGAAAACCAGGGAAATTGAAATCGGAAATTTGCTAAAATCCTGAGAGTGGGGTTTGGGGAAATTCCCAAAACGCCCTCCGAAAGCCTTCCAAGAAAGCAGAGTTAGCCACATGAAAGAAGATATTCTCGAGCAGCTGGCTGATGACTTTCTGCAGTTCCGCGGCTACTTTACGATGCACAACGTTAAGTTCAGGCCGCAAGCGGATCACCCAGAGTTCGTCTCAAACCAGGATTCGAACAATAGCGACATTGATGTGATCGGCATCAACCCCAAGCTAACAGGCTCCGATCGAGTGTGGGCGATTAGTTGCAAGAGCTGGCAAGGAGGTTTTCGCCCATCAGCTAGGATCGCTAAAATCTCGAGCAATGGACGCGTTAGTGGCAGAGAAGCCTGGAAGGGATTCCGTGAATTGGTAATGCCGAAGTGGGCCATGGCATTCCGTACAGCAGTATCCGATTTGACCGGATGCTATGAATTCACTTACGTGACCGCAGTAACGAAGCTGCACGGCGATAAGTCTGTTTGGCAGAACCACCAACCGTTTCTAGATATCATTCAAGCCCCGATCCAAGTTTTGACCTTGAATGAAATGTTAGAAGAAGTTTGGCCGGCATTGAATACAACACCTGCTGCCTCAGACGTGGGACGGACTCTGCAGCTTATAAAAGCCTCTGGATGGAGTCCTACGCCCGCTCTCCGCCCCTCGAAGAAAAGCGGTTAGCTGTCTGGTTGCACTTGAAAAACGCATTGCCAACCCTTCTTGTCATCCGTAAGTTCAATCGGCTCACCCTCGATATCGAAGAACTGTTGCAGCGACTTGTTGAGCAGCTCGCGTCGTTTTCGATTCTTCCTGCATGCGTCTGGAGAGAGCCATGTCATAATGCCATGGACTCTCGCAAAACTCTGAAGTAGTTCCCACTGCTTGCTAGGCTTGCCGCTTCGCGCGTCAATCAACCCCAACTGTGAATAGGTCAATAATTGCCTTTGGTCGCCGATTGTTACGCTGATCTTCTCACTATCGCAGAATCGCATTTCCACATCGCTCCAGCGGCTGCCTGTTGGAGTTGGAAATCTTCCAGCTACGGTTTTCGCCGGTGGCATTAGGCGATCGCGGAAAGCAACCAACTGCTCACGCGCCCATGGCGACAAGCACCACTCGCCATCGTCGCTGCGCGAAAATGCGTGATCCAGCGGAACCACAAGACAACCTCGTGAGTCCAGCATAGTTTCGTTTCGATTGCTCAGCATCCGCTTGGACGTTAGAAACAAAACGAAGGGTCGCTGGCTTTCGGCCAGGAACGCATCGATGCACCAATCCAGCCGGTACGGATCGCTGACTTTGGCCAGGAACAATGAGAATCCCGATCCATTGGGATTCCCATAATGCCCAAGCCTGAATCGATACATGGGACGATCGCCGAGTCGCTCGAACGCTACGTTGAATCCGACTAGCGAGGCAAGCTCAACAGCGAGCTTGCTGAAGCTGAACTCGTAGCAAACGATGTCTCGCCGATCGACCGGCACATACTCCTCGGTCTTTTCATTGTAGCCTTCGAAAATTCCGTTATCGACTTCAATTATCTCGAGCCACTCGTACGGCCGATCTCGGACAGGCAGCGCCGCCGCTTGGTCCTTGATCGGAATGAGAAGACCGCGATGAGTTTCGAAAGAGTCACCTAACAACAACCGCCAACTCAAGTGCGATGTCGCCACGTCGTCAAGGTTCTCAAGCGCTTGCCAGGGCTGGCTCATGTCGAAATTTCCTCGTCGAATGCTTCGAGATGATGAAGCCGCGCTGCGTAAGCCAGGCTTCGATGATGACAGCGACAGTGCCACGGCTGTAAATGGCAACGTTCGGCGGACGAATGGTAATCGCCAGTTCGCTCCTGCGTCCTTCGAGATCCATCTTGAACGTCGCGGAAATTAAACGCCTTTCGATGCGAATGTTCTTCTTCTTAGACTGAGCCCAATCGAACAAATCGTCGCCTCGGCGAGTAGTAACCACACCATAGCGCGAGTCTGGGTCACCAAGCTGAAGTTCGACCATGCGAACATCGCGGACGCCCTCAATATCACCTGGGCTCAACGCAGCGAACTCGAACTCGCGCAGTGGATCGAGCGTGTACTTGATACCGGTCGGAAACAGGTTCTCATTGCCGAACATGTGCTTACCCAATAAACGGCAATACAACGCTTTCTCTTTGGCGGTCTTGGCATTGATGCGCAGCTCTCCAAACTCGCGGTTGTAGATGGCTGAGGCGCTTTGCACCGGCCAGAACGACTGGAATCCGAACTGACCGTTTTTCAAAACGGGTTGTCTTCGATAGAGGCTTCCATGCATGATGGAGAATTCGACCTCATTGGTGTTCTCGAAGACTTCAACCTTCGTCCCTTGGGCCCGAAATCGCTCGACATGCCAGGAGTCGATGTCGCGTTCCAATTGTTGAAGTGTTTCCTCAGCCGGGGTCACGAATCTAGGAGCAGTCGTCTGGCTCGCTTGAAAATAGTCGTAGGAACGAACTCGCTTAATCCGAGAGAGTGCGTGGGTCTGGACAAGCTTTTCGCGATTCAATAGCCACGCCGCT
>JBGSIA010000072.1:0-8623 GCA_041751935.1 Pirellulaceae bacterium | reverse complement strand
TCGTTACGGACTGTTCATTCGCCTTTGGTTGCTCTCCACCTTTTCTGTTGAAAACGCAGTTACCATTGGCTACGGGGCGGTAACGGCTTCCCCGATCAGGACTTTCACCCGATAATTCAATCGCCTTCACAGGCGCACTAGCGGCCGAGGCGAGTCGGCATTGGCAATTACATCAGCCATTGAATGTGTTCCGATTGTAAACAATGAAAATTGGAAAGTTTGAGATCTATCGCCCGCGATCATCTTCTTGGGGTGTGTGAGGCGTACGTTTAGCAATGTCGTTGTGACGTTTAAGCTGTAGAAAAGTCTCTTCTTTTGCCTGCTTTTCGCTAAATTCATTTTTTTATTGATTCAGCGCGTTGCGCCGGCGTCTGCAATTGTTGTTCGTGTTGAATTCGAGACGTGTCACTGTCGAGCAATGCCCCGGCTTTCGATTCTCCCCCTCTGTCTGCTTCAGGCGGTGTGCCACTTGGTTTGGGAGTAGGCGCATGATGCTTTTGTGTATTTTGGGATTTCTCACCCTGCTTTCTGAACGCCGCATTCTCGTCGAGATTGCGAGCTGCCTGTATCGCATCAGGTTCGGTATAAACCACTCCGTCGTCGGAGAATCGATACGCTTCGATTGCATTGGTACTTTTTGGCTCGACGGTCGACATGTTTCCAATTGTGCGCTCAGCCTCAGCGGTAAACGCCAATCTAGATTCCGCTGATTTCTTTTCCACTGAGTGGGAGTCAGGATCACGGAGAACTTTGTCCAACTTTTCCGCTGCGGCCTCCTGATTGGGCGTCATTGTCCATCGGTGTTCTCTCACCTTGCCGTCGCGGGCTTCATGAAAAACCTGCGAGACATCCGGAGTCGCGTCGATGTCATCGGTCATAAATACTCAATGTGAGGTGGGGTTTTTTAGGCTTTAATTGCGCTCGATATAGTCGTCATAGAAGCCATTGTTGTTCGAGCGACGCCGAGGCCATTTCGCTTCGTAAAATATGCGAATGATCTCCATCAGCGTGTCAACGAGATGTTGCTCGAAGGAGACACCACTTTTGACATAAAGATGATAGAAATTTGTCGAAAGTCTCAACGCTGTCTCTTCAAAATCGTCAGGCCAACCGTTTTCGATCATTTTGTCTTTGGTCTGCCAAAACCATCCGGGCATGGTAACGAGACGGTCAATTCCATCAGGAAAGCTAAGGAGTCGAGTTTGCCTCCCTTTCACCTCAGCCCGCTCTTGGCTGGTGCCACCGTCGATTTTTACAGCAATCACACGCATGGTGACATAATATCAGGTTTGAGTCCCGTTGCCAAATTCATCACTTGCCGATAATACCGCTTGGTGAACGGGGGTGACGCGGTTAGCGATTAGCCCGCCAATTGCGGAAAGTATTGATTTCGGCGACCGATGGGAAAGCTTGTCGAAAAAGCGACAGTGCCACCCGGGAGAGCGGCACTGTCTGAGTGTTAGGCAGCGATGTCTTGATCGCTTTCTTCAGTCGAGGCGGACTGTTGCTTCTCGACGATCCAGCTATGGACTTGATCGGCCAGTTTGGCGAGGATCAGAAGATCATCGCGACCGTAGCTCTGGGTGTGTTTCCAGGTCTCGCCATCGCGATAACTGCGATCAAACTGAGCGTTGTAGAACGTCTTTCCTTCCTGCGTTTTGTTTTCAAAGATTGCCGCACTGATGTTACCGATGCGAAGTCTCTGTATTGGTTGATTGTTTGACATAGTAGTTCTCCTTTTAGTTGTTTAACGTGGTTAGCTCTTGCGAGCCGTACGCGTCCCATGCGACGACCGAAAGACCGACGTCATGGCCCACTCGGTCCCGAAGGGAGTGGTGCGGGCAGGCCATTGACGGCATAGGGCTTGGGCGTGGCATCAGCGTGCGAAATAGGCTTGCATGATGCTTAACCCCGTTTGAACACGAACCCTCGGGGAACGCCCTCAAACATCGACACAGTTACGCAGTCATTCACATCATCCGTATCGCAATCGCGATAGAACAACGAAGTAAAAGATCGTCAGAACAACATCGGCTGATCGCGCTTCGCGATTGGTGCCATGGACACCGAAGTTTCATCAGCGATGCTCTGTTGCGGCTGGGTTAACACTGGTTCCGATGTATCGATCGTTGGTTCAGGCAACTCGGCGTCAGCTGCGTTATCAAATTCGGTGCCCAGGATGAAGTCCGTGGCTTTCTGAGCGGCACCGGCAGCTTGCACGACGAATTTCTTGTCGCCTTTGAGCTGTTTCATCCAGCCTTGAATGTAGGCGGCGGATTGATCGATCGTTGGCGGCGAGATACCAGCACTGGCGGATAGGAATGCCGCTCCCATTTCCGCGATCAATTCTTCCTTGGAGTAGTCGGCACTGCCAAACGGTGACGTGTCAACATCCAGTCCGCGATTCACCCGTTTGCTATGACCGGTGGAATGTACACATTCATGAAACAGCGTGGAGTAATAGTTCTCGCGGGAATCAAATCGCACCGGTTCCGGCATTACGATTTCGTCTGTCGATGGACGATAGAAGGCACGTCCACCACTGTGACTTATAGGAGGCTTCTGTGCGTAACCGCGAATGATGGCTTCGGCGGCTTCAAGTGGCTCAAACGGTGCGGCATTGGCGTCCGGTGCAAAAGCATCGGGCGGGGTGATGCCTTCACATTGTTCCGCATTGAACACGTTGTAGTGCTTCAGGAACGGGATCATGACCTCGTCGCCGGTCGTGCGATCTTCAGTTGTGTACTGCTTCCAAAAGACGACAAGCGAGGATTTTTCGCCCTTGCGGACTTGTCCCCCGCGTTCACCGGCTTGTTTGAAGGTCAGCCAGTAATCGGAACTGTAACCTTTCGCCCAACCGATGGCGGACAACAAGAATACGTTGATGCCTCGGTAAGGTTTTTTCGAATGAAGGTTGAGCGGCCAGCCACCGCCGCCAGCTTTGGCAATCGGATTTCTCCAAGGCACGGTGCCTTGATCCAGAAGTTCGAGAATCTGATCGGTGACCTCTTGATAGATATCGCGTCGTGTTTGCTTTGCCATGGCCACCTACCCGAACGCATGGGCGGTAGTGCGACGATTGCGGCTCATCCGTGCCCTCATCTGATGGTTGATATGTGATAGTTTTGATTGCATGTTTTTTCTCCTTTCGTCAATCATTGTTTGGTGATGGTTCTGGCTCAAGAAAGCCGAACAGGCCGTTTCCGAGCTGGTCGAGCATCCACAAACCGGCGGCACGTTGGCCTGGCGTGGAAACGCTGCAAGTGTGTTCGTGCCCGAAATGCTCGCGAGCGATCCGCACGAAGTTGTGGATACATTGCTCACGCGTGTCGTGGATGTTCCACGGGATCGCTTTGCCAGAGTGATTTCCACACTTGTATTCAGCTTGCATTGAGAATGCATATTTGCCATCAGTGAGCAGGGCAACTCGATAGCGAGCTTTCGCATGACCATGAGGGCATTGAAGCGTTCGGTATCCTTCATCGAGGGCAATGCCGATCGTATGAACGTCTTGGTGGTCAGACACTACGAATCTCCCTCATATGGGAACAAGAATTCGCTTTGTATGCGAGAGTCCCATTTGCATTGAAGCGAATAGATATGGCTGCACCGATAGACACTGATCAAATCAATGTTGAATCGGCACATCTCATGGAGTCGAGTGCATTCATCGTCGTCGAGAAAGTCCGGCGGGACTTGGATGTCAATCGATTGCCAGTTGCGATTAATCGCCAATGCGACACGAGCATGTTCGATTTGGCGTTTAAGTTCGTCACTGACTTGGGCGGTGATGCTTTCGCCCCAAGGTGCGTCGTCTACGGTTGAGAAGCCGTGCTCCAGATGTACTATTTTCATCATGTTGTTCTCCTTTCGTTTCGGTCAATGTTCACTGGGCAGATAGAGCGTCCAGTGATCGCCGGACCATGCCGCCCAGATATCGATGCGTGGCAATGGGAAGTCAGTAAACTCGAACGACTGGACAATGAAGGGTTCATCGGGACTGTCGGCACGGGCCGTCAGTTGACCGGCATGACTCCAACTCTTTTCAAACGTCCAGAAATGCATTTCGGAAATCCGTTCATCGATTTGTTCGGCGGCTTGAAACTCTTCAGAACCGATCCAGGATGCGATGGCGTCGATCAGCCAATAGGCTTGTCCGGCTTCGGCAACGTGTTTGACGCCGGGCGTGTAGATGACTTTGCGATTGAGGGGATGACGGATGCGAACAAGGTCTCCAGTAAATTGACGTAAATCGGCCTCAGTCAGTGTTTGAGTGTTGTGTGTCATGGCTTTGTCCTTTCGATGTTGATTGACCATGCACGCCGACCGCCACGCAGAGCGATGACCCCACAAGCCGAAAATTGGGGGAGACCTTCAGGGGGAACCGATTTTCTGCTTGGGAAAGGGGCAGCGGCTTCGTGGCAGCTTGCAGGATCAGTCAAACGACATTGAAGGATCTGACACATTCACAGCAACAAAAAACGCCTCGCAAAAACTGCAAGGCATTGAATGTGGGATGATTGGGCGCGGCGAACCAAGGCACTGAGAAGAAGAGATTCGCTGTGAATGCCAGAAGCCGATCTGCAAGGAAAGAGTGTGGCTATAGAAGTTCGGTAACGGTTTTCAAGTCTCGTTGACGAATTCCTCGCACACGAAATACGACCACTTGATTTCCATCGATGCCAAACAAAATCCGATGCGTTGGCTTGGAAGACATACCGAAAAGTAGCTGATGAACCTCGCGACCAAACCGCGCGGTTCCCCGAACAACTACACAACGGCGGGGCATTTTGGACAGGCTAGAGATTGCTTTGAGAATTTCGAAGTACCAACGCTTCGCCTGATCCCGGTCGTAATTGTCACCCCACCACTCAAACGCGTTTTGAATATCCGCGTCTGCTCGATCCGAAATACTGACTTCAAACACTACGACCGATCTCGTGCGTCGATGCCGTTGCGTTTTCTAAATGCGGCATCGAATTCAGCAAGCGGCGTAACGCGTCCTGCCTCGTAGTCGGCTATTCCGTCTCGGACCGCCTGGACATCTTCATCGCTCAAATCATCAACCATGACGGCCTGCAAAAGCTGCTCTTGGTCAGCAAACCGCTCGAAGAACGCACCTACAGTTTGTGGGTCGCGTGTGCCAATAACGGCCTCAATCTTCTTGGTGGCTTCTTCTGAAATCTGAATATCGGTCATTAGCTTTATCTCCTTTCGACGAGTTTACCACGGGAACCATGGCGAATTCAAGAAAAACGCCTTGGTGTGACAAGGTTATCGTGGACTGGGCAAGCACTTCCAACATCTCAGGCACTGTCAACCAAGCAAAGGAAACGCGGGACAGAGAACAGAAAACCCCGACACTCCAGGACTGCGAGCGACGATTTACCTGCTGCACGGATGCCTACCGAACGACAGCGTCTGTACCTGATCAACGCGGGACAGCGGCATTCTTTTGACAACATTCACGTCAGATGGCTGCGCTATTGCAAGTGGCCCCCGACGACCTGAGATTGCAACTGAGATGATTCACACTCCGGAGAAATGACGTGGAAGATGTTGAAATGATCGAAAAGACTTGCTGGTACATTGGTGTCGCAGCCAAATGCTGGGCTTTCATCAAGTTGATCCCGATGGGGTCGCGATGGATCAAAGCTTGGCTTCCGAAAACTTGGCCGGAAAGCATGACCATCGAGGAGGCCGCAGCTTACGCGGGTGTCAGTGCGTGGAAGATGCGCCAAGTCGGGCAACAACACCCTGAAATGGTACGCCGAGACGGGAAGGGTCGAAATCCAAGGTATCGACGTAAAGAGGTCTACCGTCTATTGGTTCTCGCCCGCAAAAATGCGAAATCTTGAGCTGGGCAAGACTCTGTCGAAAGTAATCGAATGCCCACTCCAGGAGAGCTCAAAATGACCCATCGGACCGAAATGAACCAACCAATGACTTACCAAACGGTGGGAGCGACATGGGCCGCAACGTGTATCGGCTGGGTGGCCACACTGATCGGCTTCGCGATCACTTGCGGTATCTCGGTTTATGGTTGCCAACAATCTGAACAGGCGAACCGTATCGCCAACAAAGCTCTTGACCAGAATGAAAAGCTCGCTGCGCAAAACGAAGCATTCCAGTTGCGGCTCAAGAATTTCGACCAATATCTCGCAAGTCCAAGATTGACTATCTTGCGGTTCCGGAAGGTGTCGCCATCCCGTTATGTCCTGACGATCCAGAACGACGGTGAACGACAAATGGCAATTTTTGGCGCGTCACTCCATCCGTCGCGAGTGATTGGTGGCAAAACCGCCGCACCTGAACCGTTCGTTCCTGAGACGAACCGAATTACCGCCGTTGAAATTCCGTTCAAGGACGCAAATAATCTGCAAGTCGAGCTTCCCATTCCTGCGATCGTGCATCCGGGTGAGATTCTAAACGTGGCGATCACGCTTGCTGACGGTTCGACCGAGGGTGACATCTATCTTGACCATTCCACGGGTACACCGGTGCACGTTGGCATCTATTCCATGGCTCCGCTACCCTATCCAAACGCACCATCCGATACCGGCTTGGATGACCTCTTTGGCCGTTGACCTCGTTGACGTTTCTGGGATTGAAGTTGTTGACAGTTATACGAGCCTGGAGCAATGCCGAAGCGCATCATTACGAGGGTTTGGCCAACCGTCTTACGGCGGCGCGATGCTTGTGGTGCTGATGTGATTGCCGCGGCCAACAATTCGATACTGAATGCCAGTGGGGTAGAAGTGGTCGGTGCGAGGATAGGCTCCGACCTTGCTGTTACCACCATGAGTCATAAAACACGGTATGGCCGTCCTCGATGGCCTTGCGAGCCTTCGCTGTGAAATCGAGATCATCATCGTATTCATCACCGCGTGATTCACCAAAGAAGAAGCCATGGGTGGCAGGCAGTTCATGATGAACGATAGCCGCTTCCAAGTGATCAATATCTTCAAGCGTTAACGCTACCGGCACACAGTTAAACTCTTTCGCTCCACCCTTGGCATAGTACAAATCCTCCATCCAGCCGTGAAGGTTGGGGTGCTTTCGCCAGTAATGTATTTCAGTGTAATTCTTGACTTTGAAGTCTACCAGTCGGTCGAGCTTGTCAGTCGTTGTGTAGGCATACATATCTAATCCCATATTGGTTCTCCTTTGTTCGTTGAGTTAGCCCCGAAGGACGCGAACCAAAGGGCAGTGGCCCGGAGACGCAGCGGTCATGGGCAACACGGTCAGTCCCAATAGCGAGCAGGACTGAGCGGTGCGGGCCGCCCATTGAACGCAAGGCGGCCTCTGCCAAGTTCGCTCCCCATCCTTCGGGCAAACGCCATGCAAACGAGACAGAAATGGCGAATAGAGAATCGAACAAACGGCTTGACCAGAATGGCTGAGCTGTGGAATGCTCAGGACATGGACCCGACAGAAACTTTCAAGGCCATGATGGAAGCGTATTCGTTAGGGATGTATGACGAAGCTACCGAGCATGCCGAGAACCTCTTGGCGTGGTTGAATCGTGACGGGTTCGCCCCTCGATTTAATCTGGCTTCGGGAAATCAAGCGTTCGACATCACTGGCAAGTTATCACGAGAAATTTGCTTCGCCGCATGCCGCCTAATTATTAGTCAAAACGAGGTAGGCTTCGATCCATCGGCACCCACGCACTCAATCTAGTCAACTGCATACCCAATCTGCTGGCCGTGTTGGCGTTGGCCATCACAACAGTTGATCGCTAGGAACGGTGGCTCGGCACATGTGATCTGTTTCGATTGATCCGTTTTGCTCGGCTTCTGAAGAAAATCAGATTGTGCAGACACTGTCTGCGTAATTGAGCTGGAGCTGTTTGCCTGTGACGCGCATTGACTATCGAGCAAATTGCCTGACACCGGCGATGTCTTCGCCTATTTACAAATGCGTCCGAACGCGGCACTCTGCCAAGGAGGGGGTGACGCGGTTATATTGACGGGTTCTCCCGATTGAACCAAACCGCAGGAAGTGTTGACGCATGGCGAAGAAGCAGGCGAACAAGAAGGAAACCAAGGAAGAACCGCTCGAAAAGCAGCTCTGGAAAGCAGCCGACAAGCTTCGCAAAAACATCGACGCGGCTGAGTACAAGCATGTCGTCCTGGGGCTGATTTTCCTGAAATACATCTCAGACTCCTTCGAGGAGATGTTCGACCGGCTTTCGGCAGGCGAAGGCGAATTTGCCGGGGCTGATCCCGAAGACAAAGACGAATACAAAGCCGAAAACGTCTTTTTCGTGCCACCGGAAGCGAGATGGTCGCATCTGCTCAGTCAGGCTAAGCAGCCGACGATTGGCAAAACCGTCGATGACGCGATGGACGCGATCGAGAAAGAGAACCCGATCCTCAAGGGCGTGCTCCCCAAAGTCTTTGCTCGCCAGAACCTCGATCCCACCAGTCTCGGTGAACTGATCGATTTGGTCGGTAATATCGCAATGGGCGATGCCAAGGCCCGCAGCGCCGACGTTCTCGGTCACGTATTCGAATACTTTCTTGGCGAGTTCGCCTTGGCCGAAGGCAAGCAAGGCGGTCAGTTCTATACGCCACGCAGCATCGTCGAGCTACTCGTGAAAATGCTGGAGCCGTACAAG
>JBGSIA010000071.1:0-44987 GCA_041751935.1 Pirellulaceae bacterium | reverse complement strand
CTGTAGTCTGCGGGAGGCCCACAATCGTTTCGGACAATCCCATCCGGGCAACTACTAACTGGAAAGCCGTGTGCGGGAAAACCGCACGCACGGTTTGGAGGGAGGGGAGTCCGGCTCAACCGGACTTCCCTACCCCTATCCAACAATACAACGTGTACGGATAGTTCGTCGCCGCCGCACACGCCTGCATTGGTCATGCGGAACCATTGGTCAGGCGGCAAAAGTTTTTTCGTTACTCGTTTTCTAGAAAAGGAAAACACACATGCATAAGTTGTTTAAGAACAAAAAGGGCCAAGGCCTTGTCGAGTATGGCATCCTGGTCGGTGGCATCGCGTTGGTCGCACTTGCGGCCACTGCAATCCTGGACCACAAGACGACCGACTTGAT
Source organism: Pirellulaceae bacterium (assembly GCA_041751935.1). Classification (GTDB taxonomy): domain Bacteria; phylum Planctomycetota; class Planctomycetia; order Pirellulales; family Pirellulaceae; genus JBBSJZ01. Next base: position 44,600 of record JBGSIA010000071.1, on the reverse strand, counting down.
CGGTACTGTTGCAGCTGCTTTGCCAGGTGCTCATGACGATGACAGTGGTGCTATCGTCAGCGGCCAATTGGTTAACACGACCACAACCGGTCAAAGCGGGTTTGTACTCGATGGCCAAAACCCAGGTAGCTTCTCCAGCAACCTTGGTATCGATGTGGACGGTTTGATCGTTGAGCCAAACTAGTTTCTGAGCGAGCTTGCTGCTCTTTGCGAATTGCAAGACGCTATGCGATACGGACTGCCTGGCGGGTGTGAATCCGACGGGCAGTCTTTTTGAAATGAAACAGATTGGCAACTACAAGACTGTTGAAATCCGATGCCGATAGGCGAGCTTTTTTTGTGGTGGCTCCCCGCCGTTGCCTGTGCAATCGCGGTAATTCACGACTTGCAGAAAAGGGAAATCCCAGATTGGTTGCCGATCATTTTGGCGATCCTGCTTCCCGTTCGACTTCTGATTAATGAGGGAGCATTTCCCTGGTGGCATTATGTCATCGGGGGCGTTGTGGCGCTGCTCATCGGGTTGATGGTCGGTCGCGGGGATCGTTTTGGTGGTGGTGACATTAAGTTGTTTGCGGCTCTTGGGCTGTGGTTTGGAATCTATGCGGTTTTTCCGTTAGCGTTGTGGATTGCGATCGCGGGCTTGCCGTTGGCAATCATCGCGGCGCTGCGAACTCAGAATGACCTTGCCTATGCTCCGGCGATCTTCATCGGAGTTTGTGTCCATTGTTTATCACCGGACTTGGTCCAAAGAATGATGTTGTGATACGGCGACCATCCTTTTAATCAACCCGCCACGGAAGGCTTAAACGAATTTAGATTTTTCCATGGCAAAACAACGACGCTCTGCGGTTCGCGGTTCCTACCTTCCAATTGCCCTGATGTCCGTGACCGTCATGGGGATGCTTGGGCTATCCGGCATGGCAGTCGCCTGGACCCTATCTGGACAGCGCCAGTTTGATGTTTTTGGTTTTAGTTTCACGGGAATTTTAGTCGACGCTTTTGATTTGGTCAGTGTCGATTCCAAGATCATGATAGTCAGCGATGCGTCTCTTGCGATGGCAACGACTTGCTTCAGCATTACGACGTTGATGGTAGCTGATCCGGAGACGCTCCGCTTCGTACTGCTCAACTCGAAGCCGCTTGGGAAGACCGATGCAGCGGATCACCACATCGGCTGCCCGGCGAACCTGTTCAACCGTCAGTCGTTCAGCGTCGGTGACGACCTCTGTTCCGCATAGACGATGTTGTTACAGACACAGCGTAGGCAATCGTCCCGATCGCTACGAACCGCGATTCCTCAAACGCAGGCAGAAGAACTACCAGCTCATGCAGAAGCCGCGACATGAATACAAACCCGGTCAAGCATGAGACTTACGGCGATTAAGTGCCATTCGGGAAGGGGGTATTTTCTGGTTGCGAAACGACGCAAGCCCGCTGAGGCTGTTGCTTAGGCGCCCGAATTCGATATCGACTGAGCTTGCCTGAGGCGAGCCGGCTAATTAACTCTTGCGCTGATCAAATTCAGTGCAGTTTCCAAGTCAGGATCTTTGCCGGCAATTACATCGGCGGTGGTCCAGTTCACGGGGTGATTTATCTTGACAGGATTTCCTTCGAGCAACTCTCCATCAGTGGAAAAGACTTTGCACGTTGAGCAAGTTAACGGCAAACCGGAATTACGCAGATGTCCGATCAAATTCGGGCCGCCTATTCCTGCTCCGCTGGAACGACCAATGGTCACTACGCGATCCGGAATATTGCGTGTCAAAACATTCAAGAACGTATCGGTAGCGCTGAAACAACCTTCATCGACGAGGAGCCAGAGTCGTGTCTTCAGCACTTCTCCCTGCTGGCGAGGATAGCTGGCAGACAAGCGTTCGGGATTTTCGAAACCGTCGCTCCCCTCTGGAATGGGCTTCTCCGGGGAAATGCGGTATCGAAGAACATAGGTCTTCATGGGATCGGGGACAAAGTAACTCGCTAGGTGACAACAAAGCGAATCAGAGCCCCCGGCATTATTTCTGACATCCAAGACAATATCTGTAGACGTATTTATTTCGGCCATGGCCGCATCGATTTCCCCCCGGTGCTTTGCCAGACGATCATCGTTCATCGGCCCAGATTGGGTTGGCGGCCACCAGGTCGATATTTTCATGTATCCAACACCGGGTGCCAAAGTCCGCGAAAAGATCCATGGTGAAGTACTGATTCTTTGGGCAACGGACCAAGGCATTTCGTGAATCGGTCCAGTCGTGATTTCGGTCGTGATGACTTGCCCTCGTCGTTCCACGGAAACCTGATATCCTCGTTCTTCACTCCAGTGTGATTCGAGAGTGCGAACCGCTGCGGCACGTCGACTCGCCGAAGTTGACGAAGTCGATACTTTTTTTCGAGCTTCTACTGCGGCCGTCACGGACTCCCCATCAACATCAATCAAACGGTCCCCGACGTCGATTCCCAAACTCGGCATAGCGGTCTCTGCAATGACCAATCCTTCGGCGGTTTCCACGACTCGGAACGGGAGCGAGAAGCTCGGTGCCACATATCCGATGTGCGTATGGCCATCCTCAAGGCTGGCAACGAAACGCAAAACAAGATCGCTCACCTCTGACAGTGTCATTTGTGTTTGAACTTCGCTAAACGCCTGAACCAGCAAGTCGTCGAGTGACTTTCCGGTCTGAGATTCTTTCTCAGCGACGTAAGCCCAACGTTCAGCGAGCATGTTCTTTAGTGTCAACAAGTCTTCTCGTACTTCGTCTCCCGTGAAGGCTTCTTGTTTCCCTTGCGTAGACGCATCGATTTGGTTCAGCGTGGGCCGCAGTATCCTGTCGAACCGATCCAAACTGGTCAAATACTCGGTGACAAACTTTTTCAGCTGCGCATCGACGTTCGGTGAGTTTATCTCACGGTCGAGTGGGCTCCCTTCGGCGGTAAGCAACGTTAATCCCTGTCCATAGGCTTGCAATCGTCTCGCTTCGCTCCACATGGGAATCCAGTTCGGTTGAGAACTGTTCTCTGCCTCATCAAGCAAATCAAGCGACTCGATCAAAGCCCGTTCGTCTTTGGCATTTTCGATGAGCAAACTGCCCAACCAATATCGAGTTTCGGCATCTTGAGGATGCTGACGATGAACCTCACGCATCTCAGTGAGCGCGTGCTCATAGCCCTGTGTAAAACGCTGATTGTAAATTTCGGCCGGGGACTCCTGCTGCTGTGGCGACAGAAAACTCCAAATGCCAGCTCCAACGACGACTGCAACCGACAGTCCCAAAAACATTCCGATCATTCGCCGCTTGCTCATTCAGCCATCTCCACTACCGAAACATTTCAACTACAGGGTTTGGACACTAAGTTTGGACACTAAGTACAGAGAATACAAATGAAGCCAAATGAATGAATCCAAATGGGTCAGCGACGGTCTTACACAGAGTCAATAACAGATTTCAAAAAAGATATTGTAACCCGTTTCGGTCGGTCAGCACTGGTCGGGGGCCAGCCCTCAAACCCCCGAGATTTTCTGGGCATCGCGAGCGGTGTTCAACGACATTTCATTGCGATGGTTTGCAGAGTGGGCTATCCTAAAACTGCTCGGCGAAAAGAAGCAGCCTTGAATGAATAGCCCTGCTTGACGAACAAATCGACCGCACTTTGTCTAAACCCGCCGGTAAACGAGCGTCGCTTCCGTTTCTGACTTTCTGACATGGGGATCTCCTGAGAGTGTTTTCGAAAATTTCTCAAGAGTCCGCCAGTCGTGGGCCAACGCAGAATCGGATCATGTTAAAAATCCAACGAAACGATTTTCTTTCGTCCCGCTTCACACTATCTGGTCGTCTATATCCTTTGCGGCTTGTAAGATTTCGTCGGTCCATTGGGAATTGAAGCCTAGCAATCGGCTTTGTGCCGACTTGCGTTCTGGATTTTTGACAAATACGCGAACTCGTTTTACTTGGTCGTCGAACTGGCGTCGCGCGAGTGCGGAAGCGACTGGCGAAACCTCTTCGAGCGATCGAATCACGCCGTCGCGATTAACGACGTCGATGTTGATGTCCACTTCGAGTTTAACCGGTGGCGCGTCGATTAGCACGTCGGTTGGTCGAAGTTCCAAGCCGGTTCGCTCATTGATTCGCACCGCAAGTCGCTCGGCACATGCGACGAGCCACCAGTACGGTCGACGTGCCAGCATACGATGCACTTGGGGACCATCGAGCACGTTGAACTCGGCGGCACGTTTGTAGAGTCGACGACGCGGTCCGAACAATCCGTTGACGATGTTGGCCACTTCATTGCCACTGGCGGCCTGACGCAGTCGTTCGATCCACGGGGCATCGACTAGTACCAGCGTGTCTTCGAGTTGCATACTGTTTCGCAACTCAAACACGGCTCGCTGTAGCATCGCCGTGGCGCTGCGGACCGCGTGATGCCAATACACTTCGCTGAACATCACATAACGAGCAAAGACCATCATCTCCGCAGCCGTTCGCCCTTTCTCGCCGACAGCCAAGGTTGCATCACGGGGATGGATACAGAGCGAGTTGATCAGTCGCCCCATGTCAAAGTTGCGACCATACGGAACACCGCAGTGCAAACTGTCTCGCTGCAGATAATCCAGTTTATCAACATCGATCGGGCCACTCAGGCAACTGGAAAGAAAGCGGATGCCTTTGTCGGCGCTGGTATCGTGTCGCTCGGTTGAACTGTGCTGCGATGAACTGTTTTGCGTTGAATCGCTAGCGCTTGATTGCAGTGAATGTGTGTCTGGGGCGAGTAGCCTGCGAATCGTCAACGGCTCGCATCGCCAGTCCTCTTGAATGCACTGCTTCAGTTCGCTGTCGGATAACCATTGTCCAATACGTTGTTCATGTTTCGCCAACCCGGTTAGCTGCATATCTTCGATCGGATGGCAGTATGGCCAGTGTCCGATGTCGTGGATCAACGACGCAACCACGAACGCTTCAGCCGCTTCATCGCTGACCAGCCCGTTGAAGGACGTATCGTCAGCGAACCGAGCCAAGAATCGAATCGCGTTGTGATAAACGCCGAGCGAGTGTTCCAATCGCGAGTGCGTGGCACCGGGATAAACGAGTGACACCATCCCCAGTTGGCTGATCGATGCCAGCCGCCGCATCGCCGCTGTATCCAGAATGCGACGGACACGACCAGTGACGGGTACGTCTTGGTCCGGCGGCAGTCGAACCAGCGAGCCGGCGCGGGTTAGTGCGGTGACTTCGGGAAGCATGGCGGAGCCCACAGTGAGAAAGAGCGAATGGTGAGTTACCCACCACCGGCGAGCGTCACGCCGGCAAGAACTGCAAGAAGTGCCGTACCAATCAAGTAAAACGCCGCGTGTGCCAATCCGCTCATGACTTCCAATTCGAAAGTCGCTATCGACGCGAACGTTCCGATGCCCAGAATTGCACAGAAGCTGATCCCGGCGACCGTGAACGACATCTCCGCAAAACTGTCCAATTCAAAAACATAGGATGGTACGAAAGCATAGATCAGCCACAACGCAGCAAAAATGCCCGAGAGAATCAACACACGATTGCGAAGTTCTTCGCCGCGGTACGGCTCCAACTCTTGCTCACGGACGAACGTGTAACCGGCCCAGACCAGCGGTGGAGCAAGCAGGATCGCACCAAGAACCTGGACAATCACTGGAGCTCCGCCGGCAAATCGCAGTCCGATCGCAACCAAGAATGCGGCGAACACCACACCACCGGTGATCAACAAGCCTCGTTTAGTAAAGTCGACTTCTTCTCGCAGGATCGGAACGAGAACGCTCTTGCCCTTGCTGTCCTTGGGAGCTTCGTCCTCGGGTGCGTGAATGACGACTTCTTCGGACTTGTCGGGCACCCTCAGCGGTTTTTTGCAATTCGGACAGGGTCCGGTTTTGCCGGCAAATTTGTCGCTGACTTGGAACCGTTTCAAACAACTCGGACAAGTAACTTGGATCGGCATGGAGAAAATAAAACGACGAGGGATAAACGGGGAAGACGCGACTGTGACCATGCTGCTGGGCTGGTTACAGGATAATAACTGATTTGAATCACCGGTGTCTGCCCAGGCTCAAAACGTTGAAATCACATCTCCCGAGTCAACAGCCCGCTGTGCTGTGCGATTCGGTCAACTTGAACCAACAGATCCGGCGGCAACGGCTGTGCGTGTGCGATGGCTGCGACTTGGTCTGGATGATGGGCACCGACAAGTGCTGCGGTGATCCCAGCTTGAGAAAGCACCCATCCGATCGACAATTCCGGCAGAGTGATTTCCGCTTCCGCAGCCAGTTTGGCAAATTGGTCCAGTGCGTTATGGACTGCCGCTCGCATCGGGCCTTGAAAAATCGCGTAACCGGGGCGACTATCACCGGCGGCAAAAACATGGTCGCGAGAAATTCGTCCGGCGAGCAAACCCTTCATCAGCGTCCAGTAGACGTACACATCACTGGCTGATTCGCGACACGCCGGGACGAGTGAGGACAAGACGTGGCGTTGAAAAATATTTAGCGGGCATTGGATTGCGTCGCAGCCAACGGCGGCAGCAAACCGTTGGTATTGGGACCTGTCCACGTTACAAACGCCGATGGTCTTGCACAGCCCTCGTTCACACAGAGAATCGATCGCCGCGGCGGATGTCTCCAGCGGCACCGACGCATCGACGCTGTGCAGCATCAACAGATCAAAGTATTCAATACCGATTCGTGAAAGCGAAAGTTCCGCGTCCGCGATCAGCGCGGCTGGCGAAGCATCGACGACACGAGTCCGGTTAGTGGAGTTCCGGTCGGTGGCGTAACGTTGTCCAACTTTGCCAATGATAAAGACATCATCGCGGCGAGTATGTATTGCTTGCCCCAGATAGCGGTCGCTCTCACCGTCGTATCCGTAGCTGAATGCCGTATCAAAACTGCGGATTCCGCAATCGAGTGCCGCGGCAATCGTGGCGCGTGCATTCTCAGGCGTGACGCCGACGGTGGTGATTCCGGCGATCGGCCACAGCCCAAGAACGATATACTGGGCGGCGTTTGTAGATTGAGGTGAATAGTTCATGCAGCGATTGTAGCGAGAATGAATCGCGGCGAGAGTGCCTTCTGCGGTGCGACTTTTGTGCCTTGCCAATGCGGCTTCGTGCCTTGGGCGACCAACGAAAAAAGCGTGGAGGGTTTTCCTCCACGCTTTCGGCGTTTTAATCACAGAGCGAATGCCGGTACAGTGTTCCGGACTTTCTCGATCGCCGGCTTCGTTCCAAGGCTTACGCCGCGAAGACCTGCGGGTGGTGTTTACGACTTAGAAGTCGAGCACGACGCCGAGGTCGACGCCTTGAACATACAAACTGGTGTCCGTGATGCTGAACGCTTGACGTCCCGCCGGTGCGTTGCTGGTTCGCAGCACACTGGAGTCCACATTGCGATCGATTTGTGAACTGGCCAACGCAACGTTGTCCCAGTACATGAATGTGTAGCCGACACTCAGGGCGATGTTGGTGCGGAACTGGTACGACAACTTGAAGTTCGCTTCTGGAGCGAAGGCGAACACATCTCGTTGGTAGGTGCCAATGTTTCCTGCGTTGGTGAAGATACCGTTGCCGTAAGGCGTGACGATATTGTTCGGAACGTTAGGGATCGTGCGAGCACCGCCGCCAGCGATGCGAACAGTTTGATTCATGTTACCCAAGTGAACCTTGGTCAAGGATCGTGCGGTCCAACGACCACGGCTCATGATGCTCTCGAAGCCAACTTGACCACCGTTGAAGCGGTTGTTGGTATCGAACAAGTCAGCGTACGAGAACGAGTTGCCTGCGTCCACATCCAACGCCGGCAGCAACTTAGTCGTATTTGCCAGAATTGAGAGGTTATCGTCGATATTGAAGTGTGTGTATCCACCAAGCAAATCGAGGCTAACACCGCGACCACGTCCCATACGGAAGCGACCGTAGGCTTCAGCGCCCATCAATTCGAGCGTTTCTTGTGCGGCAATGCTGCCCGTGTATCGTTCGCCACCGGCAGAGTCACCGTTAATTACCAAAGCGGCTTCGCCAATGTTGGCGATTGCACCGGTGGTTGTATTGAACAATGGGACACCGATCGCAATACCCGTACCGTTCGCATCGCCCGCTTGAGCATAGCTGGTGTCATTGTCATTGACCCACCAGAATCGGCCACCGACACCAATGTCGTCGCTGATCCACTTTCCAAAGTCGGCACGGAAACCGCCTGACAGACCTCCATCAAGTCCGCCTGCACCGTTGTTACGCTGTCCACCGAACACCGTCGTACCGGCACCGGTCAATGATGACTGGGTACCCGCCGGAGCATTCGTGACCAGGGGAATCGAATCGCGGACCTGGGGCCACCAGAGCAATGCTTCCATTGTGGCCCAGCTTCCGTGGCCGCGACGCATCATGCTTCCGATGCTGTGGCAACCACCACCACATCGACCGCCGCAACCGCCATCGCATCCGCCATCGTATCCGCTGCCGCAGCTATCGACGCCGCAGCTTGCACCACAGCTTCCGCCGCATCCGCCATCGCAACCGCCGCCATAGGCTTCTGCGCCACAGCCCACACTGCCATATCCGCCATTCCACTGTCCGGCGTGCTCACTGTAGGCGGTCGGTTGCAGGGCGTTGTAGGATACGCTTTGGTACTCGCCGGGCATCGGTGCCGGGGCTGAGTCGTATGCCACGCGGGGGCTACTGGAGCGAGCCGCGGTGGTTTGAGTGTTTCGCGGGGCTGCCTTGCGGCTGGCCTCTGCGGCGCTTGCCGAATCAGCAAAGTACGCGTCTTCTTCATAACCCGGCAAATCTCCAACTGCTGCAACGTCGTCGTCGTAGTTGAAGTATGCCGAATCATCAGCATGGGTTAAATTCGATCCTGAGGCCGTCAGCAATACTGCTGCTAACGTTAAGCCTCGCATTTTCGTTTTCATTGTTAATTCTCGTGCAATCCGGGAACACTGGAGTGACGGAAGAAAAGGATCGACTGAATTTTGCGGTAAATGCAGCACGAACGGATCGCGAAGCAAATCCTACCCATGCTTCCCAGCTTGATGGAACATTGCTGCAAAGTCTCCGTGGTTTACCTGGCTTGTGCGTTAGAATGGACTTTTTTGTTGTGAAACTCGGAAAACGCAGCAATTCTGTTACCTTAAAGGCGTCAGAATTGTTATTTAGTCAGGCCCAGTTTCCTTTGAGCAGCGGATTGCTATGACCACACGTTCGAGCGACACCAGCGCATCGCCATCTTTAGACGGCGAACCCGATGCACTCGACCAGTTACCAACCGAAGTGCCATCAAAGCAAGGTGAGTTAACTGAAATCGCGTTTCCCGACGCGGATGAGGCTGACGACGAAAGCGTGCCGATCCAGCCAACAGCGGACGACGAGGCCAAAATTGCTGCGGCATTGGCCGAAGCGAACGAGCGGCGGTCGTCGGACCCCAGCGGCACGTCGTCATTGTTTCGTCGACACTGGCTCAGCCCGAAAATGGCTCGCTGGCGTCGTCAGCTCGCCTTGATCAACGCTCTGGAGTCAACGCTCAAGGCCGAGGACACCGCGTCGCTGAGGAAACGCTCGCTGGCCCTTCGCTATCGCGCCATGGCCGGTGAAAAACTTGGGGTGCTGCTTCCCGAAGCGTACGCGTTGGTTCGCGAAGCAGGGCGGCGAGCCCTCAAGATGCGGCACTACGATGTCCAGATGATCGGTGGCATCGCACTGTTCGAAGGCTCGATCGCCGAGATGCAAACCGGGGAAGGCAAGACGCTGACCGCGACCCTGCCCCTGTATCTGCAATCGCTGACCGGCAAAGGTGCCCACTTGGCGACCGTCAACGACTACCTGGCAAAACGTGATGCCGAGTGGATGCGTCCGCTGTACGAATTACTGGGAACCAGTGTCGGTGTGATTCAAACGCCGGACGATCAAGGTGCTCGGCGAAAGAGTTATGCGGCCGCGATCACGTATGGAACGGCAAAAGAATTCGGCTTTGACTTCCTCCGCGACCGCTTGTTGCTGCGAGCCCAAAACCGGCTACAAACGGAAATGCTCGGTGATGGCGGCGGTGGCGGTATCAAGAGCACCGGTGACGCGGTCGTTATGCGCGGTATGCACTTTTGCTTGGTGGATGAAGCCGACAGTATTCTCATCGACGAAGCTCGCACTCCGCTGATCATCGGCAGTATCGAGGACAACGTGCGAGACCAAATTGTCGAAACGTATCGCTGGGCTGCTGAGAAAGCACCGTCGTATGAACTGGAAGAACATTTCACGATCGACCACGAGACAAAGCAATATGAGCTGACGGCTCGTGGACGCCAAATGGTTCGTGCTCTGCCCAAGAGTGACCTGGTGCGGACGATGGGCTTGGTCGATTTGTACGAGTACACCGAGCGCGCGATCAAGGTACATCGCGAGTTCATCCTCGATCGACAATACGTTGTGCGTCCCGGTGATAAAGGCATCGACGAAATCGTCATTGTGGACGAGTTCACGGGTCGACTCGCTGAGGGCCGCAAATGGCGAGACGGCATCCACCAAGCGATCGAAGCGAAGGAGAAAATCGAGATCAGCGTCCCCACCGGACAGGCCGCGCGGATTACAGTCCAAGACTTGTTCTTGCGTTATCCGCACTTGGCCGGAATGACGGGCACGGCGGCAACCAGCGCACGTGAACTACGTCGCATCTATCGGACACCAGTACTTCGCGTGCCGACAAACCGGCCGCCTCGCCGCGAACGTATGCCCGATCGAGTGTTCGGGTCGATGCTGGGAAAATTCAATGCGATCGTTGATGAAGTTCGTGAGATGCACGCCACCGGACGTCCGGTGCTGATTGGTACGCGGTCAATCGACAAAAGTGAGTTGCTGTCACGATTATTGACCGAAGTGGGTATTGCACACGAGGTGCTCAACGCCAACAAGGTTGCTGAGGAAGCCGAGATTGTGGCGCGTGCCGGTGGACGCGGCTGTGTCACGGTGGCGACGAATATGGCTGGTCGTGGTACGGACGTGAAGTTAAGTTCCGAGATTGAAAAGATCGGCGGAATGCACGTGATTTGCACCGAAATGCACGACGCAGCACGGATCGACCGCCAGTTGATTGGTCGTTGTGGACGCCAAGGTGACCGAGGTTCGTATCGCCAGTTTCTGTCGCTTGACGATGACATTTTGAAAACTGGGTTAGGCAACGATCGAGCGGAGAAACTAAAAAGCAAAGGCGAGATCACTGAAGGCCCGGTCAACCGCTTCGCCAAGTTGTTTCGCAAGGCACAGATTAAGGTAGAACGCAAGCATTTCCGCGACCGAATGGTGCTGTTGCATCACGAGAAGGAACGAAAGAAAATGCAGCGTGAGATCGGCCAAGACCCGTATCTGGATACTCCGGATTAACGTTGTGACAGTTGTCGCCGAAGCTAGAAATGAGTCATGCGCTGTGCCACTTCGGTAAACCGCTTTGCATTGGACCACGTGCCGTCGTCGCTGTTGTTACCGCGTCGGTTGTTGTGCGCCGGGTTGACGCTGTCTCTGCTTTTAAGCCCGCTCGGATGTCGGCCCAATCAGACGACCGAGGTCGGCAGAACTGTAAATCCCAGGGGATCGCACACGGAAGACCCAAGCGCTACGAGCACATCCTCGCAGGTTGTCTCGATTGAAACCGTCCAACAAGCGGCGCGGCAAAAGGATTGGGACGGAGCGAAACGACTCATCGAGAGCCTGTTGATTGTGACGCCCGAAGACCCAAGTGTTTTGGAGTTGGCTAGCGAGATCGCCATCGCTCGTCGTGAGAGTGCGCTCGGTGCGGAGTTGCTTGAGCGTGCGGTTGATTGCACACCATCGCCGTCTGTCGAATTGATGGATAAGTCCGCAAGATTGTGGATGAACCAAGGCGAACCATTCTCGGCACTTCGACTGTTGGAAAAGTTGAATGCTGTGCACCCTGAGAACGTCAAGGCTCGCGCGGATCTCGCTGGCTTGCAAGCTTCGCTCGGGTTGGAATTGCGAGCCGCCGTGCACTTGCAATACTTGGTTCAGCATCAGCATGCCGGCATCAACGAGCTGATCGTGTTGACCGACTTGACGCGGCCACAGACCGACACCTCGATCTGCGAGTTCGCCTTGAAGCATCGACCGGATGATTTGCGTCCCAACTACGCATTGGCTCGAGCGACTGCTTACCAGGGCGACTGGGCGAAAGCAAAGAAACTGCTTGAACCGGTTTGTCGCCAACAACCCGAGTTCATCGAAGCGTCGGCTTACCTCGGCCGCGCACTGGTCGAGCTAGATGATTCGCCAGGCATCAAAGCTTGGGCTGCATCGCGTCCGGTCGGAATCGAAGCACATCCACAGTATTGGCTTGCCGCCGGCGTGTGGGCTGAGAGACAACAGGCCTTCGATGTTGCAGCGCACTCGTACTGGCAGGCGGTTGCAATCAATGAAAACGATGGCGAAGCGCTAACTCGACTGGGAACGTGTTTGGCGGAACTGGGACGGATCGACGATTCTCAACGAGCAAGTGCCCGCGCGGGGCAGATCACCGCCATGCGAGACGACGTCGAGACGTTGTTCTCATGGCGAAACCATTCCCAGCGGGCCGCGGTGCAGATTGCATTGTCGATGCAACGGCTCGGTAGAACCTGGGAAGCTGCTACGTGGGCAAAAATCGCTGTGCTGATGACGCAAGATCCCGACCCAAACGCAGCGTTGGTATTCAGCAATATTCGGCAGCAGATGACAGGTAAAACACCCTGGCAAGTGGCCGACTCGATCGTCACTCACGCAATTGACATCACCGATCTACCAGAAATCGACTGGGGCGTGGCACTGCAAACCCAGCGTCGGTTACTCGCTGCCGCAACATCCAGCTTGATCCAGTTTACGGACGAGGCAGCACGTCGGGGACTGAATCATACATGCAAAATCAACAAGCCGCCCGGCGAAGAGGCTGGACTCTGGATTTATCAAAGTGGCGCAGGAGGCGTAGCCGTTATCGACATTGATTTGAATGGTTGGCCGGACTTCTATTTGACTTCGAGCGATGGGACGCCCAAACAGCGAGACTCCGCACCCAATCGGCTGTTCCGCAATTTGGATGGGCATTTCGTTGACGTCACCATACACAGCGGCGTGGGTGATCAAGGTTTTGCTCAGGGAGTTGCGGCAGGCGATTACGACAGCGATGGTTTCCCAGATCTCTTTGTGGGAAACTTTGGCGAGAACCAGCTGCTTCGAAACAATGGCGATGGAACGTTTACTGATGTGACCGACGCCATCGGACTTCAGGGTGACGACTGGACAACCTCAGTCGCAATCGCAGATCTGGACGGTGATTCCATCGCCGATTTAATCGAAGTCAACTATATCGATGGCGATGATGTGATGACTCAGCAGTGCTTCTCCGATGCTGTGTCGACACATCGATCCTGTGGTCCCCTTGTATTTCCCGCAGCAGCGGATGGTGTTTGGCAAGGCCGCGGGGATGGAACGTTTATTGACGTCCGAGAAACCTGGATCAACGATACGTTGCCTGGTCGTGGGCTGGGGCTAATCTTGGGGATGCTGGATGACCAAGCTGGCGTCGACGTTTATGTTGCAAATGATATGTCCGCGAACCAGTTTTGGTCGCAACAGACGGATAGACGACAATCCGATGCACCGGAGTCCAGCGTTGGTGTACAGCCACGTTTTGTTGAACATGCTGCTGTGCGCGGATTAGCATTCAATGAGCGATCGCTTTCACAAGCTTCGATGGGGATCGCCGCGGACGATTGTGACAGCGACGGTGATCTGGATTTCTACGTGACACATTTTACAGATGATTACAACACGTTGTATCAGCAGATTGGCCCAGGAATCTGGGCCGATCGAACTGCCGCCCTGGCGCTTGCAACGTCGACCAAGGCAATGCTTGCTTATGGCACTCAGTGGCTTGATGTCGACAATGATGGCGTTTTAGAACTTGCGGTCGCCAACGGCAATGTCGACGATTTTACTCACAGTGGTCATGCTTATCGAATGCCGATGCAGCTGTTTGGACGCGGTACCAGTGGTCAGTATATCGATCAGTCCCATTCCGAGCTGGGACCGTACTTCCAGTCGCAGCGTCTGGGGCGGGCTCTAGTGACCGTGGACGCGAATCGCGATCAACGGGTTGATATGCTAGTGACGCACCTGTTTGATCCAGTATCTCTGCTAATCAACACCAGTCCCTTGCCGCACAACGGGGGTCGTGCCATGACGATGCGACTTGTCGGCACAGATTCCCATCGGGACGCGACTGGCGCCATCGTGCGCATCGAGTACGGGGAAAATTCACAAGTGCATCAATTGCTCGCCGGCAATGGATACCAATGCTCAACTGAACGTTGCCTCAGATTTGGCATTGGCGCCATCAATTTCATTGATCGCATCGAAGTTAGATGGCCCAGCGGCAGGGTATCAAACGTCCTATCCTCGACCCAGCGGAAGCTCGACGCCTCGCGGGACTACCTTTGGATCGAAGGCGAGACTGAGCCGAGAGTGTATGATTTCCGGGACTGAGGACCAAATGCAGGTTCAGCCACTGCTGTAAAATACCTCAGGTTTATGTCGCGAATACTCATTGACCCAAGAAATGCGACTGGACTATCGTGTTACCCAACACATAGTTTTTGGCGGCATTCCATTGTCGCTTACGCGTTCGAGTAAGGTTTTCCACATTCGGATTCTTATCTACCTTCAATCAATTCACTTTCACTGCTTAGAGACGGTCGGGAATCTAGTGGTTTAGGTTTCTATCCCACGATGCCTGATTCGGCAGCTAAATGTCTCCGTGACTTTTTCGAGTACGACACACACGGTCCGCTCAATTATTCGCTAGCCAGTTGATCGCGAGCTGATGACTCCTTAAAGAAGTCAGAGTCGGTAAGCCGCTTTGCAAATCCTCTAATTTCTTCATAACAACATTTCATTAGGTACGCATTCCCACAAGGTTTCACTGAATGTTTTCCAAACTAAAAAATCTAGGCCTCGTATTTTTCGTCGCTTCGACTCTCATCGGGTGTGGTGGTTCAACTAACGAAGTTACCGTTTCGCCGGTGGACGATTCCGTCGTCCATACGCCTGAGCAAATGAAGGAAATGGAAGCTCAGTACGAGGCGGACATGAAGAGCCAGTAGTTTTCTAACCAGATATGCATCACTGATTGAATTTCTGAATTGCGTTTAACTCTCTATGACACTGTCGTTGTAGGGATATTTTATTTTCTCCTTTTTTAGGATCGACGTTATGAGAGAAAACTCGAAGGAGCGATCAGGTTTTACCTTGGTCGAACTGCTGGTCGTGATCGCGATCATCGGGGTGTTGGTTGGTTTGTTGCTACCGGCTGTTCAAGCTGCACGCGAGGCGGCGCGGCGAATGAGTTGCAGCAACAATTTCAAGCAAATTGGGCTTGGGATTCACAACTATCACTCGGCCTACGACAAGTTGCCGACTCAAAGCGGAGGCACGTACGAAGCCGCGGGAAATCGGCACTTGCTCAGTTTCCTCGTTGGCTTGACTCCCTTTGTTGAGCAACAGGCGGTGTGGGAACAGATCGCCAATCCTCGTGCGGTTTTGCACAATGGCAATCCACAGTCGCCTCCGTTTCCGCCCATGGGACCGGTGCCTTGGGACCGCAACTACACGCCTTGGTTAACCCAAATTGGAACGTTTCGATGCCCCAGCGATCCCAACATTCCTCCGGCCAATTTCGAAGCGTTCACGAACTATGCGGCATGCATCGGTGACGGTATTGCCAGTAATAATCACTCCTGCGTCAATGACGACGGCACTGAAATTGGCTGGTGTACGCCTCGTCGTGGATCATTTAACCGTGGTTTCTTTCAGACACGATATCAAACCACCTTTCGCGATATCCTCGATGGCCTGAGTAACACAATCGCTTGCGGTGAAATCGTCACGGACAACAACACTTTGGAGGTGATTGGCACTGTTGTGAACCGAGGAAGCAATGCCCAATTCTTTATCACTCCCAACGTTTGTGAAAGCACAATTGATCCGGCCGCTCCCCAGTTCCATGTAAATGGAACCAATGTGAACAGTTGGGGCGTTTCACAAAACAAGGGAATGCGATGGGCTGATGGTCGACCGGTGATGAGCAGCGTTACCACAATCATGCCGCCAAATAAAGTCAGCTGCGCCTATGCCGGCGACGGCAGCGACGCGATGATTACGATGGGCAGCCGGCACCAGGGAGGAGCGCACGTGTTGATGGGCGATGGTGCAGTGAAGTTCATCACGGACTCGATCGAGGCCGGTGACAAGACGGCAAACTCACCGAACTGGCCCGTTGGAACGTCGACCACGGGCCCAGGAAAGAAGAGCCCCTATGGACTTTGGGGCGCATTGGGCACACGTGCTTCGAAAGAGAATGTGACGGTCCCATAAGACGCCAAAGTTTGTCAAATTGCTACAGCGTTTATGAACCAGCGACCGTGATTCGGTCGCTGGTTTTTTTACTGAACGACTGACCAACGTGAGCACGCTATGAGAACCGCACCAAGCTGGTGAGCATGCGCCACAGTCGGTTTATCACGGAGAGGGAATCCGCCTGGATTCGCACTCGCGTAGCGGCTCCGGTTACCAGCGGTAAGTCGTTCGTCTCCAGCTCGATGCGGACGACATACTTTGCCTGTGCTGACGGAGCCTCACGCGTCGCCCGCACGTCGTCGCGACGATCTATATTCTGCTCCGGCGTCCACTGCATCCGCGATATACGGACAACTCGGCCCGTGATGGATCGACTAGGCAACGACTGAAGAATCACTGTTGCACGATTTGCATGTTCAATTCGCTCGACGTCTGCTGCTGATAAGGTGACTTCGACATCCCACTGTCCAGGCGACATCACACTCGCGATCTCTACGCCAGACTCTAAATAGCAGTTGATGTTCTCACTGTCGGTCGGACGCCCCGTCCAGCTTGCGAGCGTCAATATCTGATTTTCTGGTGCCGATCGTTTCGGTGACTCAATCAACAATCCTGAGCTTGGTGCGACAATGGTTAGACCATCCAATCGAGATTTCCGTGATAGCAGCTGTTCTTCGAGATCCAATAACAACGCCTCCGCAGCGGGCAACTGGTTGGCCGCCTCCGGTGCATCGACGCGACTTCGTTTTAAAGACTCTATCACGCCACGCTGAACCTCGACTCGACCTCGCAGTTGCGTCGCCTCCAGTTGGGTCTGCTTGTTCTCCAATCTCGCGATTACGTCGCCCCTCTCGACTTGTTCACCGGCCGTGCGAACGATCTCCACGAGTCGGCCAGCCGATACGACGTAAACTGGCGACTCGACTCGCGGTTGCACTCGCCCGGTGTTGACGATCGTCGATGAAAAGGGAGTACTGGCCAAAGCAACTAATATCGCAATTACTATGCAGCTCATCACCAGTCGGCTCATTTTTACTTGTCTTCGTTTTACGGGGTTTTTGAAAAAGCGGATCGGCGATCGAGTTAACGCAAACATAATGCCGGTGGCTGCGATAGCGGACAAAACGTAGCCAACGGAATCAAGACGATACGGTCGCAGCATCAGCGATAACACCCAAACAATGACGATCGTCAGTGCGATGCGATAGACTTCTGCGGCGAGGGCATAGCCGATCAATAGTGCTCGAGTGTTAGCTACGAACTCATCTTCGCGATGATTTTCGATACCCAAAAATAGCCGCCCCAGACTCGCAGAAAGCAGTCGCTTGGAAGTTTCGCCCAGATTCGGAACATCACACAGGTCAGCTAAAACATAGTAACCATCGTAGCGCAGCAGCGGGTTGCCGTTGAACAATACGGTGCTGATTCCACATACGACCATGACGTTCATGGCCACGACATGCACGACGCCTGGCGACGAATTGACCCACACGAGCACAGCGATCGATGCAATGAGAACCTCGGTAATCATCCCCCCCAATCCCACCAGCGCCCGATGAAAACGATTGGGCATCATCCAGGAATCCGAAGTGTCACAATACAACGCTGGCGTGAACACCAACAACATCGGGCCGATGCAATGACATTCACCGCCAAAGTGTTTGCAGGCGATCGCATGCCCAAGCTCATGCAATACCTTGGTGAAACCGACCACCACAGCCAGCGTCAAAATCGATTCGGGATTGAGCCACTCGCGCATCCGCGGAAACTCCGCCCAAAACGTTTCAATGTTGGATGCGAATTGGATGACCGAAAATGTGACAAACAGTAACGCGGTGATGACACCGGCGCGACTCAGCAGTGGTCGCACCAGGGGATATAGCCGTCGCAGCAGGGGTTCGGGATCGATTCCAGGAAAGCGAATGAACAGGATGTTAGAAAGTGTTTGCTTGATGCGTACGCTTCGTTCCTTACGGTAACGCTCATTCAGCCGATCGCCTTGATCGCTCGCGTCGGAGACGGTTAAACCCGATTGATGCAGTCTCATCAGCAACGAGTTCATCTCGGCTGGCGAAACTCGCTGCGGTGCAAAGTTCCTGTCAAACGCATTGCACAACGACTGTAGTGACGACGTACGATCGAGCTGTTCAAGTACGAAATATTCTTCTGGGCTGAGTCGATGGTACTTCATCGCGATCGGATCTTTCACCACAACAGCCGATGAGTTGCGGTGCCGAGTCTCGACCACACGCAAGTCGACCCGGCGGCGGACCGAAAGTGGACGTTGATTCAAGGATTGCGGCGTAATTGACGTCGTGGGCATGGTGAGCGACTACGTTCTCGTTCATTCAGCGAAAATAGAAGAGCACGTAGCGATGCATGAAATCTCCAATGTCGCTGAACCAACTCATCAGAGCCGCGCGACGGTCACAGATGATCTTTGCGGTGACTCCGGTTCCGATTCGCACTCCGCTGGCATCAGCAACGGGTACAGTATTGACCATTTCGGCCACCGGATGTGCACTTTCAGGCACGTCCGCCACTGCGTCGACGACCTGCAATCCATTGTCATTCAATCGCGAAACCAACGATACTGTTTCCAAGACTGCATCGAATGTACGCTCCGGCTGTGTCGCCACGGCGAAACGCACCGGTAACGACGCGGAGACCCGTTTGGATTGCAACACCGTCCCCGCATCTTCATCCGCGATCTCCAGCCTCAATTGCCAAGGACTCTCTTCGTCGACGATAGTAAGCAGCAAATTGCCGCGGCTAACGGGGCGATTGAGCAGACGTTCACGGACTTGCCAAGCAACGATACGACCATCGATCGGGCTCGTTACTTTTAGGTCGCCGCGCATCTTGTCGATGATCGTCTGCTGCGATTTCAGATTCTCCAATTCGCTCTCGAGTTGTCTCTGCTCCAAGGCCAGTTGACTGTCGCGATTCGGCTCGTTGTCGCCCGATAGTCGCAAGCTACGGACTGAGGCCAATCGTTGCATTGTGGTTTGCAGTTCTCCCGCGATCGACTCCGCTTGGCTGCCGATTTCAGCATTCTCAAGCTCCAATAGCACGTCGCCTGCACGAACACGGTCTCCATCTTGAACGTGCAACGACTGAATCGTCCCATCCAAGTTCGCAAAAATCTGACGCCGAATCGACGGCTCGATCGTCCCGGAAGCGATGATGTGGTGGTCGACTTGGATCGTACATCCAGCGATGATCGCAGCAATCACCAATGTTGCCAGCAACAGATACAACATGCGCCGGTTGCTGTGAAGCACTCGACCAATCGCTTTCCACAACTGCAAGCCAAACACAACGCGATGCTCCAGCGCGTTTCGCATCGCCAGCGTAGCTTCATGACGTATTAAGTGCATCTCTGCTGTTACATCGTCCGGCGGTGAGCCAGTGAAGTATTCCAGCATCATCATCCCTGATTGCTTATAGTCGGTGGTCAACGAACTCAGCGTGTCGAAGCTTGCATCGAGGTCTTGACAGTCGTCTTGACTGCGCGCCAGCGGCAACAACACGACGCACATGACGCCTGACTCGTCGAGGTAGGCATCTAGCGGTTCGACGATCTGTGGCGACAAGTCGTTCTCGCCTGGAAGGACTATCGAACGACCGAGGACGCTTGCCGCAGTGCAGAGTTTTTCGCTGGCACGGACCGAGTTGCTGCGTCGATCGATCACCGACACTCCGCTGACAGCGACCACGCGATAACGCTTGCGTTCGGTTGACAGCACCGTCACGCGATCAACTCCTAACAGCCGACGAGACTCGTTCGCGATCCGATAAACGGTCGCATTAAAATCGAGGTTCAAGTGAAAACGACTCAAATCTCCGGCAAGAATCGAAGTCGCAAACGCTGCTTTCTCATCCGTCGGCTGTGGTTGCGAATCCGTCGTCGATGATGACTCCAACAATGGCAAGTCAACGATCAGCTCGCCAACACTTGCAGTCAAATCCTGTAGACACTTCAGCAGCTCGAATTGTTGTGCCAGCGATAGTTGCGTACCACGCGGCAGGATCGCTAGCACCGCCGAGCGATGGGGCGCCGCAGTCAACTCGACGGCGAAGGCACGGCAAACGCCGGAGGATGTGGTTACGTCAACGACAGAGGATTGACCTGTTGCGGCGGCAAGTCTTTGTTTGATTGATTCACGATCGACCGAAGCCACCAATGTTTCGTCGGCCACCAACATCGCGGGTGCTGACCAATGGCTGGCGTCGATCGCAACGATGCCGACGCCCAGCTGTGACTGCAAATGCGTTGCAATTCGCCGTAAAAATTCGCTTCGATGCACAGATTCCTTGGCTTTTTCGGCCCAGTTATGATGGGCATCGCCGACCCGAACAGCGGAACCGTCAGCCCCAGTCGTGTGGCTAGATGCTGTGCTCACCGATCTCGCACCTGTCTGCGGACAAAAATACTGCTACCCCCACGTTAGTTATCGCGGGTACCGGTTCGGTGAGCAAAAGGACTGGGATATCGGGAAAAACATAGCTCATAAGAATTCGAAATCTAATGTATCGATAATTTCGTTTAGGTAATATAGGCCTCTTAGCGAGCCTGGGGGTTTGCTTTCCGGAAGCCAATGTCCGTCCATCTAATTTTGATCGCCATGAAAAGACTGAATTTGATTCGTGATTTACTGGGTCGTGCTCATCGTGACTGGGCGAGTTCTAAGTCAGCTCGACGAGCGGCTCGGCAGCGAAATCGTTTGTTTCGCAGTCACGTTGAGTTGGAGCCTCGGATGATGTTGGCTGGCGATATGGCAATCGCGATTCACGCCGCCGGTTCGACGGGTGAAGAGCAGATGCAGCTGCAGATTGACGGCGTCACGGTCCAGACTTGGGACAACTTGGGAGGAGACGCGGCCAACAATGTCTTCCAAACATACAACTATACGCACAGTTCAGCGGTTGATCCGGGGTCGGTGCGAATCGTATTCACCAACGATTTGTATATCGAAGGCGTGAAAGATCGCAATATCCGCGTCGACTTCATGACGATCGATAGCAGCGTCTATGAGGCAGAGGACGACAGCGTGTTCGTCTCCGGAAGTTGGGTCGACGGAATCGGAATCACGTCCGGCAATTTGGAAACGGAATGGTTGCACGCCGATGGTTACATGCAGTTCGCTGGATCAGGTTCACCAACCGGTTCACTGATCACGATCGAGGCCGCGGGCGATGACAATACCGAAACGATGGAGTTGTGGATCAGTGGCGAGCGTGTGCAAACATGGCTGAACATTGGTGGAGACGCCAGCAACAGTGTCTTTCAGACTTACAGTTATCGAGCCGACCGAGTTGTGACGGCGGATCAAGTGCAGGTCCATTTCAGTAACGACCGCTACAATCCAAACGCAACGCCGCCCATTGACAATAATTTGCGAGTTGATCGCATCACGATTGACGGAGTCGTCAGTGAAACGGAAGCCCCGACGGTATTTTCCACCGGCACTTGGCTCGATGGCTTGGGGATCACGCCCGGGTTTGCTCAAAACGAGTGGCTGCATGCAAATGGATACTTCCAATACTCGGCCAACATCGTCACTGATCCAGGTGAAATCTCACTCGCTTCGAGCATCATCTCGGTAGGCGAGGACGATGGTACAGCAACGGCAACCATCGTACGTCGCAATGGTTCTGATGGCCGAATTACTGTGGACTATCAAACGTTCTCGGGTACAGCGACTGCGGGCACCGACTTTCTGGGACTCAGCGGCACGGTTACGTTCGAGGATGGCGAGACCACCAAGAACATACCGATTACAATTCTTAATGATGGGCTAACCGAAGGCGCTGAGTCGTTCACGATCACGATTGACAACGTTGTTGGCGGCGCGACGTTGCTTGTCCCGCGAACCGCAACGGTCACGATTGTTGATGATGAGTCCGTGGCACCGACGTTGCCCGTCTACAACAATTTTACTTCGATCGCTGGCTTGAAACTCAATGGTGATGCAACGCAATCTGCATCCCAATTGGCGTTGACCTTGACGGCCTTGAACAAGGCGGGCAGTGTTTTCTTTAACTCGCCTTTGTCAATGACCTCCGATGAATCGTTCACGACGGCTTTCTCATTCCAAATCACCGGTGGTAGCGGAGCGTCTGGGGCGGACGGTTTCGCATTCGTGCTCCAGAACTCTCCCGCGGGAATTTCTGCACTTGGCGGCACCGGCGGTGGTCTCGGCTACTCAACGATATCAAACAGCATCGCGATCGAGTTCGATACCTATGACAATGGCTCGGACATCAACTCCAACCACATCGCCGTGAACGTGAATGGGAACGTCGAAACCAGCATCGCAAGCACAGCCGCGGCGATCGACTTGAACTCAGGTGGCGTCCGCTATGCTTGGGTTGATTACAACGGAACGACAAACAAACTGAGCGTTTATCTCTCAGCGACCGCGACAAAACCCGGAACTGCCGTGCTGAATACAACGCTGGACTTGTCGGCGATTCTTGGGGGCACCGCCTATGCAGGATTCACAGCAGCAACCGGTGGACTCGCCAACAGTCACCGATTGCTCTCGTGGCAACTCACCCGCAACACACCGACCGGTGGTGGAACTGGGCAAATCGTGGCTTCGAACATAGTCTCTGGATTGCAGTCCCCGACAGCGATCCAGTGGTCCGAGGACGGGCGTAACATGTACATCGCACAGCAAAACGGAGTGGTCGTGCTGGTGCGCGACGGTGTTAAGTCCGCGACTCCCTTCATCGACATCTCGGCGCAAGTGAATGGAACACGCGATCGCGGATTGCTGGATATCGCCTTGCATCCTGATTTCGAGAACAACCCCTACGTCTATCTGTTGTTCACCTACGACCCGCCGGAAGTCTACAGCAACGCGTCACACTCGCTCGCGGGGCCCGACAAAAATGGAAACCGCGCCGGTCGACTCGTTCGCGTCACCGCCGACGCCGCGACGAACTACACGACAGCGGTTGCTGGAAGTGAAGTGGTGCTCCTGGGTGCTAACAGTACTTGGGCCAACTTCAACGCCTTCGCCAACAGCACCACAAACTTCAACGAACCACCTGCCGGCGTGTTGCCCGATGGCTCGTACTTGCAAGACTTCATTCCTTCGGACAGTGAATCACACACAGTCGGTGCGCTCGCGTTTGGTACCGACGGCGCATTGTACGTGTCCATCGGCGACGGGGCGTCGTACAACCGAGTTGATCCACGAGCGGTGCGAACGTTGGATATCGACAGCTTGTCCGGCAAAGTGCTTCGCATCGATCCGCTCACTGGTGAAGGACTCGCGGACAATCCATTCTACAACGGGGATGCTGAGGCAAACCGATCCAAGGTCTTTCAATACGGATTGCGAAACCCATTCCGCATCACCGTTGACCCGAACTCGGGACAGTTATTTGTCGGTGACGTTGGCTGGACGGCCTGGGAAGAAATCAACGCTGCCGGTGCGGGTGCGAACTTTGGCTGGCCATATTACGAAGGCGGCAATGGCGTGACCAACAATTTGGCAAGTTACCAGGCACTGCCGACATTTGCAGAGTATGCCTCGCGGGGAGAGACGCAAACACCATCGCTGTATGCGTTGAACCACTCGCAGAGCGGCATCAATGCAATCGTGCTTGGCGATGTTTATACCGGAGGTGCCTACGGTGCCAGCGTACAAGGCGATCTGTTCTTTAACGATCTCGGGCAAGGCATCGTCCGACATCTCTCGCTGAATCCAAACGGCACGGTATCCAGTGTCGATGTGTTCGCCACCGGAGCGGCAGTTGTCGTCGATATCGCACAGGGGCCTGACGGGTTGCTGTATTTCGTCGACCTGGACGATGGTCGTGTCGGACGCTGGGAAGTTGTATAATTGCCTACGCCGGCTTTTACCCATTGAATCAGATACCCAGCGAATCAAACGATGAACCGTATCCCGTTACTGACGTTGTTGTTACTCGCCTTCACGTTGACCTCATCCGCCGACGAGAAATTGAAGGCACTGATTATCGATGGCCAGAACAATCATGCTGCATGGCCCAAAACGACTGCGATGATGAAGTCGTATCTGGAGGACTCCGGTCGCTTCACAGTCGATGTCGAGCGAACGAAGTTCACATGGAAAGGCGGCAAACTACTTGACGAGTTTCCGCTCCAAGACGGCAAAGCCTACGAGGACTTGCCTGAGCCGAAAAGCGATCCCGACTTCAAGCCTAAGTTTTCTGAATACGACGTCGTGATCAGCAACTTTGGCTGGAAGGCTGCGCCTTGGCCCGAGGAAACCAAGGCCGCGTTTGAAAAGTACGTTGCCGGAGGCGGTGGTTTAGTCATCGTCCACGCAGCGAATAACTCGTTCGGTGATTGGCCTGATTTCAATCAAATGATCGGGCTGGGTGGCTGGGATGGTCGCAACGAAAAATCCGGACCCTATGTCTACTTGAACAGCGAAGAGCAAGTTGTTCGCGACGACAAGAAAGGTGCTGGCGGTTCCCATGGTCCCCAGCACGAATTTCAAATTGTGATCCGCGATGCCGAGCATCCAATCACCAAGGGATTGCCACGTTCTTGGATGCATGCGAACGACGAGTTGTATCAAATGCTGCGTGGGCCAGCGAATAACATGACGATTTTGGCGACCGCGTTTGCGGACGAACAATTCAAAGGCACCGGGCGTCACGAACCGATGTTGATGACGATCGATTACAAACAAGGCCGTGTCTATCACACACCGATGGGCCACGATGATGGATCGACCCAGTGTGTCGGTTTCATCACAACGTTGATTCGAGGGGCCGAGTGGGCGGCGACTGGTACGGTGACGCAATCCGAAGTGCCCAAGGATTTCCCGACGGCAACAACGTCCAGCCAGCGAGAGTTTAACTAAAATTCCGATTTTTATGGATTGGCTGGTCGCGGCTGTCGATGAACCGGTATGAAGCGAGTTTGTCGCTAACTGAATTCCCTATTTGGATAGGTTCTACGGTTGAACGCCCAACTCATGGCGTGAAACTCGCTTGCTCTCGCTGCATCGGGGAATCATTTGATCAGTCGCGTTTGTGCTTTCGCAGTCGTTATTCTCGTCAGTAGTTCAGGCTGTCAGGTATTGCGACCAATTCCGATAGCCGTACAGACACAACAAATTGCTCCTGAGCTGATCGACAGCGAGAAATCGCAAATCGAAGTCGGTCGACCCAATACAATCGTTGACAGTGTCGGCTGGGTGCTAGGAATTCCCAGCAAGATTCTGCTGTGGGACCGCCGCATCGATAACCACAGAATCAGTGAAGACACAGTTCTGACGATGGCGGATTACCTGGAGGATAACAATCTACCGCATATTAAAGTGCGAGCAAACCAGTACGCACCCCTGCAAGACTTCAAGCGACTGAGAAAAAACAAGACGGTCGCTTGGCCATGGAGATATACGTTCGGTGTCGTAACGGTTGCCGGCGAAACCATATTTCCTGGCCGGGTGTTTGGCGGTGACCATTTCAATCCGTTCACGCAAACCGTGCACCTTTTCAGTGATGCGCCGGCGATCGCCTTGCACGAGGCGGCACATGCGAAGGACTTCACGCGACGCACCTATCAAGGAACGTATGCTGCCGCCTACCTGGTCTTTCCGCTTTGGCACGAAACGATCGCTTCGGAAGATGTATTCGCGTACTTGGACGAGCGCGGCGAAAACGACCGCATCATTGAAGCGAACCGATTGCTCTATCCAGCTTATGGGACCTACGTCGGAAACGGTTTGGGCTACTTGCTTCCTAACGCCTCGGTGCCGTTGTACTACGGCAGCGTCATCGCTGGCCACATCAACGGGCGGATGTTGAATCGAAAATTGCATCCGTCGCCTAACGCTGCGGCAGATCACGTGCCATCGGCGAGTCCGTCACCAACCATTTCGGCTGAGCAAATTCACGAGACCGAGCATGCGTTTGCTTCCGAGATGCTGTCATCCGATGCACCGATGTACGGTGGCTGAAAGTCGATGAAGGACAGCCAACAACGTCTCCAACATCGAGTAGAATGCACGCCTTGAAAATAGTATTTTCACGGTAACCATCCACTCATTTCTCGGGTCACGACCATGTGTAGAGGCTGTTGTCTTTTTGCGATTCTGATCGCTGTTCTCAATGGCAACGTGTCGGCTCAAGAGCCACCCTATGATGAGTTTCCAGGGGCGGAGTCGCCGTACTTTCGTGTTCGCTACGAGGCGTCATCGGAACCAGGCGAATTGAGTTTTCCCGTGAATTATACCGTGTGGATTCCGAGCGAAGTAAAATCGCTGCGCGGTGTCGTCGTGCATCAACATGGTTGTGGTGAAGGATCATGCAAATCAGGTTTGACGGGTGCCTATGATCTGCATTGGCAGGCTCTCGCCAGGAAACATAGCTGTGCGCTGTTTGCTGCCGCGTACGAGCAACCGGAAAAGGCGGAGTGTCAGTTGTGGTGCGATCCACGCAACGGTTCAAGCGATGCTTTTCAAAACGCCCTTGTTGATCTTGGTGCTAAGTCCGGTCATCCGGAATTGGCGAAAGTTCCGTGGGCACTTTGGGGACACAGCGGTGGAGGCCATTGGGCTGGTGGAATGGTGATGCTGCATCCTGAACGAGTCGTCGCTGCGTGGCTGCGATCCGGAGTTCCATTGTTTGAAGTGAATCCTGATCGTCAAACGATCAAGCCACACACGTTGCCCGAAGCGGCGCTGGCTGTCCCGATCATGTGCAATCCAGGAACCAAGGAAGGCGTGACCGTCAAAGACGGCAGGTTTGCCGGTGTCTGGCCTGCAAACGAAACTTTCTTTAAAACGATGCGCAGCAAAGGTGGGTTAGTTGGTGTCGCAGTTGATCCACTGACGGCTCACGAATGTGGCAATCAGCGATATTTGGCCATCCCGTGGTTGGACGCATGCTTGACCGTGCGATTGCCCAAAGACAACGGTAGCCCCTTGGTGGCAATGTCCACGGAGGATGTTTGGCTTGCGCCGCTCTTGGGCACTGAAGCGACGCCAGCGGCAACGTTCGCTGGCGATTCGGCAAACGCCGTGTGGTTGCCGAGCGAAGCTGTTGCGAAGATGTGGATGCAATACGTAAAAGACTCTGCCGTCTCGGACGATACTCCACCAACATCGCCAACAAACGTTCAAGTCAATGGCAATAAGTTAACTTGGGAGGCTGAGGCCGATATCGAAAGCGGTCTTGCTCATTTCATTATCCTACGTGATGGCGAATTCCTAGCCAATGTTCCCGAGAAGGGAAAGAATCCTTTCGGACGTCCAATTTTTCAAAACTTGCAGTACAGTGATACTCCGACGCAGCCACTTGTTCCGATGGAGTTCACTGATCCCAAACCCGTCTCAGGTCAAACACATCAGTACCGAGTGATTGCCGTGAATACGTTGGGCTTGAAGTCAAAATAGCTCCGGGAAAGGAGCTGATCTTTTTAACATATGTTCGATTGGTACAATGAAACAAGCTTAGCAGAGGTCACCCGTGTGTTCTCAATGACTCGTCATACCGATCGATTACTTTGCATCTGGATAGTGCTATTGCTAACGATGCAGTGCGTGTCCGCGGATGAGTCCGACTTGCAATCACCAGCTCGCGTGTTGTGGACAAAGTCTCGCGTGGTCGGCTTTCCCGATCAGCCTCCGCCGTTTCGTGTGGAGAAGGTTTTTGAAAGCATCGAGATTTCGAAGCCGCTGTCGGTCACGCCACTTCCCGACACGAAAGACCTGCTGGTTACCGTGCACGAAGGTGGCTATGCCGGCCCTGGGCGTTTGCTGCGGTTAGCTGGTAGCGAGTCTGGCGCGACCTTGACCGAGTTCTTGAAGATTGACGAGATCATTTATGGCGTGGCGTTTCATCCTGATTTTGCCGCCAACAGATACATCTATGTAGGCTGTAACGGCAAATCCGAGAAGCTTGAACAAACAGCGACTCGAGTCTTGCGTTTTAAGGTATCGACGTCCCAGCCGATCGCATGTGTCGTGGACTCCAAGACTGTCATCATTGAATGGGAGTCGAACGGACACAACGGAGGCGACTTGGTCTTTGGACATGACGGAATGCTGTACGTTTCCGCTGGCGATGGCACATCCGACTCTGACGCAAATCTCGCGGGCCAAGATCTGAGCACGATTCCTGGGTCCATGATCCGTATCGATGTCGATCGGCGCGATGGCGAGAAACTATATGCAGTCCCGTCGGACAACCCGTTCGTAGCACTGGACGGCGCGCGACCAGAAATCTGGGCGTATGGACTTCGCAATCCCTGGCGAATTTGTGTTGACGCCAAGACCGGCGACGTATGGGCTGGGATCAACGGCCAAGACCAACGGGAAACGGCTCAAGTAATCCGGCGTGGAGAGAATTATGGATGGAGTATCACTGAAGGATCTCATCCGTTTCACCCCAACCGAAAGCAAGGTCCAACTCCGATTGTGCCACCAACGATTGAGCATCCGCATTCCGAAGCAAGGTCGCTAACTGGTGGTCATGTTTACTACGGATCGAAGCACCCCAGCTTGTGCGGACACTACATTTATGGCGACTACTCAACCGGAACGATTTGGGCCGCAAAGTACAATGGCTCAAAAGTTGTATCTCACTTCCTGGTCGCCCGCACCATGTTGCAGATCTCCGGCTTCGGTATTGACAATGACGGTGAGTTGCTGGTCGTGGATCATGGCAGCGGACTCTTTCGGCTCGTACCCAATGAACAAGAACAGGTTACCGAGTTCCCGCAAAAACTAAGCGAAACTGGTATCTTTGAAACAATCGAAAGGCATGTCGTTGCTGCAGGGATCATTCCCTATGAAGTGAATGCACCGCTGTGGTCAGACAGTGCTGAGAAAGAGCGATTCATTGGATTGCCTGGCGATGCACAAATTGAATTTCGAAAAAGTGGCGGTTGGGAGTTTCCGAACGGAACCGTGCTGATCAAGACGTTCTCTTTGCCACTTGCTGACAACGCAGGCGGTAGCCCCACCCGAATCGAAACTAGAATGCTGGTTCGTCAGGATGGCCAATGGTATGGCTACAGTTACGAGTGGAACGAAGAGCAAACAGATGCAACCTTGGTCGATGCGGCGGGAAAAAACGTTGACTTGAAACTTGCCAGCGAACGTACAGATTTCGGAACGAAGACACTGAATTGGAGGTACCCCAGTCGATCGGATTGCATGGTTTGTCATACTCGGGCGGCAAATTATGTCTTGGGACTATCGGTGTTGCAACTCAATCGTAGTGTGACCCGCGCAAATGATGAAGTCTCACAGCTCGACCACTTTGTGAGTTTGGGGCTGTTTCGCGCGCACGATAAACACGATAAAAAAGAAAAAGAGACCGCAAGTCAAGTAGCCGACGACGCGAGAAAGTTCGAATTGCCATCCTCAGCGAGTGACTTACCACGCCTGGTCGATCCAGCCGACGAAAGCATGGCATTAGAAACACGAGCGCGTTCTTACTTGCATTCCAATTGTGCTCATTGCCATGTGATGGCGGGAGGCGGTAACTCGCGATTCTCGGTCGCGTTTGATTCATCCCTTTCGGCCACAGGTTTGGTCAATGAGTTGCCAGCTCACGACACTTATGGAATCACCGACGCGAGGCTGGTTGTTCCAAAGGACCCACTGCGATCATTGCTGCTGCATCGCATAGCGAATCGTGGCCGCGGCCAGATGCCACCACTTGCCTCGTCCGTTATCGATGAGCAGGCCGTGAAATTGCTCACCGATTGGATTGTCTCGCTCGAGGAATTGCCAATCGATCAATCCGACACTCAGGAAGCAATTCCCGAGTCCAATACCCCATAATCACATCGATAAAGAGAACGAACCCATAAAGGCGCAATCTCAATAGTCCGAACCCTGAGTCTGGCCCCAAGTGAAGCGGCTTTTGACAATGGTACTCCGACGTGCGTTTAGGCACCGCCGAATTGACTCGCCGAAACTACTCAACTTTAGGAAGGGCTGCCTCGATTTGGGCCGCTACTTTCTCGGCCAAGTAGCGCGATCCTTCAGCGGAAAAGTGAACGTTCTTCGGAAGCTGAATCTCGTTGAGTTTTTCCTGCGCATGGGTCCAAAGATCATTTGTTGGAATGCTCGCTGCCTGGGTGACTCGAGCGGCGACTTCGTTATACTTCACTTCATCGCCCGGCACTCTGCCTTTGGTACCTTCTACAATGGGGGTTGTATTGCACCATATCAGCTTTGCACCTGTCGCTTGCAACTGCTTGACCAGTACTGAGAGATTCTTTTCGTAATCGGCCAAAGACACCTGCTGGCGACTGTCAGGCGATTTTGTATCAGCAAGATTTTCACCGTTTGGCCCCATGTACTTTAAGTCATGTAATCCCCAATTGAAGTGAATCACGTCCCAATTGGAATCACCTAGCCATTGCTCTAGTTTTTTCAGCGCATTTGTTGTCGGACCGCCATTCGCCAATATGCGATGGACATTCGCTTTGCCCTGGAGCATTTCCCGCACCGGCAACGTATAGCCAACGGATATAGAATCGCCGATCAAGAGCACGCGGGGCAAACCCGGAATGTCCTCGACTTCGGACATTGCCGGATTACGACCCTTCGCGGGCCTATCAGAGGTCTTCTTTTTTTCGGCAGCAAAGACGACCGTTGTCATCATCAGCGATACGCAAAGCAGGACGCTACATTTCATAACACTCACCTACTCAAGAATGAAACCGGATAACGATGTTTAAGAATACCCGTGACAGCCTCAGCACGTCTACTGGCTTATGAACTGCAAATAATTCTCCAACTCATGATCTGCGGTTTGCGTGAGTAGCGATTCCATCTTAGCTCGAAAGCCATCGCGCACCTGACGAGATTCAGGGTCATCGATAAGGTTGTGCAGGCACCCAGGATCAAGCTCTGTGTCGTAAAGCTCCTCAGCCACGCGAGTGACGTAAAAATTCGCCCGATCTTTGTGAACGGAGTAATTGTCGTCGGCTGGACTCAAGTCAATTTTCTTCAGCACCTGCACGACCAAGTTGCGTGTGCGCATCTGCAATGGCAGCGATCTTTTGCCGTCCGACCAGGGATTCCAAACATAAGTAAAACGAACTCCGTGCAGCGCTCGCATTGGTCGGTACTGATCTGTCCGCGAGACGAGATTGGGATCGTAAACATCTTCTTTAAGAATTTCGTTGTCTTCAGGATTCCCCATAAAATTAAAACAACTGAAAACTTCTGTTCGGGGAAACTCTCTCTCAGGTCCGACCATTAGGCTCAAGAGTGAGAGCCCGTCGAGAGCATGGGGCTGAGGTAGACCCACAGCTTCCAGCAAAGTTGGCATAACGTCGACCGTTGCCACGACGTGCTCCTGGTCGATCTTCCCTGCCGAGATCTTTTCCGGCCAACGAATCACCAAGGGAGTGCGCGTTCCGTTGGGATAATTGGTGAATTTGCAAAATGGCCAGCCGAGCCCATTGTCAGACCAAAACATGAGTATCGTTCGGTGTGCTTCCCCTGACTCATCCAATGCCTGCAAGACTTTGCCCACGGTATCGTCCATTCGTCGGACCGAATCAAAATAGTGTTTGAGTTGGTCGCGTAGCTCCAACCTATCAGGAATGGCCGCAGGTAGAAAAACGTGTGCGGCATCATATGTCCGTGATGGCTCCGGATATGGCTTACCACTTGCGTATACTTTAAAGTGCAAGGAATTCGAATTTGCACTGCGCTGTATTGACTTAGCACCACTTGGAAGGTCTAAGTTCTTAAAGGCCCAGGGCAAGGTTTCTTGAGGTGAACCTGCCCAATATTCGTGTGGATCACGCGAATTGATGTTCATGAAAAACGGTTTGTCGTGCGAATTAGCTATACCAATCAATCGTTTGGTATGTGCATAGTACAAACTTGGATCTCGACCGACTCCAGTTCGCGACGAATTGACAACTTCGTCCCATTGATCAAATCGGCTGCCAGACTTGTCTAATTTGGCAGTGAAATAGCCGTGGTCACGTAGGTAGGTTGCCACGCTGGATACCTTGCGTTCGGCGTTCCGTCGTTCCCACCACGCGGGAATAGTATGAACGTGCCCCATCTCACCATTACCCTGTGGATAAAGACCAGTCATCATTGCCGCACGCGAAGGTCCGCAGATGGAGCAAGCGTTAAAACACTTAGTGAAGACCATACCGGAATCGGCCAGACGATCAATATTGGGAGTAAGATCCATTTTATGACCGCCCATAAAACCAGGCGTGTCATAATTCATATCGTCCGCGAGTAGTAAAATGACATTGGGAGGACGATCTGCGAAGGCGATTAATGCGTTGGTCGCACTAAGAGCAACAAAAATGAACAGGCTGATCGATAAGTGTAAATACATTGAATGCATACACAGGCGAGAGAATCTTCTTTTAGCAGTGTCCATAAGAACACAGGATACAGGCATATTTTTGCTAAATCAAGCACTGCCACAAGTAGCACAAAGAGACGTCAAGTTGGCCTGGAGCGTTGCGATATCAGTCAAGAGCAGGTGGTTGCCATGCCAATCTCCAATTGTGGTGAAGTCATTAATCCGGCGCAAGTCCAGACTGTGCATGCCGTTTATTCGTATGTTCGTCGTGGTTGCTGCCGGGAATTGACTTGGGAAACGTGAGCGAAGACACTGTGTTTGGGAACCGACTCGGGTTCCTTGCCGCCAAGGGATCGACCTACGGTTTGCCAACCGAGGCCCCTTGGTTTTTTTTATCTGCAGACTTGGTCACTGACTGACAGTCCGCTCGGCATCCGCCATCCTTAAAGGGGGACTCAACATGATCCAGAACCTAATCACGTCGACGCGTGTATTTGGAACGCCCCGGTGCTGTGGAGTTTACCCGCAATTACCGTACAAAGTATCGACGGTCGCTTTTTTTGCATTGGCAGCACTATTCGTACACACTGTCGATTCGTCTTCACTAAAGGCCCTGTCAAGCGATCGCCCCAATATCGTTTTAATTCTTGCAGATGACTTAGGCTATTCCGATTTGGGCTGCTACGGTGGCGAGATCAATACGCCGAACATCAATGCGTTGGCTGGTGGTGGCGTCCGCTTCACCCAGTTCTACAATTCAGCACGATGTTGTCCCAGTCGCGCGTCGTTAATGACAGGCTTGTATCCGTCGCAAGCAGGCATCGGTGACTTCACAACCAATTCGCCGGATCGAAAGCGGGGACCGGGATACTTGGGTCGATTGAACGATGAATGCGCGACGATCGCTGAAGTCTTGAAGCCGGCCGGCTACGGTTGTTATTACGTCGGCAAGTGGCATATGCATCCCGAGACTGGCCCTATCACACGTGGCTTTGATGAATTCTATGGTTACACGAACGATCATTCGCATGACCAGTACGACGCGGACTACTACATCCGCCTTCCGGAAAATCGTAAGAAGGAAATTGATCCACCCGCAGCAGAATTCTACGCGACGGATGTCTTCAATCAGTACGCGATTGAATTCATCCGCCAGGGACAACAAAGCAACAAACCTTGGTTTCTGTTCCTTGGTCACTCCTCGCCCCACTTCCCAGTGCAAGCACCAGCGGAACGGGCGGACAAGTACGACGAGATCTATCGTCGTGGTTGGGACGTGCTTCGCGAAGAACGATTTGAGAGGATGAAGATGTTGGGTATTGTCAACGGTGATCACTGGCAATTGAGTCCTCGTTCACTTGTACCAGTTGATCGCGATGATATCGCCAACGGGTATCCTGGCAATGAAAACCCAGCCTGGGAATCGCTTGATGAAGATCGCCGCCATGATCTGGCGCGTCGAATGTCAGTCTTTGCTGCGATGGTCGAAAGCGTGGACCAAGGCGTCGGCGAAATCGTCGAACACTTGAAGTCGACCGATGATTTCGAGAACACGCTGATTCTGTTCCTCAGTGACAATGGGGCGTGCTATGAATGGGGACCGTTCGGCTTTGATGGTACTTCACGAAAAGGAACGACAATTCTGCGCACCGGAGACGACGTTCGTGAAATCGGTGGACGAGGGACGCACCAGTCATACGGCAGTGCTTGGGCGAACTTAGGGAATACTCCGTTTCGTCTGTACAAACACTTCACTCACGAGGGCGGAATCAGTACTCCGTTTATTGCTCATTGGCCGCAAGGTATCGGTCAGCCTGATCGGTGGAATCGTGATCCAGCGCATGTGATGGATATCTTACCGACGTTGGTCGACGTATCTGGTGCGCAGTACCCCGCAGCTTTGCACGGCAAAAAAATCACTCCCGTAGAAGGTGTCAGCTTGCTTCCAGCAATGCGCGGCGATCAGCTTACTGAACGGACGATTGGATTTGATCATCAAGAGGCCCATGCGCTCCGCCAAGGCGAGTGGAAAGCGGTGTTTTCGAAGCGAATGCCGCATGAATTGAAATGGGAACTTTATAACTTGGCCAACGATCGTTGTGAGATGCACGATCTTGCCGCACAGTATCCCGAGCGTGTCAATGCGATGGTCGCTGACTGGGAGAAGTGGGCACGTCACGTGGGCGTTATCTGGGAACCAGAGACGGTGGCTCGGTGATCGTGGCATCCTCGCCAGGCTTGATTCCCGTCGAGCCCATCGACGGCTTGAGTTTGGGCTTGGACGAGAAGTCAGCCGCAGGCGACTTTAACTCGCCTAATCCGTTCAACGGTAAAGTCATTGACTACTCGATTCAGTCAGAAGTTGAGTAACCGTAACATCAACGTTGAATTCGTGTTGAGCAGGTACGAGGGCGACTTAGTCTGAGCTGGTTAGCAGTGTCGACTTTTAGCCGCCTTTTATTGGAATGGCGACTGAAAGTCGCCATTCCTTTTGTTAGAACAACTTGGCTAGCGGCGATTGATCATCATCCTCTAGGTTGAGGCAACGTTTGATATCGAGGGGCGAATCCAATATTGGTTGTACTTGCTCAGCCTCCGGTTCGCTCTCGCCAAGTTCCGCTAGGAAGATTGCAAACAAAACGGCTAGCGCATCCGCAGCGGTTCCCATGCCATTGCCATCGACATCGTAAAACAGATCACCGGGCTGGCGGTCGCCGGCGAGATTCGCTTCCGATTCCGAGCCACTCAAGCGGCTGAGCAAGTTGATTATCGCGAGTGCGTCAGCTGCCGTCGTTTCGCCATCGTTGTCGACGTCGCTAACAATGTTCGGGTTGTTGAATTCGCGAATTGTTCTCCGCAGTCCCACATCGACTGCCAAACGATGGAGATTCGTACTGAACGTGATTGGTCGTGTCGTACCATCCAGAGAATTCGCGTCACTGCCGCCTTCGATGGTGAGGTCGCCACCGAAGCGAGTGAAGTCAAAATCGACTGGCAATTGATCGAACCGAATTGCCGTTTTGCCGCTGGTGGCTTGGGCATTGGAAAGGTTATAGAACGCATAGAAACCTTTCGGATCCGTCAGCACCGATTCGATGGTCACGGACGTGGTGCCGCTTGTATCCAGCAATGTCGCGCGGACCCCTTTGACGATCGCCTCGGTGGCTTGTTTCAGTCCGTCCTGATTCACATCGGAGAACGCTCGTCCGCCAACGCTTGCTTTCGTTGCGTCAGGGTACTCGGCGCCCACCGGGACCGCGTTGCTGAGTGTAAAGGCTTCAGAAACAGAGTCTTGGAAATCATTAGCAACGAAATCCAAATTGACGAAACCACGAACTTGACGAGAGTTAAAATCAAAGGTGGCATCGATCGTCATATTGAACGTACCCGGCCGCGGTCCATCTGGGGTGGTCGCATTGAACGTTCCGGTTTGGACAAAGCGAGTCGATATCGTGCGATTGGTTGCGTTAAGTTCGAAGGGTAAAGTTGGATTGTCGTTGATTGGAGCGGCGTTCGTACTGAAGTTGCCGGTTACGTTGACACCCTCAACACTGCCGGAGAATGTGCCAGAGCTCGCAAAATCGTAAGCCGACAAACTGAACACACCCGCGCCCGTGGCACCTGGATCGATCACCATCATGTCAAGATTGACGATGGCGTTGCCGACAATCGCCAAGCCACTGGTTTGGCCGGATTGGTCGAGCGGCAACCGTAGCTCGATGGGAATCAAACCTGCGGCCAGCAGCGTGCGTTGTTCTAGTCGCTGGAACGAAAGTCTTTTGGGTCGCATCATCATAGAGCCAACGAGAACGGGAGAAACGTTGATCTATGTTAGTCGCCGCGACAACCGGAACAACCGATTCTAACGGTGGTGCCGCTTATTGGCCGATGGCCGCTAGAATTGGTGACCGCGTCGAGGCCCATTTTGAGTTAGGGTTAAAATTTCTGGGCCGGTTTCGGTCATCAGTATCGAATGTTCGAACTGAGCCGACGGGAAGCCATCCTTGGTGCGGACTGTCCAACCGTCACGTTTATCGCTTCGCGTGTAGCGACTTCCAGCGTTAATCATCGGTTCGACGGTGAAACACATCCCAGGCAACAATTTATCGATACGAGCTTGGCGATTAGGAAAGTGTGGGATTGACGGATCCAAGTGGAATTGGCGGCCCAGTCCATGCCCCACGTACTCGCGAACGACTGAAAAACCGCGTCGATGAGCCTCGGCGACGACCGTTTCACCGATTGCACTCACGCGACAACCGGGGGTCAGGGCCTCGATGGCCAAGTACAGACAATCGAACGCACACTGGGTCACGGCCCGACGCTGCTGGTTCACTTCGCCAATCAAGAACGTTTCGCTCTGGTCGCCGTGCCAACCATCGACAATCGTCGTGATATCGACGTTGATAATATCACCATCTCGCAGCACGTAGCGATCAGGAATTCCGTGACAAATCACGTCATTGACGCTCGTGCAGCAGCTTTTCGGGTAGTTCTGGTACCCAAGCGTGGCTGGTTTGTGGCCGTGCTGGAGGGTCCAAGCTCGCACCAATTCGTCGATCTTTCCAGTTGTCGTCCCGGCAACAATGAAGGGACGGATAAAATCCATCAGCTCAGCATTCACTCGGCCAGCGTTCCGCATTGCGTCGCGCTGAATCTCGGTTAGCACCAAACGCTTCTGTTTTTTAAGCATTTGAGGATCGCTCGACGTACCTTCTCGGGAGCGTGCGGTTTTCATGAATTATCCGTACTTTTCAGATTCGCAGTCAATTTACGAAAGTTTACGCGAACCACCGTCAAAGAAACAGGATACCCGGCATTTTCCAGCCCAATTGGCGTTCGAGACAGAACTTCGTGCGATTGTATGGGTTAGAACTAGTAGCGCGGGGCATTGACTGGCGAACGTTGCTGGAACTTGCCAATCCCTGGCGTACTGCTTTCTCAACCTGTGACTACGATAGTTTCCCATGCCAGCACAATTTTACCTCTTCTTCCAGATGCCCAAACTCGCGGCCAATCCGAGCATGATTAAAGTTTCCATTCGTTGGATCGTGGCAACGCCCGCGTTGTCAATGGTTTTCTGGCTCCTGAGCAGCGGAGCAGTCCTCGCTCAAGATCCGGCGGGCTCAATTCAGGCGAGCCCAACTCAGGACTCTCTGGCAGAGCCCGTCGTCGACACGTCACCGGTTCCGACTCCCGAGGCAGCCCCCCAGGACCTAGACCCCCAACTTGCTATACCCCAAGTTCCAGTTCTTCAAAACGCAAACGCCGACGTTCAGGAACCCGATCTCAAACCAGCCTCCAATCCCGCGCCATCGGCGGACTCGGTAACCAACGAGCGACCTCAAAACATCGAACCCGAAATTCGGTTCAATTTTTCCGGAGCCAACTGGAAGGAAGTAATCACTTGGTTTGCCGAGCAATCGGACCTGTCCTTGCAAGCTGACTTGATGCCTTCGGGCACGCTTAATTTTCGTGATCCGACTCGATCGTACACTGTCCCCGAAGGCTTGGATGTTTTGAATCGTTTGTTGCTGGATCGTGGGTTTGCTCTGGTACGTCGCGGTCGAATGTTGATGTTGATCGATCTGGAGAATGCCAACGCCGCGGCGCTATTGAGCGAAGTCGCCGAGTTAGTGATGCCTGACGATTTGGATTCTCGCGGCAAGAGCGACATCGTCCGCAGTCTGTTTCCGCTGGGCAGCATGACGCCGGAGAATGCAAAAGTTGAACTAGCTCAATTGATTGGGCCGTCCGGTCGTGTCATCGTTCTGGATAGTGCGCGTCAAGTCATTGTTACTGAAACGGTTGATAAGTTAATTGCGATTCGCGAACTGCTAAAGAACGCGACTGAAGCACAATCGATGGTCGTCGAGATTATCCTCAAGAACCGCGCCGCCGACGAGATTCTGGAACTCGCGCGACCGTTGTTAGGGCTTGAACCGGGCATCAACGCCAACGAAGAACTGAAGCTCAGCGTCGGTCTGTACGGTGATCGCATCTATGCGACCGGGCTGCCGTCGAAGTTGAGTTTGCTCGAAGGCATTGTTCAGCGAGCGGACACACCAATGCAGACAACCGGCGCCGGCGGAACAACGGAAGTCGTGCTGCCAGTGATGCAGACACATGCCGTCGCATCCGCTGACACAACCACCGTGTTCGACGTATTACAAACCCTGCTCGCTGGAACACCCGATGCACGGATCGCGATCGATCCCAAGACAAAGGCGATCATTGCGTTTGCTCGACCCGAAACTCAAGACTTGATCGCTAAGACAATCGGCGAACTCGAAGGCTCGCGAAACGAATTCGAGATCATCGATTTGAAGCGGTTAGAGCCATCCCAAGCACTACTGACGATCAACAAATTTTTCGGCGTTACCGCTGAGGGTGGCGACGGACCGACAGTTGACGGCGACCCCGTCACCGGTCGCTTGTGGGTTCGCGGTACGTCCGAGCAAATTGAGCTAGTTAAGAGCTTGATCAGTAAAATCGAAGGCGAAAACTCACTTGGTAACCTCAGCGATCGCATTCGCATTTTGCCATACAACGGACGAGCGGCCGAAGAAGCACTCGGGCAAATCGAAATGCTGTGGCCGATGACCGGTCGCGAGAATCGTATTCGCACCATCACCC
Source organism: Pirellulaceae bacterium (assembly GCA_041751935.1). Taxonomy (GTDB): domain Bacteria; phylum Planctomycetota; class Planctomycetia; order Pirellulales; family Pirellulaceae; genus JBBSJZ01. Next base: position 5,258 of record JBGSIA010000071.1, on the reverse strand, counting down.
CTTCGGGAAAAACGGAAGGCACATCGGGGATTCCTGAACGTCGACGCTTTGATAAGCCGCCTGCCGATGTGGAAACAATCCGTGGGGCTACGCCGCCGGATAATGACTCAGTGCGAAATAACCATCAACTGTATAGATTGGTTGCCGAGCACGGTGACGAAGAGTTCGTGCAAACTCAAACCGGTGACAGCAACACCGCTGAAGGCAACACCGGCGACGCCCAAGTACTTCGCGGCAAAACGGCCTCTGGCGGCGACATCGTCATTCAGATCACGCCCTCGGGAATGATCGTTGCCAGCGAAGATACCGAGGCCCTGGATGCTTTCGAAGCGTTGATGCAATCGGTGTCGCAACAATCGATGACAGCATCGGCGTTGCCCACCATTTTTTGGCTCAAGTACGCGAAGGCTGATGTCGCAGCGGAGTTGATTTCCAGCGTCCTTGGTGGCGCAGAGTCCAGTCTGGATAGCATCGGTTCATCCATTGGTGGTGAACTGGGCGGCGGCATGCTTGGTGGATTGCTGGGCATGATGGGTGGCAGTGGCGGCTCGGACTCTTCCACAACCAGTGTCCTGACTTCGACCGGAAGTGTCAGCATCGTACCCGACGCACGATTGAACGCATTGATTGTGCAAGCAGGACCAACGGACTTGCAGTTCATCGAATTGTTGCTGGCCAAAATCGATCAACAAGAGAGTCCTGAAGATATTGAAACGGTTGCCAAACCGATGCTGATCCCTGTCGTGTACCAAAACGCGTCGGATGTTGCCAACGTTATCAAGGCAGTCTTTGCTGAAAAGATGGCCGGCGAGTCTAGTGGCGGTGGACGACAACAACAGCAGCCTTCGCCCCAAGATTTTCTCGCAGCACTTCGAGGCGGTGGTGGTGGAGGTGGCGGCCGTGGCGGTAAAGAAGCCGCAAAGAGTGAGCCGACGAAAATCTTAATCGCCGTCGACACGCGAAGTAACTCGCTCGTCGTGACGGCAACGCCCCAAGATTACTTGAAGGTCCGTGAACTCGTTGAGGCACTCGATCAACAAGGGATGGACAGCGAGGAAAGCGTCGAAGTCGTAACTCTCGGTGGTGCGATTAACTCAGACGTCGTCAAAACAGCCTTGGAATCAGTACTCGGCAAGTCCACCAAATCAACTTCCTCAAGCACTTCACCGAGTTCGACATCAAACAGTGGATCGTCCAGCGGCGGGAGCTCTGACGCACCCAGCGCCGATGAGATTCAACGACGAATGGACTTCTTCCGCCAAATGCGTGAACGTGGTGGTTCACCATTCGGTGGAGGATCGCCGTTTGGCGGTGGTCCGCCCAGCAGTGGCCGTGGTGACAGTGGCCGTGGCGGAGACAGCGGCCGCGGTGGCGACAGTGGCCGTGGCGGAGACAGTGGACGCGGTGGTTCGCCATTTGGCGGACGCGGGGGACGATGAGTTCAGTAACAATCGGTCAGCAGAGTAGAATACGTTTGCGGTGCATTGCCGTTTCAGGCAAACCTCGGGAACGAGCCAGCCTTTTCAACCCACCAACCCCATCCTCCCGATGATTCTTCACGCCGGTGACATACTGCGACGACGCGGCCTAATCAGTGACGAACAATTGCAACTGAGTCAATCCAACGATAGCGACAGTGTTGTCCAAGCGGCAATCAAACTCGGATACGTCGATGAACGCGCTGCCTTGACCGCGATCGCCGAGGAAGTTGGACTCGATTTTGTTGACCTCCGCGAGACCGATATCGATTTGAAGGCACTGGCGGGATTTCCGCAAAAATTGATCTACCGCCACTCGCTCTTTCCGATCGGATTGGATGGCGATTCGATCTTGGTCGCGACCGCGGATCCGTTCGATCTGCACCCATTGGATGAAGCCAGCGCAGCGACCGGTAGGAGCATCATCCCTGTCGTCGCCCAGCGTGACGAGATCGCGAGGCTCGTCAAGCGACACCTCGGTGTTGGAAGCGAGACAGTCGAAGGCTTGGTCGCGGCAGCTTCCGACGACAATGATGTCGAACTACTCGATTCGATCGAGAGCGACGGCAGCGAACTGAGCGAGATGGCCCAGGAAGCCTCCGTCGTCCGTCTGGTAAACGAGATTCTGCTCGAAGCAATCGAAGCTCGCGCGTCGGACGTTCACATCGAGTCACAAAGCGACGGACTCGTCATTCGCTACCGCATCGACGGAATCTTACAGCCACAACCGGTGCCGCCAGAGATCAATCGCTTTCAAGCCGCGATCATCAGCCGCCTGAAAATCATGGCGAGGTTGAACATCGCTGAAAAAAGATTGCCGCAAGACGGACGCATCAAGTTGCGAGTTCACGGTCGCGAAGTCGATATCCGGCTGAGCGTGATTCCGATGATCCACGGCGAAGGCCTAGTCATGCGTGTACTCGATAAGTCATCAATGGTGTTTGACTTGCAGGGCTTGGGAATGGCACCCGAAGTCTACAAACAATTCAGTGAATTGATCAAACTGCCACACGGAATCATCCTGGTCACCGGACCGACCGGAAGCGGTAAAACGACGACTCTTTACAGCTCGCTGTTGGAGATCAACAGCCCCGAAAATAAAATCATTACCACCGAAGATCCGGTTGAGTATCAACTCGATGGTATCAATCAAATCCAAGTTCACACGAAGATCGGGTTGACCTTCGCTACGTCGCTGAGAAGCATCTTGCGACACGACCCAGACATCGTTCTGATCGGGGAAATCCGAGATTTAGAGACCGCCGAGAATGCGACGCAAGCGTCACTGACTGGTCACCTTGTCTTCAGTACGCTGCACACTAATGACGCCGCTGGCGCTTACACGCGAATGGTCGATATGGGCGTCGAGCCGTTCTTGGTGGCTGGCACGGTCGAAGCAGTGATGGCCCAGCGACTGCTGCGACGCTTGTGCAAACACTGCAAGCAAGCCTACGTGCCCACAGAAGCTGACGTGCCAAAGGATTTTCCGATGGATCGGCTTGGCAATAACACGCTTTATCGTCCCATTGGTTGTCGCGAGTGTCGTGGCTTCGGATACGCCGGTCGAATGGGGATCTACGAATTGCTCGTCACCAGCGACGAGATCCGACAACTGGCACAGGACCGCGCCAGCAGTTGGGCGATCCGCCGACAAGCAGTTGCCCAGGGAATGCGTACCTTGAGAATGGACGGCTGGGACAAAGCCATCGCCGGTAATACCAGCGTCGATGAAGTGCTGCGTGTCACCAAGGGCGAAGCGCTGTAGACGCCGCGACACAGACATCACGCAACATACGACGCTCAACACTTAACCCGACAACTAACATCGCTTCATGCCGACATTCGCATTCACTGCCCGCGACATAGCTGGCAAACAAGTCACGGGTACCGTCGAGGCCACGACTGAGCGTGAAGTCATCGGAGTGTTGACGGATCGATCGCTATTCCCTGTGAAGGTCACGTTGTCGAGCAAGCCTGCGTCGTCCGGCCTATTCGGTTTCGGTGGTCGCAAGCGAGTGAAAGCACAAACGATGGCCATTCTCTACGGCCAATTGGCGTCACTACTACGCAGTGGCGTGCCGATGCTGCGATCGTTGACGGTGCTCAGCGAACAAACGTCCGACAAAGTGCTCCAGGAAGTGCTCGGCGAGATCAAATCACGCGTTGAGGAAGGTGAACCGATGGGGCAAGCGATGTCCCGGTTCCCGGGCGTGTTCAGCGATATGGCCGTAAACATGGTTCGCGCTGGTACCGAAGGCGGGTTCCTCGAAGACGCATTGGATCGCGTCGGCGTATTTACCGAATTGCAGGAAGACCTCAAAGGTCGCACGGTCAGCGCGATGGCGTATCCAGTGTTCCTGTTCTGTGTGGGAACAATCGTGATCACGGTGCTGCTCGTGTTCTTTGTGCCGAAGTTCGATATGTTGTTCGAGCGACTTCGTAAGAAAGATCAAATGCCAGCGGTTACGGAAGCGTTGTTGGCGTTCAGTAATTTTTTACAGAGTTACGGCTGGCTGGTAATTCTCGCTATCGCTGCCGCGTTTGTTATTGTGCGATTGAAGCTGCAAACTGATGCCGGAAAAGACTGGGCGGATCGCGTCAAGCTAAAAATCCCCGTGCTGGGCGACATCTTGATGAATCTCGCCGTCGCTCGGTTTTGTCGCGTGCTGGGCACGTTGTTGGCGAACGGCGTCCCGATCTTAAAGTCACTTGAAATCAGTCGCAGCGCAACGGGCAATCGCTTGCTCAGCCAATCGATCGGCAGTGCGAGTGAGAATATTCGTAGCGGTGAGAGTCTTGCGTCTCCACTTCGCGCTTCCGGTCACTTTCCCATATCCGTTGTGGAGATGATCAGTGTCGGCGAGGAGAGCAATTCGCTGGATACCGTGTTGCCAGATATCGCTGACTCTCTAGAGAAGCGAACATTCCGGCGATTGGACCTGTTCGTTCGTTTGTTGGAGCCCATGATGTTGCTGATCATGGCAATCCTCGTTCTTGCCGTCGTGATGGCACTGTTGGTCCCCGTGCTCAAGAGCAGCACCGCAATCTAAGGCGTGCGGCAGGAAAAAGTTTACCCGTCCCACGTAGTCCAGACTCTCCGAGACTTGACTCAGCGTCTGTGAGAGACGCTGAATCGCGGTAGGAACTAAACCGAATTGGGACGCTGCTCCGATGCGCCAACTACCGACGGTGGCACGATAAGTTGGGCGGCAATCAGCATGCAATTACTTGGCATCGATTTGGTCACTATCCCTAACGCTCCAAATGGGAATCGTGCTTGCCAATCTTGCAAAGGTTCAAACAACCTGCGAACCGCTGATAGTAATCATTCTGCACTGTCCTCAAGATTCTTCGGCGCGACAGCGGCGTTCGCATAGTTTGTATAGCGTGCCATAAGTTCTTGCAGTTTATTCGGGTTCTGTTCAGCAAGATTGATCTTCTCCGAGGGATCGTCGACGAGATTAAATAGCTCGACGGTCTCAGAGCTATTCTTAGTCTTTTTACCGGCACCAGATTGGATGACGAGCTTCCAATCACCAACTCGGATAGCACCGCCTCTGGGTGATGCGTTGTTGAGAATTTCTGCATGAGGCGATTTGGCCTGTTGCGTAATCACTGGCCAGATATCCATTCCGTCTAGGTAACTATTCAGCCTGTTGAAATTGATCTTGGCTGAAACGGGGAAATTGATACTGTTGATGCGATCATGGATGAATCGCAGTCCACAGGCGTCGCCGAACCGCCAGTCGATAACAGTCTACTGGAAAAGCTGCTTCATAA
>JBGSIA010000070.1:0-107378 GCA_041751935.1 Pirellulaceae bacterium | reverse complement strand
GCGAAATGCTGCGAAGTGAATTTTTGAGCGATCTGCAAAACGCCGCCGACCAAGCAAAAATCCGCGACCGACTTGAACGCCTACTATTCTTGGCTGCCTGACGAAAACTTTTATCCTCACAACTCACCTAAAGTGCAGTCTGGGAGCGACGAGCGTTCTTGTGTCACTTGTTTCGCAACCCCTCTGTGGCTTGGTGTTGCGATCGCAGCGTGGGGAGGGCGGGCTGGAAAGCAGCCTCCGCGAAACCTCCCCGGCCCTAAACGAGCCGACCCTCCCAAGGGGAGGGTGAAGCACTGACAAATAAGCTCAAGGGGAAGAGTGTTTTCTAGTCAGGCAACTGCACAGCGAAGTTTCTGGCCATTTAGCCCGGCAATCACGTTATCGGCGGCGATCTCGGCCATTCCGTCGCGGCTGCGGTCGGTGGCACTGCCGATATGGGGCAGAATCAAACAATTTTCTAGCCCTACCAGCGGATGGTCTGGCGGAAGAGGCTCCGGCGAGGTTACGTCCAAACCCGCCGCCCGGATTTTCCTCTCTCGAAGTGCCTTAACCAAAGCATCCTGGTCGATCACACCACCGCGTGACGTATTAACGATCACTGCGGTCGACTTCATTTTGGCGAATGCTGTGTCATCGAACATGGCCTCCGTTTCTGCATTCAAATCCGTATGAATCGAAATAAAATCGCTTTCGGACAAGAGGGTATCGAAGTCAACTTGTTTCGCGCCCAGTTGGCGATTGACATCCGGTTTGGGAGAGCGAGATGTATACAGAACATGCATATTCCACCCTTTTGCCAAGCGATTCGCGGTTGCTTTCCCGATTCGGCCCATTCCGAGAATACCCAGTGTTTGGCCGCTGAAATCTGCCCCGATCATTCCTGTTGGCTCCCAAGCCCCCCACTCCCCTTGTCGAACTTGATCGGATGCTTGCTTAAACCGCCGGGCTGCGGCCAGCATCAGGCCAACGGCGATATCGGCAGTGGCGTCGGTCAGTACGTCGGGAGTATTGCCCACCCGGATGCCACGCCGCCGAGCTTCGTCGACATCGATGTTGTTGAAACCGACGGCAAAGTTACTGATCACTTGCAACGAATCCCCGGCGGCGTCCATCACTTCGCTATCGATGCGATCACTCAACAACGTCAGTAGCGCGGAACACCCAGCAACTCGTTGCAGCAACGTTTCTCGCGAAGGCGGTAAATTATCGAGCCAGATGTCCAAGTCCGCATGTTCACGCATTCGATCGATGCCAACGGTGGGGATTCGGCGAGTGACAAAGACTTTTGGACGACTCATTCGACAATTCCGTGCTTTAAGTGCTCTACTTCGACTTCGCCTGAACGGCGAAAACCGTCATAATAGTGTTTCGTGTTGAACCGAAATCCGAAAGTCCGAGCCAAAATATGTTCCAGCGAGTTCGCTTCTTCCTTGCCAGCGCGGTGCTGATGTCGTGCGGTGTGGTACTATCGCAAGCACTAGCCCAGGAGACCGTTGTTGATGTCCCGGCCCAAACAGGAGCCACACCGCCATCTGAAGCTGGCAGTCCGCAAGCGGCGGATCCTCCTCAAGACAAGCCGGAGGCGAAGGACAAACCGGAAGTAAACGACAAACCGGAACCGAAAGCGCATGCTCCTCAAACGGAACCCAAGAAGTCTGAAAAGAAAACAGATCCAGGGCAAGGCGACCTTGATGAAGCGGTAATCAAACGGATCGATGCTGAAACACTGCAGCAGCTCGAGGCCGTCGCAGCACTGCTGAAATCGTCGCTCGCCAAGGGACTCTCGGAGGAAAACCGTTCATTCGCTGAAAAGATGCTTGGCAGCGTGTTGCTGCAGCGAGGCCAAGAACTTGCCGCCGCGATGGTGCAAACTCAAGGTAGACGCCAATTGCAGATGCGTGACGACGCCATCGACAGCCTGAACGAGGCCGTGAAGTACGACTCACAGCTTGTCGAGGCGTATTTGATGATCGCCAGATTGAATTTGATGCAGGGTGGCAATCGCGATGCAATTCTCGACGCAACGACCAAGGCGATCGGCTTGCTGGGCGACAATCCGCGCGAGCTAAGTGCCGCCTATGTGCTTCGTGCACTGACCCAGACCGATACGGACAAAAAACTTGAGGATTTGGATGCCGCTGTAAAAGCAGACGGAGATAACCTCGAAGCGATGCAGGCCCGTGCGGCGATGCGATTGCAGTCCGGGGACGTGGACGGTGCGGTCAAAGACTTGGAGTCACTGTTGACCAAAGATCCGACTAACCAAGCGGTCGCCCAAGCGGCGGTGCAGCAGCTCGTGGAAATGAATCGTACCGACGACGCCTTGGAATTGATCACCAAGACACTCAAAGCGAAACCAAGCGAAGGCTTGTACCGGATGCGAGCGATCTTGTACCGAATGGCAGACAAGGAAGACGAGGCACTCGCGGATTTGAACAAAGCGTTGGCGATGCAGCCGAAAGATCCTGTTTCTTTATTGCAGCGTGCCGAGATATCGTTGTCACGTGGTGATGTCAAAGCAGCCAAGACCGACTTAAAAGCTGCGATTCAAATTGCACCGCAAGTTGCCGAAGCTGATCAAGCAATATTCGTTCGCTGCTTGATCGCGATCGAGGAAAAACGGATGGCGGATGCAATCAACGACATGAAACTGTTGGTATCGCGTGATCCAGAGAATTCGGTCCGCCAATTACAGCTGGCTAATTTGTATCTGCAAGACGATCGGCCACGACAAGCGATCGAGACACTCAGCGACGTGCTTGACCGTGACCCAAAGAATATGTCCGTATTGCGATCACGTGCCGATGCTTGGCTTAGCGTTGGTGATCATGCGGCAGCCATTAAGGACTATGAACGAGTGCTGTCCGCGACTCCCAAAGGCGAGCCCCAAGACTCGGGTGTACTGAATAATTTGGCTTGGGTCCTTGCGACGAGCCCCCAAGACGGAATCCGCGATGGTAAGCGATCGGTCCAATTGGGAGAGAAAGCCGCGAAGTTAACCGACTACAAAGAAGCACACATTCTCAGTACCCTAGCGGCTGGCTATGCCGAACAGGGCGACTTTGAGCAAGCGATCCAGTGGAGTACGAAATCCGTAGAGCTCGGTACTGCGGAGGAAAACCCACAACTGGAGCAACTCAAGTTAGAGCTCGAAAGCTACAAAAAGGGTGAGCCTTGGCGAGAAAAACAGGAAGTCGAAGAAAACAAAGTCCCGATCCTGGCGCCAGAAGATTTGATTGATACTTGAGATGCGAAACGATTTATATGCTTAATACCGCTAAACTTGCGCTAGAAGATGGAACGGTGTTCGCCGGTGTCGCAGTTGGTGCCGATGGTGAAGTCACTGGTGAAGTCGTATTCAATACCGCGATGACCGGTTACCAGGAAATCCTCACCGACCCGAGTTATCGGGGTCAGATCGTGACGATGACGTACCCTGAGATCGGAAATTACGGTGTCAACAAGATTGATGTCGAGCACGATTCACCGTCGCTTGCCGGTTTTGTCGTGCGTGAAAGTAGTCGCGTGCACAGTAACTACCGAGCCGATGGCAGCCTTGGTGATTACTTGCGTAGGCACAATCTGGTCGCAATTGCTGGCATCGATACGCGTTCGCTTGTTCGTCGCATTCGAAATCTCGGCGCGATGCGTGGTGTTTTGTCGACAACCGACCACTGCGACGAATCGCTGGTTGCCAAGGCGAAAGCTGCACCGGGATTAGTAGGTCGCGATTTGGTTCGCGAGGTCATGCCCAAAGAAACCATTTCTTGGGCGCATCCGCTTGACGAATGGTCACAGGCGATGTTGCCGACGCCCATCGCCACGAGGACGGCACCGCATGTGGTGTGCATGGACTTTGGTATGAAGTGGAACATTCCTCGTCATTTCCATTCTCGCGGAAATCGGGTCACGATCGTGCCCGGTGATCTGCCAGCGGACGAAATACTGCGACTTGAGCCGGATGGTGTTTTTCTATCCAACGGGCCCGGTGATCCGGAACCGCTTACGTATGCTCACGAAACGGTGCGGGCGTTGATCGGCGAGGTCCCTGTTTTTGGAATATGTTTGGGGCATCAGTTGCTGGCGCTTGCCTGTGGCGCAAAGACGTTCAAATTGAAGTTCGGCCATCGTGGTGTGAACCAACCGGTATTGGACCTACAAACAGGAAAGGTTGAGATCACGACCCAGAATCACGGGTTCGCGGTCGAGGAGCAGTCGTTGCCAGACTGTTTGGAAATCACACACCGTAACTTAAACGATGATACGATCGCTGGCGTGAAGCATCGTGAGAAGGATGCGTTCAGTGTCCAATACCATCCCGAGGCTGCCTCCGGTCCGCACGACAGCCAGTACTTGTTCGAGACGTTTCAAGCCAAATTGCGAGAGCGTTGCTCGGTTTAAAAGAAATAAAGGTGTCCGGTTCCTGAAAAAGGTACCGGACACCTTTTTCCAGTGAGACGCACCCATTGAATCCTGCCTCGACCTATCTTGATCCGCAATTGACATCGCTGTTGTCGAATCTTCGCAGCCGCGTGCGACGATATATTTGGCTGGATTCCCTGTTGGCGGTAGCTGCGGTCGTGCTCGTTGCCTTTTGGTTGGGCTTGGCTTTGGACTTCCTGCCAGTTCAAGTAGGCGGAACCGAGATGCCGCGGTCCGCTCGCGGTGTATTGCTCGCCCTGGTCGGCGCTGCTGTGCTGGGCCTACTGCTAACGTTGCTCGTCGCTCGTTTGCGTCGCCCGCTTCCCGACGACAGCTTGGCGCTACTTGTTGAGCGACATCATCCTCAGCTCAGCGGCCGGCTTGTCACAGCGGTCCAGCTAAGTCGACCGGACCGCTCGGGCGACTCGCACTCGCCGGAGTTACTGCGTCGAGTCCATAGCCAAGCGGCAGCAGCGATTGATGAAGTCGATCCAAATCGAGTGTTTCGTTGGCAGCCACTGGTTCGCAAATCGCTTGTCGTCGGGCCGCTGCTACTGATGGCTTTAGCATTAGCGATATTTTCGCCCGACGCGTTCGGTCGCGCGGCCAAGCGATTGACGCTTTTGTCCGACGACCCGTGGCCACGACGAGCTGAACTTGAGATGGTGGGAATCGAGTTGCCCGTCGTCACCGCGGCAGATGACGATGAGCAACCGCCACAATTGTTGACGTTTGAAGACAAACGAATTCGCTTGCCCCGTGGCAGCAGCCCATTGCTGCGAATCCGCGCGGCCGCAAATACGGCGATCGTACCCACGGTTTGTACGATGTATTACAACACCGAGGACGGTACACGAGGACAATCTAATTTGCGTCGTGTGGGGCGTGTTCAAGACGGCTTTCAATCATTCGTACTCGATGGGCCGCCGCTCAGCGGGCTGACCCAAACGATGACGTTCAGTATTCGTGGGCTGGATGATCGCCTCGATGATTATGTGATCGAGGCCATCGAACCACCAGCGCTGGTGCAGATGCAGGTCCGTGTGCGCTACCCAAACTATTTGAGGAATGAGGGTAGCGGTGATTTTGATTTCGACACCGAGTACCAATCTGGACTGCGACTTCGCGAAGGCAGCGACGTAACCCTTCGGGCAACGAGCACGCGACCGCTGGGCAATATTCTTTCGCACTTACAATCCGATGCTGGTGCGATCGTTCCCGATTCAATCACGTACTCTAGTGATCGTCGTGAAGTCGCGATCCAATTGAGCGACATGCGTTTTGCGACGACGGTTCGTATAGTCCCGCTGGACCCAGACGGAATTTCTGCACAAGCACCATTTCGTTACTTTCTCGGGATCATCTTGGACGAGCCTCCTGAAGTCACCTTGCGATTAAAAGGGATCGGCTCGGCGGTCACTCCGATTGCGAATTTGCCTGTGGAGATTACCGCTACGGACGATTACGCGATCGAGCAAGCATCTGTTTCGATCGCTCCAGGCGGTGAAGAACTCGCGACTGAGTCTGAACCCATCAGCACTTCGCCTAAACTGGAACGTGATGGCGAGGGCAAGACACAGCTTGATTTGCGTGAATTGGTCGCCGCAGGAACGTTGGCGGAGTTGAAACCTGGCGGAGCGATCAATGTCTATGCCGAAGCCGCTGATGCGTACAACTTAGGCGAACCACATTTGGCTCGTAGTGAGCTGTTTCGTCTACAAGTCGTTACACCGGAGCAGTTGCTGGGCTTGTTGGAACGCCGTGAACTGGGACTGCGAGGCCGGTTGGAACAGACGATCGATGAGACTCGGTCGTTGAGAGATACACTGGATGTGCTGCGACGAGTCGGATTCTCCGGTGCAGCAGCAGCGACTGATTCAAATGAACCCGCCGAACCAACTGAGTCAACGTCCTCGAGTGATGCTGAAACAAGTAACACTGAAACGACTCGCCAGGAACAAGTGCGCCGTTTGCGCGTCCAACAGAGCGGGCTGCAAGCATCCAAGACGAGCGAAGAATTATCCGGAATCGCGGCCTCGTTGGACGATCTGCTAGAGGAAATGATTAACAATCGGGTCGATTCCGTGGACCGTCGCGAGCGAATTGGTGTAGGAGTTCGCGACCCACTGCGTAAAATAGTGGATGAGCCGCTGAAACGGCTTCAGGATCAAATTCGTAGTATCGATGCTGTCATCGGCGAACCCATGGTAGCAGCGGAAAGAACCGCCAATGCGGTCGCGACGGCGGAGGACGTGCTACTGCAGTTGACTGCGGTGCTGGAGAAAATGCTGGATTTGGAAAGTTACAACGAGATACTTGATATGGTTCGTGAATTGATTGAAGACCAGAATCAACTACTGGACGACACCAAGACCCAGCAAAAAAAGAGCGTGTTGGATTTGTTTAAATAGATAGAAAAGTATTTTTCTGGGGCAACGCCCCCGCAATTAGCCTTGCCCAGACAACCTTGCCCAGACAATAAGTTTGGGAAAAGTCGAAGAAATCCTCGTATGCACCATCAGCGCAATCACTTGACGATCGTTCTCGCGACGTTGTTTTTTCTGGCGGTCGTTCTAACGACGTTCGCCGATGCACAACAACCGGCGGAAGGCGAAACTTCGGCGCTCTTGCAGCGACAAACAGGCGTTGCAGAGCGTTATAGCAAACTGGAAGAGTTGCTGTTGCGGCTGGCGGATGTTGAAGCTGACGAGAACCCCGAACGAGCTGCTCTACTGCGCCGCGCCGCACGCCAATCACGTGACAAGTTTACGCTCGAGAAATTGCGCTCAGCGACTCAGTCATTGCAAACCCAGCAGTACCAAAACGCAGTTGAGCGACAAAGTGAAGCTTCCGAAGGGATGGAACAATTGTTGACGCTTTTGCTCAGCGAGGATCGCTCAAAGCGCATTCGCGACGAGAAAGAACGTGTTCAGCGAATGATTAAGGACCTTAAACGTATTGAACGCGCCCAGCGCAGCACTCGGGCAAGAACCGAGAACGATGCCGACATGAACGAGGTTGAGAAGGAACAAGAAGCAATTACCGAGCGAGCTGAGGAGTTGAATCAAGAGCTAGCAGGGAAGGAGGAAAGCGACGGTGAACCTAAGGACGGTGAACCTAAGGATGGTGAGCCTAAGGATGGTGAGCCCAAGGACGGTGAGCCCAAGGACAGTGAGCCCAAGGACTCTCAACAAAGTCCGAGCGAGTCGCAATCGCCATCCAGTGAAAACAGTGAGCCGAGCGAGTCAGGGTCACAGGCGGAGCAACAACCTCAGTCGCCTCAGCAGCAGGCCGAGCAGCAACTGCAAAAAGCCATTGAGAAAATGCAGCAAGCAGAGAAGAAACTGGAAGAGGCCAAGCGTGAGGAGGCCACTGATGAACAAAGTCAAGCCGAGCAGGAGTTGCGAGCGGCGATCGATTCTTTGGAACAAATCCTCCGCCAACTCCGGGAAGAAGAGCTGCAGAGGGAACTTGCCAGGATCGAAGCTCGTCTGAAGAAAATGGCTGCGATGCAGTCAAAAGTGCTCGATGATACGGTCACTTTGGCGGCGACCCCGAAAATTCAGCGTAATCGTCAAACTGACCTCAAAGCCGGAGATTTGGCCTTTGAAGAGAAAAAGATCACCCTGGAAGCTGATCGAGCTATGTTGTTATTGCGGGAAGAAGGCTCAAGTGTCGCTTTCCCAGAAGTCGTCGAACAGATTCGCTCGGATACGACAAAAGTAGCGGAACGCTTGGCGGAAACTAAAATAGATACGGTTACCCAGGGGATTCAAAAGGACATTTTGGCCGCCCTTGAGGAGATGATTGCGGCTCTGCAGAAGGCCCAACGCGATTTGGAACAGAAAAAGCAACAGCAACAACCGGGGCAGCCGGAACAGGGCCAGCAGGGCGAACAACCACTGGTCGAAGCATTGGCCGAGTTGAAACTGATTCGTACCATGGAAACACGAATTAAGAGTACGACGGAACGATATGCGGGTATGTTGGAGGCGGGAGAAACGACCGGTGACGACGTGTTGCCATTGCTCCAAAGCCTCTCAGAACGTCAAAATCGCTTGTACCAAATCACCCGTGACTTGGTGCTCAAGCGGAATCAATGATATGTGAGGATGCAAGTGAACGACTCGACGACCCGCCGACCATCCAACAACGACGCTCGCATTAGCCATTGGCGTCGCTTAGTTACCGGATCGCTTTCGGTCGGCTTGCTATGGATCAGTTGCGTCATTCCGGTCGTCGCTGACGAGGCGCTTGAGCGCAACGCGAGCTGGGAAGTGTATGATGCGGCCGAGATGGCAGCGATGCTTCGCGCGACCTTGGATGAACTAGGAATAGTTCCAGGTGAAATCGATCGTGTGAACGAACAGTTTTTACAAGCTGTCGAACAACAAGACATCGATCCGCTGGACGCCTATATCGACGCCATTCAGGACTTAGTTGGCGTCGTCGATGAGTTGGCGGTCACTTCGAATCAAAGCATCACGGCAGCAGCAGCGAGTATCGATCCCAACACACCGGGTTACGGCGCGATCGAGGCGTTACCAAAGTCGATGCGAAATAGTATTCGCGTCTGGCTGGGGCGTGAGTTGGTTCGTAAACGATTGTATGACGAGGCATTGCCGACGTTTGCTGAAGTCGATCCAGTTGAATCGATTGATCCAGCATCGGTGCTGTTCTATCGCGGAGCATGCTATCACGCGTTGTTGATGAAAAAGGAAGCCCTCGTTGACCTGCGTCGTCTGTTGGAAAATAAAGACGCATCGCCCGTACGGTACACCAAGACCGCGGAGCTAATGATTGCGGACATCAAACCGTTGAAGGAAGATTCGCTCGATGAGATCTCAAGAATGATGATCGATGTCAGTCGCCGTTTGGATCTTGGCCGTAGCAACGACGATGTCAAACAGCGCGAGCAGAAGATCATTGACAAGTTGACGAAACTGATCGACAAAATCGAAGAGCAGCAACAACAACAGCAGCAACAGCAACAACAGGCCGCTGGAGATGCAAATGGTCAAGGCGGACAAGGCTCGCCGATGCAAGATAGCCGCATCGCTGGCGCAAGTGGAAAAGGTGACGTCGACCGCAAAAACCAAGGGGACAGTGCTGGCTGGGGAAACCTGCCGCCTGCCGAGCGACAAGAAGCTTTGCAGCAAATTGGTCGCGATTTGCCCACGCACTATCGCGAGGCCATCGAAGCTTATTTTCGCAAAATTGCCACGGATGATGCGGGCTGAGGCCACTCTACCGCACGCCACCTTCGAGTGGCGAAAACTCGGCGAACACTGGCAAGTGACTTGATGCAGCTTCCGCCTCGGCGAGACTGAGGTTGAATACGCGCAGGAAGTCAAACGCACCGCAGCGACCGACGTATTCGGTGGAACTGGACGCCGCGACAAGCACATTGCTCGTCTGGTAGCGGCCAAAGATATCAGTCGTTCCACTGCGGACGATACTTTCGTGTGTGCTTCCCAGAAGCACCTTTCGCAAATACGCGTCATCGGCTTGGAACAGCCCCAGCAAGACAACGTCATCTTCACCACGACCGTCGCGTCGTACCGCTGTCAGCACGCTAGGAATGACGGCGACTTCGGCCGCGGCACTTGCTAAATCGATGCGAACGTTAACTAACGAGAATGTCCATGCTGCGTCGTGGCTCGGTTCGGCTGTGCGAAACCAAGCCACTAATGGATCGTACTTCACCGTATCCGCAGGGTCGCTGAGTGAATAGGTCTGCGTACGATCAACTTCGACTCGCGTGGTATCAAAGATGAACGCCAAATGTTCGGGGCGATCGACCGGGCCAGTCGATTTTCCTAGTACAAAATCGTAGCGAGGGTCGCCTTCGTTTACTGCATCGACTAAACGCGTCACGAGGTCGCGTTCAATGGCGGCAACTTGTTGCACCGCTACAATATCGAACTGCCGAATCACGCGGCAAATCGTTCGTCGCGAATCGGGACTGGAAAGTTTCGTTGGTCCGAATCCGTCCAGTGACCACGTTGCGATGCGAATGCTTTGCAAGCGTGAATTGGCGATTTGACGTGGCGTGTCCGCCCTCTGATCAGTCCGCTCTTCGTCGATCGTACGACGCAGAGCCGTTGCATCGCTGACGTCGTGTACCGACCACATACGCTCTAAGCTTGGATCCATATCGCTGGGGCTGCCGACGCTCAATTCGTCGCGATAACCCGCCAGTGAGGCACCACGACGATCGGTCGGGAGTGGCTTGACCGAGACGCGATCCAGCCCGCTGACTTGGTAGTGATTTAAGAAATACCAGCCTCCGCCAACCAGCATCAGCACGATGATGGCGGGTTGAATCGGGCTGCCATTTCGCGCTTCGGACATTGAACCCGGTTCTCGCTTGTGATTAGAAATGGTGGGCTTCGGGCCAGCATGTCGCTGGCCAGCGGTTTGCAACGGTGACTTACCGGACACTGACGTCTTTCCGCTCATGTCCATCATCGAACAATCGCCTTCACATTCACCAGCCGATCAGGGACGCAGTTTCATTCTTTGACTTGTAGCGTTCGCGTGGTCGATCCAGCCGCCGTATGCGGATTTGTCGGCAACGTTTGGCTCGTCCGATCAATCCATCCAGTCCTACGAGCTAGCAGGAAAATTATTTACGCCAGAATTACTTTCCTCGTGTTCCTGACACTTCGCCGATTGGTCGGTATCCTGGAAGATCACGGTGCTCCCCTTTCCTATTTACACCATCGAAGCGATACCCTCTCGTGAGCGAAATCATCAATGTTGAAGTCCCCACCGTCGGGGAATCAATTAGCGAAGTTCAAATCGGACGTTGGCTGAAGAACGACGGTGATTGGGTGGCCGCTGGTGAAGACTTGGCGGATATTGAAACCGAGAAAGCATCCGTTCAAGTCCCAGCTCCGGCTTCAGGCTTTTTGCATGCGATCACCAAGTCGGCGGAAGAGTTTGCGACGGTTGGTGAGGTCATTGCAAAAATTCGCGTTGCCGAAAAACCAGCCGCCGGATCTGCACCCGCCGCCACTGGACCCGCTCCCGATTCGGCAGCGACGTCCGCCACGTCAACAACCGAATCTGCCTCTGGTTTTGTGATGCCTGCCGCTCAACGGTTGCTGGAGGAACACGGGCTGTCCGCGAGTCAAGTTCCGGCAACTGGCCCAGGTGGTCGTTTGCTCAAAGAGGATGTTCTGGCATACGTTAGCAACCGACCTAAAGCCGCGCCCACAACCGCCCCGCCTGCACCCCCTGTGCCCGTCGTTTCGTCCAAGCCGACGGGTTCTGCATCGGGTGCTCTGGCCGCATCGACTCGCCCAACGATGCCAACTTCGCTAATGACGGATTCCGCTTATCGAAGTGAAGAGGTGAAGCCCTTGAGCATGTTGCGACGGACGATCGCGGCGCGGCTCGTTGAAGCGCAACAGACGGCAGCGCTGTTGACTACATTTAACGAAATTGACATGCATCCAGTCATGGCGATTCGACAAAAGTACAAAGATGCGTTCGCCGAGAAACACAAAGTCAAGCTTGGGTTCATGTCGTTCTTCGCCAAGGCTACGGTCGAAGCGCTGCGACGGTATCCAGCGGTTAACGCCGAGATTCGAGGTGACAATGCAGTCTACCGTCACTACCAAGATATCGGAATTGCGATTGGGGGCGGCAAAGGTCTTGTCGTGCCCATACTACGAAATGTTGAACGTATGTCGTTCGCGGAAGTCGAGGCCTCGATCGCCGACTTTGCGTCCCAGGCTAGCGACAATCGACTTCAACCCAACGATTTGATGGGTGGTACTTTCACGATCAGCAACGGCGGTATCTATGGTTCGTTGCTGAGCACGCCGATCGTTAATCCACCACAAAGCGGAATCCTCGGTTTGCATTCAATCCAGGAACGCCCCATCGCCGTTGACGGTCAAGTCGTCATTCGTCCGATGATGTACGTTGCTCTTACGTATGACCATCGAATCGTGGATGGGCGTGAGGCAGTGGGTTTTCTGAAAACGATTAAAGACGTGATCGAGGACCCGGCAAGATTATTCTTGGAGCTTTAACATGAAATCGTACACGGCTTCCAAAACCGCATCCGCGCGGTGATTGCTTGATGTGGAACCTCTCCCAGTTCGGTGACGCAACCGGTCGCGGCAGCGGCATCGGCGAACTCATGGAAGACCTTGGTCAAGCCTTGGCTCATGGCGGCGACGACGTGTGCATGCTCGGGGGCGGCCAGCCTGCGCATATCCCGGCAATGGACTCGGTTTGGCGAAGACGAATCGACGAAATTTCGCGAGAGCCTGGACAGCTCGAGCACGCGCTGGGCAACTACGAACCGCCGACCGGGAATCCCGCTTTCAGACGTGCTCTAGCGCATATGCTAAATCGCCAATTTGGTTGGCCCATCGACAGCGAAAACGTCGCAGTCACCGCAGGTGGACAAACGGCTTTTTTTCTTCTGTTCAACGCATTGGCTGGCCGATTTGCGGACGGACAAACGAAGCATGTCTTGTTGCCACTTGTTCCCGAATACATCGGTTACGCCAACCAGTCGACCAGCGGCACGATGTTTGTAGCGTCAAAGCCGAAAATCGAACTCATTGGTGATCACCAATTCAAATACCATGTCGACTTCGATTCGCTACTGATCACTGGCGCTACTGCTGCCATTTGTGTTTCGCGACCAACTAACCCCAGTGGCAATGTACTTACAGATGACGAGATCTCGCGACTGGCACAATTGGCTCATCAAAATCACCTACCACTGATTATCGACAACGCCTACGGAAACCCTTTTCCTGGTGCGATCTTTACCAAGGCAACTCCGATCTGGAACGAAAACATCATTCTCACGCTCAGCCTCTCGAAGATTGGTTTGCCGGGAACACGCACGGGCATCGTGATCGCCCGACCAGAGATCATCAGCATGCTGGCCTCCATGGTATCGATTGTAGGCTTAGCAAACGCGAACATTGGCCAAATAATTGCGACCCCGCTTATCCAAAGTGGTGAGATTTTGCGGCTTTCCGACGAGATCGTTCGCCCCTTTTACCAGCGTAAGAGTCAAGAAGCGCTGGCGATGGTCGAGGAGATATTCGGTGACCGTTTTGATTATCGCGTCCACCGTAGCGAGGGAGCATTTTTTCTTTGGATGTGGTTCCCCGATCTACCTATAACCTCGCGAGAGCTATACGAGCGGTTGAAGAGACGCGGTGTTTTCGTCATCCCTGGCAAATACTTTTTTTTCGGTAATGACCAAAGCGATTGGCGTCATCAAGACGAGTGCATACGAGTCACATTCACGATGCCCCAGACTGTTGTTCACCGTGGCTTGAGTATCATCGCCGATGAGTTGTCGCGGGCGAGCGGCAAATGAAACCAATTCGTTTCAATGCCAGACATTAGCCGCTGGGCTTCGTCGCCATTCTCACGTTTGCTGGCGTAGGCACAGCCAATTGGTCCAACAGTAGCTTAAGCTTCACCATCGCGTTCGTTTCTCCCTGTAACTCGCGTCCTGGAGGACTGCCCCAGGACAACCGTTGATTGTCTTTGGTCGTGAGTTCCAACTGTGGTACTGGTGTTTGTCTTGGGTCGCCGGTGGCTTCGATACCTACGATTCCGACTATTTCACGATAAGGGGAAAGAATCCCCGCCAACATTGCGGCGGCTTCGATTCTCGCATCTCCGAAGCGCGAGCCGGCGCCACCTGTTGGATAGGCGTCAGGTACCTTGATGTGGATGTAGTTCTTGGTTTCCGCCGACGAAAAATCGGTTGGAGGTAACAACACGCCATCTGCATCAATGGGAAAGAAACCAAACCCATCGCTCTTGGAATCACGCATGGGTACACGCACCATCGCCACGGGCTGCCGGTAATCGACGCGAACGTCGACCGCACCACCGGGAAGTTTTCGAACGCTGACAACTCGCCGAACCCAAGGATGTGTGCTAAACGCCGAGGCTATTTTGGCAGTCGCTTGATGATCCAAAAGCGACAGACCTTCCATTGCCGTATCGCGATAGACCGTTTGCACGACGTCACTGCGGACAAATTCAGGTGGCGGAGTGATCTCAATCAACGTAGGATCGATACCGTAATATTGTTTGGCCACGTGATCAGCACCCCAGTGATCCCAGGCAACGTAGGCGCCACCTATCAGCAAGACTGGCCAAATGATCGAAAGTACAGCCGGAGCCTGAATCAACCGCTTCAAAAGCGCTCGTAGCGGTCGCGTTTCGGTGGTTTCCGACGGTTTTGCTGCCACGACTGGTGAGTCTCCGCACTCGCTGATCCCGGGCATCATCGCCCAGTACAACTCACTACCAGATTTGCAGATTCAACTGCAAGTCGATCCCGGTTTGAGTCAGGACTTGCTCGCGGACGCGGCCGATGAGTTTTAAGCACTGATCACTCGTCGCACCGGTATGTGCGATCAAATAGTGGGGCTGATTGGCGTCTAGGGAAACGTCGCCCTCACGAACTCCTGCCAATCCCACCGACTGGATCAACTCTCGTGCGGTGATACCGTCTGGATCAACGAATGGAGTCGCAATCCGACGCTCCTCAATGGGGCGCGTTGCGTTGCGCCCAATCCACAGTTTTTGCATCCGCTTAGTCAATTGTTCGACGTCGCGAGGTTCCAGCTCAAACGTCACGCCGACAACGATCAATCCGCCTAGGGCCGACTTACGATGCGAGAACCCGATTTCGTCGTCTTCAAGCTCACGAGTGCCGCCGGACTCGTCAAGAACCATAACGCTCTGTACAGCTGATCCGATATCACGTCCGCCGCTGGAAGCATTTCCGACCACTGCGCCGCCAACGGTACCCGGAATACCAACCAAATGCTCCAAACCGCCCAATCCGGCGCCGACGGCTTTGATAACAGCGTGGGAAAGCTTTGCGCCAGAGCCAGCAAACAAGCGATTGCCGTCAATTCTTAGTTTCGACATCGCCGCTGAAGTGAGCGAAATCACCAAGCCGTCCAGCCCCGCTTCCCGCACGAGCAAGTTGCTTCCGCCGCCAAGAATTCGGACAGCAATGCCTGACTGATTCGCAGACAAATACAACGCCTGCAGCTCAGCTTGATCGGTCGGCTCGGCATAAAACCGAGCTGGTCCACCGATTCCCAGCCAAACCAGTGGCGCGAGCGGTTCATCCGAGCGGACCAAATGCTGCAAATGATCCGGAAAACTCATAGAAACATATCGGATAACGGGAAACAGGTAACGGGAAAGCGGAAAATATACAACGCAAACCCCGTTACCTGAAGCCTGTTAACCGGAGACTATGACCAAAACCTGCTAACTGGTTAACCTCTTCCCAACGACATCGCCGCACGAATTAGCGAGCGAACTGGTTGAGCGGGCTGGTATCCGGTCAATTTCTTGCGCTGCCATCGTCCCGTTGAGTTTTGGGAAAACACGATGATCTGCGGGATCATTCGTTCTTCCGCCATCAATTGCTGAGCCAATTCAGGCTCGGCATCACGGTCAACGACAGCCACGCTAACGTTGTCTAACTCGCCTGACTGTTCAAGCGACTTGAGTGTCGTATCCTTGAGCACGTTGCAGGCTGGGCACCATTGGGCGCTGACCAAGACAACCAATGGTTTCCGTTCCGTTACAGACTCTGCGTAGGCCGATGCGTAGGTTTGCGGCGTTGCGGGCTCGCTGGTTACAAAACTCAAGGCGACCGCAAAAAGCACTGAAACCATTCCGTAAGCTCCCTCGTTTGAAGGTGTAAGTACTCAAGTGGGTGCGGCACGATGCCGACACGGTCCGTAGCAGTTCTGTCCGAATCGGGAACGAGACTGCTGCTAGATCGTTAAAAAATCATCCACCTGGACCTCGGTTCAATTCTCAGCCAAGGCGACAATCGCCTTCGCTTGACAACCCCTTTGCTAGCTTGCACCTGCCAGACAAGTGGCCCCGTACCCACAAAGGACAAGGCCCGGTAAGGGATTGTCAGTTCGCGGAAAACGCAGAAAGCGAGTGGATTCAGCCACAATTCTGTAAAAGCTGCAATGCATCACTCGTTTTGGCATTTCCCCTGACCGACTTGGAAGAGCTAGCAATCACTAGCGGTTCTAGAGGTCAGGTGAACTGGGCGGAGTATAGGGCTGGACTTGATGCTCACAAGGGTCACCCCCAAAAATTATTCAAAATTGATCTTGCGGTAATTTGGATTTTTTGCCCCGGCAGACTGATTCTCATTTCCCCTCGCTGTCGCTAAACTGTTAGCACAACGAGACTTGAACATTCCGCTCCCGCGTGCCGCGAGAAGTTTTGATGACGGTCGATCGAACCTGTTAATCGTTGCGCTTCCCTCCCGTTTTCCGCGAAAAACTGTTCATGAAGCTGCGAATCGGACTGATCGGACTCGGCGATGCTTGGCAGCACCGCCACCGTCCGGCATTGAAGGTTCTCGGCGACCGATTCGATGTGCGAGCCGTCTACTGTCCGGTAGCCAAGCTTGCAGAAAGCTCGGCTGCGGAGTTCCAAGCGGACCCAGTCGACGGTTTCCGAGCACTAGTGAATCGTTGTGATATAGACGCGGTGATGGTGCTGCAGAAATCATGGCTCGGATGGCTGCCCATGCTCGCCGCTTGTGAAGCGGGCAAATCGATCTATTGGGCAGGCGACCTGGATTTCGATCCCGTCATGGACGCTCACGTTCGTGAAGCAATCGAACGCAGCGGTGTCGCTTTCATGACCGAATTTCCGCGAAGGTTCGCGCCCGCAACCCTGCGTTTGAAGGAGCTCATTGCCACACGACTGGGTAAGCCACGTCTGTTGTTCTGTCACCGACGAATGAAAGACGATGAAGCGTATTGCAAGAATGAAAGTAGCAGCGACCCACAACGTCGTGAACTAGTGGAGTTGATTGATTGGGCGCGATACGTGGTCGATCGAGAACCCTCAAGCGTGACTTCGATGGGGCATACCGGTGGTGAACATCCAGACTACCGTTGCTTGAGCCTGCATTTTGCTGCGACCCCTAACTCGCCACCCGTGACGGCTCAAATTAGCTGCGGCAGCTACATCCCAGCAAGCTGGCACGAGGCGGTCGGGTTTCGACCACCCTCGGCAATGCAAATTTGTTGTCAGCGCGGCGTTGCGTTCTTGGACCTGCCCAGCACGCTGGTATGGTTCGACGATGCCGGTCGACACTTGGAATCTTTGGAAATGGAATTGCCGGTTGGTGAGCAGTTGCTGACACAGTTTCATCGCGCCGTAACCAGCCTTGTTCGCAAGATTGCCGATCTGAACGATGCCTATCGCGCGGCAACAATTCTTGCCGCTGCACAGCAAAGCGACGAGCAAGGCAGACGCATTGAAGTCTAAAGCCTACGCCAATGACATTCTTTGCCCTCGCAAATACCGCTAAGATGATAGAGTGGTCCCCAGAGTTGAATCGCTGATCACCCAGGATTCAACTGGCGATCTCGCTCTTCTATCCTACGAGAACTGGCATGTCCATCCTGCATATCACGCTGATCGTCCTGATCACTGTTGCCGCTATCCTGATCGCGTTAGCGATTCTCAAGCCGAGAACGTTCGTTCGCGGAACATTTCGCTGTATCCTCAGCTTGCTTTATCGACGTCGCGTGGTGGGACTGGAGAACTTGCCGACCGACCGCGGATGCGTGGTCGTTTCTAATCACATTTCCTGGATCGATGGAATCTTGATCTTATGGTTCTTGCCTCGCAACGTGAGGTTCGTTGTCGATGGAGGGAATTTTAACAGTCGGCTGGCTATGTATTTGGCAAACGCATTCGATACGATTTTGATGAGCTACGGCCCCAAGTCGATTATGCGAGCACTTAAAACGGCACGTGAAGCGGTCGAGAACGGCGATGTTGTGGGCCTGTTCCCCGAAGGTACCATCACTCGCACCGGGCAACTGCAAGCGTTCAAGCCAGGCCTGAACAAAATCATCCGCGACCATGACCAGCTCGTCGTTCCGGTTTGGATCGATGGTATGTGGGGCAGCATCTTTAGCTTTTCCGGCGGCAAGTTTTTTAAGAAATGGCCAAGCCTGCCGCGACGGCGACTGACCTTGTATGTCGGTGAGCCAATGACGGGCGATACGCCGATTGAGCAAATTCGTTCTCGAGTGCAGGCGCTCGGCGCTAAAGCGACGATTGATCATCGCCAAGAGCTTCCCTTGTTGGCAAGCACCATCATCCGTGTCTGGCGTGCAGCTGGCAAAAAACTCAAAGCGGCTGATTCAACAGGTGCCGAGGTGTCCGGTCGCGACATGCTCGTGCGCACCTTGGCGCTACGGCGAGTCCTGCATCGCGAAATACTGACATGCGACGAAAAGTTTGTCGGTGTATTGTTGCCGCCTAGTGTTGGCGGCGTTGTCGTAAACGTTGCGCTAGCGATGGACCGACGTGTTTCAGCAAACTTGAATTACACGACCGACAGCAGCATTCTCAATCACTGCATTGCCGATGTTGGGATCAAACATGTTCTGACAAGCGAGAAATTCCTAAGCAAATTTGATTTCAAGCTCGATGCCGAAGTCGTGCTCTTAGAATCCCTCAAAGACAAAATCACTGGATTCGACAAGCTCATTGCCTTCGTGCAGGGGCGGTTGGTACCGGCGGTGATACTGGATCGAATCTTGCGACTGAATTGCTGCGGCAGCGACGATTTGCTAACGGTCATCTTCACGAGCGGCTCAACGGGGATGCCCAAAGGTGTGCTACTGAGCAACGCTAACATCAGCCATAACGTTGATGCAATCAAGCGTGCCGTGAAGCTCGATTCGCATGACACGGTAATCGGAATCTTGCCATTCTTTCACTCGTTCGGATACAGCGTCACGCTGTGGTCGGTGATGACACTAGGACCCGCCGGTGTCTATCACTTCAACCCCTTGGACGCGAGGCAAATTGGTAAGCTCGCGGAACGGTACAAGGCCACAGTGCTGCTGGGGACTCCGACGTTCCTACGTGGTTACTTGCGGCGAGTTGAGCCCCTACAGTTCGCATCATTGGATGTGGTCGTTGTGGGCGCCGAGAAGATGCCGAGCGATCTGTTCGAAGCATTCGAGAAGCGGTTCGGCGTTCGCCCTGTCGAAGGATACGGTGCTACCGAGTTGAGTCCTCTGGTGAGCGTGAACATCCCTCCGTCACGCTCGTCGGCGATGTACCAGCTCGATCGGATCGAAGGCAGTGTTGGGCGACCTCTGCCAGGGATCGCTGCTCGGGTGATTTCCACGGACGATGGCCACGAAATGCGGGCTGGCGAAGACGGTATGCTTCTTGTAACTGGTCCGAATGTGATGCAGGGCTACGCGAACCAGGACGAGCTGACAAAGAAGGCGGTCAATGACGGCTGGTACATCACCGGAGATATTGCGAACGTCGACGATCAAGGATTTCTGCACATTACCGGGCGACTGAGTCGATTCTCAAAGATTGGCGGCGAGATGGTGCCACACGTACGAATCGAGGAGGAATTGTTGCGACTGGTGGGTGAAGACAACGACGATGGTTCCCCTGAAATATGTGTCACAAGTGTCCCCGATGAACGCAAAGGGGAACGGTTGATTGTGCTGCACAAAGCATTGAGCAAATCAGTAGATGAGCTTCGCGCGGGACTGTCGGCCGCAGGGCTGCCGAACTTGTTTATCCCACAACCTGACAGTTTCATCTTAGTCGATTCTGTGCCCATGCTCGGGACAGGCAAGCTGGATCTGAAAGCCGCGAAGGACTTGGCGGCACAGCTATGTCGTGAAAACACAACGGTGGATAGTTAAGCAATACCGCAGTGCCATAAATAACAGCAATGCAATTCAGCTCATGCTTCCTGATCGTCGAGGGTCATCCGTCGTTGGCGGCTGCATGGCGTCGGGAATCGCAGTGCGTGGGAGAATGATTTCGGCGATCGTTCCACGACCTTCGGCAGGAAACAATTTCAAGCTTCCACCATGTGCTTCCACCAGACGTCGCGCGATGGCAAGCCCCAACCCCGTGCCACGTGACCGCGTCGTGAAAAAAGGCTCGAACAGACGCTCGCGATACTCCGCCGGTAGTCCTCGACCGTGATCACGAATGCATAACTTTACTGCTGGGTCACTGCCGACGAAAGTATCGCGACAGCTCACGTCGATCATGGCCGCGAAATCGCTGGCTTGAGCAGCGTTCTCCAACAGATTGCGAAACACTTGCTCTAGCGCGAACGGATCGCCGGAAACCTCATCAGATGTCATCGTATCGTTGAAGGATATAGTTGCTCCGTCCCCCATGCCTCCTTGCAAAATATACTGCCAAGTTTGACGCACGTGGCTGATTACACGAACCGGTTGCAGTTCCAAACGAACCGGACGCGCGAATTGCAGGACCTCTTCGTAGAGATGCAGTAAGTGGTCGTGGGCACGTTGAATCCGTTCAATCAACTCGACGGCTACCGGTCGATCCTCCAGTTCCAACAACAATGTTTCCAACGACGCTTGGCTTCGCTGAAAGGCATTGCGACTTTCATGAGCCAAGCCAGTCATCGTTTGGCCGATCGCCGCTAATCGCTCTTGACGCACGAGAAGTCGCTGGGCTTGAGTCAAGTCGGTAATATCTTGACCAACGCATAGTACAAGGTGAGCCCTTGTCTTGTCTGTTGAATGAATCAATGGGTCGGGAACTCGCAGCGGCATAATGGGATCAGCAATACCAGCGTCACCCTGGTTTAGCTTGCGTGCTAACCAGCGAATGCGACGCGAGGAACCGTCGGCCAGTCGCAGTTGTGTCTCCAGTGGCTTGGTTCCCAGGTCGGCAACCGCTTGGCTGAGGAATTTCGCTAAAAGTGGACATTCACTATCAGCGATAAGCTGGAATATATTGCCGAAACTACTTTCACCGGCGTCCAGCAGCAACTGTCTTAGAAACGCGTTGCCCCGCACAATTTGCCCACACGCTGTAACCACCATCACGACGGCCTGGGCCGTTTCAATGACTCCTTCGGCGAAATCGCGCTCCACCGAGATCTTAGCCGCGACAGATTCGGCATGGTAAGCATCTTGGATCAACGCCAAGTCCAGGTCCATCATGCGGCGAATCGCAGAAACGGTTTCCACGTAAGATTCGTTGTTCTTGCCCCAAGTTTGATAGAGTTGATGTGTCAATCGCTCGCGCAGCCGGCTCATCGCTGCACTAACCCAGACATGGGCCAGACCGATTTGCACGTGACGAAAGCCAACTTGCCAGCGGCGCTGGACGAACGCAACATCGTACTTGCCGACGAAAAGTTCCGAGATCCACTTGGCGAGCGTTGACTTCAAACGCTCAACCTGTTGTAAGTCCGCCAGTACCGCGCGGGCTTCCTCGTGCAGCAGTATTTCTTGGTAGAAATCTTCGACCAGGCCGGGAACCAGCGGCTGCACCAACGGCCAGGCGGCAATGACACGCTTCTCATCGAGTTCCGTCAGCGACACGTATTCGCGCAGCTCCCGGTATCTGCGAAATAGTTCTTCGGGGAGCGGCTCGGTCTGTGTTGTGGTCGGATGCATGAAGGCAACAGTTGTATTTGGTCGCGGCCAGTCTAGTGGAGTGCGACAAGTTTACCGGTTTGTGCGGACAGCCAAAATCATTATCATCCTAACCGTACAAATTCGCGGGTCGACGTGCGATTCTGCACGTGCGAAGCGCGCTCGTCCGTCGCGCATCACCAGTGCGAGTTGCCGTCGGATGTGCGTGTTCGACAAAAAATAACGTATTTTCACCATGGTTTTTGCGGGCTAGCGTGCGTGCAGTGAGCCACCTTGGGCGTGTGTCGCCCCTGGATTGGCATCCAATGTGATAGTAGAGCGAATCGGGCTCAGCATTCGTTTTCCGTTGCGAGCACGTTCGAGCATCCGCTACAAATTCTTTTTAGAAGCAAGAGATACGTCACGATGGCGAGTGTTGTTAACGAATCCACGGACTCGAGCTCCGGCGGCAGGCTGCAAACGAATGCAGTGCCGAGCCACACCCGATTGGATCACTTCAGTTACGACGACAAGATTGTCCGCTACTTCGCCACCGCTACGCTCGTATGGGCGCTGGTGGCGACCCTCGTGGGACTGCTTGTCGCTCTTCTGTTGGTGTTGCCAAAGTTGTTTTTCGAACTGGGGCCCTATGCCGAGTACCTGACGTTTGGTCGGTTGCGACCGCTGCACACAAATGCAGCGATCTTTGCGTTTGCTGGCAATGGGATTTTTGCAGCGATCTACTACAGCACACAACGGTTGTGCAAAACTCGGATGTGGAGCGACACGCTCAGTTGGTTGCACTTCTGGGGATGGCAACTGATTATCGTCGCCGCGGCGGTGACTTTGCCGTTAGGGATTACACAGAGCAAAGAATACGCGGAACTGGAATGGCCGATTGACCTAGGGATCGCTGTCGTTTGGCTGGTGTTCTTCGGCGGCAATTTTTTTATGACGTTGATTCATCGTCGCGAACGGCACATGTACGTCGCGTTGTGGTTTTACATCGCGACGATCGTGACCGTGACTGTATTGCACGTATTCAATAATCTGGTGATCCCCATCAGCCCCGCGAAAAGCTATTCGGTTTATGCGGGTGTGCAGGATGCCTTTATGCAATGGTGGTACGGTCACAACGCAGTGGCGTTTTTCTTGACGACACCGTTCTTGGGATTGATGTATTACTTTCTTCCCAAGGCTGCCGAGCGGCCAGTGTTCAGCTACAAGTTGTCCATTCTGCACTTCTGGTCGTTGGTTTTCATCTACATTTGGGCTGGCCCGCATCACCTGCACTACACGTCGCTGCCGGAATGGGCGAGCACGTTGGGGATGCTGTTTAGCGTGATGCTATGGATGCCCTCTTGGGGCGGAATGATCAATGGGTTGCTGACTCTTCGCGGCGCCTGGCACAAGGTCAGCGTTGATCCAGTGTTGAAGTTCTTTGTTGTGGGTATCACGTTTTATGGGATGAGCACTTTCGAAGGACCACTATTGAGCGTGAAGGCTGTTAATGGTTTGAGTCACTACACCGATTGGACAATCGCCCACGTTCACTCCGGCGCGCTGGGTTGGAACGGGATGATGACGTTTGGCATGATTTACTGGCTGCTGCCGCGACTGTTCCAAACAAAGTTGTGGAGCGTGAAGATGGCAACGTGGCATTTCTGGATCGGCACGCTCGGAATTCTGATGTACATCCTGCCGATTTACGCTGCGGGCATCACACAAGGGTTGATGTGGCGTGCAATGGATGAAACTGGTCGTTTGGCTTATCCCGACTTTGTCGAAACCGTGCAATCGATCGTTCCGCTGTGGTGGGTGCGAGTGCTCGGTGGCGCGATGTTTGTGTTTGGGATTGTGATGATGGCCGTGAATTACTTCATGACGTGGCGCAGTCGTCCGGCGACGTATGAAGTTCCAGTTTATTCTGCTTTGTCGCTTCGTGGCTTGCCGGAACCGATAGATGCGACGGTCACCACGAAACTGGAAAATGCACCGGTTCTCGACGTCGCTAAAAAGATTGACATTTGGGCGCAAATGGGCTGGCACCGCCGCTGGGAACGATTGCCCGTGCGATTCACGGTATTCGTGGTAATCGCAGTGGTTGCCGCAAGTCTTTTTGAAATCATCCCGACCTTCTTGATCCGGAGCAACATTCCGACGATCGCCACCGTGCGTCCCTACACACCGCTGGAACTCGCTGGGCGTGATATTTATGTCAGCGAGGGCTGCTATAACTGTCACAGTCAACAAATTCGTCCGATGCTTGCCGAGACCAAGCGGTACGGTGAGTACAGCAAGCCGGGCGAGTTCATTTATGATCACCCATTTCAATGGGGAAGTCGCCGAATCGGTCCTGATATGGCCCGCGAAGGTGGCAAACAAAGCAGCTTGTGGCATTGGTTGCACTTGCAAGATCCAGAACAAGTTTCTCCTGGCAGTGTGATGCCTACGTTTGAGCACTTGTTGGTCACCGAAATCGATTTCAAGAAAGTACGAGATCGAGTGTGGGCGGCTTCAGTGTTAGGGGCTGAATACGACTTTGAACTGGAGGATGCACCGGAGGTCGCTCGCAAGCAAGCTGAAGTCGTGGCAGCTGAAGTTGTCTCCCAAGGTGGGCCGGTGACGGTCCAGCGAGCCGGCAAGGAACCGCTACTGGTAATCAATACTCAAGCGGTCGCGTTGATTGCATACCTGCAACGACTGGGAGTCGACTTATTCGCGCCTCCGCCGGCGGTTGCACCTGCGAACAGTCCTGTTGAGACGCCAGCTGCCGAGGCGGTAAGTGACGTCGCAGCTGCGGTACTGACGTCACCGTAGGTCAAGGCTACGTTCCGTTCCTTCTTTCACCATTCATTCTTTCACCATTTCGATAAGTTCAATAAAAACATGCTGCGAGATGTTATCCAAGCGATCGACTACAGCTTTTTTGCCGAAGTGGCATTGGCGTTGTTTTGCTTCGCGTTTGCGTTAATGAGTTATGCCGTGATGCGACTCAAGCCGGCCAGCAGCCAGCGGTTCGCATCTATCCCATTGTCGGACGAAGTGGAGGATCCGCGAGATGAGTAGCCCGGTTCAAGACTCAACAATCGATTCCGACTTTCACAACGCCGGTACGTTTGCTGGAGACGCAAGCGACGAATTGACGGGTCACGATTACGATGGCATCCAAGAATACGACAACCCACTTCCAGGTTGGTGGAAATGGTTGTTTGTTGCCACGATCTTGTATGCATTCCCCTATTGGGCATACTACCATTTTGGTGCCGAAGGCCGCACATTGGCCGACAAACATTCAGCCGCCGCAGCAGCAAACGCGAGACTGCAATTCGCCGAAATCGGCGTACTGGACGGTGACGAGGCAACACTAGTCAAGTACATGAACGATCCGAGTTGGGTGCGTGTGGGTCAAAGTGTCTTCAAGACGAATTGTGTTTCCTGTCATGGAGCTACCGGCGGTGGATTGGTCGGCCCGAACCTGACCGATGAAGCGTTCAAGAACGTCAAGACGATCGAGGACGTCTACACAGTGGTTAACAACGGTGCCGCTGCCGGAGCGATGCCAGCGTGGCAAAATCGTCTGGAACAAAACGAACGCGTGCTTGTCGCGGCGTATGTAGCAAGCCTGCGCGGTACCGATCCCGGCGGTGCGTCCAAAGGCCCCGAGGGACGAGCAGTTCCTGCATGGCCCGCGTACATACCCGAAGAAGAATCGGTAGCACCGTCGAGTCAATAATTAATGGTCGACCAATCACAACCAGCAAAGAATCATGTCAACACCGACCCAACTGGATGAAACACCGGCGGCTGAGAGCTCTCGCAGCGCGTCGTTGTTGGACTCGCCCGACCACGTGCTCAGCACGCTGGAGAAGGACGGTTCACGTCGTTGGTTGCGACCGAGTTTGTCCACGGGTGTGCATTGGTACCGTCGACGAATCGTGGCTTATGCCCTGATCGCTTTTTTTGTCACGTTGCCGCATTTGCGACTCGGTGGCAAACCGCTGATTCTGCTTGACATCACTTCGCGTCAATTCACCATTCTCGGGCACACATTCTTGCCAACCGATACGCCGCTTTTGGCATTGGGAATGGTGGGTGTGTTTCTATCGATTGTGTTTCTAACGACGCTCAGTGGCCGAGTGTGGTGTGGATGGGGTTGTCCCCAAACCGTGTATATGGAATTTCTTTTCCGACCGATTGATCGATGGTTCGAAGGTACAGTCGGACGCGGCGGAATACCATCCAAGAAAATGTCCGCGACGATGCAAGCGTTAAGAATCGTTGTCTATGCAGTCCTCTCGGCAGGCTTGGCACATACGTTCCTTGCGTACTTTGTGGGAACCGACAAACTTGCATTGTGGATACGATCAACGCCGACCGAGCATCCGCTGGCTTTCTTGGTGATGTTCGGTACCACCGCAGCGATGATGTTCGACTTTTTGTTCTTTCGTGAACAGACTTGTTTGATCGCATGTCCCTACGGTCGCTTTCAATCGGTCATGTTGGACAGACGCAGCTTGATCGTTGGATACGATTACAACCGCGGTGAACCTCGTGGCAAGTTAACGAAAAAAAACAATACGGAAGAAAGTCCCAAGGGAGACTGTGTCGCCTGCAATCGTTGTGTTGCCGTTTGTCCGACTGGCATCGACATCCGTGGTGGTCTGCAGATGGAATGCATCAACTGCACTCAATGCATTGACGCTTGCAATGAGGTAATGGTCAAAATTGGACGCCCTCAAGGATTGATTCGTTACACGTCGCAAGATGAACTTGAGAAAAAGCCTAGCGGGCTGTTGCGTGCTCGCACGGTGTTGTATCCGATTCTACTGACGGCAATTGGTATCGCGTTCCTGGCGATACTGTCGACGAAGTATTCGTTTGACGCGAGGCTGTTGCGTGCTGGTGGCCTGCCCTATTCACGCGGTCCGGCCGGTGAACTGCGCAATTCACTCCGCGTGCGATTGGTCAACCGATCGAGTGAGACACAAACCTACACGATCACGGCTCCCATCCCCGATGGCCTTAAGATTCAAGTCGTGGATATTTCGGGGCTGACCCTTGATAGTGGTGCAACAAGTGTTGTCCCGGTGATGATTGAATTGCCGAGCGGGTTAATCGCTCGCACTGGCAGAATTGATGCGGTATTAGAAATAAACGACCGGTCCGGTAACACCAGAAAGTTACCTTACCAGTTACTGGGCCCGAAAAGTTAAGTAAACGAAAAGTAATTATTGATGCCTACGGCGACCGCACCGACTCCGTCTGATTACAACCGCACCGACCGTGCTCTCAACCGCCGTGCAGCATGGATGTGGGGCAGCTTTGTCGTCATGTTTCTTGCAGCCCAAATTGTGATCGGAGTGTTTGCCGTCGTTTTGGCGACAGGCGACCCATCATTCGCGGTGGTGCCTGACTACCACGAAAAGGCGATACATTGGGATGAATCGGTAAAGTTGCAGGAAGAGAGCAACCGCTTGGGTTGGCAGGCTGTTATAGTAACCTCAACGTCCGCGGATAATCTCGGGGCGCGCACTTTGGTGGTTACACTCGTCGATCGGCACGGGCACGCGATCTCCGATGCATCCGTTAGGGTGCGCGCCTTTCACCACGCACGTGCGGGCGATCCAGTGGAAGGGACTTTACTTTCCCATCATGACGGCCATTACACGTCGGCCGTACCGATGCGCCGTAATGGTCTTTGGCAAATCGAGATCACAGCAACACGCGGCGGTGATGAACAATTTTTGCTGAGCCGAACAGTCGACACCAAGGGCACCGATTCGTGACGCTGACCATGATTGTTTCGAGCGAATTACTCTTGGCGGTGCTGGTTGCAAGCGTGATGGGCAGTTTGCATTGTGTTGGCATGTGTGGTCCCTTTGCATTGATGGCCAGTGGCACTCAACCGGCCAGTGGTTCGGCAGCGGCGAAAGCGACTGGACCAGCAAGACTTGCATTTTATCATCTCGGTCGCTTGCTAACGTATGTTGTTGCTGGCGCGATTGCTGGCTCAGCCGGCGCGGCGCTTTCTGCCGGCGGAGAATGGTTTGGCGTTCAATCTGCGGCGGCGCGAGTTGCTGGGTTGTTGATGATTGCAATCGCCATTGTGCGATTAACAAAGTCGACGGCGACCGTCTCAATAATGAGTGGCTGGGGAAAAACAATGGGAGGGCTCATTGCCAAGACTCGCCCCACCGTCAATCGTTTTCCATCTCCGGTGCGATCGTTTGTCGCCGGTAGTTTGACGACGCTGCTGCCGTGTGGTTGGTTGTACTTGTTTTTGCTGGTTGCTGCCGGAACTGGCGGAGCGATCCCTGCAGTTGCTGTGATGGTTGCGTTTTGGATCGGAACCGTTCCCGCACTAAGCCTGTTGGTCCTGGGTGCATTGAGGATGGCTCCGCGATTGCGTGGAACTCTGCCCGTATTGGGTTCGCTGTTGCTGTTGATCACGGGGCTTTACACAGCGACGGGACGTGCAGCAACAGATTTTAGTAGCTTGACGAACAAAGCAAGTTCGATTCATGCCCTCAATTACGAGGATCATGCTGCGGTGACGCTGGATGCGCTGGAGCACGAGCCGTTACCGTGCTGCGTTGGAAAGTGAGCGATCTGATTATCGATGTCCACTGCCACCCCATTGAGAACCGAGACCATCTGTGCTCACTGTGGCTTGCCGTCTCCACCGGCGGTCGAAGGCGAAATTGCATTTTGTTGTGAAGGATGCCGAGGGGCTTATCATCTGATTCGGCAATGGGGACTTGAGGATTATTACGAACTTCGTGATCAACTCGGTGGTGGTAGCGATGCTGTCACGATAGTAGGTCGTTTCGAGGACTTGGATAATCCTCAAACACTTGCTGAAAGCGCACCCGTGGCATGCGGAGGCGGGCTGGTGCGCAGCCGACTGGCGGTCCAAGGCCTGCACTGTGGTGCATGTGCGTGGTTGATCGAGCGAGCTGCTTCGCAGCGACCGGGCTGGCATTCGGCGCGAGTGCGATTGAGCGATCATACGCTCGAGGCGGTCTTTGATCCGACGCAGTTGCGATTAAGCGAGTTAGCCAGTTTTGTTTCGCGTCTCGGTTATCAATTAGCGCCGCTTGTCGAGTCCGAACGTCAACAACGTGACGAAGTTGAAAACCGCCAACATTTGGTTCGCATTGCAACCGCCTTCTTTTGTGCCGCCAATGCGATGTGGATCGCCGTTGCGTTGTACGCTGGAGCATTCAGTGGTATGGCTGCCGAACATCGTTGGCTATTGCACTGGGCTGGCGTTCTGCTTGGCTTGATCAGTGTCGCGTTTCCTGGGCGAACGTTTTTTCGCGGCGCATTGGCTGCACTGCGAACGCGAACTCCCCACATGGACTTGCCAGTGGCGCTGGGACTGTTGGTTGGCGCTGTCGCTGGATTGGTCGCGGCGATCACCGGTCAAGGTGAAGCGTATTTTGACTCAGTAGCGATGCTCGTTTTCCTACTCTTGGTGGGTCGCTGGATCCAGTTTCGCCAACAACGGCGGGCAACCGAAGCGGTAACACTGTTGATGCGACTGACGCCACGAGTGGCTAGCAAGATCTCCGATGACGGATCGACATTGCGAGTGCTCGCGGATTCACTACGGCTAGAGGACCGAGTTCGCGTTGATGCCGGGGAAGTATTTCCGGTCGACGGGATCATTGAGTCGGGAATTTCACTAGTCGATCGATCGCTGGTCACAGGTGAAAGCGTGCCAATCGAAACCTCTGTGGGTGACTTTGTCGAGGCCGGAAGCTGTAATATTCAATCCGCAGTGACTGTTCGCGTAGGCGCGGTTGGTCGCGACAGTCGCGTGGGTCGAATCGCGGCATTGATCGAAGACGCAGCGTCACAGCGGGCACCGATCGTTCAGCTCGCGGATTCGATCGGCGGTTGGTTTGTGATCGCAGTGATCGTCGTTGCCGTTGGCACTCTTGCGTATTGGTGGCAATTTGGACCGCTTGCTGCCGCCGGGCATGCCGTAGCGCTGTTGATTGTCGCCTGTCCATGTGCCCTTGCCCTGGCAACACCACTGGCGATCGCAGTCGCAATTGGCCGTTGCGCAAAGCAGGGAATTCTGATTCGAGGAGCCGATGCACTTGAGCGGATCAATCGCGTCGGGACAGTTTGGTTTGACAAGACGGGAACGTTGACCGTTGGTCGATTGCGAGTATTGGATTGGGACGGCGACAACGAATCATTGGCTCTAGCGGCGGCCGTCGAGCAGCAATCTCGTCATGTTGTTGCCGCGGCGGTTGTTGTTGCGGCGACCGAGCGTGAGGTGCCGATTCCACCAGCGGAAGATGTGCGGCAAGTTGCTGGCTGGGGAGTGGAGGGCGTCGTTGCAGGCAAGCACGTACAACTTGGAAATCAAGCGTTCTTGGATGCAGCGAGCGTTTACGTGTCAGCCGAACAGCGTCAGCGAGTGGATGCGATAGCACACGCTGGCGACAGTCCATTGATCGTCGCGGTCGATGGGATGTTGGTTGCCATTGCCGCATTGGGTGACTCGATTCGCGATGATGCTGGTGAAGTCGTCAAGTTACTACAGCAAGCGGGATGGGAGGTCGGTGTCCTTTCCGGCGACCACGTTGCGACCGTTCATCGTGTGGCGGTGAAGTTGGGAATTGACGAATCGATGATTCAGGGTGGTGTCTCGCCTGAGCGGAAGTTAGAAACCATTCGCCGTTCTAAACGTGAGGGACACAGTGTGTTGATGATCGGTGATGGCGTGAACGATGCTGCGGCGCTGGCGGCAGCAGACGTCGGCGTGGCCATCCGAGGCGGTGCGGCAGCAAGTCTGGATGCGGCGCCGGTATACTTAGCCAGTGGTAAACTGGTTCAGTTAAGCGAACTGATCGCCGGGTGCCGGAAAACAGTGAGCACCATCCGCTGGAACTTTGCCGTCTCGCTTGGCTATAATGTGCTGGCGGTTTCGTTGGCTGCCGCAGGAATGATCAGCCCGTTAGTTGCTGCGGTACTAATGCCGATTAGCTCGTTATCGGTGCTGTCAATCGTACTCACATCGCGAACCTTTCCCAAATCATGAGCGTGTTGTATGTCGCCTTACCGGTCGCCATTTTGATGGGCGGAAGCGCGCTGATTGCCTGCATTCGCTGTATTCGTGGCGGTCAGTTCGATGATCTGGAGACGCCACCGTTGCGGATGCTGATTGATGAGCCCGCAGTGAAGGACCAAGGCGCGGCCGATGCCCGGCAATGACCTTTTCGTCAACGCGAGATTGACCATTTCAGCGAGCGAATTGGACTTTTCTCAAGCGAGAAGCAGTGGTCCAGGCGGCCAGAACGTGAATAAAGTCAATTCCAAGGTGACGCTCCGCTGGTCACCCGAGAAATGCGAGCAAATAGACGACGCCTGGCGTCGTCGTTTCG
Organism: Pirellulaceae bacterium; assembly: GCA_041751935.1. Classification (GTDB taxonomy): domain Bacteria; phylum Planctomycetota; class Planctomycetia; order Pirellulales; family Pirellulaceae; genus JBBSJZ01. The sequence goes on along the minus strand of JBGSIA010000070.1, from coordinate 76,093 downwards.
CCGCTCGCTACGGCAACCGAATCACTCGCGACGGAGTATTCGTTTTACAAAGCGATCGCTATCGTGACTACATTCGGAATCTTGCGGATGTTCGGCAACGAATGGTTGAGATGCTGCTGGAGTGCCAGAGTCCGCCGAAAGCCCGTAAGGCAACACGTCCGACCCTTGGAAGCAAGAAGCGTCGGCTGGAGGGAAAGCGTCAACAGGCGGAGAAAAAAACACTTCGCGGTCGAGTCCGGTCGGACGATTAAAGTCGATGCTTCTCTACTGAACTGTGGCTGCTATACTCGTCTGGTAGAGACTCTTCCGTGCCCGACATTTTGACTCTTGAGCTGCTGAAACCGGATTGATGAAGCGTACGCCGCATATCGACGACTTGCTGTCGAAATGGCCATTTGATCCTTCGACACTCAACGTCCGCCTGATTAAGGGCAAGGATGGTCGCGACGTGATCCAAATGCGAGTCGACATGGGAATTTTGCAGTTGGAAACGACCGGACGTCCGGATGGGGCTCTCATCGACGGGTGCGAAAGTTACCTGGAGTACCTGCAACTCCAACATCTCGCTGAACCAGACCGCATGCTAACGGACGCGGAATGCGGTGAAGTGGATCGAGAGTTCATGCAGTATTACCATCGTCGAATTTGTTGGTTGAGGCTGCAGTATTACCCTCGTGCCGTGATGGATGCCGATCATACCTTGCGGTTGATGGATTTAAGTGGCGAAATGAGTGCCGACGAGGAATGGACCGGGTCGCACGAGCAATACAGACCGTTTGTATTGTTTCATCGAACGCAAGCGGCTGCACTCGCAGAGCTGGAAGAGAATTCGGCCGAACACGCGGTCCAGTCGATCAACGTGGGGCTGGAGACGCTTCGCGAATTCTTTATCAAACACGAAGCGATTGAGCACTTCGATGAGGACGAATTGGTTATCCGGCTGATCGAATTGCGTGAATCACTGCGCAACGAGTATGCGGTCGGACGGACACTCAAGGAACGATTGGCCGAAGCGGTTGCCAAGGAACAATACGAATTGGCGGCGAAATTGCGTGACGAATTGACTCGCCGCGAATCGGACTGAGAGCAAATTGTTCGCGTCACTAATCGCTCCCGCACGACTCGGCTCCAGCACTTGGTTGTTGCACTTGAGATCGTTTGCTGTGAGCGGCCAGTTGGTAACGATTCTTGCCGCGAATTTATTTGCCGACGCCAATCTCCCCCTTGTGCCGCTGTTAAGCTTGGTCACGGTAACGGCGCTGACCAATAGCGTTTACTGGCTGTGGCTGCGGCGAGTCACCGCGAGCGACAATGACGAAGACGCCAATCATTTGTTGCCAGCTCCCGATACGAAAATCGCTGATCGTCAACACTCGGTTGCCTTCGGATTGATGGTATTGGACTTAGCAACTCTCACCGCGATGCTGTATTGCAGCGGAGGCGCGGACAATCCCTTCAGCTTCTTTTACTTTGTGAATCTTGCGGTTGGCGGAGTCATGTTACGCCCGCGATTCGCCTGGCAACTCGCGACTCTAGCCATCGCCGGTTACACGCTACTGATCTTTGCGAGTGTTCCGATAGTCGGTGTTACCTACCCATGGCCCGAGCGTGGTGTTCCGCTGCGTCGATTCGGCTTGTTTTTGGCGTTCTCAACCTGCAGTAGCGTCGTAACTTACTTCGTAACGCGAACCGCCGGTGAGCTGAAGTCTCGAGAAAGTCAGTTGCTGAAAACACAAGCGGCGCAAGCCGCCAACGAGCGTCTCGAAGGATTAACCACGCTAGCCGCCGGAGCGGCACATGAACTGGCTACTCCCTTATCAACGATTGATGTGATCGTTCGTGAGTTGTCATGTCACTTGGAGGACTGCGAAAAGCCGCCCACCGTCGATGCGGACTTGCGATTGATCGATGGACAACTGGAGATGTGTCGCCAAATTTTGCAGCGTATGCGCTCTGCCGCAGGGGACTCGATGGCTCAACGGTGGGACCGAACAACCGTTGGCGAATTGATTGACGCAACGCTTGAAGGTATCCGCGACCCGCACCGCGTCGATGTGATTGACGGTCCTGAATTCGTCGAAAACCAAACGTTGTGGCTGCCTCAAGAAGCAGTGGCCCAGGCTGTGAGAAACCTGATACACAACGGACTGGATGCCAGTGGTTCTGAAGGTCGAGTTCGCTTGGAGGCGGCGATCGATGGCACTTCCGTACGGCTGATGGTAACGGATTCCGGCCAGGGCATGACTGCTGATGTTCTGGGGCGCGCGGGCGACCCGTTCTTTACAACGAAAGAACCGGGACGTGGCATCGGACTGGGATTGTTTCTGACCCGCAACGTAGTCTCGAAACTCGGTGGTGAAATCGAATTTCGCTCTCAACCTCACGAAGGGACTCAAGCTGTTGTGACACTTCCATGCGGCACGCCGCGTTCATAAAGGCAATGCATCGCTCGCCAGCCGATCTCGTCACTTATAGCTTTCCCGATCGAGCCTTACTTAATTAGAATCGGGCGCCAGGACGACGCCAAGTCAGATCCTCTTGATTTGTTTCCGCCGTTCGCGGAATCGGCTCTGTCGAAGGCGCTAGCATTGGACCGTTTGTCGTTCGCTGTCCTTGATCGATGCTTTCGAAGTTGGATGGCGCTGGTTCAATGGTGCGAAATGTCGATTGAGGCGCCGGCACGTAGTTTTGTGCGGCAGGCTGTGCGAACGTTCCGTTGGAGGTGATCGACGCGCCCGCGTAGCTACCAGGGATTTCGTTGCCAATGTTGGGGTTCATCGGCTGCATGTTGTAACTTCCGGTTTGGCTGAAACTTCCAGGTTGACCGTAGTGCGTCCCGTTCGAATAGGGCGCCGCTTGATAGGGAATGGCCACTGCTGGACGGTAGCCTGGCGGCGGTGGAGCGATTGTTAAATCAATGATCGGCATGCCGTCAAGCGCAGGACGAAGCCCCGTATTGGGTGCATTGGCCGCTACTTGGTTGAAACCTGTCGATACGAATCCGGTGCCAGTAACGCTGGGGTTCGTACCATTCCATCCTGCATTTTGGACTCCACTGCCAATCACGGAATCGCCGTTGCCAGAAACCGCAAATTGATTCGACCCGCTGCCTGCATTGATCTGACCGCTTACGGGTGGTCCCAAATAGTTGTTTGGTGTACCAATTGATCCGGTCCCAGGCGGTTGGACTCGCGTCGACCCACCCATCGGCCCGATGCCGCTGCTCGGCGCCGGCGTCAACATCGCATTGGGCGCTAACGGGTTGATCGGGGTCAATGGTGAACCGGCCAAGGAACCGGTCGTTTGACGACAGCCACTCGCAACCATAATCAGGGTGATAGGCAAACAGATCGCAAGCTGGCTTGGGCGCATTTCCGGTTCCCACTGCAGGGGGCAAAAACTAATTCCAGCGAGCTTTAACAAAAGTTGGGATTTTGTCGAAAGAGCGATCGAAAGAATCTTCATCGATTTTTTGTTTGCGATCGAAGAAGAACATGGCACAATAGCCGCTCGAACTGGAATGACGTACAGTATGAAACAAAACTCAAACCATTAGTCTTTGTGCGATTTGGGGGCTAAAACAATGGTCGGTGATCAATCGAAATCGGGATCCGATCGATCAAGGCAAGACTTACTCGAAATAGAATTGCGACGCATTCGCAACGAAGCGTCCGCAGCTCGACTCGAAGCACAGGCTGCGCGTATCGAGTTGATCCTAAGTCAACTTCGAAGCGGACAGCCAAGCAATCCAAACGACACCAACGAACAGACAACTTGTGCCAGCCTCGCCCGGGTCGATAGCGTTCCCCAGCATCACGCCGAGTCGAATCCTCATTTCGCTCCGCCGCAACTCATCCGACCCTCAGCCGTGACACCTGTATTCAGTTCGTGGGACGCAGTCCGATTAGCGCAGGGTAATCTTCCACACGCGCAACCACTGCCAACCTATATTGCGGCAACTGACATTCCGCCGAAGCGTCATCCAACGACAGCGGACTCGGCGCCAGCAAGCGAAAATCGGCGACTTCGTTTCGATGGGCCCTCGACTCCTAGGCACCATTTGCAGCCTTCGGTTACCGCATTGCCGGACGAAACCAATCACAACGACGTTGAACTAGCTGAACCCATCATCAATGATCCTCAGGACAATCAGCCTGGCTCCCGAAGCGGCGAGGACCACCCGATTGCATTCCTCTCCAATGATGACACAAGCCAGCCAGATTTTTGTGACGCTGGCGAAGTACACGTTGATGGTGAGGAACCGCCACCGGATCGCGCTGTCAAAAAGTCACGACCGATGGCGTTCATTGTCAGTACCGCAGTTCATATCGCGGTACTTGTAATGCTCGGGATGTGGACGCTTTCGTCGCATCGTCCTAAAGATCAAGTTGCTCTCTCAGCATCGTCCGTACCGGCAAACGAAGTGTCCATGGAGACGTTCTCGCTCGAGGCCGCAGAACCTGAGGTTGAACCAACCGAATCGACACAAAGTGAGACTCAATATGAACTGAGTCCAATGGGTGAGGTCGCAGTCGCGGAGCTGTCGCCGGACATGTCGTCAGCCCTCACCGCGCCACCGACAACAAACATGCTCAGCAGCAGTAGCAGCGCCGCGGCATCCGCGGCCGCCATGAGCGTGAATTCTACATCGGATGCAAAAATTCAGTTTTGTGGTGTTGAGGGCGGCGGAAACCACTTCGTTTACCTTGTCGACAGCAGCGGCAGCATGGGAGATGGATTCGATTCGGCTCGCAATGAACTGTTACAGTCGATCGAATTTTTGAAGCCTGATCAGCGGTTCTACGTCATCTTCTTTGACGCCGAACCGGATTTTATGCGATTAACCAGCAATACCGAAGACGAACCTCGAAGTGTAGAAGCGACCGCAGAGAACAAACAATTGCTGAGACGATGGGCACTGAGAATTCGACAAGACCGCGGCAAGAATCCCTATGAAGTCCTCGAATTTGCGTTACAGCTACGGCCAGACGTAATTTTCTTGCTCTCCGACGGTGAGTTCCCGCAAAAAATCGAAGACTTACTTAAAGAAAAAAATCGCGTCGATAACCTTTTCGGCGACAGTCACCCGATGTGCATCGTGCACACGATTGCTTACTTCAGCGAGGAAGGTGAAAGCAGAATGCGTCGCATCGCACAACAGAACGGCGGACAGTATCGGTACATTCCACCACCGGGGAAGTGATTCAAACTTGTAGGATTGCTCGTAACATTCCAACCGCTTTGGTCCACGTCTCGGCTTCTTCTGCAGCGGCATTGCTACGTGCCGTTATTCCGCCGCCAACGGGAAAGTACCACATCCCGCCAGTCGCTACGATACAGCGTATCAAGATATTGAAGTCGGCGGCGCCACTGCAACTAATGTATCCGAGTGACCCACAGTACGGACCTCGCCGATTTGGTTCTAGCTCGGCAATCGTTCGCATCGCCTCGATCTTCGGCGCCCCCGTTACCGAACCGCCAGGGAAACAGGCTTTCAACAAATCGGAAATACGCTGGTCATCACGAAGTCGACCTTGAATCACCGATACCAAGTGCTGAACGTATTGGTAACGCTCGATACTGCACAGCTTCGATACAACAACGCTCTTATCAATGCAAACTCGCGACAGATCGTTGCGCATGAGGTCGACGATCATAATATTCTCGGCGCGATCCTTTGCGCTTGCAGCAAGCTGTGCCGCTAGCGCTGTGTCAACGCTTATATCACCAGTACGTGCGACGGTACCTTTGATCGGTCGCGTTTGGACCATTCGATCGCGAACCGTAAGAAACCCTTCCGGCGATGAACTCAAGAGTGTGAACTCGTCACCGCGATAAAATCCTGCATAAGGAGCCGGATTCGTGACTCGCAATCGTGAGTAAAGCTGCTCTGGAGAACAGCTCGCCGGAGCTACCAATCGTTGCGCCAGGTTAACTTGAAAAAAATCGCCGGCGCGAATGCGACGTACGATTACCTCGACATTTTCACCGAATTCACCCGATCGAAAATTGCTGGTGACTCCAGGATACTCTGTCGCATAACCTGGGATATCACGACGCGGCGGCGAACAATTTTGGTATGAACAGTCCAGGCGACCAGTGAAAGGTGGTTGCTGCAACCATTGCAAAACTTGATCTCGTCGTCGATGGGCCGCTTCGATGCGAGCTTGCGGTGAATCCGCTTGCAATCCCTGACAAATTAGCCAAGATCGTTCGGAATCGTGATCGACGGCGATCGTCCAATCGTAGAGTCCAAGACTGATCGCCGGGGTACTCAACGCGTCTGACGGCATCAGCGCGATATCCTCCAACCAACTTGCTGCTTCGTAGCAAATCGCCCCAGCTATCCCACCCTGAAAGGGAGGTAGCGTGGGATCGTGATCCGTGGGCAACGCGTCACACCATCGGTCCAAGAGGGGCCAGGGATTTTCATCGCCGATATTCGCAGTTATCCGTTCTACTGGATCGGATGTCAAAAACGAGTACCGACCTAGCAATTGTGGTTGTGAGTTGCATCTCAACTGGGCCGCTGAATCCAGCCATAAACATCCCGGACGGGAACTCAGTGCGGCAAAAGCACTAGTCAGCGAGAAATTGTCTGGTAGCAACTGTACCAGCGGCAACGGTTCTAGGGAAAAACTCATTCCCAAAGGCTACCAATCGCTAGCGTCTAAGCGAGAGGGGTCGAAAATTGTTGTGCAATGAATCAAACTTACAGGGAACGCATTTGGACCAACCATTGCTCCATTCCTTGTCGTCGTTGTACATAATTTCACAATGCCGTTTACCCTTACTCACGTTGCTGCCGTTGCACCGTTGGCGTGGTCTTCACGCGGGCGGTTGCCGTTTTCGGCGTTGGCGATCGGCAGTATGGTTTGTGATATCCCAGTTTTTTTTCCGCACCTGCTCGAGTACAACTCGATGCACTCTTGGATCGGAATCCTGACGCATTGTGCGCCGATAGGCCTTGTTTTGTACTACGTGTTCCATCTCTTGCTCAAGCGTCCACTGGCGACTCTGCTTCCGGGTTCGATGGAGGTGCGCCTACGCCGTCGTTTAGGTCGTGAGTTGGATTTTTCGCCGCGACACTTATTCTGCGTCGTCGCTTGCATCGTGGTCGGTTCATCGACGCACGTCGTGTGGGACGCGTTCTCACACGAGGGACGCTGGGGAGTTTGGCTGTTGCCCATTCTGGGCAATGACGCCTTCGAGGTGGGACAGAAATCTTTTCATTGGTATGAAATCATCCAGCACGGAAGCTCGATTGTGTTCTTGCCACCGATGATTGGCCTTGCAACATGGTGGGTATACAAGCAACCAATTGCCGCTGGTGACAGTCCACGGCGAACCATTTACGACATCATCGTTCTTCTAGCCTTTTTTGGTGTCTTGCTCGCCATCGCCGCAGTTGCACTGAGTTTACATGACCGTTATCCCCATGCGGATTGGATCATGGTGCTGCGCGGTAGCGTTCGTCGAGTCGGCGTGTTGATGATCATACTCGGGGCCAGTTACTGTTTGATCATCAACTTGTTGTACTTACGCAATCCTCGGAATCAACCAAATTCAACGGGTACTGCGACCTGAGCGAACAAGTCGATGGTGATGTTCTTCACGAGTGAGCATCCCCCACCTCAGTGCCTCGTCTTGCGTATATTGTTTGCCCAGTGTTCTCGCGATGCTTGCCTTGGCCATTTCGTATCCCAGGTAGAACGCATGCGAAGGATCAACGTTTTCGGAAATCGGTTGTTGCGACAACTGTGCAAACAAAGCGAAGGGATCGGTATCTGACAAGTGCATCTCCCGGCTGACCAAATGAATGCCGTCTGCATCGGCAAACAATCGGTAGTTGTTATCTTTGATCGATGCGGCAAGTTCGTCAAAAGTATCTCCCTTGAACGCAGTTAACCTTGGGTCTCGGAGCATCACTAAGTCATCGGACAGGCGTTTCGGTGGCACTTGATGCGACACGGCGTAATAACACATTCGGCGAGCCGCATCACATTCCTTGACACTCGAACGTGCCCAATTAATCACTTCGGTGGTTAGCACGCTTTCGATCCGCAACTCTTGGCAAATCGCCATCAAAGTCATGTTGATACCAGCGGAATCGACATCCGTGAGTTCGGTTAAATTCCCAATACCCATCATCATTCTTGCTTCGGGATATCGCTCCCGAACGGTGCAGTAACGATTCAGGCTCCTTGCAAACCCGGTTCCAATCGGCTCCAAAATTGGATCGATGCGGAAGGGAACACCTTCGTCACTCAGATACTTTACGGACTCAGCTAAACTCGCCTCATCGCCAGGCGAATCTGGGATCACGACGACTTCGACCCCCCAAAGTTTCGCAAGTTTTCGATTGGTGGAGTTGACACTCAGCACGAGTGAAGCGCCGGCGGCAATCGCTTGCTCCACTTCCCAAGCGTCGAATGAGTCGATTGAAACGCGATGTCCCTGCAAGACGAGAGCCTGAACGTACTGCGAGATATGTTGACATCGCGATCCTGGATCGCAACCGATGTCAATCACATCGGCGCCATCGCTTCGCCATCGACAAGCGATTTCGACGACTCGATCAATGGACAAACTCGCGACGTGGTTGATTTCGGCGATGATCTCGATCGAGTATTTGTCAAGAGCATCCGGTTCACGAGCAGAACCAAACAGCTCCGGCAGAGTGCGACAATCTTTTGGTCCGAGCACAACTGGTATCTCGTAGTGATCGCGAAGTTGTTCCAATCCCGACTGCAGATAACCGGGAACAATGATGTGTGTCGCGTGATTTGGCACGTGCATGCGTTTGACGAGCCAAGGCGCGCTGATTAGCGCCGCGACAGTAATCGGAAGCACATCGATCGAGTAACAAAAACCGTACTGTCGCGCCATTGTCTCGACGATCTCGCGCAGCATCGACTGCGCTAACTTGCCCGTGACAAAGTGGTAGTGATGTTGCGGTTGGGGAGTCAGTGTTTCAAGCATTTCGATTGCGTTTTCGCCGATGTCACGATAATGATTTTCCTTCGCCACAAACAAGTTCGCTATTGACTCTTGGCGGATACTCCGTAAAACACAGCTTAGACGAGAGATCCGTTGTTTGGTGGGAACGAGAAATCGCGACAACCAACGTGGCCGGGATCTCTCGTTTTTTTATGCGCTCGTATGTTTTCTCCGCTCATTGTTTCCTGCACAAACATCGTACCACCGGTGACTGACTTTAACGAAACCGAAATCCCAATCCTCTGGCGCAGTGACCATGCGATGGCTGTCGGTAAACCCGCAGGCGTTTCCACTCAAGCAGCCAACGAAATTGACAGCTTGGAACAGAGACTGCGGAATCAATTATCGCGGTCCACCGAATATCTCGCATTTCCACATCGACTCGACCGACCTGTCAGCGGTGTTATTCTAGTCGCGACGAGCAAGCGTGCAGCAAATCTGTTGAGGGAGCAATTCGAGTTTCGCAAAGTTCAGAAAACATACTTGGCACTAGTTCAAGGCGAGTATTCACTTCAACGCAACGCTGTGGGTGATCCAGAAACGTGGAGCGATTATCTTTGCAAACAGCCGGACAAAGCGATGGCGATGGTCGTCGACGAACGAACTCCAGGCGCCAAGAAGTGCGTCACGCGCGTTAACGTAGTTCGTTACGACTCGTCCCATGGCTGCACCATTCTTCGCTTGCACCCGAAAACCGGACGTATGCACCAACTTCGAGTCCAAGCCGCATACCGCAGGCATCCGATACTCGGCGACCTGCAATACGGTTGGAAGCAAGAAAACGATCGAACAGGCAACAGCTTCTCTCCTCAAAGAATTGGATTGCATGCCGAAACCATTTCGTTTTTTGACCCGAAAAATGGTCGTCACGTGTCCGTTACAGCGCCCGCCGATGCTTCGTGGCCGATATAAGTATTTGGAATTGTCGATCAACAATCCTTGTCAATGGTGCCGCGAGCAACTATTTCAATCGCTTTGTAATTTTTTGCTACCGGCGACAGACATTGCGAAAATCGTTACCTAAGCCAAGTCTGAAAAACACGACGATTTCCGCTGTTTCAACTTTCTACGGAAGTATTCTTGCGATTTGGCACGCTGACTGCTTAAGTCTTCTATCGACAACCCGACTGCTAGCGAGTGTCGCTGAAGCCTGTCGCGTGAAACTTATCAAATGCCGTGTTAGGCAAAGGAGACTGCCATGTTAGTTTTGACTCGAAAGATGGACGAACAGATTTTGATCGGCAACGACATCAAGATCACGTTGGTGCGAGTTCGTGGCAATTCGGTTCGCATAGGAATCGAGGCTCCCAATGAAGTTCGCATCTTAAGGGGCGAATTGGAACGCGACGACTCAGTTCCAAGAAGCTCTGCAGTTGCTATCCCAACCGCTAAAGCAATCGATGAACAGGCCAGTACAGAAATCACCTCGTCCAACTCTCGCAACCGAATTCAACCCAGTTCGGCGAACCGGCAAGTTTTCGTCGGCAGCGTGCGGCGAAATGGCGTGGATGTTCAGCTTCGTCGTTTCACAGCCGCACCGCTTGCTCGCTTCATGATGGCACAGTAGAGATCGGCTCGTTAAAAATCGGCATATTCGGGCCTGCCAAGTGCGAAGCTGTCACCGCAAGAGCGAGTCAAACGAAACGACTGGCAATGGATCCAAAGCGTCGACACTTTGAATCGTATCGCTAAGTCCTTGGGATGGCGGGGGCGGCGACTGGATGATCGCGAGGCGATCGTCCGCGTCGATATCACGAAGGTGTTCCAACAGGATGCGGCGGACTTCGAAGATCGTTTTGCCTGTCATGTGTATCGATGTGTGATCGGCGTTTATAACAAGTTCGCTCTCGACGTCATCCATGTGAGCGCTTTCGTATTCCACGACGCCGTCTCCTTGACCTGCTCGACCAGTAATCAGTGACGAGTTTTCTAGCACTCCGATGATGTTGTGATATTTTACGTCCGGCGCACGCTTGGCTCGAAGCATCACCGGAAAAATCGGTGACTCTGGCGCAAGAGAATCTATCGCATTGGCAACGGTCAACAGATCTGGGTTCTTGATGATCGATGGATTCTCTTTGGCCAATCGTTCGCCAGTGGACACTGTCAACTTCGGAAGTTTGATGAACTTCCTTGCCAACCAACGCGTGTAGTCGTTGGCAAACTCACTGCCTCGATGTGGCGTGCTGATTGTGATCACACGCTTGACACTCTCGTTGGGCTTGAAGAATAACGTGCTAACGAGTTTCATGCGGTCGTCTTCTGGACCATGCAGTTTTTCCGGCGGTTGATCGCTGACAATATTCCAAAACTCATCTCCACTATCAATCGTTTGCATGCGGCTGACCAATCCACCCATGCTGTGTCCTACCAACACCATTTGGTCCAACGAGGTGTCTTGGCGTGAACGATCGAAAGCATCCCGCATGGCGACTAAATCACTTCGCAACTGCGTCGCACTGAGCCAAAACGGTTGCCCCGAAGGGTACAAGTAAAACCAAAACTGGTATCGCTCGCGAATTTCTGGAAAGCTTCGCAAATCATTGAACATGTCCATCCAAGTCAGCGGACTGGACCACAATCCATGAACCATCAACACTGGAATTCGATTGGGGTCGTAGGGTTCAAGCATGAATAACCCTCGTTTCTTTTGCGAATCATTCGGGTCAAGCAAACCTTCGGTGGCGCGGTTGCGTTGACGAAACTCGGGGCTATCGAGGAAGAACGCAAGTGGCGTGGTTAAGTCGGTCTCTAGCGGCACCCATTGATTTGCAAGTTGGATTTGGTTGGCCGCAAGCGGATCAAAAAACTCCAAAATGCAGGTGGGTGACTCGCCGGCACGACCAGAGCCCACAGGTGTGATGCATCGCATCATCGCTGTGACTGCATAGCTCAGCCCTTGAGGATAGTATTTCTCTCTCGCATCGCCCGAGGACTGTGGGTGACGGACCGCGATTAGTGGTACTCCAAGGCCGTAGGTAGTATGGCGATTGTGCAGCGTTTCAATCTGGTAATCGCTCACGAATTCGTAACGCTCAAACTCGCTTGCATCCCATTGCCCACGCATCTCGGTGCGGACGACGAATGTACGATCAGCTGTTTTGATGGTGTAAGTTTGGCCGGGTTGCAGCCGATGTTCGTTGCACAACAGCCGCAATGTGTCTTCCAGCGATTCGTTATACAAATCGCATGCGGCACGAAATTGCGGGTCGTAAGGATTGCGCGTGGTTTGAATGTCGTCGCTGAACAAGTAGTCGTAGCTATTCGTTAAGGCGATGCCGAAGTGATTCAACGCGTCACTTGGGCGCCCACTTTTCTCCGACTTTTTGCCTTCAACGTATGCCAACTCCGAAAGAGCATAGATTAGCTCCGAATCCGGCGTATCGTGAACCGTCTGACGAATTTGTGAAAAGCAAAATTTTGGATCACGAGTGTACTCGTCTTCTAAACCGTAGCGGAGCAGCGTGTTCCAGGTACGCTCGCTGATTTGTGGTCCACCGCGATCAACCAAGCTGAGCGGTGCGGCAAGTGCATTTTCTCGAACCGAACGGCTGGAAAGATAACGCGTGGTGGTGCAACCAGTGCCCAGCAGAGTTAGTGCTACACCCAAAACCACACCTAGCAACGAGCAGCGAACTGGTAGCAGTCCGCTTTTGTGCTGGCTGTTGGTTGAGTCGGCGTCGTTCATCACGCGGAAAAAAGTCCAGGAGCATTGACGTTCGTAGTTCTTCGAGAATCGTCGAGACGAAGCATGGACGGTAGAAAGCCGAGGCTGCTCATGTCAACGCGAGTAAACCGTGAAACGTGATCAATATTCAAACGTGAAACTAGAAAGTCAGTTGCTGTTCATTGCCTGCTCGCTGGACTCAGCTAAGGTTACTGCTGACGCCAGGATGACTTGTGCAAGCTATCCGCATTTGCGACGGGATTCGCTGGGTGTAAACCGTTGATGCTTTACCAGCTCCAACGACGGAATAATCGGACAAATCGAACTGACTCGCCGCTCGAGTATCGGGTTAGGCAGGTCAAGACCGTTGTGCCGGATTCATGCCACCCAGGTTTTTTGACCAGGCACCCTTTGTGACCTATATTCCGTTGGCCGCGCGTTTTGAGCGTATTCATGCGGTCTGCCACGGACCTCCCTCGCAAATACGCTCATGATGGATACTCCCCGCATGCACTTAATCGCTTGGCCCACCGTCGTTCGCTGGACACGTTGTTGCTTGACGTCAGTCATGATCGTGGTCTTGCTCGACGTCTATGTCGCCGAACAGACAAAGAATGCATCGGCGCAGGACGCTCTGCCTAACGCGCAGCCCCAATCGGCTGAACAGCAAGCTTCTGAACAATACACGGCTGAAAAACAAGCGATTGAGTCTGGTCTGGCGTTGGAAGGTCGTCGTGATTGGGCGGCTGCTGTTCGACACTACGAAACCGAGAGTCGGTTGTTTCCAGAAAGCAAATTGCTTTATCAGCGATTGCTGATCAGCCGTTTGCATTACGATGTCAATCGCCGCTACCAAGACCAAAGTTTCTTGCAATCCGTTCGCGAACTCGATTCCAACACGGCGTTGGATCTTTATTCGGAGGTACTCGCGAACCTGGAGACTCATTATGTTGACGCCGTGGATTGGGCTCGCGTTATGCTTCACGGCACTGCGTCTCTAGAAATTGCCTTGACGGAGAAGTCGTTTCTCGATCGCGTCTTGCCAACCGGCGACCCCAAGGCGATCGAGAATTTTCGTCTAAGCGTCCATCGCAAGCTGGCCGATCGCAGCACCGCTTCGCGTTTCGATCTTCGCGCCAACGTGGCCTATGTCGCTGGCATAGCGAACAGCGAGATTGGACTATCCGGCACCGCCACAGTGTTGGAATTTCTTAGCGGTGCCGTCGCGACTCTGGATCCGTATACACGGTTGTTGTCCGGCAATCAACTTGACGAGATGTTTTCGAATATTGAAGGCAACTTTGTGGGTCTTGGCGTTGAACTAAAACCTGCGGATGCTTCATTGAAGATTTTGTCAGTGATTCCTGGCGGCCCGGCCGATGAAGCTGGTATTGTTGCTGGCGACGCGATCGTGCGAGTGGAAACGTCACGAACAGATATTGTGGACCCCGATTACGTCGCTGATCTTTTACGTGGGCCGGAAAACAGTTTCGTTTCGATTTCCGTTCGCAATGCTGCTGGACAGCAACGAGACATGGTTGTCGAGCGTCGGCGCGTCGAGGTGCCTTGCGTTGAGAACGCTCATATCGTTGACTCGGTTGGTGGCGTAGCTTACCTGCGTCTGACTAATTTCCAAAAGACGACCACGCGAGACATCGAACGTGAGCTTTGGAATCTGCATCGTGCTGGCATGCGATCACTTGTCATTGACGTCCGTGGCAATCCAGGTGGATTGCTGTCCGCTGCGGTCGAAGTTGCTGATCGTTTCATGAGTAGCGGGCGTATCGTTACGACGCGAGGACGGAATGTTCGCGAAAACTTTGAGTATGCCGCTCACCGTCCGAACACCTGGAATATCCCATTAGTTGTGTTGGTTGATCGGGACAGTGCTAGTGCAAGCGAGATTTTCGCTGGTGCAATGGCCGACAGTGGCCGTGGAACAATCATTGGCGAAACGAGCTACGGCAAGGGAAGCGTCCAGGGAATCTTTCGCATGCAGAGCGCCAAATTCGGATTGTGTTTGACAACTGCAAAATTCTATTCGCCAAGCGGCCGCGCGATCAGCTTCAACGGAGTTACACCGCATGTCGCTGTCGAACCGACTTACATCGCAGCTCGTCCTGGTGACAACGGTAAGATTACGCTTGATTCACAGGATGCCGTCTTGCAGAAAGCAGTCGAGCACCTCAGCAGCCGCAACCTCATCAGCCGTCGCCCCTAAAGGGTCATGATTGCTGCGTTGAAAGCACAGAGGACACCGCGCTCGGTGAAGAAGCGAGACAGTTGAATCCAATTCAACTGTCTCGCTAAGTAAGTTTTCAATCTCGGTCGAACCCTCGGGACGCGAAACTGGCGACGCATCATCGTGGTAATCGCGGGGCGACAGATGAGGTGGCTACTGCTCCAGCGATCGCTGTCATCGGACGTAGTGGCAGCCCAGCAGCTATGAACAACCGGTTCATACCGACCATCAGTTTGTGCCAGCGTTCGATGAATTCGGGTGTGCCCAAGATCGCTGCGTCTTGACGATCGAATCCTCGTTCGCTGATGCGAATCGAAGGTTCCAGATGTAGTAAAGCTTCGAGCATCAAGTGATCGTGACAGTCGGCCTCACTCAGTCCAGGATCGTCGTAGATCCACAAGTGGATACCGAGCGTCCGATCCATGGCAGTAAACGCGGCTTGCTCGATGGAGTCAGCAGTGAGAATCGAACGAACGGGACCACATTGAACGTAAAACTTTGCCATGACAGCTTCCTTCCTTGAAACGTTGCGATTTAAGTTGTTTGCGAGCACTGTTGCCCGGCGACACCAGGATTATCGCACCGGTCAGTGACACGTCTGGTCACAGCGAAAATGGATTTTTGAAAACCTTCAAACACACCGCTTCGGAAAAGAAAATCGAGTGCTCGGAATTGCCGTAGCTTTGCCATCGGTGCCCCACAGTAGTTGCCCCGCGGATTACAGTAACGTTTGCAATTCCAACGCCCAGTTTTCTTTATTCTGAGGTCTGTTTCCACGATGACTCGCCAGTTTTTTGCGATCACGACAGCGTTTCTCTTGCTCGCCGGCAACCTTCGAGCTGATGAAAAACAACTCAACGTCGTGTTCATCATTAGCGATGACTTCAACACTCGGCTGGGCTGTTACGGAGACCCAGACGTCAAAACGCCGAACCTGGATCGATTGGCTGCCCGTGGTGTTCGATTTGATCGTGCCTACTGCCAGTTTCCGCTGTGTGGTCCCAGCCGCAACTCAATGCTTACCGGCTTGTACCCAGATTCGACGGGGATTGTGCGGAACCACGAGTTGTTTCGCCAAACAATCCCGTCGCACCACAGTTTGCCACAACTGTTTCGACTCGATGGTTACTTCGCCGCTCGACTGGGCAAACTGTATCACTATCATGTACCGCGCTCTGTCGGAACTAACGGGGACGATGATCCAGGCTCCTGGGAACTGGAGTTGAATCCAGCTGGTTGCGATCGGTTGATCGAAGAGCCAGAGATTTTTACGTTGACGCCAGGCTCCTTTGGCGGTACTCCGAGTTGGTTTGCTTCATCGCGAGATGACGCCGAACATACCGATGGCATGATGGCTGCGGATGCCGAATGGGTACTGGAGCGTGTCGCTCGTGACGGGCATCGCCCATCGTTTGTTGCTGTTGGTTTTTATCGACCACACACTCCGTACGTCGCGCCGAAGAAGTATTTCGAATCCTATGCGATTGATTCGATGCCGATCGATCGTAGCCGCGATGATGATCAAAGCGACTTGCCTGGCGCAGCAACCGAAAGTCGTCGATCGTTCGAGAAGCAGTTCACTGACCAGCTGCGTCGCGAAGCTGTCCAAGCGTACTACGCCAGTGCAACCTTTATGGACGCCCAAGTCGGCCGCGTTCTTGACGCGGTTGAGAATAATGGCCTCACAGACCGATCCGTCATCGTCTTCACCAGCGATCACGGCTACCATTTGGGCGATCACCAACTGTGGCAGAAGATGAGTTTGTTCGAGCAGGCTGCTCGCGTACCGCTGATCATTGCAGGTCCAGGCATCGCCGTCGGCAAGGTTTGCCAGTCGCCGGTGGGACTTGTCGATTTGTACCCAACGCTCGCTAAATTGTGCGATGTGCCGCTGTTGGACTCCGTACAGGGGCAAGATCTCACTCCGATGCTAAAGAACCCCTCACTTCCAGGGCGCGGCTTCGCACTGAGCCAAGTCACTCGAGGTAAAGGTGGTGCGTCGATGGGATACAGTTTGCGAATGCCGCGTTATCGCTATACCGAGTGGGACGGTGGAAATCTGGGTCGGGAGCTATACGATCACCAAAACGACGATGAAGAATTGGTCAACGTAATCGATGATCCGCAGTATCAATCAGCAATCGCTGAGTTGAAGCAACAACTAACCGAGGCGATTCATGCGGCCCAGCCGCCTGACGGCAAGCGGCCTGTGATTCAAGACCCACTGCCTTGGTTGCCCGATTTAACCAAACCCTAGGCTACTGGTTCAGTTCGTCCGGTTCGGCATCGTCGTCGGCTTCCTTGTTTTCCGTTTCCACGTCACCGAAAAGGTAAGTCAGCAGTTCACCACCGATTTGAACGAGCAACCGCTCCGAAGCTGGTTGAACAGTTAGCCGAGTCTCAATCTCGTTCGTTTGGGAATGAACTTGTTTTCCCAAACGTTCGTTGAGCACGGAACCGTCACGAACATCCAGCGCCACCACATCAAGTGTGCGTTTTCTCGCGCCGGTCGTGTTGTGTATCGACAGACTGCGACTGAGAATTAACGCGGGAGTCGCCACAGGTTGAGTGAGCGTACATCCCCACGAGTCTTCACCTTCAAAGCTCCAGCGAATCCCCGCATCTTCCAAAGAAATTGCATGCACACTATGGATGGTTTGATGGTTCTGGCCCCCTGACGTAACGCGATCGCGTCCTAACGACATCGGGGTTTCGTCCGGCTTGAGCCGGGGCAATACGATTACCTGCCCAGTTAACGTCAATGCGTGCATGCCCTGCAGTTGGTCCATCGCGGGCAATTCGGACTGACCAATGCTGCGTCCCTCACGGACATCCCATAAAGTCAACTTACCGTCTGTGCCAAGCATCACCATGTAGCGTCCGTCGATCACGCGACCGAACGACGCTTCGATCCCATCGACTCCGCGACTAGAAATGGCGGTTGTCAATTCTTCGACAACTCTGTTGTCATCAAACACGTCGACCAAGCGAACCGTAGAAAGTCGCTTATCGTTAGCCGGTGTGTAGCTTAAGACATAACGATTCTGGGCAGTCCAAATGCTGCCGTGCTCCCACTCGGTGGTACGAAGTTTCGCTCCATCGAGAGCGTCAAACGCAACGATCTCCTTGGACTGGGACGAAACGACTAAAACTTCGCGACCATCGGACAACACAACGCCACTACGAGGTGCATCGGAGTTTCGCCACAGTGGTTCGGAGGTAAATAGATCCAAGGCAACCAATTCACCGCCTTTGAGCATCATCACACGATCACCCAAGATGGGTCCCACGCGAAATTCGGCAATCATCGATTGTGCAACCGGTGAATTCATTTTGTAACGATAGACTTGATCATCAAACAGTGTCGTTTCGCTACGTCGCAACGCGCTACCGCCACCGTCACCGCCCCAATCACGTCGCCAAAGGATTGATTCGCCTGATCCCTTGAGCAGTTCGTACATATCGATACAGATCAACTCACTTGGCGTCACAACGACAGATACACCAGCATTGATAACTGCGTCTTTGTCCCCTTCGTCACGACGATTCAATCCGTCCACCGGAATGCCTCGCAGTTGTCCGGTGGGGTCGCGGAATGCGACAGGATTTTGGAATTCACTGACCAAATTCCAACCTTCAAGGGTTGGCCCACCGGTAACGGTGGTCTGTCCAGCGCGTTGACCGAACGATGACATCATCCTGGCGGCGGACTGAGGCGAATCCCACGTCAACGATGCTGTTTTCGGCCAATCGTACTTATCGACCGAGGAAATCGTGGGTAACATTTGGGTCCACTGGGCCGCTTGTTCCGGAGCGGTTTCGATAAGCTTTTCAAAGTCAATCGCTGCTAGAGCTGCACCAGCGTTTTCTGTCATCGCACCATCAAGCGATGCCTCCACCAGTATGCGCAATTGATCGTTGGACAACGATTGAAGTGTTGTCTCGTTCCATGGCAAATTGCCGAGCGCGGACCGCTCTGCCTTGAGCAGTGATGACTCGGAAATCATTCGCCGACCGTAAACGGCTCGGAGATCACTGATGCTTTGAGCAATGCCAAAGTGTCGCATAATTCGTTGTAGCACGTTGCTGGATGATTGTACCAGCGGAGCAACCGTCTCGGCGACCAACGCGTCAATCTGTACGCGTTGGGATTCGTTGGCGATAGCGTAAACCGCATGCATGCGGGCTTCGATCCAACAGTCGACCGTGCATTGTCGAGCCGGATCGTTAATTGCACCGAAGTCGCTACCTTCGACAAAATTTTCTCGCCGAAGTAGCTGGGACATCTCAACAAGCATTCTTGCTGTCCCAACCGGTTCCCCGGCCGTCATGCCAGCCTGGACACGCAGGGCAAGCAACTCGATTCTTTGAGAAGGACGATCGATCAACTTTTCAAGCAGCTCGACCAATGGTCCATCCAGTTGCGGAGATTCACGGAGCGAACCCAACATTGCGGAAACGGATAACAGATAAACATCATCACTGTCTGGATCGATGGCTCGAGCACGTGCAAGATACTCCAGCGCTTCCTCACGCGATCCATTCTGGATCAACAAATCGGCCTTTCGAACCAATGCCTCAAAATCGTTGGGATCTTCGGCAAGCATTTCATCGACAACTGGAGCAAGCGATTTCTCCCCGAAAGCGACCGACAGCATCGTCGAACTCTGCGAAATAATTTCACCACCAGATGCAACCAAATTCCCCAGCGGGTAAGCGGTCGTTCGTCGCTCAAGGACGGAACCATCGGCCAATGAAATTCTTATCAGTTGATTTGATGTCGTAGGAACTAAATAGTCATCGGTGCCAAACAACCCGATGCCACTCACCTGCTGACCAGCCGACAACCAATCCGCCGGCGTCGTCCAAAGGGTGTTACCGGACTGCAAATCCAGCGCTCGAACATGGTCGGAACCAGCGACCAAAATGCGGTTGTCTCGGATGCCAGCGACATAACGCATCCGAACACGTGGTTTCTCAGCAAAACGTTCGTCGCCAGAAAACAAATCCAATACAAATAACCGATCCGACTCAATCGGTGTAATGACAACGGTATCGTCAACGATGATGGCAGCCCCATCAAACCACCGCTGCATCAATTGGTTTTGATCCAATCCGTTGCCGTTCATCAAGCTGTGCGTCAACTCTGTGTTGCGATCGTAACTTCTGCCCCAACGCAACATCCGGTCGACTAAATCCACTGCGACAACCGCTCCAGCGCCGGTCGGACAGAGCAAAACGCCGCGATGAAACGTCGGCATAGCGCCTGCGACCCGACGAATCGGGTCCAAGTCGATGCCGCCGGTCTCGATGGCAACTAACTGCTGTCGCCATAATTCCTCGCCCGTGCGAGGCTCCAGACAAGACAAGCAGATGTCGCCAGCGACTTCGATCATCACGTAAAGGCGACCATCCAACGGTAAGGGTGGTCCAAGAAAAAACGCATCGGTTAGACTTGTCGCCTGTTCTTCGCCAGCTCCGACTTGCCACAACAGCTTGCCTTCCGTTTTTAAGTCCAAAGCGACCAATGTATTGCGTCCACGATCAGCGGGGCGACTTCCTTGCATGCCGATGATAGGATTAAACGTCATTGGCTCGACTTTCCCTAAATCGTCGAGCACAAACACTCGCTCTCCATCACTACTCATTTGCCCGAACGGCAAGTCATTCCACACCCGTTGGCTAAGCAAATCGACGCCCGACTCCTCGCCCGGCAGCATGTCGAACGATGCTTCGTCATCGTCAAAACCTTCATAGGTTGATTGCCAGGGGTATTGCCAAACTCGCTTGCCTGTGCGGTAGTCGACTCCGACAAGGCGTTCCGTCGTCCGCATCAACAGTTGGTCACCCACCTTCAGTGGAACCGTACTCGGAGGCGGTAAGTCGCCGCGAGTCGACATCTCGTCAGTGCGTTGTTTGAGTGACTTTTCCTGACGCGGACTGGCCGTCGTTTCAACTCGCCATCGCGGATTCGCCAACGGCATCTCGCCCAAGTCGCCGCCGTTTCGATTCACTTCGCCTCCAAATAGTCGGTAATCCGAATCGGTAGGTGCGAAATCGACCGAGTTGACCCGAAATTTTGTGTCAAGCCAATTGTTGATTTCGTCAGCGGACGGAACGTCTACTTTCTTTCCCGCCAGAACGATCGAATCACCGGGCTCGATATCGAATTCCGACACATCGCGGTCTGATAGTCTCGCCGCAGCAGCAAACAAAACGTCAAGCGAAGAGCCGAGATAAGCTCGGGCCGGATCACATTGGACGAGTTCTTCGAGCAAGAGATATGTCGCCAACGGTCGCCCACCAAACCACTCGCGCTGAGCCAATAACATCGAGGCTTCATAACCGCCCTGGGTATGAAAGTACTTTCGTCGTACGGTCTCCACCGCGTTCCAATCTCGCCCCTCTGCGGCATCGTTAAGCATCTTTCTGGCAAGCGCGCCGTAACGCAACTCGTAGGTTTCCAAACCCTGTGGCGGCAGCTTACCAATTAACCGCCGAGCCCGCCGGAGTAAGCTTTCCTTTACAAGTCGCTGTGGCTCTCCCGATGCATCCAGATCCAAGAAATAATCTTGTTCGCCTCCCTCGTCCTCCTCAGCATTACCTCCATCACGCTGCAGCATCTCGCCAAGACGAAGCACCGCATCGCTATAACGACCTTCGTCAATCGAACGCTCGCTGTCCCGAAGTTGCTGAGCGATCGCCCGAGGCGGCTCAATAAACCGTCCTGACTGGGAGGGTGTCGAGGATCTCAAAAAGCCTTGAGCTTCCGCACGATCCGCGATCCCACCGATGATCCACCAACTAGCAAAAAAAAAGAAACCACTCTTGAGATGGCGAGAGAATTTCACGGCAAATCCTGGATGTACCCACTGACTATGTGCGTGAAAACCTTTGTCCAACGCACAACTACATTGTACGGCGAGTAGCTACCAAACGCTACGCGGCCCGAATTGGACAACGATCAGCGAATCACCCATGTCAACCTGAGAAACCGTCGGCCGCCTGCACGACTTGACGAATTTGCATGAACACTTCGTCCGGAGAGACCATCCCATCAATGAGATGAACGATTCCATGCCCTTGGTAATAATCCAATAGAGGTGCTGTTTGGGTATAGAAAACCCGTAGCCTCGCAGCGATCGTCTCGGCCGTATCGTCCTCGCGATGCTCGATCGCGGCCCGCTTTAACAAACGCTTGACCAACTCATCCTGCTCAACACGTAAGTCGAGAACCAAGTCCAACTGCTTGCGATTTTCGGCAAGTAGCTCATCGAGCATCTGGGCTTGGTTGATGGTTCTCGGGAAACCGTCAAACAGTGCCCCCGATGCACAATCCGGCTCACTCAACCGCTTGATGAGGATTCGCATCACCAGGTAGTCTGGCGCCAATCGTCCCGCATCTATGTAGCTTGATACCAGTCGACCTAAGGCTGAATCACTACGAGTTCCGCGGAGCATTTCACCCGTGGACAGGTGAGGAATGCGAAGCCAATCGGTCAAACGCTTACATTGTGTGCCTTTACCAGCTCCAGGTGGTCCGATGAACACAATCCGCATCAGACACCCTTTCCCGACAACAGCAACACAAATCTCAATCTCTCTACACGACTGGAGTTACTCCACCACCAGCACCTTCAAGTAGCCCCCGGTAATTCCGCATCACGAGGTGACTGTCGATTTTTTGAACCAAGTCAAACGCCACGCTGACCGCAATAAGGAGCCCAGTTCCTCCATAGAATCCGGCAATCGAGTAGGGAACGCCAAGCGATCCGTAAACGATAGTCGGTACGATCGCCACGATCGCCAAAAACGCGGCACCAACATACGTGATTCGTACCATGACCTTCTCCAAGTAATCCGTCGTACGTTTACCAGGACGATAGCCAGGGATGAACGTTCCGCTGTCCTTCAAATTGTCCGACATTTCTTTTGGATTGAAGGTGATGGCAGTCCAGAAATAACAGAAGAAGAAAATCAGCGCGACATAAAAAAGGTTGAAGAAGTAGGAAGTCTGCGAATTCAATGTCGAACTCGCCATATGGAATGCCTTGAACAAGAATCCACCCGTCTCGAACTGACCCGCCATGAAACCGAACATGACGCCAGGGATCATAAGCAAGCTACTAGCGAAAATAATAGGCATCACCCCGGCTTGATTGATTCGCAATGGCAAGTGCTGGCGAGTTCCCCCGTAAACACGTCGCCCACGCGTGTGCTTTGCCGACTGAGTGGGAATCTTGCGCTGTCCAAGTGTTATAAACACGACACCGAATACGACACCGACAAACAGCAGCACCAACAATATCAACGTCTCCACACCCACTTGGCCACGGCTTAGACCGACCAACTCCGGTTTCATGTTGCGTACCAGCTCATAAAGCGCCATAGGCATTTGCGCAAGAATACCTGCCATGATCAGTAAACTGATCCCGTTTCCAATCCCATACTCGTCAATCTGTTCGCCCAGCCACATCAAGAACACTGTTCCAGCGGTCATTACCGCTACGGCGACGATCTGCCATCCGACAAACAGACCCGTGCCCTCGGCATTGAGAAAGTTCGGATTGATATTTCCGTATCCCGTTGTGCCTCCTGTCATCAACATGAACCGAAGGTACATGTAGCTTTGCACGATACAGATTGCGACTGTTAAGTAACGAGTATATTCATTGAGCTTCTTGCGTCCGGCCTCGCCTTCCTTTTTCAACTCTTCCAGCGGCTTATAGACGCTACCAAGCAATTGAAAAATGATCGATGCCGAGATGTACGGCATAATGCCCAAACCAAAGATAGTTGCTTGGCGAAGGTCACTTGCGGCGAACAAACTAACTTTCTCAAAAAAGTCGGCCGCCCCACCACCAGGCTCGTCAAGATTCGTCGCAATCATCGGCAGCGGAATGTGGAATCCGATTCGATAAACCGCAAGCAAACCAATCGTCAACAGAACTTTTTTGCGAAGTTCCGGGATTGAAAAAATGATACGAAGCTTTTCAAACATGGCCTTCACGAAGTCCTTAGGGTCCGCCGGCGTAAATCGGCAGAGAGTATAAGCGAATCAACTCGCAATTTTTTAAGGGAAGTCCTCGTCAGTTTATCAACTGACCGGTTTCGCCGCGAGAGTGGAATGATTTCTCTGATTTGGCCGCCCTGGTCCAAACGACACCAGTGTTGATCTCAGTATGCCGAAAGTTGACTGGCAACTTTTTCCAGACACCTGAAGTAGGTAGATCTCAGACACGACGCCACATCTACCCTGGACCTATCGTCATCGACAACTACTATAGTCTCTCCGAAAAGGGGCCTAACCCTCTCCAGCGAGACCAGAAAACTAATGAAATACGATTCGACTCCGAAGGGTCAGCTCACTCTTCGAATACCTACGGCTGCGGCGGGCTAACCTACGTCAACATCGAACACGATTGTCCAGAGCCAAACAGGAACGAGAAACGCCGAATCGGCTATTTCTTCGCATCACGGTTGAGGTCAGCAACGCGCTCGTCGGGAGTCCGGCGTGGGGCTAGCTTGTTGATCGTCCCACCAGCTGCGTTGATCTTCTCTTCGGCAGTCTTACTGAACCGATGCGCGCTAATGGTCAACTTCTTCGTCAATTCGCCATCGCCAAGAATCTTGACAACATCAAATACACCCTTAGCAAGATCTTTCGCCGCAAGCGACTCCAGCGTCACCTCGTCACCCTCGTTGAAGGCTTCGTTAATCTTGCCAATATTGACCGCGAACACGCTCAGTGCAAATTTGTTATTGAAACCGCGTTTAGGCACCCGGCGGAACAACGGTATCTGTCCGCCCTGGAAGCTAGGCTTTACGCTCGCACCGCTTCGACTTTGGGCACCCTTGTGACCACGACCGGCGGTCTTGCCCGTGCCGCTACCTACGCCGCGACCGATGCGTTTTCGCTTGCGATGCTTAGTAATGCCACGATGGACGTCGTTGAGGTTCATCTAAAAAACCGTTGGGATACAAAAATTTGAATGGGGTGAAACTCGTAGTGAGCTTCAATTTCTGGCGGACTAAGTAGCAGTGACCACACATGCTTCTAATAAGCGTTCAATTCTTCGACCTCGAATCCACGCAACGCGGCGACTTGCTCACGTGTCCGCAACTTCGACAAGGCATCAATCGTCGCCTTCACGAGAGTGACCGGGTTATTGGTTCCGTAGGACTTCGTCAAAATGTCGTGAATACCCGTTGCCTCGCAAACCGCTCGTACGGCCTGACCGGCAATGATTCCAGTACCAGCTCCAGCGGGAATCATCAACACTTTCGCCGCGCCGAAATGGCCCCAAACTTGGTGAGGAATCGTGCCGCTGACTACAGGAACGTCAATCATGCTGCGACTGGCCTGTTTCTGTGCCTTAGCGACACTGGGCGGAACTTCGTTGGCCTTGCCGTAGCCCCAGCCGACGCGGCCTTTGCCGTCGCCAACAACGACCATCGCTGCAAAGCTAAAGCGACGACCGCCTTTCACAACAGCAGCACAACGCTTGATTTTCACGGTTCGGTCAAGCAGCCCGCCTTCGAGCGGATTTTCTTCCTGCTTGTTGTTACGCTTTCCGCGTTGTCCCGTACTCATTGTCTTATCTCTAAATTACGTTGATGTTAGTGTTCATGCAGGTCGGCGACTCTCAACGGATGCGACGCCAATCGCCAGTTAAACTAAAACTGCAATCCTGCCTCACGGGCCGCATCAGCGAACGCTTTCACGCGGCCGTGGTACTTGTTGTGACCTCGATCGAGCTTGACTCGCGAAAACCCCGCCGCAGTCGCTTTTTCCGCAACAATCTTTCCAATCTGCGCCGCAGCATCAGCGTTACCGCCATACTTGACGTCACCACGAACGGATGAGTCTTTCGTGCTGGCACTGACAAGTGTCTTACCGCTCAAGTCGTCAATCAATTGACACGAGAAATGAGCCAGCGACCTATGCACACACAGTCTTGGCTGGTCCGCTGTACCACGCAATCGATTGCGAACGTGATGACGGCGGCGGACGCGTTTCTTGTCAAGTTTCTTATTCTTATCCATAGTTCGTCTACTTGGTCGCACTCTTGCCAGGCTTAATTTTAACTTGTTCGCCTTGATAACGAACGCCCTTGCCCTTGTAAGGCTCAGGCTTACGCAGTGAACGAATCTCGGCAGCAAACTGACCGACCTTCTGCTTGTCGCAACCCTGGATCACAACGTGCGTCTGATCTGGACACGTTACTTTCAAATCACTGGGGATCTTACGGTGTAATTCATTTGCGTAACCAACTCGCAACTGCAACGTGTCGCCTTGAATCGCAGCGAGGTAACCCACGCCAACAATCTCCAACTTCTTCTCGTAGCCGTTGGTTACTCCAACGAACATGTTGGCGATAATCGCCCGAGTCAATCCGTGAAAGGCACGCGATGTACGCTCGTCATCGTCGCGAGTTACGGCAACTTCATTTGCATCGCTATCAACAGCAACTTTAACCTCCGGGCGGTGCTCAAACGCAAGCTTGCCCTTCGGCCCTTCGATCTCAATCAAACGATCATTGACGGAGACTTTAACTCCACCAGGGATCGAAACAGGTTTCTTTCCAATACGACTCATAACACTATCTGCTTTGCCGGATGCGGTTGTGTATTAGGACACTTCACAAAGGACTTCACCACCGATGTTATCGCGACGCGCTTCGCGATCACTAATAACACCACGGCTACTGCTGATGATACGAATGCCCATGCCACCCAGCACTGGCTTGAGTTCCTTACTGTGACTGTAAAGCCGTCGACCTGGCTTGCTGAGTCGTTTAATCGTTTGAATTACACGTTCTCCATTGGGCCCATATTTGAGCTCCAAACGAAGTTGCGCGACGGGTTCCGCTTCTTGGTCTTTCCAGTCCCAGATAAAGCCTTCACGCTTCAGCACGTCAGCAATACCACGTTTAACGCGGCTACTGGGGATATCAACAAAAGGCCGTTCCACGCGAACCGCGTTGCGGATTCGAGTCAGCATGTCGGCGATTGGGTCGGTCATCATAGCTTGGGGGCTCCCGTAACTTTCAAATCACCAGCTGCTCTTGCGAACTCCGGGAATCAACCCGATGTTCGCGTTTAGTCGGAAACAAATTCGGCAAATGCCAAACTTGCGGTAAACGGCACGCGGTCGACCGCAAAAATTACAGCGGTTCTCGCGGCGCGTACTAAATTTCGGTTTGCGTTCGGCCTTGGCGATTTTTGCTTTACTTGCCACGGGGCACTCTTGGGGTTGCGTTAATGGTTCGCACTGGGTTACACGGTTTCAATCACCCCAGCAACTAAACGAAGTCACTGAGGGTCAATAATCAGACGACCAAATCGATCGTCACATCCAAACGCCTACGCAGCGTCACTCTTTTTCTTATCTGCCTTAAACGGCATGCCAAAGTGTTCAAGCAACGTACGGGCTTCATCATTGTTAATCGCCGTAGTCACGAACGAAATGTTCATGCCTTGCGGGCGAGTGTACTTGTCAGGATTCAACTCCGGGAACACCAGCGACTCAGTCAAACCGAGCGTGTAGTTTCCACGGCCGTCGAATGCGTTACGGTTGATTCCGCGAAAGTCGCGAACTCGAGGCAAAACGATCGATACCAGCCGGTCCAAAAACTCGTACATTCGCTGACGACGCAACGTTACCATACATCCGATCGGCATCCCTTCACGCAACTTAAAGCCAGCAACGGACTTTCTTGCCAACGTGATCACTGGACGCTGACCGGTGATGTCGGTCATGCAATCACGAGCTAAGTCGAGGATTTTCTTATCGCCAATGGCACTTCCTACGCCCATGTTCAACGTGATCTTTTGCAAACGCGGAATCTGCATCGGATTCTTATAGCCGTATGCGTCAATGAGCGCCTTGCGGATCGTCTCTTCGTAGTGACCTTGCAGTCGAGGTTTATTGCTGGACATCTTACTTACTCGCATGTTGGGCTCGTGCCGGGGCAATCTTGCCCAAACTCTGACCGCTCTTCTTGGCGAAACGCTCTTTGCTGCCATCAGCCAGAAATCGCACGCCGATTCGGGTTGGTTTACCGGTTCCTGGATCGACCAACATGACGTTGCTCGCTGAAATCGGCATCTCTTTATTCAAACGCCCGCCTTGCGGGTTTTTCTGGCTCTTGCGCACGTGCTTCCACACGCGAGCAGCACCTTCTACGATTACTTTGTTGCTTTTGCGGTCGATCTTAATGATCTTTCCCCGGTGGCCCTTATCGGCTCCGGCCGTCACTTCGACTTCGTCATCAATTCGGAAATACATGGCTGAGCTAAGCTTTAGGTTTCTAGTCTTTAGGTCTCACGGACCGAGCTATCGATGCTTAAAAATCAAAAATCAACTGTCTGGAGCCTGAGGCTTAACCACACTCTCTAAACAACTTCGTTCGCCAAACTGACAATCTTCATAAAGTTTGCATCGCGAAGCTCACGTGCCACAGCGCCGAAAATTCGCGTTCCGCGCGGCGACTTATCTTTGTCAATCAACACAACCGCGTTGCTGTCAAATCGAATGTAGCTGCCATCGCTACGCCGAGTCGGCTGTTTCGTACGAACTATAACCGCACGGACAACGGCCTTCTTCTTCACGTCGCTGCCGGGGATGACGCTCTTAACGCTACAAACGATAATGTCACCAACACCAGCAAAACGTTTGCGGCTGCCGCCGAGCACCTTAATACACATCACTTGACGTGCACCGGTGTTATCTGCAACATCGAGCCGGGATTCTTGTTGGATCATGTTTGGAACAAGCTAACTGGGTTTATTCTTAAATCTAAAACGTGGTCTTTATACTTCTGCTGGATCGGTGAAGCACCGACAAGCCAATTGCTGAGTACTTACTCGCCAGCGTGTGCTGCCTCAATCGTCTCCGCCTCTGCGGAACTCGCTCCTTTGCGAGCTGCGCGCAGTGCGGCAACATCCACTTCGGTACTCTTCTGTAACACTCGAACCATACGCCAACGCTTCAACTTACTGAGTGGCTCGGACTCAATAATCTCAATCAAATCGCCCACTGCCGACTCATTGTTCTCATCGTGCGCATAACACACGGTGCGCTTACGCACGTACTTCTTATATTTCGTATGCAAAACCAGTCGGTTAATTTCGACACGACGAGTCTTGCTCATCTTGTCGCTGGTTACGATTCCTGAAACGATCCGTTTTGGCATGTTCGCTGGTGCGGAGTTGGATGGGTGTTACTTGTTACTTTGCGCCAACTGACGCTCGGTTTGGATCGTCTTGATGCGAGCGATCAGCCTTCGATTCTTCCGAATTTCGCTCGGCGTATTGAGACGCTCCGATTGCGACTGGAAACGCAGATGAAACAACTTATGTGCTGCTTCATTGACTGTCGCTTCGAGTTGCTCGTCGCTCATTTCGCGGAGTTCACTGGACTTGGTCATCTTAATGGGGGCCGACGTGCGGCTATGTGTTCTAATTATGTCGGTAGTGGTCGACGAACCTAAGTGCTCGTCGGCCCAAAATCTAGACTCAGACTTTTTTGCCTGGTCAAATACTTATGCCGGGCGGCGTTCGACAAATCGAACCTTTACCGGCATCTTGCTCGCTAAACGCGCGAAGCATACCTTTGCTTGCTGCTCCGTCACGCCACCGAGTTCATACAAAATCGTTCCTGGACGGACAACAGCCGCCCAAAAATCGGGTTCTCCTTTTCCCTTACCCATTCGCGTTTCCAGCGGTGTGCTGGTTACGCTCTTGTCAGGGAAAATTCGAATGTAAAGCTTTCCTTCGCCTCGGACGTATTGTTGGGCAGCGATTCGACCGGCTTCGATCGTCGTCGCCTTGATCCAACCCGCGTCGAGGGATTGCAGACCAAAGTCGCCGAAAACGACCCTATTGCCGCGAGTCGCATTACCTTTTATACGACCTCTTTGGCTTTTTCGATGCTTGACCCGCTTGGGCATCAGCGCCATCGGTGTCGTCTCCGTAAGTACCTTGGTTAATCCACACCTGAATCCCGATGTGCCCCTGTGGCGTCATCGCTTCAGTGCAGCCGTAATCAATCTTCGCTTGGAACGTGCTCAGCGGAACTGAGCCCGCACTCTGCTTCTCGCGGCGAGCCATCTCAGCACCTCCGAGACGACCTGCCATCTGGATCTTGATTCCCTTCGCGCCCGCGTCCATTGTCTGCTCTAATGAGCGTTTCATTGTCCGCCGGAAACTCGATCGCTTCGCCAATTGCTGAGCGATATCCTCAGCCACAAGCTGCGCTTGCAACTCTGGACGACCGACCTCTTCAACTTTTAAGTTGACTCGACGACCAATCAAATTCTGCAACTCAGCCTGCAGAATCTCAATCTCTTGCCCCTTTTTACCAATTACCAAACCTGGCCGAGCAACATACATCATCACTCGAACTTCATCACGCGTACGCTCAATCTCGATCCGATCGATTCCCGCGTTGCGATACTGTGTCTTTTTTGGGTGGTTCTTGATAAAGTTTCGGACCTTGCGATCTTCAACTAGCAACTCCGCAAAATCCTGTTTGGACGCATACCACCGGCTTGCCCAACCACGGGTAACACCTAGTCGAAATGCGATTGGATTGACTTTTTGGCCCATTAGGAAGGACTCATTTAACTTGTGTATTCGTTGAATTCGTGTCTAAATCGAAACGCCGGGACTAACGTCCAAGCAACAACCTTAAATCTCGTCAATCGATGTCAAGCCAACGTGAATGTGGCTCGTTCGCTTTTTAATCATAAACGCCATTCCACGTGCTCGCGGTTGGATTCGCTTGAACATCGGGCCACCATCAATCCGAATTTCCGTAACCACCAACTCTTCCACACGATGGCTACGACCCTGGTTCTGATCCGGATCTTGAGCATTGCCAACGGCACTTTTGATCACTTGCTCAATCATGCGAGCCCCACGCTGGGGCTGGAACTTTAATGTATCCAGCGCTTCGTCTGCGTACATGCCACGCACCAAGTCTGCGACCAAACGAATCTTTTGGGCGCTGATACGCGCGCCTTTATGATGTGCAAAAAACTTCGACATGATTACTTCTTGCCACCTTTACCGCCATGACCCTTGAACGTTCGCGTAGGAGCGAACTCACCGAGCTTATGACCGACCATATCTTCAGTGACCAACACCTTCACGTGCTTTCGTCCATCATGAACCATGAACGTCACATTGACGAACTCTGGAACGATGGTGCATGCACGCGACCAAGTCTTGATTGGTTCGCTACCACCCATCTCCGCCTGACGCTGTACCTTAAAGTACAACTTCGGGTCGACGTGCGGTCCTTTCTTGCTGCTTCGGCTCATCTAAAATTATCGAGGTGAAAGGTTTTCTGGCTACAGCCCATTGGGATACAAAACGAATCGCGCTGCTTGACTATTTCAACTTCAACTGACCGTAACGACGACTCTTGCGGCGACGAACGATCGCACTATTACTTGGCTTACGACGCTTGCGGGTCGAACCACCCTTGGCACTCTTGCCCTGTGGACTCACCGGGTGACGACCACCCTTGGTTCGACCTTCACCACCACCGTGCGGGTGATCGATCGGATTCATCGCAGTACCACGAACATGCGGCCGGCGACCCAACCAACGACTACGACCTGCCTTGCCGATCACGACCTTGTTGTGATCTGTGTTTCCCACTTGACCAATCGTGGCCCGACAATCACTGGGGATACGGCGAATTTCACCGCTGGGAAGTGCCAACTGTGCCCAACTCGCCTCGCGAGCCATCAAGGTTGCCTGCGAGCCAGCGGACCGACACAATTCCGCTCCTGCACCTGGTCGCATTTCAATACAACAAATGGCCGTGCCCAACGGAATATTTCGAAGCGGCAAACAATTGCCCAACGTTGGCGAAGCGCTTGCACCATTTTCAAGTACATCACCAGCCTTGATACCCGCAGCAGCGATCACGTACAGCTTCGTACCATCAGCGTAACTCAAAAGCGCAATTCGCGCTGAGCGATTCGGATCGTACTGAACCGACTGAACCTTTGCCGGCACGCC
This sequence comes from Pirellulaceae bacterium, assembly GCA_041751935.1. GTDB lineage: Bacteria > Planctomycetota > Planctomycetia > Pirellulales > Pirellulaceae > JBBSJZ01. The sequence goes on along the minus strand of JBGSIA010000070.1, from coordinate 44,147 downwards.
GTCCTTGGACCGCTTGAAATCAATCACTCGGTACATCTGTTTGTGGCCGCCGCCGCGATGGCGTGCGGTGATTTTGCCTTGGTTATTGCGTCCGCCAGTCTTACGATTCGGACGCAACAACGCGCGCTCTGGAGTGTAGCTAGGCGTCAGGTCGGCAAAATCACTTACTGACGCATTTCGGCGTCCAGCGCTTGTCGGCTTGTAGACTCGTATACCCATTGTTTCGTTTTCAGATAGCTAGTTGCTTGTATTTGTTAAGTCGCGTCAAAACGCGATGATCGTGGCCTAGAAGAAGTCGATGCGGTGATCACCGTCAAGCTTGACGATCGCCTTCTTCCAATCGCTCGTGCGCCCGATACGGAATCGGTAGCGACGACTCTTTCCTTTACGCGTCTGTGTGCGAACCTTTTCTACCTTCACGTCAAACAATTCTTCGACCGCCCGTTTGACATCAATCTTGGTGGCGTCACGATGGATCTCGAACGCATACTGATTATTACGGGTCGCGCGGTGAACCCCTTTTTCAGTAACCAGCGGACGCAGCAACACTTGATGCGGCTCAAGTGCGACTGTTCGCTCGGGCTGGGTTGGTGGTAGGATATGGGCCATTGTTTGATCTCAGAGTTTGGGCAACCGCCCACTGTCTAACTAAATTGCCAATGCAAATACGTAACTACGCGACACCGGTAGCGAATGTACCATCTTTGATTTTGTCCAACGCATTACGCGTTACCAGCATTCGCTTCGGCTTGAGCACCGACAAGGCATTCAAGTCACTCACCGGTTGGACGGAAACACCCTCGATGTTTCGCCCGCTCTTGTACGTCGATTGGTCCAGACCATCGGTGGCAACGAGTGTCGTCGTCCCTTCAAGCCCCAAAGCCTTCAGCACTGCTGCCATCGCCTTTGTCTTGGGCCCATCGAACTTGAGCGAATCAATCACCACCACTTCGCCGTCATCAATCTTGGAACGGATTGCCATGCGAGTTGCCAACTTGATCGCCTTCTTTGTCATGCGATAGCTGTAATCACGAGGCTTAACTGTTTTCGCAACACCTCCGCCACGACGAATTGGACTTCGCTTGCTACCAGCCCGAGCATTGCCAGTCCCCTTTTGGCGATACATTTTCTTTGTACTGCCGCTAACCTCACCACGAGTTCGCGTGTTGTGAGATCCTTGACGCAGATTGGCCTGGTACATCACGACTGCGTCGTGCATCACCTGTTTCGTTACGCGATCTGCAATCTGCGTGGTGTCGATTTCGTATTTGCCGACTTCTGCGCCGGCCATGTTATATACTGTCAATGTAGCCATTGCTGATTACCCAACCTTATTGGTTTGACGAATCGTGATGTAGCCGCCATTCGGACCGGGAATCGCGCCACGGATAAGCAACAAATTGTTTTCGGTATCGATTCGCACCAATTCAAGATTGCGAGACGTTCGCTGCGCGTTGCCGTACTGGCCAGCCATTCGCGTTCCAGCGAACACGCGGCTCGGGTCCGAACTGCAGCCAGTACCACCAGGATGCCGGTGAACCTTCTTCACGCCGTGAGTTGCGCGCTGACCAGCAAAATTATGCCGCTTCATCACCCCTGAAAAACCGCGACCTTTACTAATGCCTGTAACATCAACCTTCTTGACGTCAGCAAACGTCTCAACAGTCACGGTCGCGCCAACAGAGAGTTCCGACTGGCCGCGAAATTCGCGGATGAACCGCTTCGGCTCACAATCCGCCTTGGCCAACAATTCCACGCCGCCAGCCTGTCTCTTTTTTGATCGCTTGCTTTCAATCTTTGCGACGTGGCCGCGCTCACTTCGCATTGCCAAGCGACGCGGCTTGTCCTTGAAACCCAGTTGCACTGCCTCGTAACCATCGCGGCCGAGACTACGAACCTGCAAAACTTGACATGGCCCAGCCTCAACGACAGTCACGGGCACAGCCGTGCCGTCTTCGAGGAACACTTGGGTCATCCCGACTTTGCGGCCGAGAATTGATGGAGACATAATTTACACCGCCCTGCTGCTTAGGCAGAACGTCCGTCAAAACGAGTTGGGCTCAAAGGGACTGCCGACCCGAACTTTCAATCACAACCGCGATCGAAGTTATCGAGCCAACTTCCATTCATGCATGGGGAAGCCAAATGTAATACCGAAACAAAAAATCACCCAGAGAGCCACAACGACTCCCGAGAAACACTAGCGAGCCGAAGCCTTGATCTTGATGTCAACACCAGCGGGCAGGCTTAACTTATTCAACGCCTCAATCGTCTTGGCAGTCGCCTGCACAATGTCGATCAAACGCTTGTGGGTACGAATCTCGTACTGCTGACGAGCCTTCTTGTCAATGCATGGACCCGACAGAACCGTGTACCGCTCAATTCGAGTCGGCAATGGAATCGGACCATGCACCTCACTGTGAGTTCGCTTGACTGTATCAACGATCTCCTGAGCGCTTTGGTCAAGCACCGAGTGGTCGTATGCTTCCATACGAATTCGAATGACTTCGCTTGCGCCAGCAGACACGATGATTCAGTCCGTCAAACAGGTGTAATAAACAGTTGCCAAAAGCATGTCGATCGACACGCTTTAGGACGAGGCAGAGTGCCTCGACCGCTAGAGTAGGTTGAGTGGCATTCTTGCTTGCTAATGATTTAGCGAGCTGTCGCACCCTAACTACCTCAGCGAGTTTTTCCCGCGTGGGAGGCGAGAATTTACGGTGGCGAACGCCGGACGTCAACTGGTATTGAACGTTTCGCGAAATTTCTTTTTAGGTTTTTCGCTAGATTCAACTCTTTAGCAGTTGAAAGTAGGGAAAAAAAGCACTCAAACAGCCCAGCCTGCGCGGGCCTCCCACGGAGACGGCGATGTTTCGCCACTGGCTACGACCCAAGCAATGCTAGCATTGATCGATGCAATTGCGGCGTTGCGCTTACGCAAAATTTGGGCCGCCAGTCGTCCAGTTCGCTGCCGTCATAAGCGGTTAACATCGTTCCCGCTTCCCTAGCAATCACCGTTCCCGCAGCCGAATCCCAAGGCGAAACACTCGTCGCCCAGTAGGCGTCAAGCCGCCCATCAGCGACATAACACATGTTGAGCGCACACGACCCCAGGCGTCGTACAGAGCGGCTTTTCTCAACGACTCGGGCGAATCGAGTGAGGTCCGGCGAGCCCGCCTGAATCCCTGCGGGGAAACTGCAGGCAATCAGGGCGTTTTCCACTTCACTGCACTCGCTCGAACGCATCCGGCGGTCATTGACGAAAGCCCCAAAGCCATCCACGGCACGAAACAGCTCATCGCACACAGGGTCGTATACCACGCCCAGAACCATTTTTCCCGCTCGGTAGTAGCCAATCGACACTGCGAAACTTTGCAGGCGATGAACGTAATTGACGGTGCCGTCCAGCGGATCGACCACCCAGCAAGACGGAGCCAGCGGATCGCCCCGGCGAACTGACGGCGGCGGCTCGTTTTCGCCATGCTCTTCACCGACAAAGGCATCGCTGGGAAAGGCATCGACGAGTATCTTGCGAATAGCAAACTGCGATGCCAAATCAGCGTCTGTTACCAGGTCTTTTGGGGCTTTTTCTCGCACGACGCAAGAATCGCGAAAAGCCATCAACTCCGCAGCGCCCGCCCGAGCAGCCGCAACAGCGACTCGCAAATGCTCTTCGAACATCAATGTGGTACTCAGAAATTCCTGTTACTCGGATTCGAGTCGACGAAGCTCTTCGAGCCACACGCGAATATCGTTGTCGTACTCAGTTGACATATTGCTCAAAATGAGTTGTCGATGGAATGCCGCCGCCCCCTGGTCCACGTGCTCAGCCGCTTCAGCGCTGGGAAAACGCTTGTTGGGGTCGGGCGCAATTAGGCCCTTCAAGAAATTCATCAACAATTCGTTGCGATACACGTCCTCGGGAAGCACTTCTTGAAGACGCGACGGGAGTTCACGTTTCGCTTGCAACAAATCGCGATATCCAGTGGTGCCAGAAAACGGATTCATCCCACTGAGCAACTCAATCAACACGTATCCGACGCTTGCTAAATCGCTACGCGGCGTCGAATGTTGGTTTTCAAGAATCTCGGGAGCAGCATACAGCGGCGTGCACTCGCGGTCTCGCGGCGGCGACTTGTAATCAAACGCCGAACCCATATCGATCAGTTTCGCGTGCCCAGACCGCTTGAGCATGATGTTGGCGGGCTTCACGTCACCATGCACGATCCCTTCTCGGTGAAGTGCAGCAAGCGCCGCTAAACACTCGCGAACAATCGCCACTGCAACACCGGCCTTGAAGCGAGATTGCTCGGGACCATCGGTCAGGATAACTTCATTGATGTACCGCCAGCGACGGCTGCTGACACGGCCATGCAATAGTTCCAAGCAGCGTGGCGACGTCAATTGACGCAAGTCATACCCGTCGATCCACTCCATCAGCATTACTCGAATGCGATGTCGCTCAAAAAAGTTTTGGACGTCGAGCAAGTTGTCGTGCTGGATCAGGGCAACGCGAGCGGCGATACTGGCAATCCGCAGCATGGCTTCGTCGTACGCACGGCTGTCGGCAAAACGCTCTGGAGAAAAAACTTTCATCGCCACAGGGACGGTGAAGCCGTCTGTGCCACGATACTCGGTTAAATAAACTTCGCCCTGGCCGCCACGACCGAGCAATTTAAGCAAGTGATAATATCCAGTCCAATTCACTTTCCCGGATTGCGTCAGCTCGTCGTATCTCGCCAGCAACTTCGGGTCGGTCTCGCGTACAGTCGAGCCGTGGTGCGTAATGGTCGGATAGGGTTCAAAACGCGTAGTGGATTGCATGCGATCGTCATCATCCTTGAAAGATTGTGCGAGTAAGCATTCTATAGGACAAGTCGGCGTCGACAAAAGTTCCCCATCCCAAGTTTACCTAGTCGCCGATAAAAGTTCCCAAAGAGACATGAAAAAGGACGAGAAATATCTCCTCGGCCAACGGCACAAGCGGCCGAGGAACCGACGATAAATCATATCAATGCGACAATAGGAACCATTTTGAAGTTCGTGCTTCTATTCAGTTTTTAATAGACAAGTCGTAGCACACGACACCCTCACGGAGCCGCAACACTATCTTTCCAGCACTGACTGCCGGGGTTGCACAGGCAAGTGGGCCGGTCTTGATGGCTTCGTTCTGCCAACGTTTTTCCGCCGTGGCCAAATCACCAGCCTCGGCGCCTAATTTGTCCAAGCCAAGTTCCTGGCGTAGATCATCTGCAGCGATGAGCCGGCCATCGGATGTGATTTCTGCGTCGTAAAGCTGCGAAAAGTCATCTGCTTGCGCATCAATCGCTAACAGCCCTTCCCAACCGTAAAGAACTTGTTCACCGGCAACGACCAGCGACGTGTAACGTGGATTTGAAACGCTCAACGTCTCCTGCCAGACGGCTTTACCGTTTTCCAAGTCGACTTTTGCCAATCGTTTTTCTCCCTGAACAAATACGTGTCGACCGAACACCGCTGGCGTTGACCCAGAATCTGCTGCGCCTTGAAAGGTCCACAACACCTCTGGATCAACGTCGGGAGACTTGGGGTTCAGCGAGTAAGCCTTTAGGCCGCTCTTTCGCGAGCCGCCGTAGGTCAACAATGTATCTCCGGTAACGATTGGCGTTGACTGGCTGGCGCCCGACTCCAAAACCCATAGCTTGGTTCCATCAGCGACCCGGTAAGCCTCGGTCATGCCGCCTTGCGTGTTAGCAATGACTACCACACCGTCGCCGGACTGCCAAGTAACGGGGCTACTTTGAGATTGATAATCGAGCGGCGTATCTCCCTGCCACAGTATTTCACCGGTGGCTACGTCCAGTGCAAAAAGAGGCCCACATGCGACGATCGCCGTTTTTCCAGTGACGACAAAGGAACTGCTGAAATACTCATCGCGGAAACTGCCAGGCAGGTTTCGTGTCCAAACGATTTCACCGCTGTCGGCGTCGTAGCACGACGCGATCCGCTGTGGCGACAACACGAAAATACGCCCCTCGGCGACCGCTGGAGTTCCCGATTGGGTGAAACGCGTGTAGACGGTTTCACGATTATGGTCCCATTTGACTTTCCCCGAATCTAACTCCAGACACACCAGCCGCTCTTCGAAGCGAAATGCTTTGGCCTGACGTTCGTTCTCATCTCGGCGGTTGATTTCGTACTGTTCGTACTCAGCATCGGACATGCCACCACGTTTTTCAGGTGGTAGCCAAGGATATTTTTCTTCCCCGAGATCGACATCTGCGTTTCGTTGTTTGGTGTGAGCGTAGAGATAGACAAATCCGTCCGCGATCACCGGTGAACTCCATCCGCCAGAATTCCCGCCAGAAATCGGGGCGAATCGCCACATCGCCGCCAGCCCCGCCTCGGGCAGCTCGCGAATGAGTGGACCGCAATCGGCATAACCAGTCTGGTCCGCGCCCCGCCACATCGGCCAGTCAGCACGCGACGCAGAAACGCTCCAACCGAATGCAACAAATAGGATTGCCAAGAACAAAACGATTCGCATGGTGACCAGATTCAGCAAACGGAAGAAGGGGGTGAAATGAGGCATCCACGGGCGACGACGGACAAAGCCGGTGGCTTCAATAACTTTACGCTATGCAAGTAACTCCGTCACCGCGGCTGCCTTGACCAACTCGCGCGGCTGATTCAAATGGTTGTAGACGATCGTCTCTGGATGTATGCCGAAGCTGTGGTAAATCGTCGCTAAAATCTCGGCTGGGTGAACTGGTTTTTCGAGCGGTGCCGACGCGGTCTTGTCGCTCTTACCATGCACGTACCCGCGACGCACGCCCGCTCCGGCCATCACGGCAGTGTAGCAATAGGGCCAGTGATCACGACCATCATCGGAATTGTTGTTGCCGCTCGTGCTTACACCGCGCTGTGGACTGCGACCAAATTCGCCGATCGCAACAACAAGCGTATCTTCGAGCATGCCGCGATCATCCAAATCACTGATCAACGTCGTTAATCCCGCATCGAGCATCGGCGCCGACTGGTCCTTCATCCGTTTGCTCAATCCCGTGTGGTGGTCCCAAGAATGATTGTCGCTATTGGCCACTTTCGGCCAGACGACTTCGACCACACGTGTGCCGGCCTGGACAAGCCGCCGAGCGAGCAAGCAGCTCTGGCCAAAGGTATTGCGACCGTACGCGTCACGCAGCTCGTCGCTTTCTGCAGACAACTGGAATGCATCACGCGCTTGACCTGAAACGATCAACGACAGAGCACGATCGTAATACTCGTCTAGTTCATACGATTCGACGGCCTTGTTGATCGATGGCATCTCCGCATTGAGAAGGTTGCGAAGGTTTGCCCGACGTTGCAATCGCAAGCTGAACACTTCCGGTCGCAACTTCAAGTCATCGATCTTGATCTTCTCCATCTTGTTCATGTCCAAATCATCGCCGTCGGGATACAGCGTGTAAGGATCGAAGGATTTACCGAGAAAACCAGCCGAGCCGCCTTTGCCGACAACATTGGATTCCTGCAGCGGACGGGGCAACATCACGAACGGCAACATCGGCTCATCAACCGGCATCATTTTCACAATGTTGCTGCCAAAATTGGGGAAGTCCTTTGGTGAGGGCGGCTCCAGTTGTCCCGAGGGACTGACCTTGTCGGTCGTGTAGCCGGTCATCATTTGATAGATCGCCGCGGTATGATTGAACAAACCATTGGGGGTGTAAGACATGGATCGAATCATGGTGAACCGATCGTTTATCCGAGCAAGCTTGGGCAAATTTTCAGTGAACTTGATGCCGGGAATCTTGGTGCTGATCGGCGAAAAAATGCTCTTCACATTGTCCGGCACGTTTTCTTTCGGGTCCCACAAATCAAGGTGACTCGGTCCGCCTTGCAAATAAACCAAAATAATACTCTTGGCCTTGCCCCACCCTGGGCCACCGCCAACGGATGCATCGTTTCGTTTGAGTTCATTGCCACTGGCCGCTTCGAGTTGCAACAACGACGGCAACGACAATCCCAGCATGCCAACGCTGCCTACTCGCAGAAAGGCCCGACGCGTGGGTTGCAAATGCGGATCGCACAGGTCTTTAGCTCTGGAGCCTTGAAACGACAACATGGCGGTGTCCTCGATTGGGTAGGAATATTAAAGGAGCTTACTAAGTAATCAAATAAGGATTTAGTGGTTGAACAAAAAAGCGGGGCTATTAACGAGCGCCCAAGTCAAATCTTCAGCAGCCGTCAAACGGATATTCTTCAATTGGTCGGTACTCTGCTGGACATCAGCACGAAGTTGGACCAATGCCGGGTCGTCGGGAGTCGCAACTTCCAGCAACTTTTTCTTGGCTTCGAGCTGCGTTAGCTTTTCATCCGGTGGCACCGGTTGCTTGGCAGCGGCGAGGGCATCGGCGCTAGCCTTCAAGGCGGTGTCAGTAACGGTGAGATAGTCGTGGAGTAGCTTCTTATCAACTTCCGAACGCTGGTCCTTGGCGATGCTGCCGATCGCCGCCAGCGGCTCAGGCAATGTCAACGGTACATCACCCTCGTGCGTTGTCACGCTGAATCGAAACCGACCGATGCGGTGATCTTGCGCATTATGAAACTGGTGCATTTCAATCGACAGCAAGGTTTCCACTTCAATCATGATGGGCTCAGCAAACTTGAATGTTGCCCAGTGGGTTAGGCCGGTTGCACCAGCAACCGCCCAGCCCTGTTGATCACGCGGGACATTGTCAAACGTCTGCTCAATGGCGAAACCACCTTGCAAGAAATCTGCCTTACCACTGGCAATTTTTCGCAGCGTAAGCGATTTCGGGTCACTGGCCGCCGACGCCTTCACAATCAACTCCGTGAGCACGAAATTTCCGTTTTCAGCGAGTCCTGGGCCGTTTGACGGCAGCGTGGGATCAGCCAGTACTTCCAAGCGAAGACCGGTGATCTTTTTCAGCTGAGTTTTGTATTGCACCGTGTAAACGCCTTTGTCTCGTTTATCGCCGACAGCAAGAATCGAACGATCGGCTTGCGGCAGCAAGGACAATCCCGTGTCCGACTTGGCCGAGTGAGTGGCCAGCGGATGCCATTCAATCGCAGATGAATTCGCGGTGAAAAATGCGTCGGCTTTCTCATCAAGTTTCGCTTTCTCAGCATCGACCTGCCCTTGTGCAGCCGCAATTTTCGCTTCACGCTCTTTCTCAAGCTTATTGCGTTCGGGCTTCATTTCCTCGGTCCGCGCCGCAATGGCGTGAGTGGTCTTTTCAAGAGCCTCCATGCGCTGCTGTTCCGATTGTTCGCGTCGCGTCACCCAATCGGCTTCAGCGACCCGCAGTTGCTCGGATACCTCTGCGTGGTCTTCACGAATTTGGTCGGTGACCGCCATGAAGGCCCGCAATTCGTCTTCGGTAGGAGTTCGTGACAGCGCCCGTAGGAAGATTTCATCGGCTACAGCTTCATCCGTGGAATTGGCCGCGATAATTTTTGCCAATTCATTGTTACTGTCGGAAATCGCGCTGCCGATCGTTGGCCCACTGATTAGCGCCATCACCGGCCCAAGTTGCAATCCACTGGACCGTTCGCATTCACAGGCGCTTTCACGGACCGGGCGTCCCAAATTGGTCAAAAAGCCATCGGTCAAGTTGACGCCGGAATCGCTCAGTGCTGCTGCTCGCGTTCCCTTGGGCACGCCAGGGATATCGCTGACAGAACCAGTCAACGCATGCACGGTGTCATAGATCACTTCGGCAGGCAGTCGACGTGGCATCGCGTGCGAATAATTGAGCGTGTCATCCGTATTCAGCGGGTTCGTCGCGACGTCCAACTGATACGTGCGGCTGTTACAAATCATCCGCAACATGGATCTAGTGTCAAAGCCGTTGTCAATGAACGACTGTGTCAAATAATCAAGCAGCTCTGGGTTGGTCGGCGGGTTACCAGCGCGAATATCGTCAATCGGCTCGATTAGGCCCACGCCTAGCATGTAGCCCCACAAGCGGTTGACGTAGCTGCGAGCGAAATATGGGTTATCAGGGTCCGTCATCCAAGCCGCCAACTGTTCTCGGCGCGACGCGTTTTCAGTGCAGTCGTGCGGGACATCAAACGGGAACTCCGGTGCAACGTCTTGCCCTGTGCGAGCGTGCTTCATCTCACCGGATTGCATATCGACGACCTTTTCGTATAAGGGTTTGGCACCCTCGACAGCCGTTCCCCCAATGTTCTTGTTCCCCGAAGCCGGATCTTTCTCGAGCGCAAATTGCGAGAAGTAGGCTGCCGTTTCGTAATAGTTGTCCTGAGTCCAACGCTCGAAGGGGTGATCGTGACACTTGTTACAATTAAAACGGATGCCAAGAAACAGGTGTGTGGTGTTTTCCATCGTCGCGTCTGGATCTCGCAAAATCTTGTAGTACGACGCTGGCGGATTGTCCTTGTTTGAACCGCTGGCCGTCAAAATCTCGCGAGCAAACTGGTCATAGGGACGATTCTCGGCAACCGCTGTGCGAATCCACTCGCGGAACGCGGTGCTTCCCTCGACTCCGATAAATTTGCGATTGACTTGTAGTAAGTCCGCCCATTTATTCGTCCAATAATCGACGTACGCGTTGCTAGCGATTAACCGATCAATGACCGCCGAGCGTTTTTCATGGCTCGGCGTTTTATCGGCCAAGAAGGATCGCACCTCGTCACTTGACGGTGGCAATCCGGTCAGATCCAAATAAACGCGGCGAATGAAAGTGCTGTCATCACACAAACCACTGGGCACGATCTTCATTCGCCGCCACTTTTGCGACACGAGTTCATCAATCGTGTTGAACGCCGCGAAAGCTGGCGGTTGATAACTGTCACGATTTCCCATGACGACTAAAGTCGCCGCCGCATATGCGCCTTCATAACGAGCAAGAATGGGCGATTCACCTCGACGCACCGCCGTCAACATACCGCCACTTTTCGCCAAGGCCACTTCAGTATTTCCGCTGTCGATAAACGCTTGTAACGTGACGTCACGACTCGATCCATCCGTGTAACGAGCAACGACCCGAACTTGCTGATCATCGCCGGGCGAATTGACGATCGGGTTGGTTGGAAAGACCTCGAGCGATGAGACACGCGGAGTGGTGAGATCAAGTTTGCAACCGTCGGCGATCCAACGTCGCAAAATCGCATGGTTTGAATCGCCAATGTCCATCACCGCTCCGCCTTGATGTGGGGTGATACCCAACGGCTTACGCAACATTAACGATTCTTCTGGGTTGGCCGCGTTGATACGGCGTGCCGCCAATTCATCGGTCAATGATCGAATATCAAAAATCGGATCGTAACCACGCAACGACAATTTGAAACCATTTTTTCCCGCTTGAGCTCCGTGACAAGTTCCCTGGTTGCATCCCAATCGGCTCAGCACCGGATTCACGTCACGTACAAAGTCGACTTTCCCCTTACCGGTATTGCCACTCGTCAAGGGAATCGTCGCGAACAGCTTTCCTAGTCGGATTGTCAATTCACCCTTCCCATCGGCGACTCCCCGCACCAGACCATTCGCGGTAACGCTCGTCCAGGCTGGCGCCTCGATCTTGCAGTCGCGGGTAACGTCCCTGGTCGAACCATCGTGAAGCGTCGCTATGATCACCAATTGAGAATACGCGTAAGGTGAATCGAGTTCGATCAAGTCGGGCGCCACCGAGATGGCCGCAAATTCTTCCAAGTTCGCTGACGCTTGAAGAGTTTGTTTTTCAGCCGATTGTTCGATCACTTGCGTTTGCCGCTCATTCCATGATCGAGCATCCAGTGCGAAAGAACGCTCGGTCGTTGGTTGGATTTCGCTGGCGGGGAATTCTCCCTTGACCGCACCGTCCTCGCCAACGATTTGGATTTTTCCGTCCGCTCGAGCAATCACCAATTGGTTGTTTGCGGCCATAGCGATTGCGTACACCGAGGCATCTTCAATCACCAGCGAACTCAACTGTACTGTGGTTCCGTCGTGGTATTCTTCAATGAGTTTTTTGTCTTCGTCTGAGCGATCACTCAGGCGTTTTGCGATCGCAGCTTTAACTTGCTTGTCCAACTCACCGCTGAAGTCATATTTCCACACCCGGACTTCGCTCTTGCCATCAAGCGTAGCTGCGGCGGCGATACGCGTGCCATCTGGGCTCACCGCAACACTGAAGATTCGTCCCGGCATTTCGGGCAAGCGGCGAATCAAGTTCGCATCGTCACCGATTTTTCTCGCCGTCTCGCGAAAAACACGATAGACCTTCACCACACCATCTGCACCACCGATAATGATCTCGTCTCTCGCAGGATGCCGCGCGATGCTGCTCAATCCCCCGGAAAGTGCCCCGGGTGTGATCGATGTCACGTTGTCAATGAAACGTTCGGTCGCCACTTCAGTCAACTTGCACGACATATCTCGGGCAACGCTCACCAAGTGGCTGCCGTCTGCGGTGAACACCGTATCGAGTACCCAGTCCTCGTGAGCGCCTTGAAATAAAACCTGCTCGCCAGTGGTGCTATCTATCGCGCGGACAACCTTATCCGTCGCACCAAAGGCCAGTTTCGAGCCATCGGGCGACCAGGAAACACCACTGAGCGTGTCGTAGGTGATCTGTTTGGACAGCAACAATTGACCGCTGGCAACTTCCCAAATCTGGATTTCCCCGGTTTCCCCCGTTCGACCACCAGCCGCAGCCACGCGCGTCGAGTCCGGTGAAAATCGCACGCTATTAATTCGTGGGCTCTCGCCGATCAATCGTTTCAACGTCTTGCCCGATTCCATATCGATCAGCAAGATCTCGTAATAACCAGCAACAGCAATCGTTTTCCCATCTGCAGTGACCGCGACCGAAGGCAGCGTCGGTGGACCAGTGTATACAGGCGGGTTGTCGCGATCGAACCGAGCCCCAGAGTCAGCCGGTGAATCATCCTTGGCTCCTTCCGCGATCCAGCGACGAATCAACTCGATATCTGCGGCGGAAAGAGGCGGCAGAGGCGGCTTGGGCATCTCCGCATGAGCGTCAATCGGCGTGATCTGAGCTATCAAATAGCTCTCATCGGGTTTGCCAGGGACAATCGCTGCGTCCCCGCTTTCCCCCCCAGCGAGCATCGCCGAAAATTCCGTCATCCGGTATTCACCAAGCTGTTTTGCTCCCTGGTGACAACCGAAACACTGTTTGCGAAATAGAGGCTCAATCTCCCGGTGATAACTAACCGGTTGAACGGATACGGTTTCCTGCGTTGGCGCATTCGGCGGCGTTTCATCCGCGAAAACGGATGGAATCGTCAACGCGGGAAGAACGGCGGCAGCGAAAATGCGGGCAGTGGCGAGTACAGCAGCGCGCACGGTTACACCTTGATTACTGGGGAAACGTGTGGTCTGAAGGACGCCAATCCAACATCGATTCCAAGCGAATCGACGCGGTAGCTCAGAGCGTCAGAGCAGGCGGGGGATGCGGCAACGTATTGGATTAAAGTAGCGTTGCGACACCTTAACGCAGTTTAGTGGGGGCAACTGGTTTCGTCAATCAATGATCCGAAACAGCTTGCCAAGTTTAGTGATCTGAAATATGTCACGAATATTGGGTGAAACATTCAGCAAACGCAATTCAACGCCTAGCGATGCGGCCAGTCGATGGGCACGCAGTAGCGTTGACATCATTTCGCTGCTCATGAATTCGCAACGGGCGAAGTCGATATCGACGTGACCAGCACCGGACAGAGCAGCTTGGCGGATTCGGTCAAACAGATTCTCGTACATCGCATTTGCTCTCCGCTAACGACTCGTCAATCGTCCGAGGGCGATCTGAAACATTCAATGGAACTTCACGCCCGAGACGATGTGCCATCACATCGCTATGATAATTGGGGAAATCATCTCTACCTCGGGCCGCTTACTTGATGCTTATCTGTGTTTAATTCTTGGATCGGACTTCCGTTGGAATTCCGGCTAGTCCTGCTGTCGATCTTCGGCGTGTTGGGCGGGGCCCTGGCTAATTATCTCATTTACTCCTGGTGCTATTTTCCGCGGCCGATCAGCCCGTTTGCGTTGCCGCATCCGGAATCGCCACCACGACAGTCGTGGGACCGTGTTCCAGTATTGGGCTGGTTTGGGCTACGGCGGGAGCGATACGTGCATGGCCGCTGGTTCTGGTTACGACCGTTACTGATTGAGCTCGCTCTCGCCATTGCAATCCCAATGTTGTACTGGTTCGAGACTCAAGCTGGTGGTTTGTTGCCCGAAGCGTTTCGTGTTCCGCAAACGATCCAGTTGGCAGAACCCTGGATGACACGGCTGTTTGCTGTCCATGCCGTCTTGTTGGTGTTGATGACGGCGGCAACGTTTATTGACTTCGATGAACAAACCATCCCTGACATCATCACGGTTCCCGGCACAATCTTGGCATTGCTAAGTGGCGCTGTCTCGATATTTGGATTCTTGCCAGCAGGCGTCGACCAAGGGCTGACGCCAACAACGTTTAGTTTGCCGTTCTTGCCCCCCGACCCAAAGTGGTTTACTCCGACAGGACTGATAACAGGCCTAGCGATTTGGAGCGGGTGGTGTTTTGCGATCGCCGACCGACGTGTCATCACCCGTCGTGGACTCGCCAAGGCCGTTGAGTTTTTCTTCGCGGGCCTAGTTCGTCATCCGACCTGGAAATTGCTGCTGGGAATCTGGATCGTGGGTCTGGTTGCGATCAGCATTGTCTATTCGCTAGGCGAAGCGCACTGGCGGGGGTTGTTCACTGCCTTGATTGGAATAGCCGTCGGTGGGGGAATCGTTTGGGTGATTCGCATCGTTGCGTCATCGGCATTGGGGATGGAGGCGATGGGATTCGGCGACGTGACACTAATGGCAATGATAGGCGCGGTGATTGGTTGGCAAGCCTCCCTGGCCGCCTTTTTTCTCGCCCCCATTGCTGCAATCGCGATCGTGCTGGTTCAGTTTGCGATTACTCGTGAACGGGCTGTACCGTTTGGGCCTTATTTGTGTGCAGGCGCTATAATTACAGTGTTGGGTTGGGCGGTAATTTACAACGATTATTTGGCGATCAATTTGTTGCTCGGCCAGTTTCTTATTTGGCTCTTCGCGTTCCTGTTTATTGTAATGGGTGTGCTATTGTTTGTTTGGCGAAAGATTAAGCAGAGGCTTTGGGGTGGCTCAGAGTAGGGCATCATGGGATTGACGTATTTCAAGCGTTTTCGCATGGAATTCGATTTCGCCAACTCGATCTGGGAGTGTGTCGCACCTCCCAACTACGAGTTGGTTGCATTTAGTGACGATATCGTCCATGAACATGCGGCGGCGAAGTTCCGTAGCTTTTCTCACGAACTGGATGCCAATGTGTTCCCCTGTCTAGGTCGTCGCGACGGTTGCTTACGGCTGATGCGTGAAATCACGCGACGAGAATGTTTCGTATCGGAATCAACTTGGCTACTGCGATATCGTGATCCGGTGACGTTGCAGGTCGAACCGGTAGGTACCGTGCAGGGAATTCAAAATGAAGGCTGGGGTGCAATCCAAAATCTGGGGATCGATCCCTTGCACCGCGGCCGAGGTCTAGGCAGCGTCTTACTGGGCCGAGCCGCTCAGGGCTTCCGTGACATCGGGCTTACCCACATGCACCTGGAAGTAACGACGGACAATACGGGCGCAGTTCGACTGTACGAGCGACTCGGATTCAAACGTGCCTGGACCATCTACAAAGCCGCCGAAGTGGCCGGTGCCTAGTGGTTGTTTAATCATTGTCGTTTTTGGTGCTGATCTTTTGGCCAATCAAGTCAGGCCGGTTGGTGGTGATGCCAATGGCTCCGAGATCGCGAAAGTGCTCCGCGACTTCCACATCGTCGATGGTCCAGACATGGAATTCGTGACATCCTCCGGCGATCAACTGATGCATGAACATCGCGTCAATCACTTCGGTATTGGCTTGCATCCCGACACCATCGGCACTGCAGCGGCGCACGGTTTTCGCTATGTCCACAGCATGGGGACGGTAAGTCGCCGTCGTCGATGAATCTTGTTTGAAACTTGTCAGCCAATGCGCTCGCACGTGCGGAAGTTGTTGCTTGCATTCACGAACGGTCGCTTCGTCAAAACTGATGATCAGCAACTGGATGTCCGAGCGGCCTGCCTTTTTTAATTCCTCCGCCAGGAACGGGACGATCTTTACCTTGCTTTTGAGTTCGATCACAAAAGTTTTTCCTGGAGGAACCGTGGCAATCACGTCCGCAAACACAGGAATCCGCTCGGTCGCGAATTTTGTGTCTTTCCACGAGCCACAATCGAGCGTTCGCAACTCCGCAAGAGTACTCGATTCGACCGTCATATCCTTACCCGAAACACGTCGCGTGTCGGCATCGTGTATGCACACGATTTGCCGGTCCTGGGTCAGATAAAAGTCTCCTTCGATCCCATCCGCGCCCATTTCCCAGGCGAGATGAAACGCGGCAAGCGTGTTTTCGGGGGCGTCATAAGATGCACCGCGATGGGCAACAATCATGGGCGACTTTGCAGCAGCGGATGACACGGCGAGAATCGTCAGCAGAAAGAAAGTGAGAGTGTAAAATTTCATAGCAATCGCAAATGGAATGCGCCGCCGAATCGCTCTATCGGCGTCATTGTTGAAGTGATGAGTTTAGCTCTTTGTAGGCATCCGGTAAGCGTGCCTCGTCGTGGTCTCGGGCGGGAACGGGACGCGTGATAAACAATTCGGAATACCGCAAGTCAATAACGCAATCGGGATCGGCGATCGACTGGACGATGGGGTATCCATAGTCGTTGCCGTTGGACCGTATTACTTTAACTTGAGTCGTGTCGCTGAGTTCTAAGACACTGCCCAGCGGATACAACGTAACCGCTCTGAGCAATGCTGAAACGCTGCCTGGTGCATAACGACCCTTGGATGCGCTGGCGATCAAATAGGCGATTGCATCGCAAGGCATAATGCGCGGATGACCGGTCGGGGGGCTGGTCAGCGTCAGGTAGCCTTCGGCGGTCGACAACACGCGAGAAAGCGGGTGCAACTCTGCGGCCGATAAACCACGCGGAAATCCGCTGCCATCCAGAAATTCATGAACTTGTGACACCAAACGGCGCTGGACAGGCGTTATTCCCCGAACTTTCTCCAGCAGCAACTCGCTGGTAATCGGATGGCGTAAATAATCTTGACGCTGAACCTCGGACATTGGCAAATGCGGGAAGCGTACAGCAGGAGCAAGTAAAAACAAACTCGCATCGTGCATCATCGCCGCAATCCCAAGGTCACGGATCTCTAGCGGTTGAAGTTTCTGACTCATGCCGATCGCCATACTGAGCACCGAGAATTGAACACAGCGGCGCGAAAGCGTCAGGTCTCGCTGATGTTGTAACACACCGGCAATCACGGGGTCAGGGTCCGCGGCCAACTCCTCCACATACTCGTCAACTTGCGATTCCACCTCGCGAGAAAACACCGGCTCGCCACTTTCAAGGCGTTCGATGAGTCGATCAACGATTTGTTCACAGGCACCAAATTTTTCGCCCAGTCGCTGGATCCGTTCAGGTGAATATGCGCATTGGGCAAGCGAGGTGCTTTGGACGCTTGGTGTCGGATCAACACTGGGCGACGGTTGATCACGTGACGGCGCGACACAAACCCGTGTCACGCCTTCCTGGCGAATCGATTCGACGAGTGCTAACGTGACCACTGCGCCCTGGGCGATTACCTCGCGACCGGTCAGATCCACCAAGGAGACTTTTGACGTGCTGCCGATTACCAGATCGGCGAGCAAGATTGTTGAGGTGGGTGTGTTGGACACAGATTTCGGTGCGGCATCAAAAAGTAGAAAGCCGGTAACCCATCGTTGGAGAGGCGAGACTTTTCAGATTCGAGCACTATACTTCGCGAACCCGAAGTTCCAAAGGGCAACCGAGAGACTAAACTCCAGTCCGAAAAGGTGTCTACCCCTCTCCGGCGAAATCGGAAAACTAAAGAATTGCGACTCGCCTCCATGGGTCACTCCTCCAACGAGTCAGCCCGCTTTTCGGATACATCTATGGGCAACACGCGTAAACAACATCCCCGCACCGCGTTCACTAACTGTCAATTCGATTTCTAGCTTGAATGGGGATCAACTTGGTGTCGCTCGGTCGCAATCCGAGCTGAGTCACTCGCCGGACAATACGATCGGCCCCGCTGGTACCTAATTTGCGTCCAATTCGTGTTTTATGCTTTTCCAGTGTTTTGGGACTAATCTGCATCTCAACGGCCGCCTCAGGAACAGACATTCCTTGGCCCAGAACCGCTAAAACCTCTAGCTCTCGAGCCGTCAATACTGACAGGGGCCCCAGATCAATGAATCGCGTGTACACAACTTCAACGTCCTGCGGATTCACTGCGGCAATCTCAAAGGCATGTCGGCAAAGCACTAGGACCATTGGCAGTGAACTGCCCGCAGCACTGGCCATTGAGTGCGGTCCTGAGGCTGGCAGCGGGTTGATGGTCAAGCGAATACGGCGTCCTTGGATGACTTGGTCAACCTGCAAAGTGCGTGCTCGAGCTAGCGAATGACGATTCCACTGCAAATACTCAGACGCGAAAAGTGGATGGAACAACTCATTTAGATTCATTCCGCGATAAGATGCCGAGTCGTCGTCGCCGTACATCTCCAGCGCCGCGCGATTGTGGTAGACGATCTTCCCGTTCAAGTCGATCGCTAAAGCACCGAGCGATGGATTGGCATCAAAAGCAATCACCCATTCGGACGTCGCACCAAGAAACGAAAAGCCAGTATCCATGGAAGCCGATGGCGCACTGACCAGCATGTTGCCGCCCTTACTAAAGTGAAATCAGGAAGTTTCATTTTGAATTTCGTTCGCCAACGCGTGGACGCAGTACCGATACCGCCTGTTGGCGGCTTAGCTCGGGCGTCAATCCATTGCTTGTGACGAAGCGAACAATGTCAGCTCGCGTGCCGAATCCCAGTTTGTCACCGATACTGTGCCGATGTGTCTCAATTGTTCTGTCGCTACGATGCAGCCGCTTGGAGACTTCGGTGATCCGCAAGCCTTGCCCGAGCAGCAACAAAATCTCAAGCTCGCGTTTGCTCAATGCATCGAGAGGTCCGATGTCGACCAACTCGGTAGCAACCGATTCAACATGCTGGGGCACAGCGACGATCGCGCCGCCAGGATTCGACACCACGATTGCTTCGCCGGGAGAAGTCTCGCTCCGCGGGGAAATCGTGGTTGAAAGACGTCGGGCTCTAAATATGTGTTCGATATGTATCGAGCGGCCGCTACTGGTAACTCGTTGCAACCATTTTCGTGCTGCGTCGGCAAAGATGGGTACACAGAATTCACTGAGCCGACGACCTCTCCAGGAGTATCCATCGCCGACACCGAACATCGCCGACGCGCCAGAGTTGTAATCGACTAGCACACCGTCGCTGTCAATCACCATCACACTGATGTCAGTGCAGCCCTCCAACAGGTCACAAAGTTCAGTCGTACCACGACCCAGTAGTGATGCCGGCGAGGTGCAGGCGTGGCAGGCAGACGTAGCGACGGACATAGCTTCCTTCACACGAATTGAACTTTCGCGACAAACGCGACCGCCCAACCGGGCGTACACAGTCAGCGTGTGGCCTTTTGACGCCCTCGGCGCTGCTTGAGTTCCCTGTCACAGCGATGAAATATCGATGTCGATTAAAAACTCGGTACCAACACGCCTGTGGAGCACGACTGGCTCTCATTCATATCTGGCCCGAAAATCGCATCGCATGGTAAGAACAACAACAGATTTAACCCATTGAGACGCGTTTCCGAGACCACTGCCTTGACCAATGAAGCCCAAGCGGATGCACCAAGCGACCTGAACGACAGCCAGCGACCGCGTGAACGCCAACGTCCATGGGAAATGCTTCTTGACTTAGCTGCAGACGGTGACGCCGAAGCTCTCGACCGTGCGCTCGATCAGATGACAACTGGGGAGCAAGCTCTCGCCCTGAGCCGGATGTCGGACGAGCAACAGGCCCAAATCCTTACGATTCTTTCTGCCGTTGATGCTGCAGAAGTGATCAGTCACCTGGGCGAAACGCAGGCTGCAGGAATGATCGAGTCGTTGCTAGCCAGCGATGCCGCAGCAATTGTCGCGGAACTGGACAGCGACCGCCAAGCGGACTTGCTAGGTGATCTCGACGACGAATTGGCTGAAGCGATTTTGAGCAAATTGCCTAGTGCAGAAGCAATAATCGCTCGTCAACTGGTCGCCTATGACGACGACACCGCGGGCGGGTTGATGAAGTCCGAGTTCCTGCGATTCGACGATCAACTCACGGCTGCCGAATTGATCAACACGATTGGCGCAAACGTTGACAACTATCGCGATTTGGACGTTCAGTATGCTTACTTGTGCAATTCCGAAGGTCGCTTAACAGGCGTTCTGCCTATGCGCGATCTCTTGTTTGCACGGCGCATTCAGCCGGTGCATGAGCTAATGATTACCAATCCGCTCAGCGTCCAAGCAACGCTGCCACTGGAACGCTTGATCGAAATGTTCGACACGCACCACTTTCTGGGCGTTCCGGTGGTCGATGCGGAACAGTGTTTGATTGGCGTTGTGCATCGCGAAGCAGTTGATTACGAAGCGTCAAGGCGAATGGAGACGGACTACCTTAAAAGCCAAGGAATCGTTAGCGAAGAGTTGCGAACGATGCCGCTTTGGGATCGGGCCCGTCGCCGACTTTCATGGCTGAGCATCAATGTGGTGCTCAACGTCGGTGCCGCAAGTGTCATCGCCGGTTTTCAGGATACGCTTGAGCAAGTAATTGCTTTAGCAGTTTTTTTGCCAATCATTTCCGACATGAGTGGCTGCAGTGGAAACCAGGCGGTCGCCGTCAGCATGCGGGAACTGTCGCTGGGACTGGTACGTCCCAATGAACTGGCCCGCGTGTGGCTGAAAGAACTCGGGGTGGGACTAATCAATGGACTGGCGTTGGGTTTGCTTGTCGCCGTGGTGGCAACGTTTTGGAACGGGAATCCCTTCCTTGGTTTGGTCGTCGGTTTCGCGTTGTTCGCTAACACCATCATCGCGGTTTCCATCGGTGGCACGGTGCCGCTGGTGATGAAGCGGTTTGGCGTAGATCCAGCAGTCGCCAGCGGCCCGTTGCTCACCACCGTCACGGACATGTGCGGATTCTTTCTCGTATTGGGGATCGCCACGATGATGATCTCCAAATTGGTTTAGCATCGAGCAAATTGAAGCCTGTGCGCTATTGCTGGAAATCGCGGACGAAGCGTTTATCAATCCAGGTTTTGAGTTTCCAGCACCAGCGTGCATGGGTGGTAATGAAGCGATATTCGAGCAGCGCCTTACCATCGCCGGTATTGAGCAGCTTTAAGAAATCGCTCTGCGGGTTGAATTCTCGCATCGTTCCGCCCATCATCAGGGCGCGAAGGTTATGCCATAGGATCGGACATTGACGAACAGCATAGACGCCTGCTTTGGGTGACGGCGATTGAATCACGGTCCCTGAGTCACCCACAGCGAAAATTCGCGGATCGGTCAGCGATTGCAGAGTTTGACTCGTTGCAATGAAGCCGCGGTCGTCCGTTTTCAATCCAAGTGTTGCCAAAACCGGTGGCGCAGCAGCACCCGTGGCCCAAATCACGCAATCAACAGTATGCTGACAACCATTTTCAAGAAACATTTCTGTCTCGCCCACTTCTAAGACACGCTGTCCGGCATAGACAGTTATTCCGCGCGACCGAAGCAGATGTTCGATGCGACGCACACTACGAGCACGCATCCCGTCGGCAACATGCTGGCTGCTAGTAAAGATTCCGATCTTTGAATCTCGGTTGATAGCGTCTTTGCAGAGTTGCTCTTGCAAGCAGCATGCGATTTCAACACCAGCGACTCCACCACCGACGATCGCTATTCGCAATCCTTGTTCCTTGATTGCAGATGCTTTCCGCAAACGATCACCTAAACGTTGCAAAAAGGTTTGCATCGGCTTGATCGGAACCAACAGTGGTGACCTCACGAACTGATTCCAACCCACTGGCATCGAACCAACTCCGATTGATAGTGCATCGAACGGAATCGGAGCATGATCTGAGAAAAAAACTTCGCCCGATTTAAGATCAAGACTACATGTATCAGCAAGAATCAACGTTGCATTCGCGCGACTGACGAGTCCTTGCAAATCAATGCGCATCTCGTCGTCGCCAAATTGTCGCCCCAACGTTCCTGGCAGCATTCCGGAATAAGTCGCCGTGGGAAACTTGCTAATACAGGTCAATTTGCAACCAGGAATCGAATTGCTCGCCCATTCTTTAACGACATGGGCGTTGGTATGACCGACACCGAGCAGAACGATCGACTTCGTTCCTACTCTCACTCAGTCACCTGTTCGTATTTCGCAGGGATTTTATAGCGATCGCTGTAAATGTGGACGCGATTGGTGGGCTTACCATCAAGTGTCACTAATGGAAGCCCAGCGTCGATCCACTTCAAGATACTGCCTTCATAGTTCTTCACCTGCACACCACTAACCGCGAGTTTTTTTGCATACGAGCCACTGCGACCGCCGACCGTGCAATAAGGAATCACAATACGACCTTCGTATTGTTGACGATTTTTTTCGAATTCGGCTTTCGTGATCGCACCTGGAATCACCGAGACATTGACTTCTGCATCACTTCGTACATCGACCACTACAAAAGTTGGTTGCGGTGGTTCCTCGCCAGATTCTTTGGACTTCGCTTCGGCCTGTTGTTGGTCGCGCAGCATCTTAGCCAAATCGGTGGTATCAATCGATTCGACTTTGGAGCCTCCGAATAAACCACCGAACTGGGCCGGTGCGTTCGATGCTTCAACGACGGCGAAAAAAGCGATCAAGACGATGGAGAGTAAGCTTCGATTCTTCACGAGTGAATTCCGCTTGTTAAAGAAATTGTTTGAATGAAGGTCCGCCTAACCATTTGGCAACTCGACCCAGAACCAACCACGCAACTCGCCTTCTTTGAAACCAGTCGCTTTATCGTTCGGATAGAGTTTCGCCAGTTGAGATTGAATGACAGGTGCAATTTGATCCTTGGAACCATGGCACATCAAGCACTGAACTTGCAACTTAATCGGCAACAGTGCCGCAGCATGACCATTACTCAGTTTGGCGAACGTGGGAGTGTCTATTTTGGCCTTGATTAGAGTGCTTGCCCACTCGGGAGCCAAATTGTTTGGATTTCGTAACCGTACGCCAGTGCGACCAATTTGCAAGTCTTGCGAGACACTCACCTCAATGGCAATCCTGGGTGCCTCCGTTTGACACACTGTGATAGCTGCAGCCGGTCCCTCGTTGCCCAGCGCTTCCATCAAGCGAACCGAAAGCTTGGTAAATAGGGCGTCCTTGGCCGCCAGCATGCGGTCTTTTTGCTCCAGAGTTGGCTCCTCTCCGGAAACAATCGACACCGAGCTTGGTCTCGATTTCATCAGACGTGTTGTCGTGTCAACTGACGACCAACAACCACCGGCGACAATGGCGAGACCCGCTACGCATAACAAAACGCTGAATCGATCGCAGTTCATAAATTACCTACTCAGCTGCATTTGTCGACATGTGTTTCGCAATGTATGCTGGCTCACCCATGCGATCGAGCAAGTCAAGTTGCAGCTCCAGCCAACTTGCGTGGCCCTCTTCGTCAACGGCAATTCGTTCAAACAGTTGCCGCGTTCCGATATCACGATCCTCCGCAGCTTGAATCGATGCCGTCGTATAAAAATCAATCGCTTGTTTTTCGTCTGCAAGATCAGACTCAAACATATGCTTCAGCGATGTCGCCCGAACCGGTGTTTTTTCGAATGTGAGTATCGGATCTCCCTTCAAAAACAGAATCCGCACTAAAAATTCTTCTGAGTGCCCAAGTTCCTCCTGCAACTCCTCACGCATCTTGGCGGCCAACAGCCCCATGCCCCAATCGTCCAACACGCAGGCGTGAAGCTGATACTGATGCATCGCGGTAAGCTCCATGGACAATGCGCGTTGAAGGTTTTCGATTGTCTTGGTCTTTGTCATGATTGGCGCCTCTTTCTTGGTGATTAACGGACAGGTAACGTAGCCAGGGTCGATTGGGCGGGAATTCGACAAGGATTGAATGACGGACTCACGCGAACGCGAAATTGCTCGTAGCTGCATTCCATTTTACAGGAAATTTCCTTCTTGGTTACTCAGTTTACAAACAAGGGGCGTTGTTAGTGACGCGAGAGCGAAATATAGCTGCTTGCAAGAATCGTTCTCAGGGCACTATAGAGTGTGGGGAAGCAATACCTCAAAGGACATTTCCTCAGCGGTATTAATAAGCGAACGCTTTCACCTATCATCGCGTCGTTTAGTCTGCAGAATCAGTCCGCATTTGAGCGATCAAGACTTCCACGACTCAGGTAGATTTCGCTCGATTTCAATGAACTCGAACGTTTGACTAGGGGTGATCTCAGTTGTCTTAGCCCAATTCGCCATGTGCTTCAGCCCATCGAGCAGTAACGTGTTCTGCAGATTTAAAAAAGTCCGTTGAGCCTTCTGGTGATCGCAAAATGCCACGCGTACTTCGTGACGGGCAGGATGGTACTCTCGAAGATCGGGCTTACCGATCGCATCGGCTACCATACCGGCTAATTCATTAACCGTGCAGGCATTATCCGACCCGAGGTTAAACGACTCTCCCCTGGCGTCGGACACCCATGGTGCGGCTGCGATTACCGGTGCTACGTCGCCAACATAGCTAAACGCTCGTACTTGATTGCCGTCTCCAAAAATTGGCATCGGCAGATCGTGAAGCAAGCGATTCATGAAGATACCTGCAACATTCCGGTACTTGTCTGCTAGGTTTTGTCGTTCACCATAAACATTATGTGGCCGAAAGATAACGAAGTCTAAGCCAAACAGCTTCCTAGCGGTTGCCAAATCCAACTCGATCGCATATTTAGCAATACCATAAGGATCGACCGGCACTGGCGTTGTTGTTTCAAGTAGCGGCGAATCGCCGTTGCCGTAAACTGCAACCGAACTGGTGAAGATAAAGCATTCAGTACCATAGTTTACCGAAGCGTTAATCAAATTTACGGAACCCAACAAGTTGTTGGTATAGTTAAACTTGCGAATGAAGTGACTTAAACCTTCAGCGGCATAAGCAGCGAGATGATACACAAAGCGAAACCTGTACTCGCAAAACAGTCGATCAATTAGTGCCTCGTCCGTCACACTGCCAATTGCCAGACTGACACGCGGATCATTGGTGAGGTTCCTCCGAATTCCGCCTGAAAGGTCATCCAACACAATCACTCGCTCGATGGAACGGCTTTCCATTTGCAACAAGGCGTCGACAACATGCGATCCAATGAATCCAGCACCACCAGTTACTAAGATATTCACAACGAAGTCCTTCGGTTTCAATAAATCAGATCATTCATCTCAACTTCACCGCCGACTCCCCATTGATCGGCGCATTTGCTGTAAACAGTTCTAACGCGCCCACTCGATGCTTTAGTGAGTCAATGAACGGTTGAATTCTGACCATCGCATGGCCTTTTTCGGCCAAAACTCTGCTAATCACTTCGTCATTGGGTCGCCCTGTATCATCGATCAATCCAAGTGAATACAGTTTATTTCGAAGGTAAAACGCCTGCGGTTTAGCATCCCAACGCTGGAACAAATGAGCAAATGCGAAATAGGCTTCTAAGTCGTGTTGCTCTGCGGATAGCACGAACGGCGATCGACTCGACAAAGCACGTTGATGATACAGCCGTTTTTCCGCCAGCACATAAACCAGGCAAAAAAAGACTGTCAAACTGATTCCCAGTTTACTTTGCCACAAGTGAAAGTGAATCGCCGCAAATTGAACCGCCGCCGCCACGACTAACGCAAATCCAAGCGTGGTGATGTATGCGATTCGATCATCAACAAAAAAACAACAAATTGTGCCACCAAAGAACAGGAGCGCCAAACCGGTATAAATGCACTTAAATTCCGTAGGTAATGCAGTGAAGTATCTGAGTGGCTCAGTCGGAAAAACAATGGTTGTCGCGGATTCAATCCATTTTCGATGCACGCAGGCTACACCAATAAAAGCTAACACTCCGAAGGGCATGGACACGAAAAATGCCGGCAATGGCGAATGGGGATGAACCAAAACAATGGTATTCGCCAGAGAGATACTATGTAAGAACAACCCGTAGTTAAAAATAGCGGAAACTGCAAATGATGAAAGCGACATCGTATCAGGACTAACCCCTTGTCCTCCCCACTTGCCCTGCAGTGCAACGGTTCGAACCATCAAATACAAAACGAGGATCAAGAAATAGGGGCCGTTAAGTCGCAGCGATTTCATGAAGGCTGTTTGATATCGATAAAAAATATCAAGTAGCGGAAAAATGACAATCACTGGCACGACGACTTCTTTTGTTAACAAACTAAGCGTCCAAAAAACATAAGCAACCAAAAAAATGCGACAACCACTTGTCCCAATCGCCTCGCGTTGAATCCCCTTGGTATGAAGTATCAAGCTTAAAAGAAACCAAATAATCCCGCTCACGGCGCCAATCTCTGTATTCCACAAAAACACCTGAAAATTCATCGGGAACAACAGAAAAACCATGGAGCAGAAGCATGCGATCCACAGTTTTAACCCAAGCAAGCGAGTCCACCACATCACCAAAATCCCAATTGTCACTTGCAGCATCACTCGACAAGCTAACAGTTTTTCTGGCTCGAACCCAAAAAGCTCGTATGTTGTCGCATGCGCAACAAGCGTCATGGGGCGATAGGCTGGAATCCAAAGCTGATCCGAGGTGACCTCCGCGATATTAGTCCAAAAGCTCCGCAATACATCAACTAAAGCATAGTGCCGATAGACCAAGTAGTCATCGTAATACAGTCCGATTGACGCCAATTGGGATTGCGTCTTGGATACGACCGCGATGACAAGCGAGCACGCAAGAATCGTGGCTGACAAGGGAGAGTCGAGCCATCTGGCGGGTACCTTCCAGCGTCTAAAACCTTCAATTGGATGAATGGTGTTCATGATTTAGTCGACCCATTTTATTTTCTTCCGTGAGAGGAAGCTTGGCCAGCTCAGTACAATCAGCCATATCATAGCGGCGCCGGTCGTCACGGTTCCCCTCCAGGAACCCGTGATTTTAGACTCACCAATCCGATCTCGGTAATTCACTGGGATCTCAATCATGGTCAGCCCGTGATAACGTGCCGCGATCACCATGTTAGGCAAGAAATGCGAAGCCCCTACATGCAAATCGGGCAATATTTTGGCAACAGCTTCCTTTCGAATCAGCCGAAAGGTACAGCCGACGTCCGACAGCGAACAGGTTCCATAGAGAACTTCGAGCAACTTTGCGACGATGAGGTTTCCAGTACGCAGAAACCACCCCATGTTCGCTTCGTTCCAAATCAATTCTTGTGTCGTACGCGTGCCACAGACCAGATCGAAATCGTCGCTGTAGGCGCACAGCTTAATCAGATCTTCAGCCACGAACGTACCATCGGGCTCAGCTAGCAGAACCAGATCGCTATCGGCCTCTCGCAAGCCTCGTCGAATAGCGTGACCGTAGCCTTGCTCGACTTCGATTACAACGATTGCACCGGCGTCTCTCGCGATCTGCCCGGTCCCATCGTGCGAGTTGTTATCGACAACAACTACCTTGTCAACGACTGCTTGCCCATTGATTTGAACACTGAAGAAACTGCGAATTGCAGAATCGATATTTGAGGCTTCGTTGTAGGCCGGAAAGACAAGGCAAACACTCTTATCGAACCACATTATATCGCTATTTGTTTTGTGTAAATTTTTGAGCGATGAGGCACATTTGGCCTGCCATTGGCTTCAGCGGACTTCGCAAATAGATTGGAACGAGAAACGCCAGTCGGCTGGTTGTGGGGTTCATGGAAAATGGGAGGAAACGTCGCCATTTGTGCTTGACCGTGAGTCCCGCAATCGCCATCACATCAGACAAGCTTCGATCAGTGAAAATGCTGACATGGGTAAAGTCGTCGAAGTACGCACTCGCACAGATTGCAAAATTTGGTTGAATAACACAAATAACACCGCTTTCCTTAAGAACGCGAGAAGCCTCTCTCAATGTTTTTAACACGTCATTCATCGAAAGATGCTCGAGTAGATTGCTAGCCAAAACCAAATCGAGTGTCTCGTCTTCCCAACGGGAAAGGTCGGTGCAACTACCCACATATCCGATTACGCTATCTTGCTTATTCGTCACCTGGCCCTGCCGGGCAAGAATGCTTGGCACGTCCGGGTGGATGTCCAACGCAAACTTGTTTTGCGAATAAAAGCTACGGATCCACGAACCGTAACCACAGCCTAATTCCAAGATCTTTGGGTTTTCCGGAAGATTAAAATAAGGTAACAAGAATTGAGTGATGTGTTGCCAAACTCGATCGCGATTTGGATCCGGTCGATAACGCGAATCATAGTAGGCCTCCGGCGACCAGGCCGCTTGTGCTGTTTCGAAATCATCTTCATTCGTCATCATGTTCATTGACGTTTGACTTTACACAAGTAGCTCTCACTAGTGCCGCGAAAACGAAATATAGTGCATGTTTTTTGTACGTAAAGACCTCGTCTCGTTCCGACAACCCGCTCTAACTTCTTCGTTGGCCATCAATTCTAAACTCAGAGATAGGCATGCCGCCCAATTCAGGAAAACCTGATACGGTTGCATTTTCTCGTTGCATCAGATTCCTCCGCTCCTGTCTTTGCCAGTGGCGGCGCTTGCTCCCGACCATGAAGATAGCGTGAAAATCGCATCGCAGGTGATGTACCACCAGCAATTTAACGCGAAGGAACTTCGGCACAATGGAAGTCCGGTCATCGGACGATCAATCAGATCGAGACCGCGTAATGTGGGCAAACTTTCTGATGCAAATATTCCAACATCAGCAACTTGCAATTCCCAGCAATCCGCACTGATTCCGTTATCCTCTTGTCGAACATCTTGCACGCGAGCAGCAACATCAGGCATGCCACTACGGCAATAACTTCTGATCGCTCCGATGCATTCAACGGAATATAATAAAAGGTACCGGACACGTTTTTTATTGACAATGCCTCAACGTCGGGCCTCGTAGGCCAACAGGGCTGCCGACACCGACACATTCAAACTGTCCACTAGACCACGCATCGGGATTCGTACTGCCGGTATTTCGTTTCCCTCAAGGGTTTTCCAATGCGAGCCGAGTCCGTCTGCTTCACTGCCTAAGATGATGGCCAGGGGCGGACGGAGCGCGATCGACCCCAGCGGTTGCGAAGACTCGACCCGCGCGGCAATCGCGGGAATTTTTTGTTTAGATAGAAAAGCGTGCACTTGCTCGCGATTGGCCACTGCGGCCGCGACCGAGAACACGGCACCCAAACTCGCTCGGATCGCGTTGGGGTTGTGCAAGTCACAATCACAACTCGACAAGATGACGGCGTCGACACCGGCGGCATCGGCACAGCGAAACACCGCACCCACGTTGCCCGGTTTCTCGATTGCGTCGAGCACCAAGAGCAACGGATCTGGGGGTAAATCCAACACATCGAGTGTCCGCGATGGCTCAACAAACTCGCAGACGACCCCGCGCGACGATTGACCGTAACTGATCCGCTGTAGCAGCGATTCGCTAACTCGCACCAGTTTTTCATTCGCTGCCGCAGCAAGCACGAACTCGATCGAGCCTCGTTCGGCAATCGCATCTGGCGACGAATGGGTCGGCCAAGTCATGTTGGCGACGTAACATCCCACGAGTGGTAAATTTGCAGCGATTGCCCGCGCGGATTCTCGCCAACCGTCAACCAAGATATGGCCGCTTTGGCGACGATATCGATTATTTCGGAGTCGCACGAGTCGCTTGATCGTCGGATTCGCGGGGCTGGTCAAGGTCTCGGGATTCGAGGAACTCATGCGTTTGTTATCCTGTGGCCTTCATGAATTCAACAATCTAAGCAAAGTGCGGGAAAAAGTGTCCGGTACCATTGGTGCTAAGCAGCCGCGGGTCCAGTTCCTGGCAAATGGCACAGGGCACTTTTTCCCGACTGATCCTAACTGAGAAAAGCGGTAATGGGCGAGACGGCACGTAGCGAAGCGGTGCAAACAAAGCGACAACAGAAAGAGTTTCTCAACCTGGAGAAAGAACTGTATCGCGGCGACCCGAACTGGGTTCCCCCGCTATGGATTAGTCGCAAGGAGAACCTTGGTTTCAAGCACATGCCTTTCTACGATCTCGCCGATCGGCAAGCTTTTTTGGCTCGCAAGGGCAAGCGGGTGGTTGGGCGGATACATGCCGTGGTGAATCACGCTCACAACGAGCGGTACAACGAAAAACGCGGTTTTTTCGGCTTCTTTGAGTGCGAAGATGACGAACAGACCGCTCGTTGTCTATTCGATGCAGCATGCGACTGGCTGCGAGAACGAGGGATGACCGACGTACGCGGTCCAGTCAACCCGAGTTTGAATTACGAGGTTGGGTTGCTCGTCCAAGGCTTCGATTCGCCTCCGACGTTCCTGATTCCCTACAACCACGAGTACTATGGGCGACTCGTAGAATCGTACGGATTCGCAAAAACTCAAGATCTATTCAGTTACGATGCGCACATTGCTCAATTGGAAGATCTGGATCCGAAACTGAAGTTCGTGATTGACGAAGCAACGCGGCGATTCAAAGTGAACTGCCGACCGATTGATCGTAAAAATTTTAAGCGTGACGTGCGTTCATTCCTGGATATCTACAATCAATCGCTGCAGCGCACGTGGGGTTATGTACCGATGAGCGAAGCTGAGATCGAGCACCAAAGCGAAGGCTTGAAGTACCTGATCGTCCCAGAATTGACCAGTATTGCCGAAATCGACGGCAAACCCGTGGGTGCTGGGTTCGGTTTGCTCGATTATAACCAGATCATCGTCAAGATCGGCGGAAAACTATTGCCACTAGGCTGGCTGCGGTTATTGACTCAAAAACGTAGCATCGATCGGTTGCGACTGATCAGTACCAATGTGATTCCCGAATATCAAAAATGGGGATTGGGATTAGTGACTTTGGCTCGGGTATTGCCCGACGCGATCAAGTTTGGGATTCAAGTTGGTGAATTCTCATGGGTTCTCGAGAGCAATTCTCTTTCCCGAGGGACGATCGAACGTGGTGGAGCACGTCGCACCAAAGTCCATCGCCTATACGATCGCTCGCTGTGTGAATTCCCCGAATCGACGGAAACACTGACGAACCCTGGTCAGACCCCTACGACGTGATCATACTTTGCCGGTCGGTGACAGGCGTTTTCGTCAACCGACCCAATTCTCTGGTTCCTTGTCCCCCGCCGCTCATTGCCGATGTCATCTGATCGTATTGTCATCACTGGCGGAGGCATTGTTTCACCAATCGGGGTGGGACTGGATTCTTTCTGGGAAGCGCTGCTGGCGAGAAAGAGCGGTATCCGTAGCTTAGCGGAACGTACAGACGAGGGTGCAAAACCGCTTGCCGACTCGCGTCCGCTAGGATTGTGGATTGGTGGTGCAGTCATTGACTTTGACGCCAAGCTTTATGTTCGCCCGCGGAAATCTCTGAAGGTGATGTGTCGCGAAATTCAAACGGCGTTCGCAGCCTCGCAGATGTCATTGGATCAAGCCGGCCTGAGCGACTCGTTACCCGCGAGCGTAGGTGGCCCCATTGCTCCTGATCGAGTCGGAACGGTTTTTGGCAGTGAAATGTTTTATGGGCCGCCCGATGACATGATCTCGGCGATTCAAGGTGCGTTGACCGCTAACGGTGATGGCGACTTGGCAAAGTTCGGTGAGTTGGCGATGCGTGAGATCATGCCCCTATGGATGCTCAAGTACTTGCCCAACATGCCTGCGTGCCATTTCGGAATCGCCGTCAATGCGTTGGGCCCGAACAACACACTTGTGCTCGGCGAAGTCTCAGGCCCCGCGGCGCTCATCGAAGCGGTGTCCTGTATCGAGCGAAATCTTGTCGACGTTGTGTTCTGTGGTGCTTCGGGGACGCGCATCAATACGACTCGGATGAATTATCGCGGCGACCTGCCGATTCCTGATGTTGATAGTGATGCTGGCGATCATTCCATCGCCCATGCCTCGCGACCGCACGATTTGGCATCCAGTGGTGTCGTCGCTGGCGAAGGCGCCGCGTCACTGGCGATTGAGTCGATCGCATCAGCGGCGTCAAGAAAGCAGGATGTTCTAGCGGTGATTTCCGGCTACGCGGCCAGATTCATTCCTTCGCCCCGAATGCTCAATGGATCACAGACAGCAGCACGGGGGTCTAGTGATGCGATTGAGCAGTCAATCTTAGGAGCGCTAAGGAAAGCAGAATTGGCGGCTGGTGATATCGCTCTGGTCGTGAGCCAAGGCATCGGAGACACGTCGATGGATTTGGCTGAGCGTCAGGCGATTTCGCGAACCCTTGGCGATGTTCCAATCGTTGCACCCGTGGCTGCGATTGGTCATACCGGTGCCGCAATTGGCACGATTGGTCTGGTGACGGGTCTACTTTCCCTGATGCACCGAACGGCGCCGCCCACGTTGAATGCTGAACAGGCGACCGACAGCATTCGTTTACTTTGCAAGCCGCAACCGCTTGCCGGAAATCATGTGATCTGTCTTTCGCATACTTCCGAGGGCAATGCGGTTGCGGTGATCTTGAGTTCGTAGCTGGGCTTTACTGCTTGCTACCCACAGCCGCAGCCGTCCTAGCAACCTTGGGCGCATTTTTGGCTGCGGCAAGGAAATTGTCGATCTCAGCAGCGTCTTTCAAGGCATCGAACTTCGCCGACATCGCAATCCGCAACTTCTTTTCATGCAAGTCCCGAGTCAATTCCTCGCGTACCGCTGCGGGATCAGTCACGAGTGGTTCGGTAAATCCTTGGCAACGTAAGATGATGTAGCTATCACCGGTAGCGATGATGCCACTAAGTTCGCCAGGTTTGAGCTGGAATGCTTCGCGTTCGATCGCCACCTGTCCGCTGTGCTTGCGAATCGGTGGAACTTTACCGCGGTTGCTGGCCGAAACTGGTTCGACACTGTACTGCTCGGCGAGCTGGCCAAAGAACTCGTCGGTTGGGTTATTGCGAGCCATATCCCATACCTTTTGGGCACTACGTTGGTCCGACAATACAATCGCCAAGATTTCGACGCGTGGACCGAACGCTGCTTCGAAACCTTCGCGCAAGTCGTCTTCTTGCACGGTGACTTGCCCTTCAACAAGTTTCGACAGCGCCACGCTGGGCCACACCGCATCGCGGATGTAAACGTCGCGAGTTGTCGTACCGTCGCTGGTGACCGAGTCCATCCAGCCGTCTGTGTCCGCGTTTCCATCGGCTGTAACGTAACCAAAGCTGGTGGCCGCGCGAGCGATCTCGCTTTCGATATCCACGTCGGTTACCGACAGGCTTGCCTGACGAAGGGCTTGCGTGAGTACTTTACGGTTGATCTCGCCGTTGAGCACTTCTTCACCGTGACGCTCGATACATTCCATTCCGAGTGCGGCAAGTGATACGCTTTGACCGTTAATGATCGCTGCGACACCTGGATACTGGCGCGAGAGAGTCTCGTCACCGAGTACCTTCACCACTTGCGAATCGGCTTGTAGTTTCGCAAACAATTCCGAAGAAGCACCTCGCATTTTTTCATCGCGAATTTTATCCGTAATTTGTTCCGTGATCGCTGGCATCGCTTGCGGACTGGGCGTCGTTGCCGGAAGGCGTCGAATCGCTTGCAGGATGATCCATTGATCGCCTAACTGCATCACGGGGGAAACTTGGTTTTCCGCTAAATTGAATGCGGATTCCTCCAATTGAGTGTCACCATTGTGACGACGAATCGGTGGGATCAGTCCGCCAACGCTAGCGCTTGATTCATCTTCACTGTATTGTTTTGCCAGTTGAGCGAACTGGTCGGGCTGACGGATCGCTTGTTCGCACAGCGATTTGGCGGTCGTCTCGCTCGAAACCATGATCATCCGGCACTTCACTGCCTCACCATACTGCGAGACGAAGGCACGGTTAATTTCATCTTGGCCGACCTGCACCTGGGCAGCAACGAGTTCTCGCAGCGCCAAAATTGGCCAAATGATTTCGCGGCTATATTCTTGCGGTGAGATGTGACGTTCATCTTGCAACAGTTGCAGGTAGGCGTCCATCGATAGGCCAAACTTTGATGCCATACGATGTATTTCATCGCGGACTTGAGTTTCCGATATGGCGATGCCTTGTTGTTTACAGGCCTGGAAAATCAAGTGCCGATTGATCATTGCATCCAGCACGTCCTTGCCATATCGCAGAATGCAGGCATCAGCCAAAGCCTGCCGAGTGATCGGATCTGCGTTGACCACCGCCACGATCCCTTCGGACGTTTCTTGTGCAGCCGAAGTGACAAGTGTACTGACGGTCAACGCCGTACAGCAAACCAGTCTCATGAAGAGGGACATCCAAACTCGCATCCGTGCTGTTTGTAGCGGCATCTCGGCTACTCCTTAACCGTTGCATTGAATCGCGGACCCAGACACAGTTGCTGGGTCGGCTGGGGGTTTCAATACGGACTTTAGAGAAACTTAGAAAATCGCTCAAGATTAATATGCCTAGTTAATCGGCTGTAATCTCATGCTCGTCGACTAGTGAGTCTTCCGGCAGGGCAAACCTTGACCAGAGTGCAAGCACGATGGCTGCAGCGAAATAGGCACCCGCAAATTCAAGTACGGGAGCGCGTTCGTTTGCTGTAAGAACTAGCTCACCCCATGATTCGGGACCAAACGGCAAGAACAATCGATTGCCGGGCAATGGCGAATGAATGAGTCCCACTAGAGTCATGCAACCGGTGGCGAACATTACCAGCGACGCAATTCGCAAGCGTCGATCAATCACGCTAGCCAACATCCACGCCCACAGCAGACTGACCAGGATGAAGCCGCTGCTAACCATCGCTAGTGTTTTCAAATTTTCTTGAAGTCGAACGTCGGCAAGTTGATCGGGACCAATTCCCGCAGCACGAACCGCGTCATCACCGAAGATCTGGCTCGGAAGATTGATCGCCAAAAACGCTAGGGCCGGTAAGCACGCTAGAGCAACCGCAGTGTAATGCCGACGCGGTGTCGCCAGAAAACTCTGGGCGGTGATCTCCAATCCGACAAATACAAGAATGGGGTACACGGCAGCAGGTGGCAGCCACGTATTGAGTAGCGAAAAGTAACCGACCACTCCGGCTGAACCGACGACCACTGCAGTTGCCAACGTATATGCGGCTCGACCGCCCATTGCCTTGTAAGCCGGGTGCCCGATGTAGGGCGTTGTTTGAATCACGCCACCCGAGAGCGCAGCAATTAACGTCGCTATTCCTTCGACGGCCACCACCGTTCGTGTGTCGTAATGATCGCCTGCCGCAGCGGCACTTTCGGTGCAGTCAATTCCGCCCACGATCGTGGCGATCGCAAAAGGTAAAGCGATTGGAAAATAGGGCAACGCATCGGCAAGCGAATCGAGCCATCCGAACTGCCACGCCGAATACCATCCCATGGGGAACCACTCCGGTGCTGACAACGTTGGCCAATGGTACGCAGGACTCTGTAGCGCACACATCACGTAATAGGTGATGCCGGCGACAATCAATGCACCCAAAGTGCCTGGGGTTCGCAATGGAAGTCGGATGCGACCAATTAAACTCGTCAGGACGATCACCAAGGCCAGCATGCCAGGAAGCGGATGCTGCATGATGTCCAGTAATGGAATGAAACTGATCAGCACCAACGCAATCGCCGCTAGCGACCCGAGGAGGGCTGCACGGGGAATCGAATGACGAATCCATCCCACAAACGGTGCCAACGCCAGCTTGACGACTCCACTCAGCAGGACGCACCAAATTCCGATATGCCAAGTACGCTGTGCTGCTGCGAGTTCGCTCAACCCCGCCGCCTGGCCGTCCAGGTAGGACGGTCCAAGGACGAAAAACACCATCCCAAACGTTGACGGAGTGTCCAGTCCAAGCGGCATCGCCGTCACATCGTCACGTCCACTTTGCTTGGCGAGACGAAAAGCTAGAAAAAAAAATGCCAAATCGCCAATCAACACGCCCAGTGCTGTCCCCGGAACCATGGTCGAAACGGCAAACTCGGTCGGAAAACCGAAGCGACTGCCCAACAACGCGACCAGTAAAATAAGTCCTGCGATATTGTCCAGCAATAAGCCAAAGAATGCGTTAATATCGCCTGTTTTTGCCCAGTGATACCGCTTCGGTGTGGATTCGGTTTTGCTCAATCCAGCGACTCCCAGGCCCAGGTGGCATGTTCCTTGCAACGCATGTGCAGTGTGCTGTTCTAACTGCCGAAGTGGCCTACTGCCAGTGCTGGGCGTCGAAGCGCGTTTTTTTCGCCAAATTCGCGTTCTAGGTTAAGAAACGAATAATCTGTTTTGACGTCCGCATGGTTTGCGGTGATACTATTGCCTGAAACTGCACGCAAAACAACAATGGATGGCGGATTGCCTCAATTGCCATTTACTGTCGGATCGGATGCCGCAAAATATACTTTTCAACTCGACTCCGTTTGGTCATTACGAGTGTTCCCGATCAACGGTTTCGTGAATCCAATGAAGGTCACCACCATGAATCCCACGAATCACGTTACGTTGGACGATGTTTCGGACGAAGAAATCGTTGCTCGCTACCGCGAAACAGCGGATCGATCGCTCTTCGAAATCCTCGTTCGCCGATACGAGCGAGAGATTTACAGTTACCTGCGACGCTACACCGGCAGTGCTGAATTGGCTGATGACGCATTCCAAGGAACCTTTTTGCAGTTGCACCTGAAATGCCACCAATTTGATTTGGATCGACGTTTTCGCCCTTGGTTGTACGCGATCGCAACCAACCAGGCGATTGATGTTCAGCGGCGAAACAAGCGGCATCGGATGGTCAGCCTGGACCGTGTTTCTGGCGACGACGAGGGTCGCGGTGGCAGTTGGACCGACAAATTGGTTGGCGAAGCGCCAGATCCATTGTGGGCTGCATCGCGTGAAGAAAATGGTCGTTGGGTGCACAACGCCGTCGATTCGCTGGGTGAGCCCATGCAACAGGTGATTCAATTGGTGTATTATCAGGGGCTAAAATATCGCGAAGCGGCGGAAGTGCTGGGGATTCCTGTGGGCACGGTCAAGAGCCGTTTACACGCCGCAGTCCAGCGATTGGGACTGTTGTGGGAGGAATCACATGAGAATGCGGATGGCGTCATTGGCTACGAAGCGGAGGGTTGATATTCCTTTCGCGGACAGAAGATAAGAACCGCCTTGCCGTTCAACGCGTAAGGGATAGCACCGGCGTTTCTTACTTTCCATTCAGCCCCAGCTTCGGTTTTGATGCGAGAAGACCTACTTGGCTATCTGCTTGGCGCGCTGGAGCCGGACGAAATGCGTCGGGTGGAGCAGATGCTTCGCGACAATCCGGAGCTTTGCCAGGAGCTGGCCGAACTGGAGCGGTTGATTGCGCCCTTGTCCGACGCCGCCGATCCGATTGAACCAACCCCCGCAGGGCTCGTTCAAAGGACGATGGCCAATCTGCCGCCGATGGGTAGTTCGGTGGACAATTCGCCGCCCGAGGCTGACTTTGATCAAGATGGTCGAGAGCTGGCGAGAAATGGTTCGGGTCCGCTAGGGCCGTTGCCCACGTTGCGAATGAGTATTGAGCCATCCAGTAAGCCGACGCGACGTTGGGCGGATTGGGCAGCGGGATCGCTTGCTGCGGCCGTGTTGTTGGCATTGTTACTACCAACATTGGCTGAGGGTCGGTTTGCCGCGCGTCGTGATGCTTGCCAGGACCAGCTTCGTCGATTCGGGACGGCAATCACGCAATTTGTGACGATCAATCAACAGCAACGGTTACCTCCAGTTGCTCAGAGTGGCCCCGAAGCATTTGCCGGTGTGTATTCGATTCGGCTGTTCGAAGCGGGGTTGCTTGAAGATCCCAGCATGCGCTGGTGTCCGTCCCTGGTGCGTGAACGGCGCGCCGATTTGGAGCAGGAGTTGGTTGATTTTGATCAGCTTGTTGCCTCAAAAAGCTTGCATGTTGTTGATGCCGACGAGCTAGTGAATTGGCAGCGTCACTCCGGTGGCGATTATGCGTATTCTCTCGGGGTGATCGACGACGAGCACTACGCAACTCCAAGGTACGAAGGACGCAGTTCGTTTGCAGTGATGAGTGATGCGCCCACGGTCACTCTGGTAAACAGTGTCGTCGGCGAAGCGGATATCGGCCACGACGGACGAGGGATCAACGTCCTTTATGAAGACGGGCGAGTGCTGTTTGTTACGTTACAGTCACTGCAAGTCATGCCGGATCATCCTCTCTGGAATGATCGAGGGCATGTGGAGGCTGGAGTCGACATCGACGACGCGGTGCTCGCTCCCAGTTGGCGTCCGCCGTTTCTCGGTGCACCGCAACGGTAGTTGTAAAAGCGTTCCGGTCTTGAAGTGTTCGGACGATGGTTGCGTTGCCGCGTTAGGCTTGCGAAACACGTGGCCTGGACGATTGGCTAGGCACAATGCCACAATGCCCGCCAGCCCTGACCTTTGCAACGCACACCAAGGCGTGAAACATGTCACCACACTCCGAGACGCCGCTATTGGTCATCGGGTGGCGAGAATGGGTGTCGCTTCCGGAACTGGGGATTGCTCGGATCAAAGCCAAAATTGATTCAGGTGCAAGGTCAAGTTCAGTGCATGCATTTGATGTACAACCATTTTTCCAGGGCCATCAAGAATTTGTTCGCTTTACGATTCATCCGGCGCAACGACGCGATACACCGGAGATCGCCGTTGTGACGCCCATTTTAGAGCGGCGGTTGGTGCGAAGCAGCAACGGAGAAACCGACTACCGCATCGTCATTCGAACGGAATTGACGTTGTTGGGCCAGAGTTTTGCGGTTGACTTATCACTTGCTAATCGTGATGCGATGGGGTTTCGCATGTTGGTGGGCCGAGAAGCGATCCGTGGCCGATTCTTGATCGACGCCAGCCAATCCTATTTGGCTGGACGCCTACAAAAAAACAAATTGTTGAACAGAAACAAACGAAGGAATCAGCAGTGAAGCTAGCTATTTTGTCATGCAGCCCCAACTGCTACAGCACACGGCGACTGTATCGCTCAGCGATCGAGCGTGGGCATCAAGCCAAGGTTCTGCGCACGCTGAAATTCTCCATCGATTTGGCTGAGGGCGAGCCCGACCTGTACTATCAAAGCAAATTGCTTAGCCACTATGACGCGGTCCTACCACGAATCGGAGCGTCGATCACGTACTTCGGAACTGCGGTTGTTCGACAGTTCGAGCAAATGGACGTGTTCACCGCCAATGGCTCCGCAGGGATCGTCAACTCGCGTGATAAACTACGCTGTTTGCAAATCCTTAGCCGACACCAAATCGGAATTCCGCCGACGACGTTCGTTCGCGACCGCAAAGACATCTTGCCGGCAATCGAGCGAGTTGGGGGAGCCCCGGTAATCATCAAATTGCTCGAAGGCACTCAAGGTGTGGGTGTCATTTTGGCTGAGTCAGTAAAGATCGCCGAAGCAATTATTGAGACGCTGCAAAGCACTCGACAGAATGTGTTGGTACAAAAATTCGTTGCTGAAAGTCGTGGTCGAGATATTCGCGCGTTCGTCGTTGGTGATCAGGTCGTCGCTGCCATGCGTCGCGTTGCCCAAGGCCAGGAGTATCGCAGCAACATCCACCGGGGCGGCCACAGCGAACCCGTCGAGCTGCCCGCGGATTATGCCGAGACGGCTGTTCGATGCGCCCAGATCATGGGTTTGCGCGTTGCCGGCGTCGATATGCTTGAAGGACATAACGGCCCGCAAGTGATGGAGGTGAATTCCTCCCCGGGCCTGGAGGGGATTGAGGCCACGACCAAGTTGGACATTGCTGGCGTGATCATTGATTACATGGCCGCGCAAGTCGACTTCCCCGAAATCGACGTTCGCCAGCGACTGACGGTCAGCCACGGCTACGGCGTCACCGAAATCTCGATTCCAGTGGGCTCGGAATTTGTTGGGAAAACAATCGACGAATCTGGCTTGCCCGAACAGGACATCAATGTCTTGACGCTCTATCGCGGGACGACGGTCATCCCCAACCCACGACTGAAACGGACTTTGGAGCCCGGAGATCGGTTGCTGTGCTTTGGGCGACTTGAGGCAATGCGGACGATGATTCCCAAGCGAACGCAGAAGCGTCGTCATCCCAAGATCCATTCATTGCCCGAGAGCGTAGCGGCAGAATTCCAGCGGTAGCGTCTCTTTTTTGCTGGAACAGGCAGATTGGTTCCTCAGTTTGGGCTTGCGTGAGGCCGTTTCGCCGCCATACTTACCCGCTTCGCAAAAATTGATGCGACCAAGAATACAAAGAATCACATTTTTCACTGGAAGGTTTGTCCAGCGATGACGGACGTTTTGCAAGTCGAGCTGCGAGACCAGCTTGGCACCCTAGCAACCCGGCGATTGCGCCGTAGCGGCAAGGTACCGGCGGTATTGTACGGTCACGGTGAGGAAAATAAGCATTTAGCGATCGCTTCGACTGAAGTGACGAACCTGCTCCGCCGTCACTCCAAAACAGTTTCGCTCACCGGAGCGATTTCCGATACTGCGCTTGTCAGTTCAATGCAGTTCGATGCCCTGGGGATCGAAGTCCTACACATGGACCTGATTCGCGTGAATCTGCAGGAAAAAGTCGATGTTACCGTGCCAATTCATCGTCAAGGTGATGCGCCTGGTGTTCATAGCGGTGGTGTTCTGTTGGAGAACGTTCACGAAGTGGAAATTCGCTGTCCTGCGGGCTCAATCCCTGATCATGTGACCATCAAGGTTGGTGATTTGCAGGTTGGCGGTCATAAGTTGGCTTCGGATATTTCACTACCCGAAGGAGTCGAACTATTGACTCCCGGCGATACCGTTGTCCTGCACATTGAACGAGCCAAGTCGGCGGACGATCTTGGTTTAGCTGGTGGTGGCGCCGAACCAGAAGTGATTACTAAAGGTGGCGAGAAGAAAGCCGAAGCTTAACTGCAGCGGTTTTGAAATCAAACTCCATATCGAACTCAGTGAAGTCCGGGGAGTCTGGCTTGCCATATGAAATTAATTGTGGGGCTGGGAAATCCCGGCCGAAAGTACGAGCAGACCCGACACAACGTTGGGTTCATGGTGGCAGCGAAGATCGCGAATGCAATATCGGCTGAATCAGCGAAGGTTCAATTTGAAGCCGAAATCGCCTCAGGTTTCGTTGGGACTGACAAAGTCGTGATCGCCTGCCCGCAAACATTTATGAACGCGAGTGGGCGTAGTGTCCGCAAAGCTTTCGATTTTTATAAGTTGACCAGCGAAGATTTGTTGGTTATTTGCGACGATTTGAATTTGGTCACCGGACGCCTGCGAGTGCGGGGTTCGGGATCGGCCGGAGGCCAGCGAGGCCTGTTGGATATCATCGGCCATTTGGGGACCGACCAATTTGCTCGCCTAAGAGTGGGAATTGATCGGCCGCCGGTCGGTTGGGAAGTGGTCGATTACGTCCTCGGAAAATTAGCCGGTGACGAAGCGATCGATATGGATAACGCGACCTCACGGGCAACCGAGGCTGCACTGGATTGGATCCGTCACGGAACCTTGTACGCAATGAACCGTTACAATGCCGTAATCGAGCCAAGCTAAGTCGCCAACAAACGTAAAGACGACTTGGAAACTTTACATTTTTTTAGCACAATACCAGTCAAACGATTGATCCGACGGAGATAAGCGAAAGAACGTGGCCACGAACACTTACGAAACGCTGTTTATTCTCGACAGCAACCATTACGCTCGCGACCCTGGTGGCGTCAGCAGTCAAATTGAAACACTTGTCACCGAGGCGGGTGGCAATGTTCACGTCAACCGGATGTGGATGGAGCAAAAACTGGCGTACCCAATTGGCAACCACCAAAAGGGCACTTATTGGCTTTGCTACTACGACATTGAGTCCACGTCGTTGACGAAATTGGCTCGCTCGTTCCAGCTTTTCGAAGCCATCGTTCGCGAGATGACGCTGAAATTGGACCCACGACTTGTGGAGGCTATTTTGGCGAATGCCCGAGGTGAGTCGATTCGTCCGAGCAGTACTGCCGATGGAATTATCGATTCCGAAGATATCATCGAAGACGAAGAGGAAGTCGCGGAAGTCTAGGCCTTCAGCGACGTTAATTACAATCTGCCGGGAAAAATGCGATGGCCAGTTATAACCGCGTGATTTTGATTGGCAATTTGACACGCGATATCGAATTGAAGTACACCGCCGCTGGCACGGCGGTCACGGAAGTCGGTGTTGCGGTAAATGATCGTCGCAAAAATGCCAATGGCGATTGGGTCGACGAAACAACCTTCGTTGACGTGACGCTCTGGGGACGGACCGCGGAAGTTGCCAGCGAGTATCTCAGCAAAGGATCACCGATCTTTATCGAAGGCCGATTAAAACTCGATACCTGGGAAAAAGACGGTCACAAAAACTACAAACTGCGTGTCGTTGGAGAGCGAATACAACTCCTTGGCAGTCGCGATAGCGGCGGGGGCGTGAACAGTGCCAGCGGCGTAAGCTCAAGCCGAGCCTCTTCCAAGACACAAGGTGTTGCCGAACCAAGCGATGATGATTACTCGACCTCCATGCCACGGCGCGAGGCCCAGCCAACCGGTAGCGGCGGTGGTTACGACGATCCCGACATTCCGTTCTAACAAATTTTTAACAATAACTTTCAGCGATCCTGTTACAAGCGAACCGTTCTCATGGTGAAGTCAGCCGACCGAATTCGTCAGTCCAAGCGTGGACGTACACACAAGCGACCATTCAAGCGATTGCCGACCGGAGCAAACGGCGGCATTCAATTGCTGCTGATTCACAATGTCGAACACCTGGGAAAACAGGGCGATATTGTTGAAGTTAAGCCTGGTTACGCACTCAATTTTCTACTGCCTCAGGGCATGGCAACCATCGCCACCGACCACCACAAGCGGATGGTCGATAAACACCGCGAGAAGTTGCGTGCTCTCGAACTGGAGAAACTCAAGAGCTACGTTGCGCTGGCTGATGAGCTTGCCAAGCAGTCGATCACGATTGAGGCCAACGCAAATGACGAAGGGCACTTGTATGGCAGCGTCGGACCACATGAGATTGTGGCTGCGTTGAAAGAAGCGGGTTTCGCCATCGCTCAAGACCAAGTGCGACTGGAAGGTCCATTGA
This sequence comes from Pirellulaceae bacterium, assembly GCA_041751935.1. Classification (GTDB taxonomy): domain Bacteria; phylum Planctomycetota; class Planctomycetia; order Pirellulales; family Pirellulaceae; genus JBBSJZ01. Next base: position 890 of record JBGSIA010000070.1, on the reverse strand, counting down.
AAGAGCTTGGTCTGTATACGGTTCGCGTTCACTTGCACAGTGAAGTTGACGCTAACTTGAAGGTATGGGTTGTTCCGACCGCTACCGGCGACGAAGCGACTGCGTCCTAAGCTTGAAACGTGTTCGTTGCGTTCTTCTCTGGACCGCATTCCAGAGAAAAACGCCCGATTGGAATACGAGTATCCTGGAAATTTGATCCGAGATCGTGATCCATCTCGGGGCTGTGGCGGAATTGGCAGACGCGCTAGACTTAGGATCTAGTTCCTCACGGAGTGCAGGTTCGATTCCTGTCAGCCCTACTACTCTTCTCTTGAGCGGCCTTTTGGGGCTCATTTCACTGACGCACTTGGTGCATCCGTTGCCCCAGATGTTTGCGGTAGCCAACTGTAACGTTGGTACTTAGCGGCCTTGGCATTGGGATGGAAATTCGGTACCACATGGAATCAGCATTGCGCAAACGGCGTTGCTCTTCATGGAGAAGAACTGCATGTTCTAGTGCCCGTCGCACCCAACCGAGAAAGAATTATGAGTCGCGAAGCGACTATCAAAAAAGGGTGTCCAGTACCTTTTCTTCGTTGAACAATGAAAATGAAATGCGCGATGCGGAAAAAAGAATAACCCGATTACCTAATTTAAGCAAAGCATTTAGACGGTGGATGGGGGACTTGTGAAAACCAAAATCTTCGCTTTTCTTTCGTTTCTGAACGCGCGTCTTAGCCACTTTTTGAAAAACTCGTCAATCGATTCCTGTAACTATTCAGCCTGCTGTCAGAGCTTTGGGTGGCAGCGGTGGCAGAATGCCTGTTTTTGAGTAGTCGGCCAGCGAAGACAGAATTGTATCCAGAGGCTGGTGGCCTCGCACTCGCAGCGTGCGAAGTACTGACATCAAC
>JBGSIA010000069.1:0-31048 GCA_041751935.1 Pirellulaceae bacterium | reverse complement strand
CGCCACCACCACCACCACCGCCGCCACCGCCACTGCGGGGAGCGCGAGGTCGTGCTTCATTGACGGTAATGTTACGACCACCGATGGCCGCACCGTCCAAATTCTCAATCGCTTCCTTTGCTCCTTCGCCATCGGCCATTTCAACGAAAGCGAATCCTCGTGATCGCCCCGTCTCGCGGTCCATGATGATGTTGACCGAAGTCACTTCGCCATGCTTTTCGAAAGCAGTGCGCAAGTCTTCTTCGGTGGCTCCGAACGCCAAGTTACCTACATAAATATTCGTCACAAAATCGACCCTTCCAACAACCACCATCAAGACAACTCGTCTCATCGACCCAGAAACGCCAGCGAAAGAAAACGGTCCTTTCGCCCAACAACTTCCAGACATGGTGGCACAAACCGCCCCAATGGTGACAGATTCAAGAGGCAGCGTCAATCAGGAATCTGAAAACATCGCGCGAGAGATCGCTTGCTCTAAATCTCGCTCCAAATCTTCGGCGGATTCGAGACCCACCGATAAACGCACCAACGAGTCACTGATTCCAAAACGTTGGCGATCCGCCGCATCGTAACTAGCATGAGACATCGTTGCTGGCTGTTCTATCAATGACTCTACCGCCCCTAAGCTTACCGCTAGATGGAACAGTTCGGTCAATTCACAGACTTTAGCCGTTTGCAATCTGCTCGCGTGCAGCTCAAAGGTCACAATTCCGCCGTAACCTCCTTGAAACGTTTTTTCTGCAAGAGAGTGCTGAGGATGCGTGGCCAAGCCGGGATACAGAACTTGGCTCACCTGTGGATGATCCATCAACCAGTGGGCCAGCCGGAGGGCTGTCGACGATTGTTCGCGCACTCGGAGTTCCAAGGTCTTTAACCCGCGAGCGATTAGGAAACAACTCAAAGGATCCAGCACCGCTCCGGTCGCATTTTGGACAAAATACAATTCGTCCAATAAAGATTTATCGCGAACAGCCAAGGTGCCGCCCAAGCAGTCGCTGTGTCCTCCCAAGTACTTCGTCGCCGAATGCATCACGATATCGACGCCATGTTCGAGCGGCCGCAGTAGTGCTGGCGTACCAAAGGTATTGTCGACACCAAAAATCGCTCCGCCGCGATGAGCAACCTCCGCCAACATGCTCAGGTCAGGAATCGACAATCGCGGATTGCCAATCGTCTCGCCCCAGAGAAGCTTGGTTTGTGGCGTCATTGCCGCAGCGACTGAGTCCACATCGGTCAAGTCAACCAGCGTAATGCGGACTCCAGCCCGATTGCAAATTTTATGCAACAGGCGATAGGCACCGCCGTACATATCACAACCGGCAACGACATGATCTCCCGATCGCAACAACATGGTGACACAGTGAATTGCCGCCATTCCAGAAGCAAACGCCAGAGCGCCGATGCCACCTTCGAGAGAGGCGAGCGTCGCTTGCAGATTGCTGCGTGTTGGGTTGCCGCTGCGAGAATAATCGAATTCGCCCCAAACGCCCGCTCCCGGCTGACGAAACGTACTAGCAAGGTAAAGCGGAGGAACGACGGCGCCCGTCTGGGGATCGATCTCGTTACCGACGTGAATCGCCCGCGTGCGAAAAGATAGTTTGTCGCTCACGAATCAAGCGCCTGTGCCAAGTCCGCGACCAAGTCTTCACCATTCTCGATTCCACAAGAAAAGCGAATCATGTTGTCGTAGATCCCAAAAGTTTGTCGCTGCTCGGCCGTGCAGTTGTAGTAGCTCATCACGAGCGGCTGTTCGATCAACGATTCCACACCACCCAAACTCGGAGCGATCCTTGCCAGCTTTGCCGCGTCGACGATTCGTGATGTTTGCTTCCAGTCCGCGTCACGGACGGTGAACGTGATCAATCCACCGTAGCCCTTCATTTGCGAGGCAGCGATCGAGTGACTGGGGTGCGATTCCAAACCTGGATAGAACACACGATCGACTCGTGGATGATCGGCAAGGAATCTGGCGACACGAAGTCCGTTCTCGTTGTGTCGTTGCATTCTCAATTCGAAAGTTTTCAGTCCACGTTCAAGCAGGTACAAGTTGTGAGGCGAATTGATGCTGCCTAGAATTCCCCGTAGGTTTCGTACTTGCTCCAACGGTTCCTTGCGTCCACAGATCACTCCGGCGATCAAATCGTTGTGGCCGCCGAGGTACTTGGTGGCGCTGTGCAGAACGTAATCGATTCCGTATTCAATCGGGCGGATGTTGTACGGGGTCGCCAACGTTGCATCGATCAACGTCTCGACACCGCTAGACTTGCCCAACTCTGCAAACGCTTCCAGATCAATTGTCGTCAAGTGCGGGTTGGTGGGCGATTCACTGACGAGCATTTTGGTGCGGTCGTTGATGGCCGACTCCATTGCCGCAAAATTACCGGTGGGCACCTGATGGGTCACGACGCCGAACCGCGACAAGTGCTTGGTACAGAACTCGCGACTGCGATGGTAGCACTGGTCAAAGAAAACGATCTCGTCGCCAGCACTGAGCTTGCTCATCAACAACCCGACGATTGCCGCCATGCCGCTGCTGTACAGAATCGCTTCTTCGGCACCGTCCAGCGACGCTAATTTGGCTTCAACGCTTCGCTCGTTGGGGTTTCCGTAACGCCCGTACTCTTCACGCTGCTCGCGGCCCTGGACAAAGTCGAGCAACCGATCGGTCGACTCAAAAGTGTACGTTGAAGCAGTAAAGATCGGTGCCGAGATCGACCCTTCGGGCTTTTGCCGACGCTCGCCAGCATGCACACAACGGGTGGACAATCCAAGCGACTGATCCATGTCTTGCGGCACCGACGGTCGCGATTTTCCCAGAAGGCTGTTCCCAGCGGGACGGTCCGCACCGTTGTTTTGCGTGCGATTCGCGCCGTTAATTTCCGTGCGATCGTCGTATACAGGATCGGAGTCAGTCGTCGTTTTTGTCGTCATGATGGCTCTTTAGCAGAATAGGCTGCAAGCGGCCGCAAATCCCTCGAATTCTGGCGGACGCGACCGGGGGACTCAGTCGCGTCAGCAACACAGACTAGCCGCGAAACGTGTTTTCGGCAACCACTTTTTTCTTGGCAATGGGCCGAAGACACGAGGAAACTTCGAGCTACAAGCAGTTTATTGCTGCGACCTGATCGCGTTGACATTTCCTCATCCGGCTTGTGTTTCCGCTCGCTCAACACGCTTTGGTGACCACGACGCTTTGGTTGACCGCGATCATGCGAGTAGGGACAATGCGGAACTCCTTTCCCAAGAAATCAGCTTCCCTTTGCATTCTCCAGGACGGCACGCCGATGAATCGTTCATTTCTTTACAGGCTGGTCGTGACATGTGGGGCCGCGATCGCGTTGCTCACCCAGTTGGCGACCGCGCCGCTAATGTATGCTGCCGAGTCGTCGCGTCCCAACATTATTTACATTCTCGCCGATGACATGGGTTACTCCGACTTGGGGTGCTATGGCAGCGAAATTGACACGCCGAATTTGAATCGGTTAGCCGAGGGCGGTTTACGATTCACCCAGTTCTATAACACAGGTCGCTGTTGCCCGACCCGCGCCAGCATGCTGACGGGTTTGTACCCACACCAAGCCGGTGTCGGTCACATGATGGACGATCGTAACCTGGACGGATATCGCGGCGAACTTGGTAAGGACTGTGTCACGATCGCCGAAGCGTTGAAGACGGCCGGTTATCGCAATTATGCCATCGGAAAATGGCACGTTACCAAAGCCGTGAGTCCGCAAACCGCTGCTGACAAACACAACTGGCCGTTGCAGCGTGGCTTTGATCGATTCTACGGTACCATTCATGGAGCCGGCAGTTTCTTTGATCCCAACACGCTTGCGCGAGATAACGAGTTCGTTTCACCGTTTGCTGATCCCGAGTATCCGACCGACGACTATTACTACACGGACGCGATCAGTGACCACGTCGCGCGGTTCGTGAATGAACACCACCAGTCGCACGATGATCAACCGTTCTTTATGTATGTGACGTACACGGCCGCGCACTGGCCGATGCACGCCCGGGAATCACTGATCCAGAAGTATTCCGGTCGTTACGACCTCGGCTACACCGCGATTCGTGACTCGCGATACGAGCGAATGTTGAAGCTTGGTGTGATTGACAAAGCCAACACCGTTAATTGGCCGATCCCCGACAACTTGAAGGAAACTGAATACTTCGACTGGGATAAGCGGAACATGGAAGTGTACGCAGCGATGATCGATTCGATGGACCAAGGCATCGGAAAAATCATCGATTCACTCAAGGAAACCGGACAGCTTGACAATACGCTGATTTGCTTCCTGCAAGATAACGGCGGATGCCAGGAAGGTATGGGCCGCGGCAAAGAGGGGAAAGAGCGAGCTGATTCGCCGACGCTCGCGGCGCTGCCAGACGACTTTCTGCAGCCGGACATGATTCCGAAACAGACTCGTGACGGATACCCGATGCGTCAAGGCAAAGGTGTTATGGCGGGCGGCGCAGATACTTACATCGGATACGGTATCGGTTGGGCGACAGTCTCCAATACCCCGTTTCGCATGTACAAGCACTTTGTTCACGAAGGTGGGATCTCGACTCCGTTGATTGTTCATTGGCCAGCAAAGGTCACGCGCCATGGTCAGCTGGAGTCGACTCCAGGTCACTTGATCGACTTGATGGCCACCGCTGTCGACGTGGCCGGTGCAAGCTATCCGAAACGATACAACGACAACGACGTGCAACCGCTAGAAGGCAAGAGTTTGCTGCCAGCGTTGCTCGGTGGATCGATCGATCGAGAAGCGATCTACTGGGAACACGAGGGCAACCGCGCGATTCGCGTCGGTGACTTCAAACTGGTCTCCGAGTTCGGTAAGGATTGGGAGCTGTACAATATCGCCACCGATCGCAGCGAGCAAAATGATCTCAGCAGTGCCGAGCCCGAACGTGCGAACCAACTCGCAGCGATGTGGCAAGCGTATGCCGATCGAGCTCGCGTTGCGGACTGGGCATCGTTCCAGAAAGCAAAGAAAAAGCCCTAGAACTCTGCATTGCGTCGCAGGCGGAAGGTATCGCTGAGCACGATCGACGCAACAATCTCAGCGAAGTGGAAATCATGCTTTTCCGCGTCGGCGAAAACATCGCGCACTAGGCACTCGTCACCGGGCTCCAATCCGCGGCCCAAAGCGTAAACGAGCAATCGGCGAACGATCGTTTCGACGATCTCGTTTTGTCGTAACAGAAGTGTATCTTTCAAGCCTGTCGGTCCGACAAAGTCGGGACTGCCGGGCAATTCAGCGGATGCGTCGATCGGAAGTCCCGCGTCCGTGGTTCGCCATCGCCCAATCGCATCAAAGTTCTCAAGACTGAAACCAAGCGGATCAATCTTTGCATGACAGGCGGCACAACCCGGAGCAACCCGGTGTTGCTCAAACGTCTCACGCAATGTCTGTTGTTTTCCGTTGTCGTTGCTTTCCGGCAGCGGTGGCACGTCCGCTGGTGGTGGCGGCGGCGCTGTTCCGAGAATCTGGCCGGCAATAAAATTACCTCGACGTGGAATGTTGGTTCTCGTCGGATCGCTTTGCAGCATCAGTATGGCTGCGCTGGTCAGCAATCCTCCTCGATTTCGATCCGCAAGCTTTACGCGAACGAACGAGGAGTCGCCGTTACTTTGCTTGTATGCGTCGAACAAGTCGTAATGCTTGGCAAGCGTTTCATCCAAGTACGTATACCCTGCGTCAACGATTTCAGTGATCGGCCGATTCTGGCGAACGATCGCGCCGAGTACACGCCGCACTTCGCCGAGCATCGATTGACGCAGCTCCTCATTGAATTGGGGGAACGTCTGAGGGTCCGGTTGATACGTATCGAGCGATTCAAATCCCAACCACTGGGCAAAGAAATGATCAACCAGAGCATCACTGCGAACATCGGCCAACATCCGCTGGGTTTGTTGGCGCAGCGTCTTGTCGTCTTGCAGTTTGCCGGCACTGGCAAGCTGGCGTAGATATTCGTCTGGAGGTCTCGACCACAGAAAAAAGCTCAGTCGCGATGCTAGCTCAAAATCGTCAACACGATAGGGGCCCGACGCATCCTCTTGGTCGGACTCGATTCGCATCAAAAACCTTGGCGATACTAAAATTCCTGTAAGCAGATAGCCAACGGCTGTCTGGTGATCGGCGCCACATTCTCGTGCTGAGTCGTAAGCCTTGACCAAGGATCCAAGCAACGCACTGTCGATCGGTCGACGAAACGCGAGCGACGCGAATCGCTCGACAATTTTCTTCGCCGCTTTGGCATCAGTGATGCCTTTGCCCGGTGCAACGAAAAATACGCGTTCGTAGGGTTTGTTGTCGGGTTCGTCGCGAGCAGCAAGAATTGCGGCGACGATTGTCTTCGCCGCATCGTGGTACTGTTCCACTTGCATCGGCGACATCGACAGTGCGTCACCGATGTTATCGAATCCAAAAGCTTCAGAGTCCGGGGGAAACGTCGTTCCGAGTCCCAGGTCCAGGCCCGTAAGATCAAGAATCGCAAGATCGTATTCGCTGCGATTGAGTCGACGAAGGATCGGGCGTCCGGGATCGCCTGGAGACTGGCAATCCAACTCGCCGAGCGTCTTGTCGAGGAAGCGAATCATTAACTCGCGATCTTTATCGGCCAGTTTTCGCTTCGCATCATCGGGCGGCATCGATTCGTCGTGCAGCACCGTTAGGACGGTTTCCCAGGCGATCCGGTTTCGCTGGATCATCAGTGGATCAACGTCCGTCGATAAGTTCAAGTCGCCCGCCGGCTTGTCGCCGCCATGACACGAGTAACAGTGCCGACTAAACAATGAATGGACGTTGCGATCCCACGAGATGGGATCTTTATCGAGTCCCGGTTGCGCCGACGCGATTGCTGGAAGCAGCAGTGAAATCAAACCACACGAAGCAAGGACTCGCATAGCGATGTGGAACGCTTTCACGACAGTTGACCAAGCCGCCCCGTGCTGTCGCCGAACTCGTCCAATCGAACTCCAGCGCGATCGAGCATCTCGAGGTACAAGTTGCAAATCGGAGTTTTCTCTTGGAGCTGGATGTGTCGGCCGCCGGCGATCGTACCGCCACCGCCACCAGCGATAAGGATTGGCAAATCATCGTGGTTGTGTTTGTTGCCGTCGCTGATTCCCGAGCCGTAACACAGCACAACGTTATCCAGTAGCGAGGTGCCGCCTTCGTCGATCGCCGCCATTCGCTGCAACATCTGCGAGAACAACTGCATGTGAAGCTCGTTGATCAGAGCTAGCGCCTCCAAGTTGTCTTCCTTATCTTGGTGGTGCGACGATGAATGGTGGGCTGTGGGCGACCCGATTTGCGGATAGGCCCGACCCGATTTTTCGTAGGAGAACATGAAGCTGGCGACTCGCGTCGAATCGGTTTGGAAGGCCAGCGTCAGAATGTCCAACATCAGTGAAACGTGGTCTCCGTAAACCGCAGGAGTCCCATCGATTTCGGGGATGATCAGCGGTGCTAGTCCAGGTTCGTCGGTATCGAGTGCCGCATTTCCCGCGAAACCGTCGCGATGATGCGAGTGCTGATCACGGTCCGCTGCTGTGATGCGTCGTTCAACGCTACGCAAGCCTTCGAAATATTGCTGCAGTTTTCGGCGATCGCCGGCACCAAGCGTCCGCTGCAACGACCGCGCGTCCTCACGGATTAAATCCAGCACGCTAGTTTCCGGAGTGGCAATGGCTTTCGACTCGGTCGTGGTCGAGTTCCAATTTGCTGCGCGAGGCGGTTGCTCACGAAACAATCGTTTGTAAACCTGTTTAGGCTGCATCTCCAGCGGCGCGGGCGTTGTTTTGTCTCGCCACGAGATATGTGACAAATAAGTGCCCGAGAATCCATGGTCGCCGCGGTGCCCGGGATCAATGCCCAGCGTCAGCGAATCGACGTTGGTATGAAAACCGATTTCGCGCGCAGCAAGTTGATCGACGGAAATTCCTCCGACCTCAGGAGTCTCGGAGTGTTTGCATTTTTTGCCCACCAAGAAACCGCCGCCCGCTGGTTCATGGCCAGCTCCCTTGGCAAAACAATGTTCCGCTTGCAAACCGCTGATCACGACAACGCGATCTTTGACGCTTTCAAGGGATTTGAGTGTTCGCGGCAATTCGCCCAAGGGGCCTGGTTGCGCGACACGCCATTGTTGCAAATTCACTCCATTGGGCACGTAGAAAAAACCGAGTCGCACCGGCGGTCCTGATTCCACGTTTGCGGCCGAAGCTTGACGCGGGATCATGATTTCCAGCCACGGTAGTGCGAGCGCCACGCCTGTACCACGAAGTAGGGCTCTACGAGAAATCGATTCCATCGTCATGAGATTGGCTCCAACGAGCAAGGCAAAGCGTGAGTGGGGATTCTAGGCGGGAATCCCATTGTACCATCCGCCAGCATGTCCGCCAGCCAATTTGCCGTAGTCGCGTCGGCCACTTGCCCCTTCGTGGTGTCGTCCGTTAGCCGACGAGGAAAAACTTGTCGTCTTTCAGCTGTCGATGGGTAAAACCTCGGCTAAAAGCCGACACCACGTTGCAAACTCGATGCGGATTTATCGACGGCTATTTAGAATTTGCGGGTGACTGAGACTCGTTTGCGAGGTATGTCGATCTCCAGCACTTTGACCTTAACGACGTCGCCGACAGCAACGACCTCCGCCGGGTCTTTTACAAACGTGTTGGATAACTGTGAGATGTGAATCAAGCCGTCCTGATGGACGCCGATGTCGACGAAGGCACCGAAGTGGGTGACATTGGTAATGACGCCTTCGAGAATCATTCCCGGCTTCAAGTCTTCCATCGAGTTCACGGCATCATCGAACTTCACTGCGCGAAATTCACTACGCGGATCGCGACCAGGTTTTGCTAGTTCTCCAATGATGTCGCGAACGGTAGGCAAGCCGAAGGTGTCGTCGACAAAATCTTCCGCTCGCAACTTTTGACTGAGCGTCGCATTACCTACAAGTGACTTCAAATCAGCTCCCAGGGTTTTGGCCATCCGCGAAACGACAGCATAACTTTCCGGATGCACCGCCGAATTATCCAATGGTTCGTCGCCACCACGGATGCGTAAAAAGCCAGCTGCCTGTTCGAACGCTTTCTTTCCCAGCTTTGGCACCTTCGTCAACTGTTTGCGATTGGAGAAGCGACCGTTGGAGTCTCGGTATTCAACGATACTTTGGGCAAGCTTTGGACCAATGCCGGCAACGTGTGACAACAAAGGTATGCTGGCCATGTTCAGGTCGACACCGACATGATTCACGCACGACTCGACAACTCGATCCAAACACTTGCGTAAACTTGTTTGGTTCACGTCATGTTGGTACTGGCCGACACCGATCGACTTCGGGTCTGACTTCACCAGTTCGGCGAGCGGGTCCTGCAACCGTCGAGCAATACTGATCGCGCCCCGAATCGTGATATCCAACTCCGGAAACTCTTTTGCCGCTAACTCGCTGGCGGAATAGATCGACGCTCCCGCTTCGCTGACCATCACTTTCGTTACGGCCAGCTTTTGTTCGCGGATCAGCTCTGCCACAAAGGCATCGGTCTCACGCGACGCCGTACCATTGCCGATTGCGATTAACTCGACGCCGAACTTGCGAATCAAATCCAGCACGACTCGGCCTGCTGTCACCGTATCGCTTTTCGGAGGCGTTGGATAGATTGTCGAGTGAGTCAGAAACTTGCCCGTTGCGTCAACCACTGCGACTTTGCAACCGGTGCGAAATCCAGGATCGATCCCCATTGTCACTCGCGGACCGGCTGGGGCAGCCATCAACAGTTCTCGCAAGTTCTTGCCGAATACCGCGATCGCTTCTTCGTCAGCCTTTTCCTTCAATCGCTGCATCACCGCCGATTCGGTGGCTGGCATCAGCAACCGCTCGTAACAATCGTCCACTGTTTGCAACAGTTCATCGCGAAACTCAAAGTTTCGATTGGGCACGAGCTTCGGTTTCAGTTCGCGAAGGACTTGCGAATCGTCTAGCTCTACGGAAATTTTGAGTATGCCTTCGGCTTCCCCACGCATCATCGCCAACAATCGATGCGAGGGAACTTTACCCACGCTCTCGCGATGATCGACGTACAACTCGAATTTGCTGGCTTCATCCTTCTTGCCGCGTTTCACCTGCGACGCGATTCGCCCTTCGGAGAACGCATGCTTGGTCATCCAAGTTCGCGTATCGGCGTCTTCGGACCACTGTTCAGCGACGATGTCCAGCGCGCCCTGGAGAGCCGATTGACCATCCGGAACATCCAACTCCTTGTTCACGAACGCTTGAAGAGTATCGTGTTTTGATTTCCCCAGCGGCGTTTGTGCAAGCAATAAATCCGCAAGCGGCTGAAGCCCACGTTCGCGAGCAATGGTCGCTCGTGTGCGACGCTTCGGCTTGAATGGCAAGTAGATCGCTTCGAGAGTCGCAAGGTCGTTACAGTTCTCGATCTTGCTTCGCAAATCCAGTGTTAGCAGCCCTTGCTCTTGGATCGTATTCAGCACCGTTATTTTGCGTGCTGCCAATGCGATTGCTTTTTCCACAGCGTCCTCGATTGCTCGCAACGCAATTTCGTCGATTCCGCCGGTGGCTTCTTTTCGATAGCGAGCGATAAAAGGAATAGTGTTTCCGTCTTGCAGCAATTCGATCGCGGCAACGATGCTTCGCACGGGCAGGGACAATGACGCAGCGATATGCTTGGCCGTGGAGTCGAGATCGAAATTCGGCGGTGTCTTGGTGGTCATACGTGCGGCGCTTGTGAAATGAAATCGGCTGTTTCGTTGCCTAGCGGATTCTAGCGGCGATTCGGTTTTGTGTCAGCGACGATTTTCTCACCGGCACCTTCGGCAATTCGTTATCATGCTCAGCGGGACAAGGACAGAGTCCTCGTTTTCCCGCTAATTTTCCTTCCCGTCACGCGTAATTTTCCCAGGCCTCGCCCATGCTTGATTCTCCCATTGACTCATCTGGCCTCGCCATCACTCGCCGCCGACTTCTTGGCGCCACCACACTGCCGCTCGTTCTCCCCTTGACGGGAAATTTTGACTCTTCTGCGGATGCTGCTGAGCCGAATGCGACGAGTGGGCCCTTAAATCGATTTCCGCGGATGGTTCACGAGTACTTTGTCAATCAAGTTCGACTCGCACAGCAGCGTAATCAGCAAACATTCGCTAGCGTCAAGACAGCGGAAGACGCTCGCAAACATGTCGATCGGTTGCGTGCTAAAATTCGTGACTGCTTTGGCCCCGAACCGGAGCGTACTCCACTGAATCCGCGAATCACGGGCACCATTGAGCGTGACACGTATCGCATTGAAAAACTGATTTTTGACAGTCGTCCAGGGTTTCCGGTCACTGCGAACTTGTACGTACCCACCAACCGAGACCTGCCGCTTCCCGGAGTCGTCGGCACCTGTGGTCACTCACTCAATGGCAAGGCCGCCGAAGCTTATCAAGCGTTCGCCCAAGGGCTCGCTCGACAAGGTTACGTGTGCTTGATTTACGATCCGATCGGCCAGGGGGAGCGATCTCAATACGTCAACGAACAATTGAAGCCTCAACTTCGGGGAACGGTGGCAGAGCACCTTCATGCGGGTAATCAGCAGTTCCTTGTCGGCGAATTCCTCGGCATGTGGCGTGCCTGGGACGGAATCCGCGCGCTCGATTATTTGTTGACGCGTAAAGAAGTCGACCCCAAACACATTGGAGTTACAGGCAATTCCGGCGGCGGAACGATGACGACTTGGTTGTGCGGTTTGGAATCACGTTGGACCATGGCGGCGCCGGCTTGTTTCGTTACCACGTTCCTGAGAAACATGGAAAACGAACTTCCGGCCGATACGGAGCAGTGCCCACCCAAGGCGCTGGCGTTGGGTTTGGATCATGCGGACTTTCTTGCCGCGATGGCTCCGAAACCAGTCGTTGTATTGGCAAAGGAACGCGATTTTTTTGACGTCCGTGGATCGGAGGAAGCCTATGCGCGGCTGAAGAATCTTTACGAACTGTTCGATGCACCGGAGAAAGTCAGTTTGTTCGCTGGCCCGACCGAACACGGCTACACGCAAGAGAATCGAGAAGCGATGTATCGTTGGTTCAACGGCATTACGGGCATTTCCGATTCAGAATCCGAGCCACAACTGACGATTGAGCCCGACGAAACACTGTGGTGCACGCCCAAGGGGCAAGTCGCGGAACTCGACGCGAAAACGGTGTTCGATTTCACTCGCCAGCGCTCCATCGAATTGGGCAAGACACGCGGCGAAGTGAATGGAGAGTCGTTGATTGACGCGGTTCATCATGTACTGAAGATTCCACGTGAGCGATCTGCCGGTCCGGATTATCGAATCTTGAGAAGCATCTCATCGCGAGGCTATCCAACCAAAAGTTCTGCGAACTATGCTGTCGAAACGGAGCCGGAGATCTTCTCGATCGTGACGATGTTGACTAGCCAGCAATGGCTTTCACGTCCGCCGCGCGATGGTCGCACCGCGACGTTGTACGTCGCGCACCGTTCGAGTGACGCGGAACTGCGAGAGGAACCGATGATCAAGGAATTGATCGAAGCAGCACCGGAACGTCGTTTCTTTGCCTGTGACGTTCGCGGGATCGGCGAATCGTTACCCAATACATGCGGCATGAATTCGTTCGATGACGCGTACGGGTGCGACTATTTCTATGCGATCCACAGCTTGATGCTGGACCGACCCTACCTGGGACAAAAAACGTTCGATGTGCTTCGCGTCCTCGATTGGTTGAACAATCACGGCTACGACGATGTTCATTTGGTGGGTAAAGGCTGGGGTGCGCTGGCGGCGACATTTGCCGCGTTACTGTCAGAGCACGTGACACAAGTGACGCTAAAAAATTCACTCGTGTCGTACTCGGCGGTCGCACAGCAGGAGCATTATGATTGGCCGCTTGCAACGTTACTGCCGAATGTGTTGGAGCGGTTCGACCTGCCGGATTGTTACCGCGTGTTGCAGACTAAAAAACTGAAACAGATCGAACCAGCATTTGCCTAGGGTTTGCTCCACAGGTTTGTGCAAGCAAGTTCCCAGGCAGAGCCTTGGGAACTAGCTCTACAGCCAAAATTTCGGGACGTCGGACGGTTCTTCCGGTACGTCCGACCACTAAGAACGAGCCTGGAGACCCGTCCTACAACTTACGATCCTGAAGGTTTAGTTGTAACCAATCACGAGTAAGACGATTACATCTTGGAATACGACTTGGGAACCAGGACGTACTTGTCGATACGGTTCACGGTACCTTCGTATTTTTTCTCGGCGCTGAGTATTTTCCAATCAGGGTGAGCACGAAACGCTTTCCACGATTCGATGCGAGCTGCTTCGTTGGGGTACATCGTCAGGTAGGTGAGCGAAGGAGTGTTGGGACCAATGACCGCTTGGCCAATGAATATTGGGATGATGCCGCAATCGAGAAAAATTGGCACTTCTCCGGCGTTGAACATTTCTACTTTGACATCACCCACACGCTCAGTGGGGCTCTCGTACAAACGCAACTCATACACACGTTCGTTGTTGGCAAGAGCGTCCTCAGGAACTTTGGCGCTGGGCCAGCAATCCATAGCCACCAACAACTCACTGCTGATTCTGCTGAAAGGCGGCTCTTTGGGGCCGCGTGCAAGATATTCTGCTGCCGCTTGGTTGTAGCTTTCGTCGGTGGCCAGTTTCTGTTTCACTCCCAACATTTCCGCCGCATTGGCGTAGGCAATCGCGACGACAATTTGTTTGACACCGGTTTCATCAGCAGGCGACGCGGAGAATACACCGACGGTATCAATGCCCTGACGCTGCAAGGCAGGCAACAACGCGTCCTGCAAGTAGGAATCGATAGCTGCCGGATCACTATTCTCGCCCTGCACATAACGGCGAACTTCGTACAACTGGCGGTCGGCGTCAGCAGCAGCAACGCTACCACTTGTCATCATCAGTCCCAACGTTACGAGGAGGCCGAGAAAGAGGAACAGCTTTGTCGTTGGCGCGGTCGTCAATCGGTCAAGCCTGGACCAAGTGATGCCCGTAGGGACAACATTGAAAGTGGCAACACATTCGGAGCGATTCATGGCGAGCGGGTCCCGGGGGCGAGGTGAGGATGGGTTCAACTCGCCCTAGCATAGCCGATTCTACGACTTGCCGAGAAGCCGCAATGATTGTTCGATCGCGGCCAAAAGCGACGATTCGTCCGCTGGCTCAGCCAATACGTTCACTGGCTCGTCGGAATCAAACAGTGGGCGACCGGTTGTGCTGCCTGAAGAAGTGGCTAACGGATTGAACGATCGCTGAGCGGCATTACCACCAAGTTGCACAATGGCACGATCATGGCTCGATGCATTGAGAGCGTCTGGCACATCGGAAGGACCGGATTGCAGCGGCAAGGATTGCGGCGCGGGGGACTGCGGCATGGGGGACTGCGGCATGGCAGACTGGGGAGCGCTGGACGGGTCCACAGGAGACTGGGCCAATTGTTCAGGTTGTCCGCCGACCGATCCACCGTTTTGCAATTGTTGCCGGTTCAAGAAATTCAACACAATGAGCGCGTCCAATGCCGTTACGTTGCCATCGGCGTTTACGTCGTATCCCAAATCGACACTATCTCGCCCGACGGGCCCAGGTCCGAAGGTGTTCAAGTACCGCACGATTTCCAACGCGTCAGCGGCCGATACTTCACCGTTGAAGTCAACATCTTCGGGAAGATCCGGATTGTGATTGACTAGCGGCAATGGCTCAACAGTGATAGCGAACACCTCGGTGACTGGCGTGAATTGGCCGTTGGTGTCCGTGGCGGTAATCTCAATTTGGATTTCTGCTTGAGTCAAAACGTCGACTTCCTGGCCATCGATCAGTTTCAGAATCCCATCGACAATCTCGAAGCGCGGATCGTCCACCGACAGCGTGTACCGCGCTGGAGCTGGCTGACCATCCAGAGTCACCGCACCAACTTCGGCACCGGGAGTCTCAGCAACAACCGTTTGATTGGACAAGGCGATCGTTTGTGGTTGTTCCGCAACATCCTCAACTTGGAACGTAATCGCCTTGGTGAACGGCGCACCAATGCCAAGTCCGACATCAAATTCTGTTGCCGTGACGTTCACAGTGACTGTCGCACCGGCTTCGAAATCTAGCGACGCTCCGGGTGCAAGTCTCAAGTCAAAATTGTCAATTATGAATCGTTCGTCGTCCACCGTCAGGAAGTGAGACTGTTCCTCGTCAACGTCCTCGACCACCAATTCGGCGATCAATAAACCGCTCACATTTTCTCGTATCGTCGGCGCGGCCAATGTGACGAGGATGTCGGTAATCGGATCGTTTTGGTCCCGAATGTTCAGCGTCGTGTTGCGAATGATCTCCGTACCAGTTTCGGGATCCGTGATCGTAACCGTCAACGGAATGGTCTGTTGCGTTTCGAAGTCCAAGGGTCCACCGATCATGATGATTTGGTTGCCGACGACGGTGAACCACGGATTGTCGATCACGATCCCATGATTGGGGATGCGATCCGGATCAACGATCTCGATAATGCCAACCGGATCATTGATCGGCAAATGCTCGGGCACGGGAGCGATCGTAAAGACAATGTCGGTGGGGATATCGGGAACAGGCAGCACCTCGATATTGATCACAATCGGATCTGATTGGTCGCGTCCGTCATGCAGCGTCACGGAAACATTGTCGGTACCTTCGAAATCGAGATTGGGCTGGTATTGAAGTCCACCATTGAAATCGATTGTTGCCTGTCCGCCTGTGGCGTTCCCTTGCTGCAGGACAATAAAGAAATCTTCTTCGGCATCAACGCTAACTGCCTTAGCGGCTGGCGCTGCAACGGTCAGCGACTGTTCTTCGTCAGTTTGGAAGCTAGGGATGGTCTGGTATGCCGGAGCCGTGTTAGTTGCGGTCGCAACAAAACCGAAACGAATCTGGGGCGGATCATTTTCAGAGGTTACCGTCACGCGGTGAGCTGCCGCCTGACGCAGCGATACTTTGCGAAGGCCCGATGCCCCAACAATCACGAGCGATTCTGGAGTCGATCCAAACTCGATCTCTGAAACAGTACCGATGGTACCCAGACTCAGTGGCAGCGTAGCGAGTGTTGACTCGGTACTCAAATCGATCAGTGTCAGTTCCGTTGAGCCTGGAGCGATCGTCGCTAGCAATTCACGCCCCGCGTCCAACGCGATTGGTCCGGTCACTTCTGGAAGGCTGTCGACGATCGCAAATCCCGTTTGTGCATTGGGTTGATCCACGTCAAGAACGCTAACGCCACCATCGATGGTGCGTGCCGCCAGCAGACCGGTCACATCGTCGTACGCCAGTACTTCGTTGATGCCCGATACGAAAATGGGTTCGCCGGTCGGCATACCGGTCGGGTTGCTCCACAACAGCAAATTCAAACCATCGTCCGTACCATTGCTAGCCGGTGATGCAATCAGACTGCGATTGGTCAACGCCGAACCGAACGCCAGCGAGTTTGCGGCGACGGTTGTCGTTGTTTCTGTTGACGTAATCGCCGCGAGGTTGCTTGCGTCCAACTTGCGAACGAATGTTGACGAAGCCGACGCTTCGAGAAGCACTCCGGTGCCATCGCTACCCAACGTAATGCTCGACCAAACTGCACCACTGGCGACTCCTGATAGGTCGACCGGCGTTGAAGAAGTTGTTTCCAGGTCGACAATCCAAGCGGTGTCACCTTGCTGATCGTCACCGATAACGAGCAATCGACCATCGGCCAGTTTTATGGCCGACGTTACCTCGCCAAGTTGAATCGGAGTTTCGCTTTCACCGGATTCCAGGTTCGCCGTCGCGACCGAATCTGAGGTGACCACAATCGGCGTATCACCACCGACTAGCAACTGTTGCACAGCGGCAATTTCGACCGCTGGTGTTGTTGCCGTTGCGATGCTGGGGAACGTCTGGTGCTGTGAACTGCTGCCGTTGAATACACGAACGATCGCTAAACCTTCGGCGACATCGTCAAACGAAAACGCGCCCTCGGCGTTGGTCAGTTGAAACCGTTCGCCGATGTCCAGAGTGCCCGTATCGTTGCTGTCCAGATAAACGACGCGACTTTCCAGGGCTGATTCGCTTGGCTCGCGTTTGAATGAATCATTAGCGTCGTCGAAAACGATCCCGGTTAGAGTTGCCAACACGCGGCGATCGCTGAGTCGTTCGACTAACAATCGTCGCCTCAAGTTACCGCGTTTTGCTGGGCGACGATCCGCCGCTCGAAGGTCCGCAACTTGCTGAGCGGAATCATCTAGGTGATCGCTGGAACTGGACCGATCCGGGGAGCCATCGCGATGTTTGCGGTTTGTATTGCGGGCCATCTGGGTGCGAAACAGTTGTGAAGGGCAAAAAACTGGGAGAAGGCATCGCCAGCAGCATTCCTAACACTGCAGACGGTACCGCTGTGCAACCGGCGGTACTGCATTCAGCGTAGTGTGTTGCTTGGAACCTTTGAAGCTTTACTTTCGGGAAAGTTCCCCCACGGTAGGGTTCTTCTACAATCAAAACGCGGAATTTGGTCGCAAGAAACCACAAAAGTTTCTTGCTGGACAGACTTTTGGTAAATTGTCCCTGTGAAACAGGGGGGAAAACGATTTATGATGCATGCTTGCCAAATCATCGCCCTCGATCTCTTTCCATCGGCCAGACGCTCATGTTGAAAAGCCAGACGCTCATATTGAAAAGAATGAGTTCGCAACTTCCGAGCTTTGTCAGCCCCTCGCCCCTGGTGTTGCTAGCGATTGCGGCGTTAATCGTCGCGAATTCCGCTGCTGCACAATCCGAAGGTGAGCCATCGTACGAAACCGATCCGAATTACGGATCAGAATCAGGCAGCGATCCGTATGGCAGTGATCCCTACGGGGGCGGCGGCGCCAACGCAGACGTGACCCAGGCGGTCGACGGCGGGATTTTGACTGCTTTAGGCTCGCTGGACTTTTCGACTCTAATGGCTCCTGCCACCGCGGAGCCGTTGCCGACAGGCCCCATTTTGCTCGGTCAAGCTGAGAAAGCCTTCGCTTCCGGCTTCCAACAGCTCGCAATGGACCTGTACCACGGCCACATGGTGGTCGAGTCTCCTGATGCGAAACAGGCGTTTGCCAACCTGCGACTAAGTCGCATGCTCGGTCGGCCTCTGTGGCAGATTCGCTGGGGCACGTCGATGGCCGTGCGGCTTGACGGTGTCACGGATCCCAAACCACTCACGGCATCAGCTCGTCCCGCTGGCGGAAATACCGGTTATGACGATGGTTCCGGTGATCTGGGTGCCGATTACGAGGCCGAGATGCGTGCGTCCATGAGCCGCGATGGTCGACCGGCAGCGCCCGGCGCCGACACAGCCGTGGTTCCCCAGACGAACGTGCGTGAACTGATGGAAACCAACCTCGGGCTTGTGGCGACGATGATTAGCGACGAGTTCGGCAAACGATTCCAGTCTGGAGCGTTTGGGCTTGGTTTGTCGTCTCTGCAGCCACCGGTTGCGGAACCCGTGGCAGCCGCCGCGAACTCTAATCTTGCCCAAAGCTCGCAGGATGCCGAGTACGAACAACAGATGCGTGAGCAAGAAGAGCAGATGCGGGAAGCGGCGATGCAGGAAGGCTCTGGGTCCGAGTTTGGTGGTTTTGGCGTTGGCGGCAACGGTCGCGCTGCCCCGCCGGCTCCGATTTCAATTGGTCCGGCGCCGTTGGTTCCACCATCAGACGCCCTGCCCATGTGGGTACCAGGAATTGTCTACGTGGGCGAAGGACGATCCGACGAAACGCTTGTCAAAGCAAAGGAAGAGGGCATCGATTTGCTGCTCCATTTTGACATCCTTGCTCGCAAGGGACGCGGCGACGAGGTCAAGCACACTTCGCGATGTCGCATCTTTCAGGTGAGTACCGGAAAATCAATCGTTGTCTCCAAGGCCATTGACTCCGACGACGCGTTCCAACTGACGCGTACAGGACGCGGTTCCAATTCGGACTACGTCGCCGAGCAACTCAGCACCATGTGGAGTCTTGTCGATCGGGAAATGACCGTGGTCGCGATGCCTCAATTGACCTCCGATATGGCCAAAAAACGCGTTGGCTCGCTAGTCACGTCACTGCCAAAGAGGCCGCTGGAGGCGCTCGCGGAGATCCGATCTTACGAATCAGCCGGTTTGCTTTCGCCTGAGGATGTAACGTTGGCGTTTGATTTGATCGCTGGAGAGGACGCCATGAAATGCTTGTTCGCCCCCATCGAGGAACGTCGGCAAATCATTCGTGACTGGGCGACCGATTAGTCCTGTGGTGTGACTAGCCGAGTCGCGTGAATGGCTTCGTTGAACCGGGCGGTTCAACGAACCATGGTTTGGCGAAGCGTTTTCATGCCGCGATGAAGCAGTCCGGCGACCGCACCGGTACTCTTGTCCAAACAGGACGCCACCTCGCTCAATTTGAATCCTTCCAAATAGTGCATGCGAACGGCATCACGTTGATCTTTGGGCAGCGACTCAATCGCGGCGGCAAGTTCCAGCACGTGTTCGCAAGCAATCGCATGCTGGCTCGGAGTTCCGGTGCCACCTGACAGCATCGCCTCCAGCCGCAACGACGACTGGGCCAATCGCTGCTCTATCGAGCATTCGCGGCGGATATCCCGTTTGTCTCGATGCAGATCGCGATCCAAATGTGTAAGCTGCCGCGATAGAATCTGTCGCAGCCAGCCGCGAAACTCAGCTTCCGATGTACCGTGAAACGTATCAATCGCAGCCACGGCCTGGGTCATCGTTTGCTGCACGATATCCGACACGCTCAACTTCGCTTGGTAGGCCTGGCGCATTTGAGTCCGAGCCAGCATCCGCAGATAGTGTTCATATCGGACAACACAATCTGTAGTCACTTCTCCCATCGGCTCACTGCTCGGATCGTCTGTGCGAATCGTGTGCTTGTTCATTTTTGTGATTCCTCATCAATCGCCTCGGTCAGCACATCGACGACATCGTCCAACTCGTCCGTCGTCGCGACCAGCGGCGGCGTCAATACAACGACTTCACCCAAGGGGCGTATCCAAATGCCACGGCGAAAAGCGTTTTGACACACGCGGGAAGCTAATCCGTCGACAGCCATCTCAATGCCAACCATCATACCACGACCGCGAACCTCAACGACGTTTTCGATCGATGCCAGTGGGGCCAGTCGCTCGCGCATTCTGGCGGCAGTTGATTGCACGTGCGCCATCAAATCGGTCTCTGCAAAAAGCTCCAGCGACGCCAACGCTACGGCTGCTGCCAAAGCGTTGCCGCCGTAGGTATGACCATGAAAAAATTGACGTCGCTCGCCGATTTCCCCAAGAAACGCTTCAAATACTTTTCGCGTCGCCACGGTTGCGGCCATTGGTAAGTACCCGCCAGTTATGCCCTTGCCCAGGCACAAGATATCCGGCGTAACCGACTCGTGATCACAAGCGAACATTTCACCAGTACGCCCAAAACCCGTCGCCACTTCGTCACAAATCAACAGGACATCGAACCGGTCGCATAACTCTCGCACTTTCGCAAGAAACCCAACCGGATGTGTGATGATCCCCGCCGCACCTTGGACTAGTGGCTCCATCACCACAGCAGCCAAACTCTGGTGATGCTGTCGCAATAATCCTTCGATTTCGCCGCCGTAATGCTCGGTGGCGGATTCGGGTCGGACGCCGTCCGGCAATCGCAAACTGCAAGGCAGCGGTCCTCGAATGGGATCAAACAATAACGGCGAGAAAATACTGTGAAAGTACTCGATTCCACCCAGCGAGACTCCACCCGTGGTATCGCCGTGGTAGGCGCCGCCAAGAGCCAGATAACGGGTCTTGCCTGGCTGCGGATCGTCACACTGGCGCCAATATTGCATCGCCATTTTGATCGCCGCCTCGACTGCTGATGCACCATCGCTGCTGAAAAAGATATGCTCCAACTCGCTGGGGCACGTTTGGACAAGTTTCTCTGCCAATTGCAGGGTCACGTCACAACACATCCCCAATGTCGTAACATGAGCAACTCGCCCAAGTTGCTCAGAGATCGCAGCGTCCAATCGAGGATTTTGGTGGCCGTGGACGTTGCACCACATGCTCGCAGCACCGTCGAACAGCCGCCGCCCATCGGTGGTATAAAGCCAACATCCCGAGGCCCGCGAGATGACGGGCGACTCGTGCCCCAACATCTGTGTAAATCCCAACCAGAGTGGTGAGTACGAGTTTTGACATTCGCGGCGACCAGAAAACACGTTAAGTTGCACCCATCGATTCCGGGAAAAGCGAAAGAACAATTATGGCTCGCGAAGCAATCTATCAACAATCCGACCCCGAAGGGAAATCGCACGGCGAAAACGTTGATGACCCACGGCGTAGCGACGCCTCGGACTCGCCTGCCGTCGCTGCTGTGCCCGATGCGAGAATTCAAGACGTGACGTTGCGTCCACGGCGAATGGACGAGATGGTCGGTCAACGCGATGTGATCGAGCGGCTGAAGATTGCGATTGACGCCGCACAAAGCCGTGGCGAACCGCTCGGCCACATACTGTTCGATGGTCCTCCGGGACTGGGCAAGACAACGTTCGCCACGGTCATTCCCGCCGAAATGGAATCGAATGTCCACATGGCGAACGGCGCTGGGATCAAGGCACCGAAAGATTTGTTGCCCTATCTGTCGCAACTGGGCGAAGGCGACGTTCTCTTCATCGACGAAATTCACCGCATTCCAAAACCGGTGGAAGAGTACCTGTACACGGCAATGGAGGACTTTCGTATCGATATCATCTTGGGCGAAGGCGTCAGTGCGCGAACGTTGAATTATCAGTTGCGTCCGTTCACGCTGATTGGTGCCACGACACGCGCCGGAATGCTCAGCGCGCCGCTTAGAGATCGCTTTCAAATCCGCGAACACCTTGGCTGGTACACTACGGACGAACTCTGCGAGATCGTACGTCGCAACGCTGTCAAAATGAAAGTCATGATCGACGACGATTCAGCAACGGAGATCGCTCGCCGCAGTCGCAGCACACCGCGGTTGGCGAACAATCGATTGCACTGGGTCCGCGATTACGCTCAGAGCAAAACAGCGGGGCACGTGGATGCACAAGTCGCACGTCGGGCACTGGATATGATCGGCATCGATGCCATCGGCCTGGATCGACAAGACCGCGGGTACCTCGATACGTTGATGCGAGTTTTCGTCGGTGGACCGGCAGGATTGGAAGCGATCGCCCATACGATGAACGTCAGCGGCGATACGCTCGAAGACGAAGTCGAACCGTTTCTCCTGAGAAGCGAGTTGATCGTTCGTACTCGTCGTGGACGTATTGCGACGCCCAAAGCTTACGACCACTTGAAGGTTGCGAAACCTGAATCCGCATGAACGATCTCTCGCTGTACGATTACGAATTGCCGCGCGAGCGAATTGCTCAAGAACCGCTGGCAACTCGCAGTGACGCGAGACTAATGCTGGTCAATCGACGCGATGGAAGTATCGATCACTATCATGTCCGTGACCTACCGGGGCTCATCTCGCCGGATGACGCACTGGTCGTGAACAACAGCCGCGTCGTTCCCGCACGTTTAGTCGGCTATCGGATCGCCACTCAAGGCCGTTGGCAGGGATTGTTTCTTCGATCCGAGCCACAAACCGGAGTTTGGGAAGTTCTCACCAAGACTCGCGGAACATTGACTGCTGGTGAAGAGATTGCGATCGAGGATCGAGATGCTCGGCACGCGATGTCGCTTGTCGTCGTCGCGCGAACGGACAACGGGCACTTGTTGGTTAAACCCAAATCGATTGACCACGGCGATGACGCGAAACTCGTCGAGCCCGCTGATTGGCTGGATGCTTTCGGTCGTGTCCCTTTACCACCCTACATTCGCGACGGGCATATGGTTGACGCGGACGTCACCAACTACCAAACCGTGTATGCAGAGGATCGCGGCAGCATCGCGGCGCCCACCGCCGGTTTGCACTTCACTCGTTCGCTCTTGGATCAAATCGAAGCTCGCGGAGTTGCCGTCACCGACGTCACGTTGCATGTCGGTATCGATACGTTTCGACCAATCAGCGTGGAGACACTTGATGAGCACGTGATGCACAGCGAGTGGGGACGCATCAATGCCGACGCTTGCGAAATCATTCGCCGTCGTAAGGCCGCCGGTGGTCGCTGTGTGGCCGTTGGGACCACGAGTGTCCGCGTGCTGGAAAGTGCCGCAAGTTTTCAAGGTGGCAAACTCGATCCTTGGGTGGGGCAAACGGAATTGTTCATCCGGCCTCCATACGTTTTCCAGGCAGTCGATGCGATGATGACGAACTTTCACCTGCCCCGTAGCTCACTGTTGGTGATGGTCAGTGCGTTTGCTTCGCGCGAACTCATCTTGCATGCCTACCGTGTCGCGATCGAACAAGAGTACCGCTTCTACAGCTACGGTGATGCGATGCTGATCGTGTGATATCCTGCTGGTCACCCACTGGGCATCTTGCTCTTCCTTTCTACTTTCCACGTGCAATGACTCACGAAGAACACATTCTCGTTATTCCTGAATCTTTCATCAACGCGATCGGTCCGCTTAACGGGTTCGAGTCCAATGTTGAGCGATTTTTGAAGCCAATCTTGGCCAGCGACCAACTGTCGTTCCAGCCACGCGGGGCGATGGAAGTGGACCCCAGCTTCAAACAACTGATTCCCTACGTACTGATCGAGTACACGACACCGGCGGGTGAAACGCAGTTGTTTACGTACACCCGTGGCGGAGGTGGGGGCGAAAAACGACTGCATGCCAAACGCAGCGTCGGGATCGGCGGCCACATCAGCCGCGAAGACGCCGCCGGCGGAAGTGACGTCTATGCCACCGGAATGCAGCGAGAGCTTGCTGAGGAAGTCGTCATCGAGGCGGCTTATACCGAAACTCGCGAAGGTTTGATTTATGACCCATCCAACGATGTCGGTAAGGTACACTTAGGTGTCGTGCATCGCTTTATCCTGGAACGCCCACAGGTGCGAAGCAACGAAAGCGATTTGGCCGAAGGCGGCTTCGTCAGTATCGCGGCACTGAAGAACGACATCCAGCGGCTAGAGACCTGGAGCCAATTGGCGATCCAGGCATTGTATTGTTGAACTCAACAAGCATTCAGTTGTTAACGTGTCAGAAGTCAATTGCCGGAAGGCCCTTCGGGTGCTTTGCACGATCGACCCCTGACACCTTAACTCGAGAAATCCACGATTCCCACCTCGACGAACCAACCATGAAAACATTCGCTCTGGTCCTCATTGCTTTTCTGTTTGCCTTCACATCGACTCAAGCACAACAAGGTTCCCCCGACCATCCCGATCGTCAGGTTCAACCAGGAGTGCCGCAAGGAAAAGTGACTGCGGGGGTGTTCAGCGACAGCGCTGTATTTCCCGGGACCCAACGAGATTTCAGTGTCTATGTACCGGCGCAGTACAAGGCGGACGAACCCGCGAACTTGATGGTGTTCATGGATGGCATGAACTACGCCAAAGCCGACGGCGCGTTTCGCGTGCCTACAGTGTTTGACAACTTGATTCACCAGCAAGTGATGCCCACAACCATTGCCGTATTTGTCAATCCAGGCACGATCGCCGCCACCAAGCCGGGGGCGACTGACCGCAGCAATCGTTCCTTCGAGTACGACTCACTGGGCGATCGATACGCGAATTTTCTTGTCGATGAGTTTCTACCCGTTGCACTCAAAGGCTTAAACGTTTCTGACTCACCCCAGCGACGTTCCGTGTGCGGAATTTCATCTGGTGGCATCTGTGCCTTTACCGTCGCCTGGCAACGACCCGACCAATTCGGCAAAGTGCTCAGTCACATCGGCAGCTTCACGAACATTCGCGGCGGCTGGGCCTATCCCGGGCTGATTCGCAAAACCAAGTCCAACCCCAAGCCGCTGAAAATTTACTTGCAGGAAGGTGTCGACGATTTAAATAACTTGTTCGGTAACTGGCCGCTTGCCAATCAAGACTTAGCTGCCGCGTTGCAATTCGCTGGTTATCAACACAAGCTCGTGATGACCCAAGGTGGACACAGTGGCCAGCACGCGGGACTTGATTTGCCGGCTGCGCTGCGTTGGTTATGGTCCGAAGATTCCGATTCCGACACAGCAACATCCAAAGAAACGAAGCCGCAATGGACGCCACATCCCGATGCCGTTGAGCAAGCGAACGTGCCGCGTGGAAACGTCGAAGTGATGCCCGCTTGGAAATCAAAAGTCTTTGCCGATACATCGCGTGAATGGGCGATCTATGTACCCGCGCAATACAACAAGGAACAACCCGCTGCATTGATGGTATTTCAAGACGGCGAACGAATGCGTGACGTCAATGGCCGTTGGCGGATTCCCATCGTATTTGACAACCTGATCGCCCGCGGTGATATGCCACCGACGATTGCCGTGTTCATCAATCCCGGCAACGAGAATTCGAAACCAAACCAAAGCAAGGGCAAACCGTCCAACCGTAGTTTCGAATACGACAGTCTTGGTGATCGCTACACGCAGTTCCTGCTCGAAGAAATCATTCCACAAGTGGAGCAGCGGTACAACATTTCCAATGATCCCACGATGCGTGCGATTGGCGGCTCCAGTTCCGGTGCGATTTGCGCTTTCACCGCTGCGTGGGAACGTCCGGACATGTTTCGCAAGGTCTACTCCAATGTCGGCAGCTTCACTAACCTTCGAGGCGGAGATGTCTACTCGTCTTTGATTCGCAAAACTGATCCGAAACCGATCCGCGTTTATATGTCGGACACCAGCGGTGACGTCGACAACCAATTCGGAAGCTGGCCTTGGGCGAACCAGTTGATGGCATCGTCTCTACAGTACATGGGTTACGACGTCCGCTTCGATTGGGCCGAAGGGTATGCTCACAACGCTGATTTCGGTAGCTCGAAGTTTCCCGAGGCGATGAAATGGCTGTGGCGCAACGAAACTCATCAAGCCGTACTGGATACTCGCGGGGACCTCAAAGGCGACCTCACAATTTTGCGATTGTTGGTCCCAGACAAGTCATGGGAAGTAGTCGCAGAAGGGCTTGGTTTTGCCGATGCACCGTGCTCCGATGCGGACGGAAACTTTTATTTCTGTGACATGAAGGCTCCTGCTGTCTATCGGATCGATGCTACAGACGGCACAAGAACGGAATTGGCCCAGGAAGCCGTGAGTGGATTGAAGTTTGGGCCCAGCGGTTTGCTCTACGGATGTCAAGGCGCGAAACAACGCGTGATCTCGATCGATGTCAAATCGGGTGCCGTCCAGCAAGTCGCCACCGGGGTGACACCCAATGATCTTGCTGTCAGTGACGACGGATTCATTTACATTACCGAAACTAAGGCACAGCATGTCACGCGGATCAACATTGAAAGCGGCGAAGTCACGCCCGTTGATACAGGCATCACCCGACCGAACGGCATTGCGCTTTCACGCGATGGTGGGACACTCGCGGTATCGGATTCTGGTGGCGAGCACACTTGGACGTTTCGCGTCAACGCCGGCGGAGTGCTGGATGCAAAGATGCCGACGATGACCATGCGACTGGCCATCGATCCCAAGGGTGAATTCAAATTCAATGAGCCGCCACCGTATGTGATTGCCTCCAAAGGCGATGGTATGGCTGTGGATAAGTCGGGTCGCTACTACATCACCAGCGCTGTGGGCGTGCAGATATTTGATCCCACAGGTCGGCAGTGTGGCGTACTGCCTCAGCCAATTCCGACTCAGCCGCTGACAAGCTGTACGCTTGCCGGTCCCAACCACGAGTACCTGTACGTCACCAACGGCAACACCGTGTTTCGTCGTCAGCTGACGATCCAATAAGCAAAGTGTCGGTCGACGACGGGAAGCAACCAGGGTGCCTTCCGTGTTCTGAGGGTTGTCCGATATCATTGGACGCTCTAGGACACGAAAATCCCAAGGAAACCCGGCTTGCCCGATGAAAACTGACGAACTACGCGAAAAATACCTCGACTTTTTCCAGACCAAGGGCTGTGTGATCAAGCCGAGTGACGTCCTTGTCCCGACTTGGGATCCGTCGGTATTGTTCACGCCGGCGGGAATGAACCAGTTCAAGGATCACTTTCTCGGCAAGGTAAAACTGGAATTCACACGCGCCACGACTTGCCAAAAGTGTTTGCGAACAGGAGATATTGACAACGTCGGTCGCACGGCGTTTCACCATACTTTCTTTGAGATGTTGGGCAACTTCTCGTTCGGAGATTACTTCAAGGAGGAAGCAATTCGCTGGGCCTGGGAATTTCTCACCGAGAAAAAATGGCTTGGCATCGACCCCAATCGGCTGACAGTCACCGTGTACAAGGACGACGACGAAGCGGCTGGGATCTGGCACGAGAAAATTGGTTTGCCAACATCGCGTATCTCACGCATGGAAGAAGACGAGAATTTCTGGCCCGCTTCAGCTCCAAGCCAAGGTCCCGACGGAGTCTGTGGTCCTTGCAGCGAGATCTATTTCCAGCTTGATGATGGCAGCGATGTTGAAATTTGGAACTTGGTCTTCACCCAGTTCAATCGGGTTGGCGATCCACCGGACAACTTGCGTCCGCTGCCAAGCAAGAACATCGACACAGGGATGGGGTTGGAGCGAACCGCCAGTGTGCTGCAAGGCGTGCCGACCAACTACCACATCGACATTTTGAAACCGATTGTCTTGGCCGCTGCCGATGTGACTGGGGTCAAGTACGAATACAAGAGCGACAACGGGCGCCGGCTGCGACGGATTACCGACCACGTTCGCGCCGCAACGTTCGCAGTTCACGAGAACGTGTACCCAGGTGCCAATGGGGCCAAGTACATCATTCGTCGGCTGATCCGTCGCGCGGTTCTGGACGGGCATCAAATGTCGCTGCGTGAACCGTTCGTTTACAAGCTTGTTGCCGCTGTCGCCGAAGCGATGAAGAAGCCGTATCCCGAACTGAGCGAAACCGTCTCGCGTGTTGAAGGTGTCATCAAGAGCGAAGAAGAACGATTCTTTGCCTCCATCGACACCGGGCTCGAACGGATCGGCAAGTTGTTCGAGTCGATGCGTGAGAATACGGTCGGAATGATCGACGGGGCACGAGCTGCCGAGTTGTACACGAGCTATGGTGTTCCGCCGGAGTTGCTGCAGCAAATGGGCGCCGAGCACAACTACACGTTCGATTGGGCAGGCTATCAAACGGCGATGGATGTCCACTCGACAGTCAGTGGCGGAGACCAGTTCAAACTGTTCCAAACCGGCCCGCTGGAGACACTGAAAGAAACCCTGCACGAGACCGAGTTCGTTGGCTATGACGAGACATCGGTTAGTGCGACCGTCAAGGGGATCATCACCGATGACGGACGCGATGCGGATCACGAAGGAATTCTGGTGTCGCACTTGGTCGCAGACTCTGATGCACCGATTCGTATCGTTTTGGACCGCTCGCCGTTTTATGGCGAGTCCGGCGGTCAAGTAGGTGATATGGGAACGATCGCCGGTGATTCGTTCGAAATTCAGGTCACCGACACGCAGAAACATGGTGGTTTGATTGTGCACCACGGTCGATTGATCAGCGGCGAAGTCAAAGAAAGTTCGCCCTGCACCGCGACAGTTGATACGACGCGACGCAATGCGATTCGACGAGCGCACTCGGCGACCCACATTCTGCATTACGCGTTGCAGAAGAATTTGGGCAAGCACGCACAGCAACAGGGCAGCAAGGTCGAAGCGGACTACCTGCGGTTCGACTTCACTAACCAAGAATCGCTCGATGAAGCGACCTTGGTGCAAGTTCGCGCCGATGTTTTGGAACAGGTCGCGGCAGATGAACCGATACTTTGGGATACCGTTGCCCTGGCAACCGCGCGCGAAGCCGGCGCAATGATGTTGTTCGGCGAAAAGTATCCAGACCCTGTGCGGATGGTTTCGATGGGCGCATTCAGCAAGGAGTTGTGCGGCGGTACGCACTTGACTCGCACCGGTGCCGTCGAGGCCTTTGAAGTAATCAGCGAGGAAAGTGTTTCCGCAGGCACACGGCGAGTGATTGCAGTGACCGGACCACGTGCCCAATCGCATCGACAAGAAACAGTGCAAACGACGCTCGACGCCGCCAAAATTCTCGGCTGCAGTAGCAGCAATCTTGTGGCCAAAGCGGGCGACTTGATGAAGACAGTGCGTCAGTTAAAGAAGGATCTGGCTGCGGGCAAAGCTGCTTCCGACGATTCGGCTTCGACCACGACCGGCACCAAGTCGCCGGCAGAGTCGCTCGACTATCCCACCGCTCGAACGATACTTCGCGATACCGCGCGGCTGCTGAACGTCGCACCGACGGACGTGCCAGGTCGTTTGGAATCGCTGATTGCTGATCGCCAGTCGCTGATCAATCAAATCAGTCAAGCGACCGCCGGTGGCACATTGTCAGCAGATGATCTCGTTGCCGGCGCCGAGAAAGTTGGCAATGCGCTGTTGATTGTCGCGGAAACGCCTGGAGCAAGCCCGAACATCATGCGTGGCTGGATCGACCAAATTCGCAAAACGAGCGAGGCTCCGGCAGCGGTACTGCTGGCGTCCACGATCGATGACAAGGTGGTTTTTGTCGGAGGTTTGAGTAACGACTTGGTAGCGCGCGGTATCAAAGCGGGACAATGGGTCGGGGATGCGGCCCAGGTCGTTGGGGGCAGTGGCGGTGGGCGTCCAGAGATGGCCCAAGCCGGTGGCAAAGAAGCCGACAAATTGCCCCAGGCATTAGAAGCCGCCAAGGCATCCATGCGCAGCCAACTAAGTTGATAGAGCTATTTGCATCACACGCTTTCGCTTGGCCTGTTGCTAAAGCTAAAATCCCAATCCACAGTACTTCACTCATGCGGGACGAAACTGAGATGCAACGCAAACTATATACAAGTCTTCTGTGCTTCGCGTGCTTACTTTTTGGGCCAAGCCTACAAGCCGCGGAGAAGCTGAAGCCGCACATTGTGTTCATCCTTTCAGATGATCAAGGGTCATATGATGTCAGTTACAAGGGAGGTGAGATCAAGACGCCTGAAATCGACAAGCTCGCGCTTGCTGGAACACAATTGGATCAGTTCTATGTTCAACCGGTATGCTCGCCGACTCGTGCGTCGCTGATGACGGGACGATATCCGATTCGCTATGGGTTGCAGGTGGGTGTGGTCCGACCGTGGGCAAATTGCGGCTTGCCGCTCGACGAGCGTCTACTACCCGAGGTCCTTAAAGAGAACGCGTATCGCACGATTATCTGTGGTAAATGGCATCTGGGCAGTTACGACGACGCCTATTGGCCGATGAAACGTGGCTTCGATTCACACACAGGGCATCTGTTTGGTGCCATCGATTACAACACGCATATTCGTGATAAGAAACTTGACTGGTACGTGAACGGAGTCAATCAAGACCAACCGGGTTATTCAACTCACCTTATCACACAGGCAGCCGTGAAGGCGATCGAAGAGAATTCATCTGAACAACCGCTGTTTCTGTATGTTCCGTACAATGCGGTGCATGGACCGTATCAGGTTCCCGAAGAATACAAGAAAGGCTACGAGCATCTAAAAGGCAATCGTTTGCAGATGGCGGGGATGCTGACCGCCCTCGATGAAGGTGTAGGCAAAATTGTGGCCGCGATTGACCAGAAAGGCATGCGCGAGAACACTCTGTTCATTTACTCCAGCGACAATGGAGGCGTTGGCCCGAACAAGATCACCAGCAATGGTCCATTGCGAGATGGGAAAGGTTCGCTCTATGAAGGTGGCGTTCGTGGGGTAGCCTTTGCAACTTGGGAAAATAAGATTCCTGCTGGGGCTGTTTGCAAGGAGCCAATCCATATGATCGACTGGTACCCGACGCTCATTCGATTGATTGGTGGCTCATTAGAACAGCCATTACCTCTAGACGGGTAACTATTCAGCCTGCTGTCAGAGCTTTGGGTGGCAGCGGTGGCAGAATGCCTGTTTTTGAGTAGTCGGCCAGCGAAGACAGAATTGTATCCAGAGGCTGGTGGCCTCGCACTCGCAGCGTGCGAAGTACTGACATCAAC
>JBGSIA010000068.1:0-67477 GCA_041751935.1 Pirellulaceae bacterium | reverse complement strand
GTCGCGATAACGCTGCATCCGAGCGATCCAAAGTTGACGGCGAACAGAAGCGGCAGAGTGTGGCATGGTTGCCTCCTGGGATTCGGGAAAACCCAACAAACTAACCAACCAAAATCTCATCCCCCCGCCGAACGCTTACGTCGGTGCGGTGGATCGTGCGAATGTTCGACTTCTTTGGAAAGTCGCGTACTGAGACCTTGGAAATTGAGTCGGAGTCGTTGATCAAGTTTTTGCGGTCGATGCGTGACAACGGGGTGGCGCCGTGGCAGCGGCATCAGGCGGCCGTTTCCGCGGGGAGGTATCAGCGGATGTTGGTTGGGGAAATACGAGACGAGATTCAGACGATTATTACGAAGCTGGCGGATCTTGCGGAAGCTGACCGGCGCGGCGACGGGGCGGCAGCGGCTCGTGAGAATCATTATGACCCCAACGAGCATCCGCTGTTGATTCAAATGCGCCAAACCTTGCGACGGCGGCGGTACAAGTATGACACAGAGAAAGCATACGTGGGCTGGGCGCAGCGTTTCCTGGACGCAAACTCAGGTGCGGAGATCGAGAGCTTGGGTGATGTTCAGGTGCGTGACTTTTTAAACTCGTTGGTGATGAATCCGGAGGGTGGCGTAGCGGCGAGTACGCTGACACAGGCGAAGTCGGCGCTCTTGTTTTTGTTTCAGGAAGTGGTGGGACGTGAGTTGGGATTCTTGGATCACAGTAATGCGACAAAACCGAAGTCGTTGCCAGTGGTGCTGACGCAAGCTGAGGTGGCGGCGATTCGAGCGGAACTCTCGGGTATGAAGCGGTTGATGTTTGATTTGATTTATGGCAGCGGTTTGCGTCACAAGGAATGTCGGCGGCTGAGGATCAAGGATATGCAGATTGACGAGGGGACGATTCTGGTTCGTGATGGCAAGGGAGAGAAAGATCGAATTACGGTGTTGCCGCGTCACGTGCGTGGGGAGATTTTGGAGCAGATCGAGGCGTGCCGTCGTCGACATCGGCGAGATTTGGAGATGGGCGAGGGCGAGGTATTTTTGCCAGATGCGCTGGCGCGGAAGTACCCGAATGAGGCTCGTAAGTTTGGTTGGCAATGGTTGTTTGCGTCATCGCGTACGCGAATGGATCCTCGTTCGGGAAAGTATTGGCGTCATCATGTGAGCGAGGATTTTTTAGCAAAACCATTCAGCAAGGCGTTGGCGGCAACAGGGTGTGCGAAGAACGCGGTGCCGCATTCGCTCAGGCACAGTTTTGCGACGCACTTATTAGAGTCAGGTTCGGACATTCGGACGGTGCAAGAATTGATGGGTCATGCGGATGTATCGACGACGATGACGTATCTGCATGTAATGAATCGACCTGGGATTGCCGTGACCAGTCCCCTGGATCGGATGTTGGAATCGACTAAGGGTGAATGACACACAACGCCCCGATGCGTATTAGCAACGCGTTATCGGTAAGTGAAGCAATTGAAGTGGATAATCCCACGTTCCTTACGGCGTCCCAACACGAGTCCGACGGCCAAAATAATAAACACTAATTGAAAATGCCCAGGTTCGGGGACTGCGGTTACGTTGGCGGTAAATGCCAGCGCCGTTATTTCAAGCCCTAGATTGCCACCAATCGTCGTTACGGCGCCAGTGATCAAGTCGATACGCTGTAAAAATGCGCCTTCAAACTCAGGATTGAATGGATCGTTTTCGTTGTAAAACCGCGAAATGGTGAAGGCTTGATTCGAACCGTCGAATGCTAGGACATCACGGGGATAAATATCGAGGTTGTTGGAAGCATCGTATAGTGGAATTGTTTGCAGCACCGCTGCAGAGTCGGGATCGAATCGAAGGATTTGACTATGGTATTCGTAAACTCCGTTGCCTATATGAGTTCCATTGATTCCTTTGAGAAAGAGATTGCCTTGTTGGTCGAACCCCATCCCGTTCTCAAACATTAACAGTTCAGAACTGCCAACAATTGACGCGTTTCCGTTCACTCGATTGAAGGTTACCAGTTCATCAATAATCGAATTGTCGAACAAACTGCCGTCATGAAATGTCATCCATCCGTAAAGATTGCCGTCGGCAGAAAACGTAAGATCATCGGCGCTGATGTGCGTTTCACCCAACTCTGTAGCATTCAAGGTGTCGGGATCGATTCGATACAAACGTCCGGAATCGGAGGGCAAATTGTTTTGATGGGCAAAGTAGTCTCCCGTGATGGGGTCGATCGCTAAGCCGCCGATGTTGAATAGACCCGTGCTACCGATTTCCCGTGTCACGGTACCTGTGATGGGATCAATCTCGTACAAAACGGATTCAACACCATGGCCGCCAGTGATCCCGATCAGCGCGCCAAAAAGCTGAGCGTTACTATTAAAACAGCAAGAAAGCAGTATTAAAACAAACAGGCCATTCCGTTGATTCATTGTTTGTCCCGTGGATTTCCGATCCCTCATTGAAAAAAATAAGCAGCACCAGAATCAGCTTGCTAAATTGCCGATGAACTGGAAATGGTTATTCCAGTTAAGCCAAGCGGTGTAGTCGTCGTGTTACCCACTCGAAGGTGATCAGCGACGCGATCAACCACATCAATACCGCATTGCGACGGCTACTGAAATCGCGGTCGGGTGTTCCTGGCAAGACGGTTGTTTGCGGTTGTGGCCGAATCGTTGCAACAAGCTCTTTGGCAATGGACGATTCGGTCACATCGTCATCTAGTGGTAAATACTTGCCGCCGCTCATGGTGGCAATTTGCGACAGTTCCTCGTCATTGCGTCGAGGGCGTTCGAGTTCCACGGTCGGCAGTCGTACTTGAACGCTCTGTCGCAACACTTGCTCATCCAACGCATCACCAAGTGTCAAGCGAATTTCGAAGCTGCCCGCTTCGCGAACGATGAATCGTCCACCGTAGGTACCAGCACGGGGTTCACCCTTGAGGGGCAATAGCTTGATGTCTTCGATACGACCACCTGGGGCCAACAGTTTTGCAGGTACCTCGGCAACATCGAGTGGTTCGAATTGCTCGTCAGTCAGCACCGCGCGGACTGAGATCGTGTCGCCGACCATCGCTCGCGTATTGTCAACAAGCAGCACACCGCGGTTGCTGTCGCGGAGCAACCGGCCTTCGCTTACCCACCGCACCAGCTTGGTCCAGTAGCTATCAAACAGGGCATCGCTGACACCGCGAAGCCGCCACATCTCGCCGCTGGCTTGAAAGTAGACGCGACCAGCGCCATAAAACTGTGACGCGAGATAGACAGGCAAATTGCCGCCGATTTCTGTCGTCGGATCAGAGAAATACGCATACACTTTGGCCGCTGGCTTGGCACTTTTGACGCCGACAAAGTCATAGACGCCGCCGAATTCTTCCCAGGCTGAGAAGCTCTGTTCCGGTGTCTGGTCGATCCACAAGAATTCTGCTCGTCGCGCTTCGGGCGTAAACTTAAATGGCCATGCGTTCTCGCCACCTTGACGTCCGCCGTCCAACAGCGGGCCGCGAGTCGACAAGTTTACCGGAAAGAAGCCGCTGATGATCGACACACGCGGGTCGGTGCGCAGTTTGGTCCATTGGGGATGATAAACGGGTCCGGCGACCAAGATCATTCCGCCAGCCTGTTGCGACAACCAACGATCTAACGTCTGCAGGGCATCGGCGGAAATCGCCGTCCAATCGGGATCGAACCCCACGATCGCATCGTACTCAAATAATTGTTCTGCTGACTTTGGAAACTCAGTGAGTATCGCATGCGCATCTTGGCTGATACCGCTTTGACCCGTTTGCAACCAAACATCTAGCTCCACGGACTCGTCACGGAACAACAAGTTGCGAACGAACTGGTATTCGCGCGTCGGGCCACCGGCAATCGCGAGCACGCGCAACTTTCTCGAAACGACCTCGTATCGCGCATCGCGAAGATCGTCTTCCTGGTTCCGATCTTCGGCCGGAGCGACAACGCGAACTGCTAATCGCCGTCGGCCAACGGTCTCCGGCTCGATCTCGAAGCGAATACCTGAAAGGGTCCCGTCACTGGCAACGTCGACTGTTTGACTATCGATGACTTCGCCTGGGACAGTGCCTTGTTTACCGTCGGTTGTGTCCAGTCCGTCGAGCAACTGTACTTCGACTTTCAGCGTTTTTGGGCCGCTTGCTTGCAGCACGGCTGAAATGGCGAACTTGTCGCCTGGATAGACACGGCGGGGCGCGTCCAAGTCGACGACTCGCACGTTCGTTGGTGCTTCGCTACTGCCGATGCCGACTGGGTACAAGGCAACCTCGCTCCGCCGAGCAGCAGCAACGGCAACGCTGGCATCAATACCCCCGTTATTCTGGCCATCGGTGATCACGACAATGCCAGCAAGAGTCGAAGGATCGTGTTCGGCCAACACGTTGCGGATAGCGTCGCCGATACGGCTCTGGGCACCGGCAGCGGCGATCGCATCGCCCCAGTCCGTCACTCGCACAGGCTCCGGTGCATCCGGTTGCATCGCGTCCTCGGAATTGATCAGAGCAGGACTTGGTTGAGAAAAACCTACCAACTCAGCGAGCGTCGATTGAGTTCGCATCGCATAAATCGTGCCCGCGGTCACGATTCCGACCGCAAGGGTGAGTGCTGAAACAATCAAAAACGGACCGACGTCGGCACCCCGTCCACTGGCACCAATCAGCAACGAGACGAATCCGATAGTAAGTGCCAGGGCGACGAGAGCCAGTCCGAAAACGACCGAGGGTGACTGAACGGATTGCTGGACGCTGGATTCACTCGCTGATCCATTGTCGGGACTGCCATCGTGAGTTTCCAGCAATCGCGGTTCCGCAGCCTCATCGAACGCATACACACTGACACGATGATCGGAGGCGAGTTCCCGCAGCAGGCTGGTCTCGCCAAGCATGTCGGCTACTCGCTCGGAGCGACTTTGAGCGACTCCTGATATTGCTGCTGGCAGCGACATGCTTTGGCTTGCGTCGACGAGGACGACAACTTCACTGGGTCGAGTTATCAGCCGCTGGGTCCTGCGTTGCAAATCAAAAAAGAAAAACACGAGCGCAAAGATGGCGACGATTCGCAACCCGGTCAACGTCCAGCGAACGGATGGCGGCAGTTCCATTGTGTCGCGGCGATACAGTCGCACGGCCGCGATCACGAGCACCGCCAACGAACCGACCAACATCGCCCACACCCACCAACCCTCGAGTTGCGAGGCTCGCGTGAATTCGTAAATGATTTGCCGATCACCGCCAGCGGCTTCACCCAACATGTCTGTGGTCATCATCTCGTTCATCGTGTACCTCGGGTCGTCAGCGTCGCGGTACCGCGAGAAAGTGTCATCGGAGGACTGGGTGAGGCATGATAGCTGGCCCAATACGCCAGCACCTGTTCACCGGCAAACACAAGTCCAAGCAGGCCTAACAGTACGAGTGTCAACGTCGAACTACCAGCGGGCTGGTTCTGTTCACTCCATGCCGAGCTGGTAACAAACTGTACCTCGATTGGCAGCAAGGCCTGTTGGATTTCCGGTGCAACGGCGCGCTTCAGATCACCTTCGCCTGGTTGAATAACGGATGCGATCGGAATCACTTCACCACGTCCGTCGGCATGCGTCAGTGCCCATTCGCTAACTCCTGGCTTGATGACCTCATCCAAGTTCGCAGCGCCAGCGATGGCCATTTCCAGCGGCGCGATCTCGACGGCAAGCACAGGTTGGGCTCCACCACTCGCAGTCGGCAGGGGTGAGGCGATGTAATCGATCGGGATTCGCGGAGCCTCGCTGGTCGCCGGGAAATACGTTGCTTCAGGCAAATAGTTGTCGCTGGGCAACAGTCGCACCAACGGCTCATCAACAACTCGGTGAGTCGACGGCGCCGCGCCGCTCCACAGCGTCGCATTCGTCTGCAGGATGAATACAACGAAAGTTGGATCTCCAGGCCAGTTGCTCCAGGAACCATCGATGCCCGTCAACACGGTAACAATGCGGCCTCGTCCCGAGTCGTGCATAGTCACAATCGGTTTGCCGTCGCGGCGGCGTAACACTTCACGGACTCGCGGCTGAGCCTCGGAGCTCTCCTCGTCACTGGTCGTTGCCTCCTCCAGCATGGTCCACGATTCGCTCAGTCCGACCAACGAGAACACAGCGTCACCAGCACTGCGGATGGGTTCCAGCAACGGGCTGTCTTCGCCGAAGACTACATCCGGTGTCGACTGTGATGGGGCATCGACAAGCTCCTCACTCGGACCAAGTGCGGCGGGCAGTAGCTCACGATCACCTTTGAGCAAAACGCTGTTGTAGCTCGCTCGATCGATTGTGGCACCAAGGAACCAAGCCAAACCACCGCCGCGTTGGACATATTCTGATAAGGTATCGGCTGCGTTCTCACTGATTTCCGGTATATCAATCAAGTAAACCGCGCGGTAGGCAGAAAGGGTTTCGACGGTAGCGTTTCGGAGGAACGATGGCGGCTTGATGTCGGGGACTGCACCGATTCGCACCTGGCTGCCGGGGTTCAGGACCGAAGCGATGTGATAGGCACCGCGAGCATCGGTGTCAGCGTCGACGATGAGTACCTTCTCGGCATCGGACAGCGGCAGTGTACACGCACGAGTGTTGTCGATTGCCAACGCATCTTCGGGCAACGAAATTTCAATCGCATGCGTGCCAATCTCCGTCACAAAGACTTGGAAGGTCTTTGTCACCTCTTCACCAGCGGCGAGCGACTCGATCAACATCGTGGGCAGCGATTCAACTTCACCGCTAAATTGCCGCGTTGGATCAGGCGACAAAAGCGTGGATGGATAGCGGATCACACGGCCAGTAAGCGTGACGTTCTTGGCGGGCGTTTCACTGTAGTTCTTCACTCGGCACGTCATCACCACCGGCACGCCTGCAACCCAAACGTCGGGCGAGGGAGTCAACTCGGTGATGGCCAGATTCGCTGTCGGATTCGCCGCACAATCAATCATGCGAATTTGAGTTGTTGTCCCAGAGAGTTTACGCAACGACTCTGCCAATCGTTCTGGGTTGGACCAATCTCGAGCCCGAAAATCACTGGCGATGTACAGGTATTGCATATCAGAATCGTTGGAAACCAGTAGTTCGCTCGCTAAGTCAATGGCTGGAACAAGGTCGGTTCGGATCGGCGAAGGTGCTGTGGACATCAAGCGATTGATAAGTCGAGCGTCGCTGGTGATCGTTTGATTGGACAAGTCGGCGGCAGCGTCTCCGGCCTCGGCGCCACTGCGGACAACCAGCGCCGCGCGACTGGAACGCATCACTGTCAGTTGATGGATGCCATCTTCGGTCGCCAAGCGACGCGTCAAGTCGGCGACGGCTCGCAACGCCCGTTGGTAAGCAGTCGCGTCGGAATCAACGCCGGAGGCGATCGACGCATCGCCCATGGATGCGCTGTCATCGAGAATGATAACGTGATGCGTCGTTCGTCCACCCAATACGCTTAGCAGTTTGCCGCCGCCGGTCCAACCGCACAGCAGCGCGACCAGGAGCGAGGCCAGCGCTAAGCGCGACAACAGTAGCAGCAGTTGCCGCAGCCGAATCCATTTTTTTTGTTTACGGTAGCTGGCAAGCAGGAAGTCCATTGCCGCCCACGGTTGTCGCCGGTGGCGTAGCATGTTGATCAAGTGTACCAAGGGTGGTACAGCGACGAAAAGAAAAGCAAGTGTGAGTGCGGGGTAGAGGAACATCCGTGACTACCTTTTCAGTTTCGGTAATGACTGGCGCACCGACAAGAACTTTGCCAGAACCGCGTCCAGCGGATCGGTGGTGCGGACTTGCATATAATCGATCATCAGTCGACCGCACGCTCGTTTGGTGTCTTCGAGGAATTCGTTGAGTGCTTGCAGGTAACCCTCACGCAGCGCACGTGGGTTGCAATTCAGAAAGTCGTCGGACTCCAGCCCCTCGAACTTCGTCGCACCATCGAAAGTGAAATCCAGTTCATCATCGTGGAGCACGTGAAATAGCGCCACATCGTGACCTCGTTGGCGCAGAACCCGCAAACCATCGATCAGTGAATCAACACCGAGCAGGTCGGAGATGATTACCACCAAGCCACGACGCGGTATTGATTGGGCGATCTCTTTTGTCACACGAGCCAAGTCGGTACGTCCATCGGCGCCAACGCGATCGAGCGCCGCGAGAATTCGATTGAGTTGGTTTTGACTGCTTTTCGCGGGCACAGTGTCTCGTACAGCGGTATCGAACGTGAACAAGCCACAGGCGTCCTTCTGGCGCATGGCCAGATAAGCCAATGATGCCGCAATGGAAGCGGAGTAATCAAACTTATTTGATTCGCCATCGCCGTACGCCATGCTGTGCGACCGGTCAACGAGCAAGTGCAAGCGTAAGTTTGTTTCTTCTTCGTACTGTTTAATCACCAATTTGTCTTGGCGTGCGTACACCTTCCAATCGATATGTCGAATCTCATCACCGGGTGTATATTGCCGGTGCTGGAGAAACTCGATGGATTGGCCAAAGTATGGGCTACGGTGCATCCCCGACAGGAAACCTTCAACGACGCGACGGGCCGTCAGTTCCAAACGTCGGATGCGTCCGGTGACCTCAGGACGCAAATATTTTTTGGAATCGGGCATCGCGTGAAAGTTCATCCTCGGTCGTAGGTGTCGCGGCGATAATCCGCTCAATCACATCATCGCTGCTGATGCCGTCACTCTCGGCGGCAAAGTTCACCACCATCCGATGTCTGAGCACCGGACCAGCAAGAAACTGAATGTCTTCAATTTGCACATGAAAACGGCCTTGGAGCAATGCTCGAGCCTTGCCGCCGAGAATCAAAAACTGCACCGCACGTGGCCCGGCTCCCCAACCGACCAGTTCATCGACAAAGTCCGGGACACCTTCGCTGCCTACGCGTGTTTGCCGCACGAGCGACAACGCGTATCGAACGACATGGTCGCTGACCGGGACTTGGCGAACGAGTTGCTGTAACTTGAGAATTTCCTCCGCACCGAGAACAGCGTTTACTTCGTTGACGATCGTTCCGGTCGTTCGCCGCGCGACTTCAAACTCTTCATCGAA
Organism: Pirellulaceae bacterium; assembly: GCA_041751935.1. Taxonomy (GTDB): domain Bacteria; phylum Planctomycetota; class Planctomycetia; order Pirellulales; family Pirellulaceae; genus JBBSJZ01. The sequence goes on along the minus strand of JBGSIA010000068.1, from coordinate 58,439 downwards.
ACTTGGGTAGTCGACAAAGATCTTGAACATGAAGCGGTCTTGTTGAGCTTCGGGCAGTGGGTAGGTGCCTTCTTGTTCGATCGGGTTTTGTGTCGCCAACACAAAAAATGGGTCGGATAACACGTGACGATTGCGTCCCACGGTCACCTGACGTTCTTGCATCGCTTCGAGCAACGATGCTTGGGTCTTGGGCGGCGTGCGATTGATTTCGTCGGCGAGAACGATATTTGCGAACAACGGACCCTGCATGAACCGCATGTCCCGGTGTCCAGTGGCCCGGTCTTCTTCGATAATTTCAGTCCCGGTAACGTCCGCAGGCATCAAATCCGGCGTGAACTGGATGCGGCTGAAGGATAAGTCAAGCGTCTTCGCCAGCGTGCTGATCATCAGCGTCTTGGCCAGACCGGGAACGCCTTCGAGCAAGCAGTGACCGCGGGAAAACAGACAGATCATGATCTCGTCGATCACTTGCTCTTGACCGACGATGATTTTGCCAAGTTGGTCAATGATCCGCTGGCGAGCCTCATGCAAACGGGTAGCGTCGACACCATTAAGAGAGAACGTCTCGGCACCCTGGGGGGACTGGACGTCGGCATATTCGGACATGCAAGATCCTATCTGAAAGTTAAAGTGGCGAAGTAAGCCACGGTTTTTCCCTAGGATAGCAACAATTTCGCCGCAAGTCGCCCAGTCTACTGGTTGCCTGGATCAGTTAATTATCGCGGGTCTTGTCGCGGCGGCTCTGGGGCGATGTCGCTTTGGCAATGGTGATCGTCGGCCTACCACGTGTCCGGGCCTTGATGCTGCATATTCGTTCTTTTCGTTACCAGCGTTCTTTGCCGCACCGAAAATGTTTCCACTTGCCAAACTTTGGCTCAAGAAACGTTGACCTTGGGGCACTTGAAACGTCCACTTAGCGTGAGCCCGAATTGCCGCGCGCACTCGGTGCCCACAAACGAACTAAATTATGCTTGCTGCCCAGGGATCGTGTATGTCGACTCGACCACACCGTTTCGCTCTTTCGCTCGCCACCGCTATGCTGGTTACGCCCAACTGCGGAACCGCGTCGGCAGGTGGATTATGCGACTGGTTGTTCGGTCGTCCGTCAACTTACTCGGCGGCGTATCCGCAATTAACATATCCCCAAGTGTCCAATGCGGTGCCAATCACGACAGCGCCGACACCTTATGCGGCAAGTTATCCTTATGCAGCAGGTTATCCCTATGCAGCGAACTACACGCCATATGGGCCAGCACAATTGGCACCCGCGCAGTTGGCACCCAGCACCACGTTGAACTACGTCGCAGCGTACGGCAATCCGAGCGTCTCGCTGCAAGCGCCCGCGTACGGTGCACTTACTCCGGTTGGTACCTACAACAATCCGTCGGTTTACACTGGCTTACCCGTAGCACCGAACTCCAGTGCGCTGCCGCTTGTGACTTCGCTACGTCCATCGTTGAACGCGAACCCGCTGGCAAACAATCCCTTAGCCGCCGCGTTTCGTGGTCGTGAAACTGCACCGGGTTCCTTCTACGGCACCGGAAATGTTTACCCCGACGCATACGGTACAGCGAATTATCAAGCGAGCTATGCTGCGGCGTATCCCACAACGGCATTGCAAAACACGACAGGGATCTACGGTGGAACAGCGGCGACATTGCCAGCGACCGCGCTGCCGGCGACGCCTGTTGCTCCGCTGTTCCCGGTCAACGTGGCTCCGCCACAACCTAGCGGATTGGCTCGGTTCTTTGGTTCGCTGTTCGGGACCAGCTACAACAGTTCGTACTATCGAGCTCCCATCACCTACTATCGTCCGGTCACTTCCGTCGACCCCGTGTCGGGAACAACCGTCACGGTACAACAGCCTTGCACGTCTTATGTCGAGCAGCTGCAGCGAACACCGTATTCGAGTTTGTTTGCTGGTCAACCAACACTCCAGCCGACGACGTTGGCTCCAGCACCGACGTGTGGTTCACCGGTTTGCAGCACTCCCTATCCAGCAACCACGTACAATCCAGCAACCACGTACAATCCAGCCGTCACTTATTCTGACAACACCCTGTCACCATCCATGGTTGCACCAGCGGCGGGTTACACCAATCCCTACGCAGGTTCGACCGTACCCAGTGACAGTAACGTGGTGCCGATTCCCACCATCCCACCGACAACCTACGGTCAACCGACATACAGTACTCCCAGTTACAGTGAGCCCAATTACACTCCGCTGACCGGCAGTTCCTCGTCGCCTGATTCCTCGTTTTCAGATCAAGGGACGGTGGCTCAGCCGCGATTGGAATCAGCTCGCCCGATGACAAGTGACGATTACGGCTATCGATACGAAATCAAGCCCTACGAAGACCGAGATACAAGCAGCAACAGCGTTCAAGTTGAAACTTCGACACAGTCGCCTAGTGGGGACTCTTCCAGCACTCTCGACTCCCCCAGCACTCTTGACTCCCCCAGCACTCTTGAAGCTCCCAGTAACAATGGCCCGTTGTGGCGACGTGAATCGACTTACGAGGCACCGAGCTATAATGCGGAGTCTGGCCAGAATACACAAGCGTTCACAACTCGCCCTCCGCGTCCGATCCCGGCTCCCGATGATTATCAGGCCGACGACTTACAGGATTGGTCGTTGACTGGTCGCGCCAGCGCGACAGCAAGTCCGAGCACAGCTCCGGTGCAACAGCCAGTTACTTCCTGGGATGAAGCAGCTTCGCGTCGAACGTTTTCGCTCGAAGCTCCGCCCTTGCCGCCGCCCACGCTGGCTCCTGAAACTCCATCACGTTTGGATCTGCCGCGTTTCCCCTCGGCAACGTTCAGCGCGCCGCCGGCCGTTCGTACCAGTAAACCGGCCGTTGCACCGATGACCCGGGCTCGTGAGGCATCACTGCAAAACGAGCGTCGTGCAAGCGAGCGAACGTTCGCTCCGCTAGCGAAGCCCGCAACGGAAAGTGGCTGGCATCCGATTAAGTAAGTAATGGGCGGTATCGGATAAACGAGCCAACGCTTCTTGTGACAGCATCGTGGATATGGCTGATTTTCCGCAAAGCAGCCCGACTGAGATGCGGACCGTGGAGGTCATTGCTTCTTTTCAAGGCATGGACACGGAGTGGGCCGATCGAAATCAGATTCGTTTGGCGGCCTTCGCTGAGGAACCTCAGGATGTGAAGGCCATCTGGAATGGGGATGGTCCTCTAGAGCAGGCGCTGCTGCATCTTGAACGCACCGTCAGAATGAAGCGGGGCGCGCCCGGCTGGCAAACGCGTAAGGTTTCGATGGAAATCCCCGTCGGAACTAGCCGCCTTGTCATCGATTTCGGCGTAGGCACAGCGGACGATGCTGGGCCCAAGACCAATCACTACCTGGACTCTATTCATGTACAATTCGTCATTAAAAAAGGTTCACTATGAGATACGCTTTCTCTTCATTGATCATCCTTGCGTTGGCTCCTTTGCATGGGGTGCAGGCTGCCGATGAACAGTCGTCTAAGCCGAATATTATTTTCCTGCTGGCCGATGACTCGGGTTATGCAGACTTCGGCTGCTATGGGCATCCGTACGCACGGACACCTAATATCGACACGTTGGCAGCCGATGGCACTCGCTTCACGCAGTTTTACGCTACGGGTGTTACGTGTTGCCCGACACGCACAGGCTTGATGACCAGCAAGTGGCCGGCTTCTTATTCCACGTACCCTGCAAATGGTGGTTTCGGGGATCGTGTGACGATTACGGAACTGCTACACGAACATGGTTATGCAACAGGGCACTTCGGTAAATGGCACATCGGCCCTGAGGATCAACGAAATCCCGGGACCTACGGAATTGATGTTATCAACGCGGGCACAGGTGCGGCTAAGAAGAAGAACACAGCCGGCCGCGACGCGCCGGTTTATGACGAGGCGATCAATTTCATCGAACAGCATCAGCACGCACCATTTTACATGAACGTCTGGGGACACGTCTCACACCATAAGATCGATCCACCTCATAGTTACATCGACAAATTTAAGGATGTGATTGTCGATGAATCGAAGTTCTCGGAAGCCATGCAAGTGAAATTCGCAGCCTGCAAAGCTTTGGGTGGCGACGTGAGCAAGCACATGCGGGCTTACTTGGCTGATCTTTATTCCCTTGACGAAGACATCGGACGTCTGCTGAAGCGGCTTGATGAGCTTGGCCTGAGCAAAAATACCATCGTCGTATTCTCCAGCGATCAAGGTGCAGCCCCCATTCACGCAGACGGCAAGAAAGACGGCGGCAACAAAGACAGTGCTGACAATTTTCGGCTCAACGCGATGGGCTACAACGGCATCTATCGTGGCGGCAAGCATGGTATGTACGAAGGGGGCGTCCGAGTTCCGTGGATCGTACGTTGGCCCGGCCATGTGCCTGCAAATCGAGTTGACGAAGTGTCAGTCATCAGTGGCGCTGACTTCTTGCCAACGCTTTGCGCACTCACGGGGCTTACGATTGAAGTTAATGACTTCGATGGCGAAGACGCCTCGGCAGCATGGCTTGGCAAAACCGAGCATGTGCGAACCAAACCGCTACTATGGAAAACCAGTTCGACGGGCAGCGATGCAGGTATTCGCGAAGGCCAGTGGAAGCTCGTCTTTCCCACTCGGAAAAAAGGGACCGAACTCGCACTTTATGACATCGTCAATGATCCGACCGAGAAACAAAACGTTGTCGCCAAACATCCGGACATCGTTAATAAGCTTTCCGCCAAAGTCAAAGCATGGGTTTCAACCTTGCCTAAGGAATACATCAAGACCGAGGACAACGACAAATGAACTTGAGGTCGCTACCATAGTGGGGCAGCAACTCCGCTCGCTGCCATGCATCCCGAGGCAAAGAAACCATGATACAAAAGTTGATCGTTCTCGCCATTTTTGGCCTCTTTGTGAGCAATAGTTTTGCCGCAGATCGTCCCAATATTTTGCTCATCATGGTGGATGACTTAAGAGACTATGGTGGTGCGTTTACGAAGAATGTCGTCAAAACGCCGAACCTCGATCGACTGCGTGCTCGTGGAACAACCTTTGACCGAGCCTATGTTCAATACCCAGTTTGCAATCCCAGTCGCAGCAGCATGATGACCGGACTGCGGTCGGAACAAACCGGCATCGTTGGTAACGACATGCGACTTCGCGAGAAAATGCCTGACATCGTCACCATGCCGCAGCTCTGCAAAGAAGCTGGCTGGCAGTCTTACGCCTTCGGAAAGCTTTTCCATCTTGGTGGTGGAAACAACCTAGAAGCGAAGCAAGCCTGGATGGACACAGGCAGATCGTGGCATACTGCTAAGGTATTTGAAGCCACTAGCATCGGCAAGAAATTGATCGAAGGATGCAATGTTACCGACGGAGCACTCAAATGGTGCCGGTGGGGTGCCGTTGATGGAACCGATGACGATCAACCAGACGGTCAAATCGCGGCAGCAACCGTGGCGAAGATCGACGAACTCGGTGATGTCCCCTGGTTTATCGGGTGTGGCTTTATGAAACCTCATGATCCGTTCATTGCGCCCATGAAGTACTTTGATATGTATCCGGCCGATTCGTTAACGCATTGGCGCGACCCGGCAATCATCTCGTCAGTACACAAAGACGCAGTAGGTTTCGGCGATTATGGTAAAGCATTCGCAAAGTTCACCGACAAAGAATGGAGTGAATTGTTCCGGGCGTATTGTGCTAGCACGAGCTTTATGGATGCACAGCTTGGTCGCGTCCTCGATGCGCTCGATAAGAATAGTCTCTGGGATAAGACTGTGGTTATCTTCCTCGGTGATCATGGCTATCACACCGGTGAACGAAACTGGTGGAATAAGAATACGCTTTTTGAGCGATCATGTCGAGCTCCACTTGTCATCGCAGCCCCGGGCGTTATGGGAGGCCAAACGAGCCGTTCGCTGGTCGAGTTCGTTGATCTGTATCCCACAGTTGCCGATTTTTGTGGCTTAGAGATTCCGCACGAAACTGCCGGGGTGAGTTTAAGACCAGTCTTGAAGTCCTCCAACGTCCATGTCAAAGACGCCGCCTTCACGCTCGTCACACGAGGCCCGCGACTCTACGGCCAAAGCATTCGTACCGCTCGATGGCGACTGACGAAATGGAGCAACGATCACACAGAACTGTACGATCATGACCGAGATCCAGAGGAGTTTCATGATGTCGCGGGTGAGTATCCCGAAATCGTCAAGGAGCTCTCAACAAAAATTCAAACTGTTGGAAAACCTCAGCCATGAAATTCATTTACGCTCTCTTCCTTGGGACACTTACGAAGAAGATTGCCGACACGGAATCGTTCAAAGAACTGAGAGTCCAAGCGGTCGATGTGGAGTCGCTGGATTTAAAAGGTAAGAGATAGCGATTTCGTTTTGTGTACGATTAACTTCGGTTCACTTGACTTCATTCTTCGGCCAATTCGCTTACCAACAACGATGAAGCTCCTCTCCCGCATCAGCTTTGTGGATCATTGCGTCGGCGAGATGGTCAGTGCCGCATTCGATGGTCCCAATGCGGCCAACACAGTCGTCGTTCTATGGAGTGATCACGGATTTCACCTTGGCGGCCAGTTCACCAAACTCGCATCCGATCCTGCGTACGCTGCGTCCAAATCCCGCCCCGCGAAGCATCTACCCGCCGTTGAAACCCCTATGACGAAAGCATCCCCTGCAACGAAACAGCTTCGCGGAAAGGCTGATCCATGATTCATGTTATTGGACGACGATTCCAATACTTTCGCTGTGGCTATTGAACTCCGGTGCGTACATGCACTGAATCGTGGCCAGTCCCGTTTCGTACTCGCCACGCAATTGCACTCGCGTTGAATATTCGAACACGTAGGTTCCTTTGGGCAAGTAGTCGATGAAGAAATGGCTTGCTGTGTCTCGTGTCGATTCGTAGTACGCCAAGCCATCTTGGAACTTGTAATGCGAGAGCACGTTCACAGGCTCGGTGCCGCTGCCGCGATGGTCCTTCATGTGAACGAACTCCATATCGCGGTCAGTATTGAGCACAATTCGCACCACCAACTCGTCGCCGACCGCGACCGCACCGTCCATCTTGCTCAGTGTTGGACCTTGGGGCGTATTGCGTTTTACAAACAACTGCTTGGTTAACTTCAATGGCGTGCCTTCATGCGGCGTTACTTCGCCGATGTCTTCCAAGTACTGCCAGTGGACACTGCCCCAAGCGACGCCTTCGTCGACCTTCGTCACTTTGATATCCGACTGCACCGCTTGCACATCACCGCCAGCGAACCGTTCTTCATAGAATCCGGTGCCGGCTTCGACATCAACTGGTTTGATCACTTCGCCGCCCAGTGACACTTGAACCAACTCGTCGGACGCCAACAGATTGCTGCCTCGAAGCAACAGCGAGTAAACAGCGTCGGCTGTGGCTTTCGTCGTCCGCCAATCTTGAGTTTGTTTCTGTTTCAACAGCCAAACCTTGCACGCTTCGACGGCTTCGCGATCACCAGCAACTTCGTCGAACAATTCGATCATGATCGCTTGGGTTTCGATCGGAGCCCGATACCACCACCACGATAGTTCGGTTTCTCGCCAAAACATACCTAGTTCGTCGTCGGTGACGGATCGTTCACGGATCGACGCCGTTATCATGTTCGCCGAATCAATATCGCCCAAACGTTTTAGAGCGATCGCCAAGTGTGCCTGCGATTGACGATTGGCCAGTTCCAGCCAATACGTGCGAGCTTGAGACTGCCAATAATCGAATGCTTCACGATGCTCGCCCGCAATCGCCTTGTCCTCGAGGAAAAAACTTCGTCCGTATAGATACAGTGCGATCAGCGGTGAAAGGTGGTTTTTGTCTCGCTTGTCACCGTCGATTCGGGCATAGATTTCACTGATCCAAGCGTCCAATCGGTCCAGGGAGCGAACGGCCGGTGCAGTGTCAACGTTAACTCCCAAGTGTCGCAATCGTCCAAAGCCGGTTGCGATGTAGAGCGAGATAAATTCATTGCTGCGGCCACCGGGAAACCACGGCCACAATCCATCATCGTTTTGTGCTTGGGTCAATTGAGCTAAGGCTCGTCCCGTTTCTGACTGTAAACGATTTTGGTCGAACAAAATTCCGACGTTACGACGAGCTTGGCTTTCATCTTGAGCCTCCGCATACCAGGGCGTTTCCTCCAGCATCACGGATTTTAGTTCTTCGTTCTTTGTCAACGGCGAATCCAATGCAGGCGTAGCCCGCCATTGTTCAAACACTCGCTCGATTTTGGGATCGCTTGTCGCAATGTGTCGGGCAAGTGAGTTAGCATAAAGCCGGTTGAACACTTGCTCGCTGCATTGGTGCGGGTATTCCATCAAGTACGGCAGTGCCATCACTGCATACCAGGACGGGTTGGACACCATCTGTACCGTCAACGATTGATGCTTGAGCGTTTCGGACTCGGCTGAGTTCTTCAGTTTGGTGAACTCGAATTGCTTGGTTTGTTTGCCACGGATGGGCAGCGCCAGCGACTCGGTCACGAGAACACGTTTGGAAAGCACGGGCAGGAAGCCTTCTTCACCGTCACTCAGGCGGCCGCTGCTGGCGACGGCTTTGTAAATCAGAAAACCCATGTCGTCGGCTACATTCACTCGCCACGAATACGACTTGGATTCACCGGCGGCCAAATCGAACGCCTTATCGCTATCGCTGTTGCCAATCTGTGCATCAACGGACTTGGTCGTTCGCGCGTCGGAAATCGCCAGCCGCACGGTTCCCGCTTGCCGAGTCGCTGAACGATTGCTGACTTTGACCGTGAATTCGATCTCATCACCTTCACGCAGGAAGCGGGGCGGATTCGGCTGGACCATCAATTCCTTGCTGGTAACGACCGTGTCACGTAATAACCCGGCTTTCAGCTCAGGCGTGTGGGCGAAGCCAAGAAATTTCCATTCGGTGAGCGCTTCGGGCATCGTGAACTCGATGCGGACGGTACCGTCCTCTCCAGCGACCAAGTTGGGGAAGAAGAAAGCCGTCTCGTTCAGGTTCTTGCGTGCAGAGACGTTCGTTAGGTCCGCAGCAGCCACCAACTTGTCCGCAGCAGCCGCTTCGGGCTCCGCGAAGTCAATCAACGCCGAATCCGCCACTTGGCCACCTTTCATCGCGAATGATTCGGCGACACCTCCAAAGGATGCATCTGCTGCAGCCGCCATCGGCGCGGCCATCGCTTCCATTTGCATCTCGCCTTTCATCCCGCGCATCATCATCCGTCGCGGAAAACCAAAGCCCATAAAGTTCGCCACGAGTTCGTCGGGAAATCTTGGATACGTGATCTCGCCGTTATGGTGCGAACGTTGGCGAATTTCGACCAACACCCTAACATTCCGAGGCACATTCTCAAACTCTGAATGAATCACTGAATAGTCGCGGCGGAATACTCCGAACGATGAGTTCCACGAATGGAGCGTGAAGGCGTCCAGCGATGCATCGTACAACGTCGCCACCATTTCAGCGGCAACTCGCGCGGCGTCGTTTCCGGAAATGATTGCGGTCCAAGTTTCCTGCTGGGCCGGTTTTAGCTTGGAAGTAAATCGCTCCCACTTCACCGTCAGCTCTTTGTTGGTCCAGGGCACCTCAATATGCTGAGAATGAATGTACGCTCGATTCTCGCGCACAAACGAGACACGGAATTGAAAGCCGCCGCGCAACTCTTCGGTAACTTCTTGTCGAATGACAGCTTGCGTTTGGCCGGCGGGCGTCCAGTAACTTTGCAAAATCTCGCCACGATGTTCAATCTCAACGTAGGCGCGGCCGGACTCGTAGCCGCTGCCCCAGATCGCTGTGAATGTCTCTCCAGGTTCCAGAGTCGTTTGCTTTGAAGCAACGTAATTGGGGATCTTAGCAGTAAACATGTTTGAGTCGGGATCAATGACGTGCAGCGGCAGCAAGGCTTTCACCTCTTTCCCGAATTCATCGCGAGTCTCCAGCACTGCGCGAAACAATCCTGCCGCCAGCCTTGGCTGGACGGTTGCGTTGCCCGCCCCATCGGTCGCAAAGTCACTGGAAAACAATTCATCCGCCAACGGCCAATCGTTCGGATCCGACGACGTAGGTGGCTGAGACTCGGCCGCTAATCCGTTATCGCCAACAGGATTATCGAAGGGAATATCGTGATGACGACCGAGCGACGCTCGAATAACCGGCTCGGGCTGTTTCAGTGCATAAACTTTCACCGTCCCCTTTGCCGAGCGACCATCGCCGTCGAGCGACGTGGTGCGAATCGCGATTTTCACCGGCTCGTCCACCGTCAACCATGACTCAGCGGTCATCGACGCCTTGAGCGACGTGTAACCCACGTTCACGCTGGTTTGGTCGGAACGTGTTTCGCCTGTGGTATCCGTCACGTCGGCATAAATGGCGTAGTGAAATGTTGGCTCGCTGTCGGCATCGATTGAGGCGTCCGGTTTTGCAACGAACGTCACTTCGAAACTGCCGTCAGCATTCGTTACGGCAGTACCATGAGCAATTTCTTGGCTGTCGCCACCGCGTGGACCGAATGACCAACGGCTCCAGTACCACCAAATCGGAAAGCGGACTTCGCGAACCACTCGCCACTGGACATTGGCTTCTGAAATCGGGACTCCGGTGTAAGCCGTAGCTTTTCCAGGAATCGTCACTTCAGCGTCGAGTTTCGCGGGCTGTTTAGGAAAATCCAACTCGACGCGAAATTTAGGTCGCTTGTACTCCTCAACTCGCACGAACGCTTGTCCCGGTGGTCCGTTGTCGATGCGCAGGGTCATGGCTCCGGTCAATCGATCGCGCGGCGCCGTCACACTGCCGCTGAAGCTACCGTAATCGTTCGTTTGGTGCTGTTGGCGTTCGATTTCCTTGCCATTCGCATCGGCAAACACCACCGTCACCGCCCGCCGAGCAATTGTTTGGTACGCGTCTTTGGAAGTATGGAACGAAAAAGCGATCCCTTTGTAGTGAATCGTTTGTCCAGGACGATAGATCGCTCGGTCGGTGAAGAAGTTTGTTTGAGTGCGGAAGTCTGCGGTGTCAGGATGAATATTAACGTTGAGCGGATTATTGCTGCTGAGTGAGTGTCCGCCATGCGAGACATGCACCCAAAAACGATTGCGTTCACCACCCGCGAAGCGAAACAGGCCGTTGGCGTCTGTCGTTGTCGCCGGCAAAGCAACCAGTTGGTTGTTACGGTTTGTCCCTTGATAGCCACGAACAGTCGCCTCTTGAATCGGCTGTCCCGACTTGGCGTTGAGCACGATGCCTTCGAGGATACCTTGTCCCTGGTGATTGCGCAGCACAAGTGCTAAATCGCTGACCCAAACTTCACTCAGTTGCAACCGCTGGTTTTCGTCACTGAAATTCTGGTCATGACTGGCGACGAGGTAGTACGAGCCCGGCGTCACATCCTGTGGAACAGACACTGATTCAACACGTTGTTTATAATCCTCAGTTTTGGGCAGATCGGCCGACCAAGACTTCACCGGCGCCCGGCTGAGAATTTGTCTCCGTTCATTCACGTCGCGATTCTCTGGCGTCCAGCTGCTTCCACGTACGAATTCTTGGAAATCGTAAGCGTACAACCGAAAATAAACTTTCTCGATGTTTCGGTAGGTGACGTCAATCTTCGGCCAAGGCGCGTTCCAAACTCGTTCGGTGTTTGCGGACGCTGAGGGCGCTTCGATATCAGCGATCAGGTTACGACAGCGGTTGGCACCGATGCTCTGTGGAAAACGAGCGATCGCTGACTCGGCAATCTGTTTCGCTTGTAGAAAATCGCCTTCGCCATGAATCGTCATTGCCAGCGAATGCAGTGCACGCGTCGAAATCGCGTGATTCGCGTGAGCTTGCTCGAATCGCTTGAGAGCTGCCTTGTACCGATCAATCTTCTCTTCGCCGACCGCCGTGTTGTAACCGAATTCGATCCGGTGCAGATCGGTGTCTATCAACGCGGACTTGTCGGTATCCTCAGCATGAAATCGAAGTAGCTCTTGATAAAGTTCGATGGCTCGCAAGGTCAGCGAATCTTTGTCGTTGGTGGTAGGATTCCAGGCGACGAAATCATCGCGCGAGGAAAAAATCGGGCTAGCGGCGGTCAAGTCGAATGCGTCTTGGACCCGCGCGGCGGCCTGTTCACCGGCAGAGTAAAACTCCAACGCGTTATGGGCGAGCACGTCGAACATGGTGGGACGATAGGAAACCGGAGCGGTCCCTTTCTGCAGTAATTCGTCATAGTCACCAACCGGCGTCGCCTTGAGCGTGTCCGCATCCGCGAACGCCTTATCGAATTGCTTGTCGATCTCGTCCAGAATGCGAGTCAAGTCCCAGGTCGTAAAATCGTCGGAGGGAGGAGCATCCGTCTGGGTGCGGTTAGCAAATCGCCAGCGGTTTTGTTGGAAGTAGTGCCAGTACCAATTGGCGAGGATTGCTTCCATGACCGGTTGCATGGGCGGCGGAGCCTTGTCGATTTCGGCTCGCATGCGCGTGATTTTTTCTTCGGGTTTGTTGCCTTGAATGTTGCCTTCGAGCATGATCCGCGTAGCGATGGCCTTGACGGCTTCGTCATAGTCCTTCGCTGCGAGTGTGCGGTCGATGATCGGGGCGAGTTCTTCGATCGCGGTTTGCGGCAACCCTTTTTGAATCGCATCCTGGACGGATTTCCAGCCTGGATCGGCTCCAGGAGGCAGGTCTTGTTGCTGGGCCATCACTGCCACCACGAGTAAGGAGACGAAAATGAACGCACCGAAAGAGGTTCTACGCGACATGAGACGATTTACCCACAGGAAAGCGATCGAGACGAGAGCCAGCTTTAAGGGTAACGAATGTCGTGCCAGTTTATTAGGGTGACGTTTGTTTTCCTGGATTCGGGTGACGAACTGCTGGAACTCAGTTGCCAAAGAATATTGACAGCATTATTTCTTTGGCACCATTCAGCCAGCTGGGTTGCCGAATACACGCACGACACCTTGATCGTCGGCGACAATTAAGCGTTCGTTGGCAATAGCCGGCGCCGCGATGAACGAGCCGCGAATTTCGTACTCCCATTTTGACTCACCTGTTTTCAGCGCCAGTCGAATCAATCGTCCGTCCGTAGCGGCGATCCAGACATCGTCGCCAGCGATCACGGGTGAAGCGTCCGCGCGTCGCTTGAGCGTGTGTCTCCAGACTTGCTGTCCCGTTTCGATGGAAATCGCATCGACGAACTTGTTGCGACTGGTGACGATCGCCAATGTTTCGCCGACAGCCGCACTACCACGGTACTCTTGCGGTCGCTCGGGGTCTTCGTAGCGCCACAATGGCGTACCGGCTTTCCAGTCAAATGCTAGTACCGCGCCGTCCATGATCGGCACGAATGCATGATCGCCGCGAACAGCCGCTGTGCTGCCGGTGGGTCCACCCAGTGGCATCGGCGTGCCGATTGCTTTGCCAGTGTCCAGATCCACACGATGCAGATTGCCGTCACAGCCGCCGAGAAAAGTTTGCGAACCCGCGACAGTTGGGTTACAGCGAATTTGATCGTCGGTTTCGTACGTCCAAACGGCTTTGCCGTCAGCGACCGCGAACGCGCGGAGCGTACCATCTTGGCTGGTGACGAGTACCTTGTCGTCATAGAACGCGGCCGCACCGTTGATCTCGCCATCAGTTGTTTGTCGCCACAATTCTTTCCCTGTCGCGGCGTCCAGAGTGTACAGGTTGCCTTCGACATCGCCGACCACGACGATCGACGCTAACGATTCGGAGGCTGTGCGGACGGCTGGCGAGGCAACGAAACCTGTGTCGTAATTATGGTTCCAGATTTCTTTGCCACTGGCGAAGTCAATTGCATAGACTTTGCCCATCACATCGGTGGCAAAGACACGTCCGTCGGCGACCACGGGCGTCGTCTCGATCGCCTCGTCGGCCTTGAATTCCCACAATACTTTGAGGTCCGCCGGCAACGACTCGGCGATCGCACCACTGGATTGTGCGTCACCTCGGGGCAGCGGCCAATCGGCGGCGATGCTCGCCAGAGCGCAGGAACAAACTGTTAGAAGTGTCAGCAGTCGCGGTATTTTATGCATGAATCGTGATCTTTTTAGTGATATCGATATCCGGTCGAAGTGTCTTGGTAGTGGAGCATGTTACAGAAGAATCTCTCGCAAGATCCATTAATGCCAAGCCTGATTTTACGTCCAAGCAAAGCACTAGGCTAAGGGCTCTGTCTATTATAGGCTCTCGGAAATCCGTTGTAATTGGTTGTAATTGATTGTCCCGCTGGAAACATTTTACCATGATTTGCGTCAGCCTCGGCCGAACCCGACACAAACAGATGATCGCCGAACACAAGTACCTCGTCGAACAGGGCGCGGAATTGGTCGAGCTGCGGATGGACTTCATCGGTCGCGATGTCAATCTCGGGCGGCTGATCACGGATCGCCCTGGACCGGTAGTCGTTACTGCTCGACTCCAGGAGGACGGCGGACGTTGGATGAAAACCGAAGACGAACGTTTGACTTTGTTGCGATCCGCAATCGCTTCGGGTGTCGAATATGTCGATTTGGAGACCAAGATCGCGTCCCAGATTCCTCGCTACGGCAAGACCAAACGCATCGTCAGCCACCACGATCTGCAGGGAACGCCTGAGAACTTAGAAGAATTGCACGAACAGATGTCCCAGCAAGACGCGGACATCGTCAAGATCGCCACGACGGCGACAACGTTCAAAGATAACGTGCGGATGTTGAATTTGGTCAAGAATGCCAAGACCCCAACCATCGGGATCTGTATGGGCGAAATCGGTGTGATCACGCGAATACTTGCCAGCCGATTTCGCATGCCGTTCACCTACGCAACGTTCAGTACGGACAAGAAACTGGCGCCCGGTCAGTTGAACTGGAAAGAAATGACGACGTTGTACGACTACAACAACATCAATGACCGGACAGAGTTGTATGGCGTTGTCGCCGATCCGGTCGCACACAGCTACAGTCCGCTGGTGCACAACCGAGCTTTAAAGGAACTCGGGCTCAATGCACGTTATTTGCCGTTTCGTGTCGCCAAGGATGATTTGCATGTCTTCATAGATAACTGTCAATCGCTCGGCATCAACGGCATCAGCATCACGATTCCTCATAAATCGGCAGCGATCGATTACTGCACGCAAGCCGAATCGAGTGCAACTGGCATCGGAGCGATCAATACGATGTTGTTCCACGAAGAAGATCGAATCGGATACAACACCGACTATCGAGCGGCGATGGATTGTGTTGCCGAAGCGTTCAAACTGCGATCTGACGTTGACCATCCCATGCGTGGGATCACGGCGTTGGTACTGGGTTCCGGCGGCGTCTCGCGAGCCATCGGCTGGGGACTGAAGCAACGTGGTGCAGAGGTTACCTTCACTTCTCGCAACGAGGACGGCGCCAAGTCGTTGGCGGGTGAACTCAGCAGTCGCTATGTGTTGTGGGACGATCGTTACGATGCGAACTATCGCTTGCTGGTCAATGGCACCCCCGTTGGCATGCACCCAGACGTTGATAGCAGCCCCTTCAGTGAACAGAAGCTGAATCCGTTGATGGTCGTATTCGATACAGTTTACAACCCCGAAAATACGTTGCTGGTTAAGTATGCGAAGAAGCATCAATGCCGTATCATTACCGGAGTCGATATGTTTGTGCGACAGGCGGCGTACCAGTTCAAATTGTTCACGGGCAAGGAAGCACCGGCTGGATTGATGCGAACGACGATCAAGGAAGCGACGAATCCTGTCCGAATCCACTGAGCTGTCAACAAAACGGAGCTGAATGAATTGAGCGACCCCATCCAAGCTGGAATCGAATCCGCTTCGGCAGTGTCCCAGGCGGGCAATCCGACGCGTGATACCGTTACGATTCGTCAAGCTTTGCCCAATGATGCAGCGGCAATTCATGCGTTGATGCGTCCCTACGTTGCCCAGCACTTGTTGCTCAGCCGCACGGAAGCGGAAATCATCGAGCTGACGCGTCACGGATTTTATGCCGAGGCCGCTGGGAAATGCGTCGGTTTTGCGGCTGTGGAAATCTACAGTCCCAAACTTGCTGAACTGCAATGCTTGGCCGTGCATCACGACTTTCGTCGCGGCGGTGTGGGACGCGATTTAGTACGTCACTGTGTCGATCGGGCCCGCGATCTCGGCGTGATGGAAGTGTTGGCGATTAGCTCGTCCGAAGATTTCCTGCGATCGTGCGGTTTTGATTATTCGTTGCCCGATCAGAAAAAAGCACTGTTCTGTCAGCTGCGACCACGTCCTCACGAGTAACAACACCAACAATCTGCACGACAACCACGAATTGCACGACGCATGAAAATTCGCGATTTCCTCAACTGCCACGTTCTCGGCAACTCATCCGTCGTATGCCGTCGTACGGCAAGCGAGGAACTGCGAGAGTTTCTGTCGCTTGTCCATCCAATATCGACGAACCATCCACTGGTTCGCATCGGCGGGGAAGGCGATGGTGGATACCTTGTGCCAGACGACCTACAGGGTGTCGACGTGTTGTTCTCCCCCGGCGTTTCGACGACAGCGGATTTTGAGTTCCAGCTTGCCCAGCAGGGCGTGCGGTGCTTTCTCGCGGACTACTCCGTGCAGCAGGCGCCCATAAGCCAACCGCTGTTTCACTTCGAGAAAAAGTTTCTCGGGCTCACTAACGACGACAGGTTTACAACGCTGCGTGCGTGGGTCGAGCGAAATGCTCCCAACGCAAACGACATGATCTTGCAAATGGATATCGAGGGCGCCGAGTACTCGGTCATCCTGGACGCGGATTCCGATCTGTTGCGTCGTTTTCGTATCATTGTCGTCGAATTTCACGAGCTGCAAGACCTCTGGCAGCAACGTGGCTTTGAGCTAATTCGGCTGACGTTTTTGAAGCTACTCAAGGACTTTCAAATCGTACACATGCATCCGAACAACCGAGCCGGTTTAATCTCTCGCGATGGCATTGAGATACCTCCGCTGATGGAGTTTACGTTTCTGCGAAAGGATCGCATCTCGAGTGTCAGTGCAACGAACTCGTTTCCGCATCCTTTGGATCGCACCAATTCACCGCTGAAGCCGGATTTTGTCTTGCCCCGATGTTGGTACTCGGACGCATCACCAAGTTTGCCAAATTCCTAAAGACGATGGCTTTGAGTAGGTAACACTACCAAATCAATTCTGCGCCCAGACTCAACCCGAGAAAGCTCAGGCTATCGTCCATGGGACTGTCGGTGGACAATCCACCATCGGGGCCGGTAAAGACAGCGACCGGATTGGGTCCGCCAACGTTGGCGTAATGTTGGCCCTCGATTGCAACCGTGATGTTCATCCAATCGCTCGCCGAGTACCGTAAACCGAGTTGCATTTCAGCGTTGCTGGCTAACGTATCAGCTCCATCGGCGAACGAACGAAGATCGATGTCGCCAAGCGATTGGCGCATGTTGTTAACGTCATCGGCAACCGAGAATTCTTTGTGCCCAAACAACAGTGAGCCACGCAAGTTTGCGAACAGAGCCAAACGATTTAGCGGCAAATTGTGCAGGAACCGCATGGCGACGGTGGGACCAATTCCGCGAAATTCGGAATACGCATTCGCTGCGCCTTGGTCAGTAGATGCCGCATAGCCCTGGGCGATTTTTGCGTAACGTAGACCGCCGTAGACGTCGACTGGCTCAGCCAACTCGCGTTGGAATTCCCAATCCAGCACATCGGTGCGAATGCTGCTAATAAACGTCCCGTTCTCGATAAACTGCAAGCCTGTCGTAATATCACCGTCCTCGCTCAGGTAACCCACGGTACCTTCGTTGCCAATGGGAATCAGCCCATTAGTGTCGTTGGCGTCAAAGGATTCATTGTGCCGGAACGTCCAGTAACGAAATCGCCATCCCAAGGAATCTCCCGAGGCTTCACTTCCCATTTGAATCCGAGGACTGTGTTCCAGTTGCCAGGGAAACGCGACTGCCGAGTAACCATCGGTGGTCTCAACAAGAATGCCCACGCTGTTGCTTTGCACTGGTTGTAGTAGCACGCTTTCGTAGGTGACAAACCAACGTGATGCACCGGAGCGAGCAGCATTGCTACTGGGCGTGTGTAGCTGCTGTCGTAGTGCTGCGAGTTCAAGGTCTTGCGACTGGACCTGAGAACGCAGCGCCGCGACTTGGCTCCAGATATCACTGGGCTGATCTGCTTGGGCATAGTTTGTTTGTGCGACCGGTTTTGTTCCCGCAGGCGCCTTCGCAGCTTGAGCCAGCATTTCCGCGAACTCATCGGATACCGTCATTTGACCCGACGAGGGCTGTTGAGCCGACGCTGAAGTTGCGGCGGTGGACAGGATGACGAGCAAATATATCGCTGCCCAACGGAAGCGTCCTCGAGGTATCTGTAGCGACGGCAAATTGGAATCAATCATAAAGGCTGAACTTCTTCGGTGTGGCGACAGGTTGGAGCTGCGACGAGAACGTGACGTTTCGGTACTCCGTCTAGCAAACAGTGGCACTCAGCAAAAGAGCAAGTGCGAAAAAACAATCTTGCTGTTGTTGTCGAAATGAACGTGAAACTATCTGGCGTTATGTCGCCTAATCGATTATTCACGCAGCTCAAAGTTTCTGTCCAAAAATCCTCGGTTTTAGTCAAGTCCAGGATGAATACGACCGAAACTCGCTGGCCAAGATGGCCGCGGACCTTTTTCCCCGAATGGATTTGGGATATTTCGCGATGAAATTTGATTTTCTGCTAGAGAAGCTGCGCCGTCGTTCCGCTACAACCTCGAAACTTTCCAAGACCCGTACTCGCAAAAACACTTCGCGGAACCGAGTACGCAGCCGACGCTCGACGATGGAGTCGCTTGAGGCGAGGCAACTACTGGCGGCTGTGATCGTTGAAGGCTCAGCAATCGCCGGTGATACGATTGTGCTGTCCGCTAACGCGACTCACTTAACGGTCTCGGGCGCCGCAAGCGGTGATGGCGTTTACTCGCTTGCCACAATTACCTCGTTGTCAGTTGACGGGGGGCTGTTCAACGACAGCGTGACGATCCAAAACAGTTTCACGTTGCCAGCCGGCGTGGATATTTCCATCACCGCCGAAGTCATTACGATCAACCCAAACGTCTCAATTTCCGCGGACGATATTTCGCTGCACAGCGTGGGTAGCGAAGTCGGATTGACCGTTGGCTCGAACCTGCCCATCGATATCGCGGACTTCTTTACCGGAGATCGCAGCATCACAATCGGAAACAGCGCTACGCTAGACGCATCGGGCAATGTGAGCATTGTTGCCGAGCGAGTTTCATCGCTATTGAGTCCGGTGCGTCCGTTCGGCATTGGCAAGAAAGAAGTCGATATCAACATTGGTTCGGCGACGATCACTGGCAACAACGTTACCATCCACGCCACAGCCGAAGACCAAAACCTCGACGACGTCGTGCCGGAGTACGCATCGGGCTTCAGCAACGATGCCATGCAGTATGCCTACGGCAAGTGGGGGCCGTCGATTCCGTTGGCGGTCATGATTCGCGAAAGTCACAGCGATATCGTTCTGACAAACACACATATCACCGCGAGTTCCGGTGACGTATCGATCGTTGCCAAAGCGGTTACCGACGCGACGACCAACGCAATCGCCAACCGCGAGGATGGCTCGGGGGCACCGGTGAGTGCTGGAGTCAGTATTGCTAATACGCATGCGGAAATTCAACTGCTCGGCACGACGAACATCAGCGCGAGTGGAAACATCAATGTCGAATCGGAGATCGGTACAACCGCGTCACTGCAAAGCAAGACTCACATCCAGGGTGCCCCAGGCAGCGGAAAAGTGACCTTCGGAGCCGCATTCGGACTGACGATCTCGGATACTCTCAGCCGAACGACGATCGCTTCAACCACAGTGATCGAGTCGACTGGTGGAAACGTCAGTGTTCGCGCAGGCGGTGAGATTGAGAACGAAGCTGAGTCAGAAGTAACCTCCGAGTCCGCCGGGGGAGTTGTACTAGCGTTGGCACTTGCCTTTGACGATGCAACAATCGAAACCATTGTCGACGGAAAGATCACCGCTGCGGGGTCGATCAACGCAACTTCGTTATCGGCTAGTTCATATACAACGCCTACTGAGATCGTCACACTTGCCAACCATGGATTGCAAACCGGCGACGAGGTTGTCTACACAGCGACACGATCCAGTGGCACTGCGACACCGTTTGATAGTTTGGTCGATGGTGATCGATTGTTCGTTGTTGTGATTGACGCGAATCACTTTCAAGTGGTGCGAGAGCAAGCAATCGACTTGAAGTCTAGCGCGCTCAACCCATCTGGCACTCCGAATCAGTCATTTGAGAGTTTCCGATATGGTGCTTTCGACTCTGCGATCGCCGTTAATCTCTCCACCGACACGATCACAGTCACCACAGCCGATTTCCCGAACTTGGATGAACTTGCCAATGGAACGGAAGTCATCTACCTGACCGCAAGCGATGATTCCAACGTCGAATCTCAAGCGATCGGTGGTTTAGCCGGTGGCGAAACCTACATCATCAAGGATCTCGCTGGCGCGGGTTCGTCACGGACATTCAAGCTTGCTACGGTGGCCCAGCCAGTCGTGACGGTAGACTTGACTGCCGCAGGCGTCGGTGGCGATCATGTGTTGCGGTTTAGCACGCCCGTTAGAAATTTCACGCCGCAAAGTGCGGTGAACGCGTCACGAGACGAGATAACCATCCCCAGTCATGGTTGGCAGACTGGCGATGAAGTCGTCTATCGCACCGATTCGACGGTACAGTCAGAGCAAGTTCTCAACAAGTCGGTGATGTGGGCTCCAGGTGGGCCGTTGGCGATCGATCCAGCCTTTGTCAACGACGATGGAAACACGACAGTTGATCCGACGAACGATGCCATCAACGATGTCGATCTGGCTAGCCTCGCCGATGGCACGCAAGTCAATTACGTTGTCGGTGCATCAAGCAGTCAAATCGGAGGCCTCACGCACAATGCCACTTATTACGTGCTGCAAAATGATGATGGCAGTATTTCGCTCGCGAGTTCACCAGCAAACTTCAATGCTCGCATCCGAGTGAACCTGACCTCGCTTGGCTCCGGCGTCAATCATAGTTTTCTTCCTGTGATCGCTGACGTTGCCGCCGATACGATCTTAGTTCCAAATCATGGTTTGTTTACGGGCGAACCGATCCAGTACTTCGCGGGTCGTACCGCGGGCACCGCGAACACGCCAGGCTCGCCATCGGTCGGATTGGCCGACAGCGGCAACTACTTTGCGATTCGCATCGATGACAATCATATCCAAGTCGCCAACTCGCGCGCCAATGCACTTAGTGGAACGCAGCACAATCTCGTTGGCAGCTACTTTGATAACGATTATCAATCATTCACATCAACCACTACGTCAATTGAGTTTGATGCGACGCGAACCGACTTTGTGATTGACGAGGCTGCTGACACGTTGTTGCTTCCTGGACACGGTTTGGTAACGGGAACCAAAGTCACCTATGACAACGACACTGCTATCTCGTTAGGTGGCTTGACAACTGGGACCGATTACTACGTCGTTGTTGATTCGGTTGACACGAACAAGATCAGCTTGAGCTCCACTGACCCGCTCGCTGGGGCCGCGACTTTGCTGCAATTGACTCGACCTGCGACAGCAACGTTGGGCCAGCACACATTGTCAGTCGTCCCTGGTGATGCCAATCTCAATGAGGACACGATCTTCTTGCCGGGCCACGATCTCGCCGAGGGAGACAAAGTTCGTTACACACATTCCGTCGCAGCGACATCAATTGGCGGGCTGAGTCGAAACGCGACTTATGAAGTAGTCGAAATCAACGGGAACCGCATTGGGCTTCGTCCGGTCACGCCCACGGGAGATATTCCAGCGGCCGCGATCGACTTTGCAGCGGGCGCTGTTGCTGGAGTGACGCACTCGATCGAAGTCCTTGATCCAGATGACGGAACTACGGTCGAGCGGACGTTGAACTTCACTCCGAATCGCTTGACAGGAACGAACCCCAGCGGTCTGGTTTCGTTCAATCCTACCGACCAAGCGACGGTCGTTGTTTCTGACTTTAACCCAGGAAACAACGTACTTGGCGATAGCATCCGGATCGTCAGTCACGGATTTGATACTGGAGATGTCGTACGTTATCTCAGCGATGGCGCGACACAGAGCATCGGCGGATTGACCCCAGGAACGGAGTACAAGATCGTCGTCGCAGATGCGGATCACATTCGCTTGCAAACGATGGCCGACGCAGACATTGATTTGACATCCGCGGCGATCGGCGGCCGCCACGCGTTTTCGTTCACACGCATGGTGTCGCTGCCGGACCAACCGATCGGTGGATTGTCAGACGCAGCGACCTACTACGTGGTTGTGATTGACGCGAATACGATTCGTTTGAGCGAGTCACCGGAGAGTGCAATCGATGCGCAACCCTTGACCATTCATGCATCGACCAGCGACGATACCGAGCATCGCTTTGCGAACATCCGCAATGCTCAGGGCGTGGTGATCGCCAGCACTTTGCAGTCTAAAAATATTTCCATCGGTGCGGCGGAAGTCGGTGATGAGCCCAATGCTCGCAGCTTAAAAGACCGTGTTAAGTCAGGCGTCAGTTCGGTGGCGCGAAAGTTGGTCGGGAATCTAAGCAAGACAAAGAAGTCTGAGACGAAGGGTAACGATGCGTCGGGAACGTTCGGCGCCAGCGCCGGAGTATCGGTCAACGATGTCTCGCACGTTGTTACAACGACGGTTGGCTCGGCGGCTGAGATTGAATCCGCAGCGCACCTTACGGTAACCACCGAGATCGTTAACAAGATCAGCACTCGGGCGACTGGAACGGTTGAGTCGACTCCTGGGAATGACTCCAATGGGAACTCGAAGGCTAAGTTCGCGGGCGGCGTTGCGATCTCACTCGGTGATTACACGAACACCGCGAACACGTTGATCGATAGCAACGCGAAAATCGACGCCAGCTACGAATCGACGATCAGCTCCCTTGTAAAGTATCCGTTCTTCCTCGGTGATCTCACACTCGACAACTTCATCAAAACGCTTCAAGGTGACCGCGAGTTTGCCGAGACATCGCGTGAGTTGCTTGAAACCTTATTCGGTTCGATCCACTTCATCAATGGCGGCGCGAGTACAGCCGCCGTCTCCGAAGACAAAGCGAAGCCCGATGATTCAGCGGCTCGCACTGCGGTGACGGGTGCACTTGTCATGTCAAATTATCATACGACATCGACTGCGATTATCGGTGAAGATGCCCAGGTCAATCAGAAGCTTGCATTGCAGACCAACGACCAAGCGGTTCATGTCGGCGCAGACATTAAGATGCGTTTAATTCAGGGAGCTGGACCGATTGAGCCAGATGGGATCAAGGAGTCTGTCGATAGATTGCTCAAGTCGAACGAAGCGGGCAAAGCAGGCATCGGCGGCTCGTTTGTGATCACGGGAATTGAGAATCACACCGAAGCGGTCATTCGTCGAGGTGCTATGGTACGCACCGGAGACGACGAGAAGCTCAATGTCAGCGCCGAAGAGGACTTGTTCTTGTTGACGGCTTCGGCCCAGTCTGGCAAGTCGGGTGGCGTGGGACTGTCGGGGGCGTTGGATTATCTGGAACAGAACAGCACGACGATTGCGCACGTCCAGGATGGAGTTTCGATCCAAACCGGTATGTTGGACATTAGCGCGGAGTCGACACAGAAGAACATTAGCTTTGTCGGTGGTGTGCAACGTGCAAAAACCGCTGGCGTCGGCGTTTCGGTTGGAATTGTCCATGGTGACCGAGTCACGCTGGCGATCCTTGGCGATCGACCCGATTTTGCTGGCGATATTCACGCAACCAAGACGACTGATATTACCGCTCACGAAGTCAACGTTGACGCGTCCACGGGCGGCTACCTGTACACGATCGGTATCGCTGGCGTGTCGACATCGAACACCAAGAAAGATGCTGTTGCGAGTGGCGCGACTCCTGCCGCCGGAAGCGGTGGCGGTGTGGGACCAGGCGATACGGCGAAGCGATCCGGCTTGGGGTTAGCTGGCGATGCGATGTGGAACGAAGTCAGCCACGAGACACGTGCGATCGTTGATACCACTGGCACAATTCACATGAACGGCGGCCACTTGAGCGTCAATGCGACGGATACGGCGTACATCGTTGCCGCCTCCGGTGCGGCGTCGTTGGTCCAAGCCGACAACACCGCCGTAGGCCTGGCTGGCTCCTTTGCACGAAACATCATCGACACCGCGACGACAGCGACCCTCAGTCACGCAACCGTTACCGGCGCTGGCGACGTATCGATAGATGCCGAGCGAACCGGTGATCTGTACGCCTTCAGTGCTGGGTTAGCGATTGCGAAAACATCGACCGGAGCACGTGGCGACAAGAATTATGGTGGCTCCATCGCTGGATCATTCTCTTGGAACACGATCGACACCACGATTGACGCTTCGATTGACGGGGCAAATGTGAATGCCGCTGGCGATGTGACGGTCACGAGTCTTGATGAGCAGGAAATACTGGCAATTGGAGGTGGCGTCGGGATCACGATCGGAAAGGGACTCGGCATTGGTGCTGGTGTCGGGATCAACGATATCGCCTCTGCGGCTGGGGCGTCGATCACCAACAGCGACGTGACGACGACGGGTAGTGGAGATGTCACCATTTCAAGCACGAGTGATCCACGCATTCATGCTGTCGGTTTCTCGGTCGGTGCAGGATCATTCGGGCTCGCTGGCACCGTTGGACTGAACACGATTGACGGCTCAACAACCGCGATCGTGGATCAATCGACGGTCGATGCTGCTGGAGCAATTACCCTCGGCGCCGTCGATACTTCGGAGATCATCAGCGATGCAGGTGGTGTTGCATTGGGAATCAAGGGGCCACAAGCCGGCAGCTCGGGAAGCGTCTCCGGTGCACTGGGCGCTGCGGTTGCCATCAACACGATTGGTCAGGGATCCGGAAGCGAAATTGCCGCACGCGTGATCAACAGCGATTTGACCGCCGGCGACGAAATTGTCGTTTCTGCTCAAGATCAAGTCGTGATTGACGCGTTGACCATTGCCGGAGCGATCGCCATCGCCGCTGGGACTCAGGGATCAACCGTCGGCGTCGCGGCAGTGGGTGCAGGCGGGCGCAACACCATCACGATGAATGTCGAGGCAACGGTGACCGCGTCGAGTACGCTCGATGCCGGTGATCGTGTTGCGGTGACTGCGACAGATCAGTCGGCGATTCGCACCGACGCCATTGGTGCCGCAGCCTCTCTCGCCGGAGGCACCGGCAACGGAGCAGCGATCGCTTTGGGTGTTTCGATCGCCTTCAACGAAATCAACAACAACGTGATAGCGCTGCTCGCCAACAGCTCTGTTACTCAAGCAACCGATGTGGAAGTGAGCGCTCAAGCCTACGGCGATGAGAAGCTAACATTGGCACAAACCGGCATCAACGCAGTCACTGCGGCACAGTTGGATGACGCGTCGAGCGAAGACTCTGACGATTCAGAAACCGTCAGCAATGAATACGCGATTGATCAGGCCGATGACGATGCGATACTGGGACGCATCTATCAACAAATCCTCGACAACGACGGCGAAACGCTGCCAACCGGATACGAGCGTAGCGTCAAGCTCGCCAAGATTGCTGAGGGGTCATGGTTGTTCGCCGACGAACTCAGTGGCAAGACCTACGCGATTCGGCAACAAGGCTCGGACCTAGTCGTCTTTGACACATCCATTTCTGCAATGGCGGTCGCCGCGAGTTTGTCCTTGGGTGGCGGCAGTGGCTCGGCACTCTCAGTCGCTGGCGGTGGTGCATTCACCGAGAACGTGGTGACGAATAAAGTCAACGCGACGATTCAAAGCAGTTCGATCATCACGACAGGCGACGTCGACGCAGCCGCTAGCAATACGGCGGCGATTTCATCGACGGTCGTTGCCGCAGCACTCGCTGCTGCGATCTCCGGTTCGAATTCCGCCGGCGCCGCGATCGGAGCTGCGGTTGCTCATAACTTCATTGGATTCAACTCCAGCGGCAACCGTGACGCGGCGTCAACGACTGCATTGATCGACAGCACATCGATTGACGCAGGCGGCGAGGTGGGAGTCAATGCAGTCAGTGGCGAACAAATCGGTACCGTTGTCTTCGCGGCTTCAGTCGCCATTAGCGGTGGATCAAGCAACGCACTGGCGCTAACCGGCGCCGGAGCCCAAGCGGTGAATAAGATCGCTGCGGATGCTATTGCTTCGTTAGAAAACATTGCCTCGGGTACATTCACCGCCAACGATGTTACCGTCGCTGCGCAAGACAACGCGGCAATTCGCTCACTCGCCGGTGCTGCCGCGCTGGGCATCTCAGTCGCTGGCAATGTCGGAGTTGCTGTTGCTGTCGGGGTCGGCTTAGCCAAGAACGTGATTGATACGCAAACGGTGGCGACGATTGACAGCGTATCGTTGCAACAAATTGCATCCGCAACCGTAACCGTGCCTGAAACGGAAACGGTACCGGAGCATGACGTGACATTTAACTTCCGGGATCGTGCGGTCAATACGGTGAACGTCACTGCGACGTCGACTGGTTCCATCGATTCGCTGGCGTTCGCGGCGAGCGTTGCGGCTGGCTTCGCCGGCAGCGGTGGAGGTGCGATCGCGGGAGCTGGCGCGGAAGCTACCAACGAGATTACCGCCGATACACTTGCTTCGATAGAGAATGCGACAATCAATGCGGCAGGAGATGTCAACGTCGGGGCTTCAAGCGATGCGCATATCGACTCGACGGTTGCTGCGATTGCGGTCGCGCTAGCTGGTGGCGGTAGCGGTGCGGTTGGTGCAGCGATCGGCGTATCTCTCGCACGCAACTTGATTGGTTATAGCAACAATCCGTCGGTAACGCCTGACTTCACCACTGCATCGCCACGAAGCATCGTGATCAGCACAGGAGACAAAATTCAAGTTGCCGAAGGGCCGGGCGGCGGAGACATTTACGAGTACCTGGGAGTAGCATCGCTAAGTGACCCAGACGCCGGTGACGCAAACGCGGATAACTGGATCTCGCATATCGACTTCAATGATCCGTCGAAGTGGAAACGCGTGGACGTGAGTATCGATCGATCCGAAACGCACGCGATCGTTCAAGATTCATCGATCATTGCCGCTGGGACGCTCGATGTGAACTCCGTCGCCGCCAGCGATATCGAAGCTCGCGTGTATTCAGCAAGCGTGGCGATCTCTGGGTCCGGTGGTGGTTCGGTCGGTCTAGCCGGTGCCGGCCTTGGCGTTACCAACCGCATTGCCATGGACGTCGTGGCGCAGATCAATGGAAACGGGCTTGCTCCCAGCATCGTTCCTTACCTTGGCGTCGATGGCGAGTACATCCGCGATCTCAGCAACGATGCACTTCACAACTTCATTGGCACGAACGTCCCTACGATCCATACTTCTGCGGTGAACGTTTCTGCGGACGACACTTCCGTCATCGATTCCGAAGCTGCTGCGGTATCGGTAGCGGCAGCGTTCTCGTCCGGCGGTTCACTGGGGATCGCCATCGGTGTGTCAATCGCCGAAAACACAATCAACAATATCGTCGATGCCTCGATCAACGGTGTGGACGGCGGCATCGTCACAACTGGACTCGCTGACCTCTCGATCGCACAGATCACCATTGAAGGTGTCGACGAGTTTGGGGACCCGACTTCGCAAGTGATTGATGTTCCAGGGATCACGAACGAGCGTGGCGGCAACGTCGATATCAGTGCGAGCGAAGACGCTACGGTAAGCTCTTTGTCGGCGGCGGCTGCAGTTTCGCTCGCATTCAGCGGCGGCGCTTCCGGCGCATTCTCGGGTGCTGGCGCAAAGGCTCGCAACGTGATCGAGAATCGAGTGACCGCGACGATCGATTCGAGTGACGTTACCGCCGATGGTATCTATGTCCACGACAGTCTGGGAACGCTCGCCGGAATTGCACCGGCAAGCGTGATCGTTTCATCATCGAATGACTCCGACATTGATTCAACAGTCGCTGCGATTTCGGCAGCTGTTGCCGGTGGCTCGTTCGCTGGTGCTGGATCAATTGGTGTTTCGATCGCAGAGAACTTGATCGGTGATCAGAGTGCAACCGGTACCGATCGCAGCGGTGTTTACGCGTCGATAGTTGACTCCATGGTTGCCGCCAATACTGATTTGCAAGCGATAGCGAACTCAACCGAGACTCTGAGCACCACGTCCGCAGCCGGAAGCGTTGCGATCGCCGCGGGTATCGGAGGCGCAGCCGCAGGAAGTGGTGCGACAAGCAGTTCAACGTTAGCCAGCGACACACATGCTTGGGTGGAAAACTCGAACTTGATCGCTGGTAACGACATCGATGTGAAGGCGATTGCGAATACAACGATTGTGAAGGCAGAGGCCTATGGTGCAGCGCTAGCCGCTGCACCCGCAGCAGTGACCGTCAACGTCACGCTTATCGACAACACGATCAACAACGATGTTCAAGCTTGGATTGACGGTGACTCCGATCACGCCATCGTCGCGGGCAACAATATTGAAGTGCTGGCTAATGTCGAGAAAGCACATGTAGAGCAAGTCACGGGTGTCTCTGCGTCAGTCTCTGCAGGCGGCTTCACGGCAAGCGGCGGCGGTTTGCATCTGAAGAATGTGATCAACAATACCGTATCCGCGGCAGTTACGGGCGGCATCCCAGTCATGGCCGATGGTCTCGTTACCGTTAGCGCTGACGAAGACGCGAAACTCAGTGCCGATGCGGCTGGTGTCACCGTCGCGATCAGCCTCGGAGCTGCACTTGGAGTCGCACTCGTCGAGAACACGATTTCGAGCACGATCAGCTCCATTGTCACGAACTCGACTCTCAGCGGCAATGAAGTCACGATCGTTGCAAATAGCGATGCGAACGTCGAAAAAACGACCTCTGTCGGAGTGTCGGCGTCGCTCGTTGGCGCACAAGGAAACAATTCAGATGCCGAGATTTCGACTTCGGTCACGGCCACGGCGGATGGGTCGACTCTCGAAGCCGCGGAATTGCTAACCATCTCCGCAACCGCAAACAATCATGCTCGAGCCGTCGCCAACGGTGGAGCGTTTGGAGCGATCGCTGTGGGTGCGATGACCGCCGACATCACTCAAGGTCGCGGCACAAGTGTAAAGGAAGTCATTGCACAAATCGGTAATAACTCGATCGTGAATGCCGGGCGTATTTCGCTGCAAGCCCAGACGTTCGACGATCTGCTCGCCCAAACCATCGCCGCAGGTGGCGGTGTGATCAGCGCCAGCGCCGCAGACTCCTCCGTCACCAGTGATCAGGAAACTCTTGCACGCATTGGCACTGGCGCCGTGATCAATACCGGTGCCCTGGGGATTGTTTCCTCAAGCACACAAGCGGCAGATTCATCCGCAGACGCCTACTCCGTTGGCCTGGGAACAGGTGCTGGCGGTGGAACAAGCAATACACTTACCGGCGACGCGCGAGTCGAAATCGCAGGCGGAGCACAGGTCTTTGCAACGAACGTCATCATTGGTGCAAACAACAATGTCGAGAAGGACGGCGACGTCGGCAATTCGAACTTGCGAAGCGGTTCCGCAGGGCTGGCGAGCGTCACGGTTCTCACGAGCAGTACCGATATTGGCACCTTAAGCAATCACCTCACGGCAACGGTGGATATCCAACCGGGAGCATTGATTGACGTCAATGGTGGTGACAACGCGAACCCCGGGATTTTGAAGATCGACGCAAAGACTCGCGTTCGGGCGTACGATGTTGTACGCATCGAATCCGTTTCGGGATACGGAGTCACGACGGGGATCAGCAATCTGGATTCCTACACGGACGCTGCGATCAACGTCACGGGCGCTTCGCTCATCAATCGCCGTGGTGACGTGATTTTGGCGACACAAACCGATAGTGCACTGCGTCCCAGTAGCAATCTGTTTGCTGCCGGAGCGAATGTCGCTGGCGGTGCCGATGCGAACGCCAACTCCACGATCGGCAACACGATCAACCTGTCTGGCGCGCACATTCGTGGTGGTGAAGTTCGTCTTCAAGCTGGCCGCGATAGCTTCCAAGTCCCGAATTTGATCGACAATAGCAGCAACATCGAACTGACAACGGTCTCACTCGGCCCATCAATCGCCGTGGGAACGCCAGACGCCAACGTCACTTGGAACAATACCGTCAACGTTGTTGGAAACTCAGTCGTCGAAGGCTTCAAGGATGTCAACTTGATTGCCGAGCGGAGCCTTGATATCCCAGTGTTGGCGACCACCGATGGCATGGTGATGTCGTTGTCCGCAGTTCCTTATGGTTACAGTGTCGGCAGCAATGTCGACATCAACCCAACGTCCAACGTCAACGTTGCCGCAGGGTCTGAGATCACAGCAGGTCTATACAACAAATCCGTACTTGCGGTACGAAGCACGGTGATCGATGCGCTCAACCCCGCCCGATTGGCTCTTGCCGATCCGAATCTTGCTGGTACCGAACAAGACCCCGGAATGTTCTCGGCCACCGACTACACCTGGGCGGAAGGAAAAGGCCTGACGCTTGATCCAGAGATTGCTTATCACTTCTCGCCATTGAACCTCGAGTCGGTCAAGCTTGGTGTATCGACCGGAACGGTTGTGAAAGTCGTGGCGAACGCAAATGGCGGTGGGACTGTGGGCTTGTACTACCGCTTCGTGCCAGACACGGTTGATTCCGTCGAAGTTGTCTTGGATACAGAGGACTATTCGGACACTTCGCGATGGCTTCCACTCACGGCGTACCAAACGAGCCAAGTCGACGCTTTTCTCGCTGACCAAGAAGGTTACACCGTGTCGGCTCCACCGGTCGGGCAAGCGGAATACGATGCGTCCGATGTTGGGATTTACGACAGCGACATCGGAAAGAACTTTGCCACCGATTTGAACGGCAAGTTCTACATGATCAAGAACCCCGACATTGCTAGTCCCACGCTGTCGTATCGCAATGTTGGCAATTTGCTCGTCGCCCAACGCGAAGAAACTCTTTCGTTCATGGCATCGCACTCGAACAACCCCGAGGCGCTTGCAAGATACCAAGTTCAATTGGAACAGATTGACCGAACGCTTGAAGACCTGGGGCTGATCGAATCCGTTGACACGATCCAGAACGGTGTGACCGTACCGATCACCGTCATTCGGCAAGAGCTGGATGCGATGTTCATTGACATGCCCGATGTCTATGCGGCACCCGGCAGTGTGTTTATCGAAAGCCGTACCAATACGCGTGCCGGTGAGATTGTTGCACGGTCTGGATCAAGCATCACCATCGCGAATCATACGCCGTTCATCCCGATTGTTGCTGACGCGATCGTAAGGGACAATCGTCGTGTCGTGGTGATCGAGGACGAGTTGACCCAGCTCACTCCCGGCAACCTATTCATCAACTGGCAGATTCCGTCGGATGTGACCGAGGTCACTGGCGACGGTTTTGGCACAGGCGTGATCTCGATCACCAACAGCCCGCTGCCACCGAGTCAGTTTGCTCAGTACGGTTTGTCGGCAAGCCCCAGTAGCGCGCCGCAAGACTTGTACATGCTCGGCGATGTCGTCAACGAAAACGGGATCGTGACGATCAGTAACCCGGCGGGAAGTATCAATGTGAGTGGGGATGTTCGCGGAAGTAGTGTCACGATCAATTCCGGCCGCGATTTCAATCTCAACACCCAAGATTGGCTGCACACGAACCGCGACCCACGGCAATACATCAACTATCAACCGCTTCGCGCCAGCGTCTTCAACGTACCGGGCAACACCGTCACGCGCGCCTTTGAAAATGCCAATGCAATCAACGTGCCCCAATACCGTACGGTGAAGATTTTTGGCTTCACTTTCCGGTTGCCAATTGCTGCAAGTAACCTGTCTTTGCAATCGTCAATCGATCAAAACGAGTCCAAGATCGTTGCCCAGGGCGCGATCACGGTGACAGCGCGTTACCTGAACGTTAACGGCTTGATCCAAAGCGGAGTCGACACCATCACAGTCAATGTCGGTGCGAACTTCCACCAAAATTCGACAACCTCATCGCTGCTGAAGTCCGACGGAACGCCGCTGACCGGAATCGATTTCGGCACGACAGCCGGAGCAACACCGATCCCCGTGAACGGATACTATGACGCCGCTCAGGGTGCGATCGTTATCAACCCAATCAATCCCACCGGAGGACGAATCACGCTTGCTGGCGAATTGTTCTCCACGGGTAACGGTCGACTTGTCTCGGCGTTTGGCTATGCCAACATCGATATCGATAACCAGAGCCAATACAAGCTGGTTCTTAGCGAAGTGGACACGACGACCAATCGCGTTGGCGAAATCATATTGATTGATTCGTCGTTGCTGACCAAGACCGTTTTCCGCCGCGATGCCAACGGGATTACTGAGGAAAACTACCTCGGAACACCGCCATCGGCGACTGCCACGACGCGCAACGAAGTCTCGGGAATCACTTACGTCCTCACCGCACCGGCGGTCACCGGCAACGTCTCCACAACGTCGTACTACCCGGGCGTCGCCGACCAATACTCCGACGTCGCCGGTAACGGCGATTTGCAATACGTCTGGGTCGAGGGACAAGAAAAAACGCGGATCGTCGTCCAGAAGTTTGAGAAAAAGAGTTTCAATCTGTTCGGCGACAATGCTTTCGGCGATCTGCTAGTTAAAGATAGCAGCTTCAAATGGGAGACGACCAACTTCCGCGATGCACAACCGTTACTGGAGTCCGAGGCCCTTGTGCGGCTCACGCCGTCTGATCCGTTGGTCTATGCCGATGGTAAGGCTTACACGATCGAGTACTCACAAGCAATCGATGGAACCGTTGACATTGACCCGGGCGACATCGTCCGCGTCATCGCTGGACATAACGCTGGCGGAACAGTGGGTGCGTACTATCGCTACGATGGTGGTGTGAGCGTTGATATTGACCTGTCAGCACAAAACTATGGTGCAGCTCCTTGGACGTTGACTTCCGCTCCATCCAATCCGAATGCATCGAATCTGGTCAACAGTGACTACGTCAACCAAGGCCAGGAGACCGAACGCTGGTCAACCGGCGGTGGCTGGCTCCGTAAGAAGACGCGTCACACCAAGGTCACGACAACGACTGGTTTGACCGACTACTACACTCATACTCTGCGAGCGGACTATCCCATCGAGATAGGATTCGTCGGCGGTAGCACCGCATCGACAGTCGATATCAGGAGTGCTCGCGACGTCGTGCTGCAAGGCGATGTCGACGTACCCGAAGGCAGCACGGTCAAGTTCACGTCCACACTGGGAAGTGTCCTAGGGGCGAGCACGGTTGGCTTCTACGGAGTTAGTCCAGAGATTGTAGTGGGCGGCAACGTTGATGTGAACGTTGAAACCGGCAACGAACCAGTGAAAGTTACCGCTGGTGGTACCGTGCGGATCGACGGCATCACGCCTGCGGTGACTCAAATAGTATCCCAGTTTGCATCGTTTGGTTCGTTCGCAGCACCAGATGTCGGTGTTGGCGATTCCAGTTCAGAGTTCATCTTTCAGCCATTTGCGATGTTCGCGGACGGTAGCGGCACGACGATGTCCAGTGAAGGTGTGATCACGATCGACTTCATTGACGCCGATGGTGACGTATTCATCAATGCCGCCGAGGGTATCGTGGCCCTCAATGCGAATTCACTCGTTCGTGGTCAACAGGTCGAACTGCGCACGAAGCGAGGCAGCATCGGAACGAGTGACCTGCCAATTCGAGTCGACAGCCACGAAAACAACATTGGTGGGTTGGCTGCCTATGCCAGTGGCGACATATACATTGTCGAAGTCGATGGCGATCTTTTACTCAGCTCACCGACATACTACAGCAGTGCACAAAACGAAGCCGAGACTGGATTTGACGGTATCGCTGTGCGTTCGTTGACCGGCGAAGTCTATCTGACCACGATCAATGGCGACATCGTCGACGGGATTGAAGAAGTTCGCGTCGCTCCCACCGCTGAGGAGATCGACGCACTCAATACAAAACTGGCGATCTACGGGGCCGAGGCTCAAGCGGCTGCCGAGTTGGCTATTATCAATGACGAGAACATCGCCACGGTCAAGTATCACGATTACTGGCGGAACGTTCGAGACTCGGTTGCGGGAATCACTCCCGATGGGACGCTCACCACAGCGTCCATCGACTTTGGCACCGACACAATCACAACCACAGTCGCTCACAACTTGCAAAGTGGTGCCGAGATACGATTGGACGGCGACCAAATCGGGCTCAATGACAACTTTACCTACTACGTCGTCGTTGTCAGTCCGACACAGGTCAAACTCGCACCGTCGCGTTTTGATGCCGCGATCGATCCGAACGGCCGTGTCCTTGATCTCGTCGAAGGTGTCGACTTCATTGCCGCAAATACGAAGTTCGATCGATACGCTTATACAAGCGATGCACCGGATATCGCCGATGATACGATGGGGCTCGCAGCGGACCTTATCAACAATCCGTACGACCCCGACTATATCTTCCATTTCACACAAAATGAGAAGGATGCACGGATCGCCGAACGCGTGCGCGAAGCAACGGAGCTGGCGAACCCGATTTCTGGAACGCTGCGTCGATTCCTGTTCCCAGAAACCGAAGGTCTCGGCAGCGTCGATCCAGGTGCGGGTGGAAGCGAGACACTCAACATTCTCGCCGCCGGCATCACACTCACCGTTGGCGATACCGATGACCACGTGAATCCACCGACCGGACGCGTCGGATCACTCTCTGGCATACAAACCCTGGTGATGGAGAACGGTTTCGATGGACTGACCGAAGATCAAAAGGCGTTCCTCGCGGATTCAACCGTCGAAGACATCATCGGATTGCGTTACGTCACGTATCGCTATCTAGGCGCGAATGACGCTGCCTATGATTTCCAGACAGCTGACTTTGCCGATATAAACGTGTGGGAGCGTGTTGAGCCCGACTTCAATACGACCGATGACATTGGGCCAATCGCCATTACGATCGGCCAAACCGTACTCGTGGAACTCGATTCAGTGAGCTACGGCTGGTACGAGTACCTCGGATCAGATCCGACAGTAACATTTGCAACCGAAGATTATTCCGTCGCGAGTCGTTGGTCGAGGATCAACACAACTCACAAGTCGGTCGACACGCTCGACCCTCCGGGAACGCTCGTTGGTGACGAACTCACCGCTGTTCTTAACACAGGCGAACTGGTCGCCGACACAACGACGCTTGGACGAGTCACCATACAAATCGTCGATGATGTCAACATTCAAATCACGAGTGTTGGCGAGTTGATTGTCGCCGCGGAAGGCGATGTTGCCATTCATGCGATCGATGACTTGCGAGTCGAGTCGGTCGTCACCAGCGGCGGCGTGCGATTGACGTCAACGGGCGAGTTGCTTGATACCGCATCCGGTGACGCTGCGATCATCGCTCTAGGAAATGTGAACCTCGATGGTCAAGTTGTCCGAGGCTCAATCACCGATACCGCTCTGCGAGTGCTTGTCGGTACAGATGGTGCGCTCAGCGGTTCATCGGCAGGAAACTTCACGGTGATTCAAGGTGACGCCGACCAGACCGTCAACGGCGCATTGCAATCTTTCAGTGACCTGACAGTCTTGCGGGCCTACGCTGGCGACACGATTGACATTGAAGTCACCGCTGGCGATCTGCTGATTGGAAAACTCGAAGCCGTTACCGCGATCCTGCTGACCGCCTCGGGATCGATCCTCGATGGTGGCGATCCAGCCTCACCGGACGAGTGGAATTTGTTTACGCCTTCGGCCACTCTTGTAGCCAGCACCGGGAGCATCGGCGCAGCGAGTAACGCGATCGACCTGCGAGTGACCGGCGAGTTGAACGTGACCGCGGCTAACAACGTGTTTTTGAGAAGCGACCTGTCACTCGTGCTGGATAATCTCACCTCACTCGGATCGCTCGTGGAGATCGACGTCACCGGTGCATTGTCGATCGGGCGGCTGATCGCGACAAACGCGACAACGACAATCACAACTACCGATGATGTGCTTGACGGTCGCGAGACAACCACGGATGGCCAACCCGATGGATTGGCGAACATCGAGACACGTTTCTTGGTTATCGGTGCAACCTCGACAGTCGGAAATCGCTCGACGATCGGTACGGCAATCAATCCGCTGGAAATCGATACGTCGACTGGTGGTATTGGTTCACTCACCGCCGATGCTGACCTTTCAATCTGGATCGCCGAGACCGACGGTGATTTGTTCATCGCGCGTGTCGCCAGCGGCATTGGCGACGTGACGATCTTTGGCGTAGCAAACTTGCTTGACAATGCAGTGGACAATCTAGCAGACGTTGTCGGTCGACACATCGAACTCCGCGCCGGCGACGACGAAATCTCTGGCAGCATCGGCTCGTCAACGAATGATCTGGAGGTTGATACCAACACGAACGACGATGTCCTCGCCGGACGATTGTCGGCATTCGCTCCCGGGTCGCTCGATATCACCGAAGTCAGTAACAATCTGGTAATCGGCACCGTTCATTCGACAGCGGCTGGACGCATTCGGTTGACACTGCCCGATACGAACGGCGGCACCGAAAACTTAATCATTGATGCGGCCTCGACGTTTAGCAATGACGATGGCGAGATCCTACTGCAAGTCGGTGATGACGTAGAGATTTCAGAGAACGCAAGCGTTACTGCGACGACAACGGTGACGATCGAGGCCGACTTCGGTAGCGTCGATCCGGGGCTGGGTGCGACAATCGACATTCGTCACGAGATTGCTGCGCCAGTAGTCAATCTCTTCGGACAGGGCGACGAAGATTTTGTCTGGCTAAAGCATTTGACCGCTGGTCAGTACAACGTTGACATGCGTGGCGGAACTGACCAGACGGATATCGTGCTCGATCAAATGGGTAAGGAGCGTGTGAGCGTTACCGACAGCGGAAATCCCGATGACGGAGCTGATGTGTTGACAGTTCACGGAACAAGCCAAGAGGATACGTTCCTTGTACGCCAGTACTTCGTCGCGCTGCTGCAAACTGATTTGGACGGAGACTTCACCAACGACTACGAGCGTATTGACTATGACGAGACCATCAATGGGCGACTGAGGATCAATTCGTACGCCGGGGATGACCGATTTGTCGTGGATGACAATTCAGTGGCAACGACGCTAGATGGCGGGGAGGATCAGGACTCGTTCCAAATTGGTCAAGTCTTTGGTGCGAATCCAAACCTCACGGGCACGGCGACCGATCACGACAATGACCCAAGTACGCCGGACCAATACGTCAGCGGAGTACAGATCGGTGATGAGATTGCGACCACTGCGATCACGCGCGGCCACCTATCACGCGGAATCTCCAAACCGATGGTGATTTACGGTGGAAACGGCAGCGATACGTTTACTGTCTACAGCAATAAAGCCACACTGCGGATGGAAGGCGAGGCCGGTAACGATACCTTCCTTGTGCGTGCCTTCATCATCGAGGCAGAAGCTGTTGTCGAGGGCGGTGATGGCGATGACATCGTCGAGTACAACATCAACGCACCGGTCAGTATCAACGGTGGCGATGGACAAGACCGTGTGGTTGCCGTGGGCAGCGAAGCAGATGATTCGTTTGTCATCACCGCCAACGGAATCTTCGGCGCTGGGCTGAACATCGCCATTGATGGCGTCGAAGAAGCGATCGAAATCGACGGACTCGAAGGCAACGATTCATTCTTCCTTCTTGGTACCGCCGCAAACGTGGTTTACACCATCATTGGTGGTTTGGGCAGTGACTTCATCAGCATCGGTGGTGACGTAACGCAAACCATTGTTAGCGGCGGAACCGAAGGCACGTCCTCGGTACTCAATCACGGCTCTATCAGTTCAGACAATAACTACAACAATGCGTCCATCGCTGGCGTCGGCGTCACGATCAGCGGTGGCGTCGAAACCGGGGCTGCTGGAATTGTTACGCTGACCCAGTCCAACGGCTTCACCGCGGTAATCGAAGATGTCGCCAGCGTTTTCGATATCGGTAAGACGCTTGCAGAGAATGACGCGGATAATGAACTGATCGGTGCCTACGACACGTATACGATCGCGATGGCGGTCGACCGATCCCAGTACGACGCAACGAAAGCCTACATGACTGTGTCGGCGGCAGGGTCGTCTAAGACGCTCGGGGACGAAAACAATCCGGCCGGATCGATCGAGCTTTCGATTGATGATGGTGTAACTTGGCTTCCCAGTATTGTCCTCGTTTTCGATGCGTCCAGCGATGCGACGTGGAGCGATCCCAGAACCATTCGCGTTCGAGGAATCAGCGACAATATCGAAGAGGGTGAATTGCTTGCGACGATCAATCACACGCTGATTACGGAAACGACGAGCGTTGATACAGACGTCATCGCACGTGCGGAGCAACTACAGTCGTTCCCGATAAGCGACCTTCGCGTCACGCTGTACGATGATGACAAAGGCGGATTGATCATTCGTGAATTGGGCGACTCCACCGAAGTCCTCGAAGGCCCCGATGGGTTCACCGACAGTTATACGATCCAGTTAACGAGCCAGCCGACGGCCGACGTGGTCGTCACGCTTGACCACGATGGGCAAATTTCGACCAGTGCGGCGACGTTGACCTTCACATCCGCTAACTGGAACGTACCTCAAACTGTCATCATCACGGCGGTGGATGACGCACTGCCCGAAGACTTCATGAGTCGTGAACTGACGCTGACATTGGCCAGTTCGGATCTGGCGTTTGACAGCAGCAACACAGGCTTCGAAGGCAGTGTAAGTGTGACCGTATTGGACAATGACACGGCGTCAGCGGTGATTGTTGAAAGCGAAGGCTCAACGATCGTGAACCGTAACGACGCAAACAGCACGGATTCGTACACTTTGAGACTAACCAAAGCACCCACAGAGACGGTTTCGGTCCCTGTCTATACCGACGGCCAGACTCTCGTGAGTGTCGATGGTGGTAACACGTTCTTTGACAAGACAAATCCGCCGTCGCTTGTGTTCACCACGACGAATTGGATGACGCCTCAAACTGTCATTGTCAAAGCCGATCCAAGTTTCACGGCAAGCTCGACTCAGCCCACAAAAACCTTTACCGCTTCGCCGCATCAAACATCGATGTTCCAAGGCCCCGTGGTGGTTCGGGGTGGTGTTTCTGGGGAGTCACGCGACTTGGTCATTGCGATCATGCTGCCGACCGAGACCCCGGCTGCGCCTGATCCGCTCGACGATTTCACTAACGAATCGGTACAAACCGACACGTTGGTTGTCTTCAACGATGCCAGCAATACCGAGGCGTCGATTACTCCAGAATCTGCACTGACGGTGACACCGACGAACCTGTCGGGCATCAACATGGGAACGACGGACGTCACCTACACAGACGACTTCGGCAACAACATCACGATTCTTGCTGGCATCAACTACTACGACTTGGAAGTCGTTGAGGTATTGATGGGAAGCGGCAACGACATCATCAATATCAACAGTACGGCCCCAGGCACCATCACGGTGATACACGGCGGCGGAAACACGGAAATCGCTCCAGGTGTCATGGGCGGCGATACCTTCAACGTTACCGCTGGCGGCGTTGATGGCGACTTGGATATCGAGAATGACGTCGATGCGCCGTTGATTTTGCTCGGCGATACCTTCCAAAACGGTATTCGCTATTCCGGTGCGTCTGGAAGGGGTACCGGTAATGGAATCTCGTATGCCGATTTCGGCAACGATGTGTTCAACATCACGTCAACGTTCGGCGTGACGGTTTACGGTGGCCTGGGTAACGACATCATCAACGGCGGCAGCGGAGACGATCTGTTGCTCGGCGGCGGTGGTGATGACAGCATCAACGGAAGTGTCGGCAACGATACGATCTTTGGCGACGCAGGTCTGAACGCGGACCTCACAACACGTATGGATTTGGCGGCGTCAGTTCTGACGCTTGTGCATGCACCGACAATGCTCACTACGCTCGAAAAAGAGGCGATTGGCACGACTGATGACTTTGCGATCAACTATGACGCCGTTACTGGTGGCGATGACGATTTGTTCGGCAATGATGGCGACGACTTGATCTTCGGCGATCACGGCAGTATCACGATGGCAAAGATAGTGCTCGAAGATGACAATGGCACACCTGCGGACCCCAACGACGATACGCCAGCGAAACATGCATTGCTCTTACTGACCGGACGGGGTGTGGCTGTTGCCGCAAGCGAATCGACCGATGTTGGAGGCAGCGACTATATCACTGGAGATGACGGCAACGACCGGATCTTCGGCGGCTTTGGCACCGACTACATCAACTACGATCGCAACGCAAATCCGCTGACCCCGGAATCCGGGGACGACATTCTTGTTGGCGACAACGGCCAGCTAACGTTCTATCATGAGGGCGGAGTCGCCGGCGGTGACGGGCGTGGCGTACTGCAAATTGCAGAGTCGATCGCTTACCAAGATGGCAGCTCCGACTATATCACGGCCGGTGATGGACGGAAGATTATTCTCGGCGGAGCTGGTGGCGATCAGTTGCTGGCCGGTTCCGATGCCACTTCGGATCTCATTCTCGGCGACGAAGGTGTTGCAAATTTTGATCCGATCACCGGACTCATTGCCAGCGTGCAAACCAAAGATCCCGATCAAGGCGGCGATGATGTGATCACCGCGGGCAACGCGTCAAATGTCTTGATCGGTGGAGCTGGCGGCGATGACATTACCGGCGGCGATGCACGAGATGTGATACTCGGCGACAACGGACAGGCGACATTCAATGAACTTGGCGAGTTGATCTTTATCGAGACCACTGATCATGCAATTGGTGGAAACGATGTGGTTCATTCCGGCGACGGAGACGATGTTGTACTCGGCGGAGCCGCAGTCGATACCATCTTTGGTGGCGCTGGGCTGGACACGCTGATGGGAGACAACGGCAGTATCGATTACACCCTCGATGCTGATCTGACGACGCTTGACCAGATCATCACAACCGCGCCGACGATCGGTGGTATGGATGTTATCAATGGCGAAGCCGACAACGATATCATTATCGGTGGAACAGGTGCCGACACGCTTTCCGGTGGCTTAGGTCACGATATTCTGCTTGGTGATCACGGTGAAGTTGACTTCCGCCGTCCCGTCGACAAGCGAGTGATCAGCCGCTTCACGGGAGCAGCCGATGGCGGTGGCGATGACACGATCGACGGCGATGATGGCGACGACTTCGTCTTCGGTGGTCAAGGAAATGACACAATTCGTGGTGGTGCTGGCCAAGACGACCTGGTCGGTGGCCATAACGTGCCATTTGGTGCAGACAGCGACGACCATATCGACGGCGGTGATGACGCCGACGTGATCCTTGGTGACAACGGTACGATCACGCGAACGCTGCTGAGTGCTCAACTTGGTACTTGGGAAAACTACCTCGCACCATTCGATTTCATCACGATCCGTGAAGTGCAACCGTTTGACGATCGAGACCTGATCAGCGGCAACGATACCATTTATGGCGTTACAGGCCAGGACATCTTGCGTGGACAACGTGGTGATGACGAAATTCACGGCGGCGACGACAGCGACGAAATCATTGGTGGACTTGGCAGCGACAACTTGTTCGGCGACGCAGGTCAAGACTTTATCCTTGCTGACGCAGGCCAGATTCTGCGTGATTTGAATGCTGATGCTACGCCTCAGCTTAACAGTGACGGCACGTGGCACCGCGACTTGCTCACTGAAGAAATCGGCCGAGTGACAGATATCATTCCAATGGACCCTACCGGTCTGGGTACACCCCCGGCTGACCTTGCCGTTCGCTTGCTCGGCGCCGATCGAATCGTCTTTGCCAGTGTCGAACTGCCTTCGGGCGCCAAGAGCATCAACCCCGACAGCGGACAATCACAAACGGTCGCATTGTTGATTGATCTCGTTGATGCGAACAATGACACGATCGATGGTGGTGATGATAACGACGTGATTCTCGGACAACGCGGCGACGACACGATTAGCGGTGGAGCTGGCAACGATACGCTCATTGGCGATCATGGTATCAACACCGCGCCGATGGAAACCGACTTGCCACAGATGGTCGATTCGATTCGCTTGATCGGAATCGACACCGGCGCCAATTTGTTATCGGGATTCGAGTTGGTCCTGCCGGGATTCGGCCAGGTGATCGTAGCCGAAATGGTTGCTGAGCCTGGCGACTTGGTTGCCGAGCGTCCACGTTGGGATCGTGTGTCGAACGTGAACGAAGTTCTTTCGGACATTGCCAACAACGACAGTCTGGCGATCAACGACGACTTGCGAATTGTGCCAAGAGTTGCCGTCACGCCGCAGTTCGCCGGGCATTCCAGCATGCTTGACGGTAACGACACCATCAGTGGCGACGATGGAGATGATTTGCTGTTCGGCGACAAGATGCTCGTGAACAGTCACCTTGAAACCGGCATCACGGCGATTGATGAAGCCGTTAACCGGGCAACCGGCGCGATCGCGGGAGTGATGTTTGCGCTGGATGGTCTGGCGATGGATCGTGACGTTGTTCGCTACGAACTTGACAGCGAAAGTAACTCCGAACACACCATCCGAATCTCCAGTGATACGCTCAATGGTGGAAGTGGTAACGACACCGTAATCGGAGATAATGGCATTTTCGAGTTGCCGGCAACTCATGCGGTTCCTGGGGCCGGAACGACTGCAGAGAATGCATCTCAATTACAGCGGCACTTGGCGGACTTGGAGACGGTTGCTGAGGACGCAATGCAACTTGTCTCGACGGCGCACTTGGGCGTAATCGATACATTGCTTGCCGCGAGCACTGCAGGAGCCTCGCCAGCCAATTTTGTCGAATACCACGAGGTGGTGATCGGTCAGGATACGATCGACGGCAATGATGGCGACGACATGCTTGTTGGTGGAGACGGATTGCTGATCGCACCGCTCGTCACTGGCTCACTTGCTGACTTGCCCGATTCGGTCATCGCTCCAGGGCTTACGGTAGAGGCGTTGCAGACACTCGAGAGCGAGCTACGGACTCAAGCGGGACTCGAAGCAGTACAGCTTAGCGAACGTCGTGACGCGCGATCACTACAGATTGCATCGGAGCTCTCGCGACGAGTGCCGCTGAGCACCATTCCCTTCGTTGCATCGCTTGACCGTACACTGGACAACGACACGATTGATGGTGGAGCGGGTGATGACACGGTGATCGGAGACTATGGCGTCATTGCCACGCCACTGGTACTGGTTTCTCCGACGACACCGACCCAGCTTGCTGAGCTGGATCGACACGTGGAGTTGTTACTGGACCAGATCGCGAATCGTGATCGAGCCGCTGTGGCCAAGAGCTTTGACACTCACGTGGGACACCAGCGGCTGGGTGAATCAACCACAGACGCCATGACACCATCTTCGCGTCACGGC
The DNA here is from genome assembly GCA_041751935.1 of Pirellulaceae bacterium. Classification (GTDB taxonomy): domain Bacteria; phylum Planctomycetota; class Planctomycetia; order Pirellulales; family Pirellulaceae; genus JBBSJZ01. The sequence continues at coordinate 15,006 of JBGSIA010000068.1, read as the reverse complement.
GGTATCGATGGACGGTGGGAAATCGGTCAGGACACAATCGATGGCAGCGCGGATGACGATATCCTGTTGGGCGACAACGCGTCGATTGTTTCGCCGTTGATGATTGATGATACGGGACACCAAGTTTCGTTGCGGCGTTCGGCATACGCAATGGGATTCGTCGATGATGCCTTGCGTTCATTCAACGATAACTCCGCATTGACTCGCGTGAACATCGATCTTCGCGAGGATGTCATTGACGGTGGCGACGGCGATGATGTTGTGATGGGCATGCTCGGCGACGATGAACTGGACGGCCGCAATGGCAACGACACTCTTCTAGGTGGAAATGGCAGCGACATCTTGCGAGGTGGTGCTGGTACGAACAGGTTGTTTGACGATGGCGGTGATTACCCGCGATTGGATCTGGGAGAATCGCTGGGTGCGAACCGCTTCGATACGACACCATCGTTGACGACGCAACTGTTGATCGACGCGGCGACCGGTGCGGGGACTGCCGCGGGATGGACGCCTGGCAACGGAGCAGTCAATGGCGATGGCGGTGGAAATGGTGATCCAGACACTCCACCGCCAACGGTCGCTCGAACGGTCACGATTACTGGCGAGACGAACGTGGTCACGGGACAATTGATTGTACTTTCCAGCGCGGTCACCGACTTGCCTGGAGGCGCGGTGGCACGGCTCCTTTGGGAAGTTACCGATGCGTTGGGAACTGTCGTCGCGGTAGGCAGCGGCGATTCGTTCGAGTTCACTCCTGCGGCACCGGGAACCTATCTGGCCACGGTAAGCGCCAGTGACGATGCCAATGGTGTCGGAACTGCCGTGATCTCGATCGACGCTCAAGATCGGCGACTGGTTCCTGATCCCGCGAATTCTGGTAGCTTCATTCTTGTCGTCGGTGGGACCAGTCTCAGTGACGATATTCGACTGAACAACGTTCCGGGAACAGCGAACTCGGTTGAGATTCGACACAGCACTGGTGGAGCGTGGACGCGCATTGTGTACACGAACATCAGCCGCATCGACGTGTACGGCGGCGACAGTGATGACGACGTTACGGCCAGTCGACTGTTGACGATTCCCGTGCGATTGTACGGCGGAGCCGGCAACGACAAGCTTCGTGGAGGACTTGGCAACGATTATGTCGATGGAGGCGCTGGCGAGGATCGGATGTATGGCGAGGCTGGCAGCGATATCCTTGTCGGTGGCCTAGGCGCCGATCGTCTTGGCGGAGGTGATGGTGAGGATTTGTTGGTTGCTGACCAGCTCACGGCCGAATCCGCAGATTCGTTGTTGGGACGTTGGACGGCCGACGGTGTCTCGCTGGCGGATCGCATTACATCGTTGATTGATGACCTGACAGCAGCGATTGCGGCGGACGGGGCCAGCGACGACAGCGATGGGGACAAAGGCAACGATTGGTATTTCAGCCAATTAAGCGATCGAGTCCGTACCAACAGTCGTGAGCAAGACGTTTCGACGTTGTTTTAACAGACGACGAGCCAGTTTTCCCTACGGCGGATTCAGCACAGCATCAACGTAGGCTTGCGGCGAGTGAACTTGGTCCGCAATGCCGTCGAGGTATACCGTCACGAGTCCAGCAAATCCGGTTAGCAGCACCAATAATCCAAGTACCGATCCGATCGCGACAATTGGCAAGACGTTAGCGATGCCTTTGGGAGCGAGCAACCGTCCATCGATGGCCATGCTCTTCCAAAACACAAGGCTGCCACTACGGGCAAATCCAATCAAAGCAATAAGTGAAGTGGCCAAAATCAGTGTCCACAGACTGGTCCACATCGGCATTTGGCGAATGCTGTCAAGTATCAGCAATTTGCCAATGAATCCAGACAGCGGCGGCATACCCAGAATCGCAATCACCGTCAAAAAAAACAAACTGCCCAACAACCCAATCTGGTCAAATCGCGGCGCGTCGGTCAACGCATCGCCGACACTGGAGCGACGAATGATCACCAAGTCAACGATCATGAACAACGCCGCGATCGCAAAGGTGGAGTGCCACATATAAAACAATCCAGCGGAGAGCGACTGCGGTGTAAACGTGCACACGGCGATCAACAACGTACCCACGGAACCTAGGGCCGCAAACGAAGCTTGCTGACCCAAACTGCGTGCGGCAAAAACACCGATCATGCCAACGGCAAGTGTGACAGCGGCCGCTGGCATCATCCAATCGAACACGCTGATCGAGAATTCGGCCGTTTGATGCAGTGCGATCGAATGCACTCGAACAATCGCATACACTCCGACTTTGGTCATGATCGCGAACAGGGCCGCAACCGCGCCACTGGTGTTGGTGTACGTCCCCGGCAGCCAGAACTGCAGTGGGAACAGCGCCGACTTGATCCCAAAAACGACCACCAAAAGCGTTGCTCCCGTCATCAAGATGGCTTGATCACGCTGCGTGACACTTTGCAGCTTTACCGCAAAATCAGCCAAGTTTAATGTGCCGGTGACTCCGTAGATTGAGCCCAACGCGATGAGAAAAATGCTCGATCCCACCAAGTTGATGACGACATACTGGATTCCAGCACGTAACCGCGCTGCCCCGCCGCCGTGAACCATCAATCCATACGAAGCAATCAACAGGACTTCGAAAAATACAAACAAATTAAACAGGTCGCCTGTAAGAAAGGCACCGTTCAATCCCATCAGTTGGAACTGGAACAGCGGATGAAAATGCTGTCCACGTCTATCGCAACCGCTGATCGCGTACAGCAAAACACACAACCCTAGTGCAGCGGTCAACATCAACATCGTTGCTGACAGACGATCGAGTACTAACACGATTCCAAACGGTGCCGGCCAACTACCCAACGAGTACACGAACGTTTCGCCTTCGTTCGCCACAGCGACTGACACCATACCGAGAATCAGCAAAAGCACGGTTGAGCCGACGGAAAAAACTCTCGCAAGCAAAATGTCGTGCCGCACCGACATGGCCAGCAGCGGTGCGACCACGGCGGGAATGAGAATCGGCAAGATGATCCAGTGATTCATTAGCGTCTACGTGCCACCACTTCTTCTGGGCCTATCAAATCCACGTGATCACCACCGCCAACGCTATCGTCACTCTCGAAGTAGCTGCGAACCGCAAGCACCAATAACAACGCCGTCATTCCGAATGAGATCACGATCGCAGTCAGCACCAATGCCTGTGGCAACGGATCGGTATATTCAGTGACTCCGTCGGCAATGATCGCTGGCCGATTCGTGGCCAATCTTCCGACACTGAATACGAACAAATTGATCGCGTACGTCAACAACGTCAGCCCCAGCACCACGGTGTAGGTACGCGCACGAAGCACCAAGTACACTCCGGCGGAGGTCATCACAGCGATCGCGCTGGCAACGAGAAATTCCATGCTTATCCTCGCTCACTTTCACGCTTGAAGTTTGGATCATGTCGAGGGTTGTAAATGGAGGGATCGAAATCGATCGCCTCTTCGTCCTTTTCGCCGGTAGCTGCACACCGGCCAAGGTTGGAAAGGTTCGCCAGCGCTAGCATCACTCCGCCAACCACCGTCAAAAACACGCCAACATCGAACGACATTGCCGTTGCCAGCTCGATATCGCCGATCAGCGGCACGTGAAAGTGGTCATAGCCGCTTGTGAGAAACGCTTCGCCCATCACCATCGACGTAATCCCAGTTGCTGCGGCGATCAGAGCGCCCCCGCCAAGCAATCCGTGATAATTGAACTTCACTTGCTCCGCAGCCCAGCGGAAACCGCTGGCCATGTACTGCATGATTAAAGCGATCGACACGATCAACGCTGCGATGAATCCGCCGCCAGGTGAGTTATGACCACGCAAGAATATGAACGCGCCAACCATCAGCGCGAATGGCAACATCGCACGAGTCGCCACGACCATCATCATCGGGTGAACTTCAGGGGACTTTTTCGGCCCCGGTGTCCAGCGAGCGAGCTTCATCGCCAACGGACCTCGCAACATCCCGTCCAGCAGTGCATAGATCGTCATCCCGGCAATCCCCAGCACCATGATCTCACCAAACGTATCGAATCCGCGAAAGTCGACGATGATCACATTCACAACGTTGGTCCCGCCGCCATCAGGCTTCGAGTGTGCAATGTAATAATCGGACAACGACGGAACGTTTCGAGTCATCGTGACCCAGGACAATCCCCCGACACCGAGGCCGACGAGAATTGCCAATGCCCCGTCGCGAACTCGCACAAACAATGTCGACTCGATCTCTGACTTGTCCGGCAAGAAGTACAATGCCAGCAACATCAGGATCAGCGTTACGACTTCGACCGAGATTTGTGTCAACGCAAGATCGGGCGCCGACAGATAGACAAACGCTAGCGAACTGATCAATCCGATCACATTGACCGTAATCAGCGCCACCAACCTTTGGCGATGCGCGACAACGGCCAGAATACACGAGCCGATCAGTATTCCCCAAACGATCAACACCACCGCGCTTGCCGGCAGCAGCGGACGATCGCCGACGGAGTGGCCGACACTGGCGTAGGCATAAACACCCAACGCTAGCGCTGCGAAAATCATCACGAACAGATAACGTTGCTGTGATCCGTTGTGCAATCCCTCGCTGAAGCGTCGCGCCGTCGCCGCAGAGCCTTCCACCAAGGTATCAAACGCGTGTTTGGCAGATGGCACAGGTGTTCGCAACCACAACGAGTTCGCTCTTGCGTAGCCGATCACCACCAGCGAACCGCCGCTGATCGCGACCAGTGACATCAGTACCGCGGGTGACATTCCATGCCATAGTGCGAGGTGGAACTCCGGCACGTCACCTTGGATGACCGAGGCGGCGGCTGCTCGAACCATCGCTCCCGCCCACATTTCAGGCAACAAACCAATCAGCACAAAGAGTACCACCAATACGGTTGGTGGCATGATCAATCCGTACGGCGGATCGTGAGGCGGTTTGGGGTAGTCCGATCGAACTTTGCCAAAGAACGTATGCCAGACGTAACGGAGCGAGTAGGCAAAGGAGAAAATCGATGCCATCACCACGACCAGCGGCACGATCCAACCTTGAGTCGCCCAGGTCGTATGAACCGCCTCTTCCAGCATCATTTCTTTGGACAAAAAACCATTGAGCGGCGGCAAGCCTCCCATGGATGCGGCGGCGATCATCGCGATCGTTGCCGTGGCCGGCATCAAGGATAGCAGCCCACCTAGTTTTCGTATGTCTCGCGTGCCGGTTTCGTGATCGACAATCCCAGCGTTCATGAACAACGCTGCTTTGAACGTGGCGTGGTTGATGATGTGGAACATGCACGCGACAACGGCCATCGGGGTGCTGAATCCCAACAGCATCGTCATCAAACCCAGATGGCTGATCGTCGAGTAAGCAAGCAGCCCCTTCAAGTCGTTTTGGAATAGTGCAATCACGGCACCCAACAACATTGTCAGCATTCCCGTGGTGGCGACGATGTAGAACCAACTGTCGGTTCCCGAAAGTACGGGCCACAAGCGTGCCATCAGAAAAATGCCGGCCTTGACCATCGTTGCTGAATGCAAGTAGGCGGAAACCGGCGTCGGGGCGGCCATCGCATGTGGCAACCAAAAGTGAAAGGGAAACTGGGCGCTTTTGGTGAAAGTGCCAACAAGAACAAGCAGCAAGATCGCGTGATAGTTGGAAGAATTGCGAATCAGTTCACCGTGCTTCAAAATTTCGGTGAGTTCGTATGTACCGACGGTCTGGCCAAGCAAAAGAGCTGCGGCAATCAGCGACAAGCCGCCACAACCTGTAACCGTCAGTGCCATCCGTGCTCCCTGGCGACCTGCCGGAGTGTGGCTCCAGTACCCGATCAACAGGAACGACGACAGACTCGTTAGCTCCCAGAAAATCAGCGTCAACAAAATGTTGTTGCTGAGCACGATTCCGACCATCGCCCCTTGGAACAACAACAAATACGTGAAGAAGTTGCCCACGGGATCTTTTTTGCTCAAATAGAACCTGGCATAGACGATCACCAACAGCCCGATCGCCAGGATCATGGTGGCGAACAACAATCCCAGTCCATCGACAAAAAACTGGATGTTTAAACCGAGTTGCGGCAACCAATTCCAACTCGCGGTGACGACTTCGCCACGCATCACGGGCGGGACATGAGCCATTAACAGCCCGAAAGAGAGCAAATTGATAGCCAGCGTGGCGACCGTACAGTCATTGCGTCCCGACCGGATCATTAGCGCCGGGAGCACGGCTCCGACCAGCGGCAATAAGACGATCAGAACCAAATTCATTCGCGAGTGTCTTTCTGGCGGCGTGTCCGATGCGATACGTGAGGCCTGTTTTCTAATCGCTCGGCGCGCGTAAGACCAGCACACGCAAACAGATAGACAAAAACGGACCGTTTTCGTAGCCTTAGATTCCATTGCTCCAGCGCCGGTCCCATCTATCGGTCCAATCCGACCGACACTGTCCGCCGCACATCGTACTTGCACACTGATCCTCCATGACCATACCGATTCGATTCGAACACGCGGAAGCTGCCGCGAAGCTGATCCGAGACTGGGACGACGCCGGCTGTAACCATGCCAGCGTGAATCCGAACAAGCAACCTTTTAGCATCGTCATCCCGCCGCCCAATGTGACCGGCGCACTGCACCTCGGTCACGGGCTCAATAACACGCTGCAGGACATCGTCGTTCGCACCAAACGGATGCAGGGCTTTGAGACGCTGTGGATGCCAGGCACCGATCATGCTGGGATCGCCACCCAGGCCGTTGTGGAACGCCGGTTGAAAGAACAGGAAAACATGTCTCGCCATGACCTGGGCCGCGAGGCGCTAGTGCAGCGGATTTGGGCGTGGAAGGATCAGTACGAAACGCGAATTCTTGGTCAACTCAAACGCATGGGCTGCAGTTGCGATTGGCAACGCACGCGGTTCACGCTCGATCCGATCTGTGCCGCTGCGGTACGAGCCACCTTCTTCGATCTGTTTCGCCAGAACCTGATCTATCGCGGCAAACGACTGGTGAATTGGGATACCTTCCTTCAGACCGCCGTCAGCGACGATGAAGTCTTTAACGAGACCAAGAAGGGACACTTCTATCACATCAGCTACGAGGTCATTGAGCCAAAGCGAGGCGAACCCAAGCGAGTTGAAATCGCGACGACGCGGCCCGAGACGATGCTTGGTGACACGGCCGTCGCCACGCATCCAGATCCGGCCGCAGCGTTTGATAAGCTCGAAGCCGATTTACGAACCAAATTGGCTGCGGCAAGCGACAAAGAGCGATCGGATTGCCAACAGGAACTCGAAGCGTTGCTAAAACGTCGCCACGAAACTCTCGCGACTTTGGAACAACTGCGCGATATGGCACTGGATGGTCGCATGTTGATGCTGCCGTTGCTGGATCGGCCGATTCCCTTGCTCGCCGATGTGTGGGCCAAGCCGGAGATGGGAAGTGGGTGTGTCAAGATCACTCCGGCTCATGATCCGAATGACTATGAAGTGGGTAAACGTTGCAACTTGCCGATGATCAATGTGCTCAATCCCGACGGCACCATCAACAGCGAAGGCGGCAAGTACGAAGGGCTGACGATCCCGCAAGCTCGCAAGCAGGTGGTCGAGGATCTTGATGCGCTGGGATTACTCGGCGATATCGAAGACCGTGATATCGAACTGCCGCACAGCGACCGCAGCAAAACACCGATCGAGCCGTACCTGGCCGATCAATGGTTCGTGAAGATGGATACGTTGGCTCAGTCGGCGATGGACGCCGTATCCGACGAGCGAGTGAAGATCTTCCCGGAGCGGTATCGCAAAGGGTATCTCGACTGGTTGGGTGAAAAACGCGACTGGCCGGTGAGTCGTCAGTTGTGGTGGGGACACCGCATTCCGATTTGGTCGATCGGGTTGCCAAGTGAAGCGGCGGTGACTGACTTGGTGGCGAGACTGCACATGCTGCCAGCCTATGAGCAAGGACAAATCGTCGAACGAATTGACACGATGGAAGACGGCACGCGAACACTGATGGTGTGTTTGCGTGGTGAAGACGAAGCGTTAGAAACAGAAGTCGAGCAACTGGGCTTAGTGCGTGATGCCGACGTGCTCGATACGTGGTTTTCGTCTGCATTGTGGCCGCACAGTACACTCGGATGGCCGCAACAAACCGCAGAGCTGGACTACTTCTATCCGACCAGCACGCTGATCACTTCGCGTGACATCATCACACTGTGGGTCGCACGCATGGTGTTGATGGGCTTAAACAACGTTGGCAAGGTTCCGTTTCATGAAGTGTTCATCCATCCTAAGATCCTGGATGGTCAGGGCGAGACGATGAGCAAGAGCAAGGGCAACGGTGTCGACCCTATTGACGTAATCGACAAGTTTGGTCCCGACGCGATGCGTTTCGGTTTGGCGCGACTGGCAACCGAAACGCAAGATGTGCGGATGCCGGTACAGTACGAGTGTCCGCACTGTGAGAAGTTGATTGACCAGACGCCGAAGAATCGTTCGCTGCCGCGGATCGAATGCACGCATTGCAACAAGCCGTTTTCGACTCAGTGGGCCGAGCTTGATGAAGACAAGTCGCTGCTCAAGGGAGCTGTGGTGAGCGAACGCTTCGAGACGGCACGGAACTTCGTCAACAAGTTGTGGAACGCGGCGCGGTTCGCGCTAATGAATCTGGATGGCTACACACCGGCGACCGTTGATATCGCGACGTTGCCACTAGAGGATCGCTGGTTATTGAGCCGCCTGTCGACGGTGACGCGGCAAGTGACGGAGTCCGTCCAGCGTTATCAATTCGCCGATGCTTCCGGCGTGCTGTACGACTTTGCTTGGAATGAGTTCTGCAGTTTCTACGTCGAGATCGCTAAACCTCGTCTGGAGGATGAAACCCAGCGGGCGGTGACTCAGCGCGTGATGGCGTATGGTTTGGATACGTTATTGCGGTTACTGCACCCGATCACGCCGTTCGTTACCGAATCCATTTGGGGCTACCTTGGTGAAGCGGCTCCGGTGCGTGGATTGGCACCGCCTCTGCCTGCAGGAAAGTTTGTCATGACTGCAGCATGGCCGACCAGCGATGCCTCTCATTTTGATTCAACGATCGAGCAACAGTTTGCGGTGTTTCAAGAAGTGGTGGGAGCGATTCGCAAGATTCGCGCCAGCCAAAACATTGCGCCGCGAGAGACGCTGCCGGTCGCAATTCGCTGCAACGAGCCGACACTGCGGATGCTGCAACCGATGCGTACGTACTTCGAGGCTCTTGCCGGCGCGGAAGTCGTCTCACTGGGACGGGAAGCGAAGCCGTTCGAGACGGATGCTCCGTTAGCGATTCCGGCAATCGATATCAGCGTGCATGTGGACTTGGAAAAGTTCATTGACGTGGACGCGGAACGTTCGCGACTGGAAAAGTTGCTCGGTCAGTTGGTCAAGCAGATCACCGGCAAACAGCAAAAATTGTCGAATGAAAGTTTCGTTTCTCGGGCTCCGGTCGAGGTCGTGGATAAGGAACGAGAGAGCCTGGACGAACTGCGTCGGCAACATACCAGCGTGCAAAGCGATTTAAAAAAATTGGAAAAACGCAAATCGTAAGCGAACCTTGGGTGGTGCTCATGCGTCCCAAAAACAGCGACAAAAATCGCTTGCCTTTTTCGTAGGGACAAGGGATAATGATTTTTGTCGGGTCGTGATAACGCGTCACGACGGACCCCTTCCGAACGACTCATGAGTTCAATCTGGTTGGCACCGAACTCAGTTTCGTCAAACCAAAGAACATTTAGGAGGTGATCAAGTGGAATATTGCTGTACTAGCCAACGGGGTGGTAACCCGTAGTTGAAGTCGGCGGGCTAATGCTTCGGCATTGCCACCCACTCGCGATCGTCTTCGTATAAGAGAACGCGAGACAAAACAGCCCGTTTGTCGAGATGCACCTTGGTCTCGGCAAACGGGTTTTTTCATGCGCCACGCCAACGAAAATCGTCGGTGTGTAGAGCAACGCGTCAGTGAATTCTTGATATCATGGTGAAGGTAGTCGCGTGTTGTTCGGGTTCCTCACTTCACACTCCGCTGAAAGCCATGACTGATTCGTCTGGAAACGCTGCACCGGTTTATTCCGCTGAAGCCGTTGGTGCCGAAAGCATATTGCTGGTTGATGATACCTTCGTGCTCCGCGAGCGATTATCGATGGCACTGCAACAGCGGGGGTTTCGCGTTGAGACAGCGGGGAATTACGATGAAGCTGTCGAGGTGTTCCTTTCCCGACCGACCGATTTGGCTGTTCTCGATCTGCGAATGCCAGGACGCAGCGGGCTGGAGTTGTTGCGTAAGTTGTTAAGCATTCGACCGGAGACTCGGATCTTGATGCTCTCTGGTTTTGGCAGCATTCCAGCGTCGATTGACGCGGTGCGAGCCGGTGCGGTGAACTTCATCAGCAAGCCAGCGGACGCCGACGACATTCTTTCCGCGTTCATCCGTGGCGAAGAGCCGACTGTACCGGATGGGGCAATTGACTTCCCCGCGCCGTCGTTGGCAAGAAACGAGTGGGAGCACATCCATCGCGTGCTGGCCGACTGTGGCAACAACATCAGTGAAGCGGCTCGGCGTTTAGGAATTCACCGTCGTTCGTTGCAAAGAAAGTTGCGCAAGCGTGCCCCCGAAGACCCCGCGATCCCTGAGCTGGACGATGATGACCAGGACGATAGCGAGGATTGAATGCATAGATGAGATTGTCTTTGAAGTCGCTGTAGATGCGTTGCCGTGCTGACGGTTAGAACGGGTAGCGTTTGCGAAATTGCAGTGGGGTAAAACCAGTGCGTTTGCGGAAGTGCTGAGTGAATGAGCTTTGGTCACAGAATCCTGATTCCAAAGCAATCGTCGACAGGCTCTTATTTCCTTCGACCAACGACCGCGCGGCGATTTGGATTCGAATGCGTAGCATGATCTCGTACGGACTAGCTCCTAGAGATTCCCGGATTCTTCGGTTCAGTGTTCTCTCGGAGATATTGCAGACTCTGGCAACTTCCTGAATCGTTAAATTTCGATTGACGTTTTTGGTGATGAAGTCGATGGCTGTCGCGACCGTACGATTGGGATGCTGCGGAGACTGGCTCTTGTCACGGCGAGTGAGTCCCATGATCCCAATGATTTCACCTAGCGATCCATACACGGGAACCTTCGTCGTAACGAACCAATCCAACTGACGTAGCTCGCCGTACCAGACCTCCAATCGATTGACCAAGGGATTGCCGGTGCGGATGATTTCCAAATCGTCGTTTCGGAAGTCGCTTCCGACGGATTCGGGGATAATCGATTTGTCGAGAAGTCCGATGAGTTCACTTTCTTCTTGAAAGCCGAGCCGTTCGACGACAGCTCGATTCGCGGCCATAAAGCGGCCCTGGGTATCCTTAATAAAAAAGAAGATATCGGTGATGTGATCAAACAATGTGCGATACGACTGAACGTCTCGCATTTGAGCGAAAAAATCTGTTTGAAGATTTTGCTGTTTCATGGCAGGATTCTAACAAAAACTGGCTGGTTTAAGCAATCCATTGGTCCGTAGTACCGTTACTATGGCGGAATAAGGCCCTTTTAGGCCGAGCTCAGTCAACTTCTCAGGAGATGCTCTGTGACATCAAAACGCGCGTGTACCCAACGTTTTTTTTCACTTTTCCTTGTGTGTTGTATGGTTCCCGTCGTGGGATGTGGCGGTTCAGGTGGCAGTGCACAGGCGCCGACCGGCAATGACCTTCAGCAATATTTGGCTGAACATCCCGAGTTAAACGACGCTGTGGAACCGGCTGACCCGACCGTGGATGATGTGAAGTAGTTTGTGTTCAGCCTGCGGCGATTCTTCGTCGCAGTCATTCTATTTGATTCTTTTCTTATCGGAGTTTGAGATGAAAATTCGAGTTCGTTCTTCGGGGTTCACGCTAGTTGAACTCCTGGTCGTTATCGCGATCATCGGCGTACTGGTTGGCCTGCTGTTACCAGCCGTGCAAGCGGCACGGGAGGCGGCCCGGCGGATGAGTTGCAGTAACAATTTCAAGCAGATTGGATTAGGGATCCACAACTACCACGCTGCGTTTGACCAAATCCCGACACAGTTCTCTGGGACTTATGACCTGATGAACCTTGGAGATCAAGTATCGAGAACTCCGAGTGCCACTGTTGGCGGCTCCCAGGCTAACAATCGTGGACGATTGAGTTTCTTGGTAGGCTTAACACCGTTCATCGAACAACAAGCGATGTGGGAGAGAATTAGCAATCCCTATCAAATTCCCGCTGGTGATGCCGGAGCGGGACAGCACTTCCCAGCGTTTGGACCGGAACCGATGAACATGGGGTTGGGCGCCGCAAATAACAATCATGGCCAAAACCAATACTCACCTTGGTTGACGGACATTCCAACTTTGCGATGCCCCAGCGATCCAGGCAGAGGTTTTCCAGCTCAAGGACGTACTAACTACGCTGCCTGTATGGGCGACGCGTTGCAACACACCACCACCGGGCCTGATAACGGAACTAATGGTGGTATCACCAGTGCTCGTTCCCAACGCACGCGAGAATCATGTCGAGGTTTCTTTGTGCCTCGGCAAAAGATGAACTTTCGCGACGTTCTTGACGGTACGGCCAATACGATTGCCTGTGGCGAAATCAGTACCGACTTAGGTGATCGAAATATCACGACTCACAGCGTCCGGCTTCCCACGGACAGTGTTACTTGGACGAACCCCAGTTCTTGCAAGCCCGTGATCGATGCCAATCGCCCGAATTTTTGGTCCAATCCACTTGCAGCGGGCGCGGTTGACAATGGCGGTGTGGGGCAAAAACGTGGATTCAAGTGGGCCAGTGCCACGACCGTTCACACCGGTGTGAACACCATTCTGCCACCTAACAGCGAATTGTGTGCCGACCAGAATGCGGCCACGACCGCCGGCATCAATAACGAATCCGTTTGCCCCGTCAGCAGTCGTCACCAAGGCGGTGCTCACGTGCTGATGGCAGATGGAGCTGTGAAGTTCGTCACCGACTCCATCGCAGCTGGAGATTCGACGAACGGAACCGTCCGTCAAAACGGTGTTGCGACACCCGAACCTTCATCTCCCACCGTAGCAGGCAGCATGAGTCCGTTCGGTTTGTGGGGAGCCCTCGGTACTCGCGCTTCGAGTGAAACAATCCAAGGGTTCTAGTCGACGAACTCTTCGGTAACCAGATCCACTAAGTCGGTAACCAGATCGACCAAGCGAGCGAAACGCTGGGCTACAACTAGCCCAGCGTTTTTTTATTGTGCCAATCATAGTCAAGCGACTTCGCAAATGACTATTGGCACGCGATCATGCCTCACCATTCTTTGCTCACTAGAACGACTTGCTAATCGTTTCGCTCGCAGCCCGGGTTCCAAGAGCACCCCATAGTCCGTAGGGACTCATGCTTCCTGGAGCAGTTGGGAAGCTTGGTTCGTTACCAGCGATCCCTGCTTGCCGAACAGTAGCGTTACTCGAATCCCCAGCTTCGATGGAATCGGTAATAAATTTAACCGCACCGTCACCCATCAAGACATGGACGCCACCTTGGTGACGACTGCTCGGTGGATACACGCCTTCTTTACCGGGCCCGGCAGTTCCTGCAGCATTCTCGTCGGAACAGATTTCACTGTTTGGTGGTAAAATCGTATTCATACCGCTGTACAATCCGTTCGCATTGGCCCACTTGTAGCCACGGCCGACTTCGGCGTTACCTGTGTTCGCCGCACCAACCAGAGTGGCTGCCCAAAACTTGGGTCGCTGGGCGTCAATACTTGGTCGGCAAGCTAAGGGATTCGTCCAGGTAGCGTTCTGCACTGTCACCTGGATCATATCAGTCGTCTTATTGCGGTCACCCAAGTCGGTGCTGATTTCACCAGCCATGATGGTGTTTGCCAGCCCGTCCAGAACGTCACGGAAGGCAGATTTTTGGCGAGCAACAAACACTCCCCGACAGGATTCACGCGTCCTTTGCGAACGAGCGCTGTTGACTACTCCCAAGACATTCGCTGGTCCCGTGTGAGTTTGTTGGATAGCATCTCCATAGCAAACCGCGTAATTGGTTCGTCCCTGAGCCGGCAACCCCAAGCCTGGGTCGCTTGGGCAGCGAAGAGTTGGGATATTGGTCAGCCAAGGAGTGTATTGGTTCATTCCATGGTGGTTATTTGCATTACCAAGACCCATGTTGGGATCCGGTCCCATCGCCGGAAAAAAATTACCTGCTCCTGGATCACCAGTGGGAATCTGGTAGGGATTGCTGACTCTTTCCCACAAGGCTTGCTGTTCAACAAAGGGCAACAGACCGACCAGGGCACTCAAGTCCAAGCGGTTATTCGCCGTCATCGCGGCTCCCGACGCAGTTGCCGTCCGCGCTGGTTGAGCCGCATTGGCGAAATCGGTAGTGCCACTGAAGGCGATCGGAATCTGATCATATGCGGCGTGATAATTGTGGAACCCTAGTCCGATTTGCTTGAAGTTGTTGCTGCAGCTCATCCGCCGAGCTGCCTCACGCGCCGCCTGTACAGCCGGTAGCAACAGTCCCACCAATACACCAATGATGGCAATGACCACCAATAACTCAACAAGGGTAAAGCCAATCTTTTTGCGCGAAAATCTCATAATAACAGTCCTCGAAGAAGAGAGAAATTAAACCGCGAGACACGAAAAGAACGCCTAGACAAAAATCGACGGTTGCCAAACAAATAACTCGACTGCTGGTAGCTCGACTGCTGTGGAGCAAACCCGGGCCCATCGATACCGATGGTCTACTCGGTTTCTTCCACGTCTGGTTGCGCCGCAGCCTCGTTAATTTCTGGATGATCAGCGAGATAGTTTTGCAGCTCATTGCCGCTTGGCGCGGAAACAGTAACTATTCAGCCTGCTGTCAGAGCTTTGGGTGGCAGCGGTGGCAGAATGCCTGTTTTTGAGTAGTCGGCCAGCGAAGACAGAATTGTATCCAGAGGCTGGTGGCCTCGCACTCGCAGCGTGCGAAGTACTGACATCAAC
>JBGSIA010000067.1:0-2995 GCA_041751935.1 Pirellulaceae bacterium | reverse complement strand
AGCACGGCAAGTCAAGGTGGAGTCTTTCGCGCAGCGAAAGCAGCAGTGAGGAACAGAGCGCAGCGGCGATCCGAACGGACCTTGACGCCGTGACACAATCAGAGAAGCCGCAGACAGATCAGAATCATCAGGAACAAGAGTTGAGGGAGAATTGCCCGATTGTCACACCTTCAATTCGCATTCATTCCCAAGCTTCGACAAGGTAGTCTCGATTTGAAGAAGTTCGCTGGCAACGAGCCTCCGCTTTGGCATCGACATGCGTATGGTGGCATCGTCATAGGTCGAAACCGCAATCCCGCAATCGGCAAAGCACTTTCGCATGGAATCATTCAAGACCGATCGCGCTTGCCGACTGATTGGCTTCAGGAGCAGAATGCCGGTCCGTGAATCGACATCGAGAGGCGGAGTGTACCAACCGACTGATTCTGCCATGGACGCGACATCCTCGCGACTGAGAAGCTGATTAAGCCAATGCTGACTCTTCTGCCCGTTCTGTTCTGGCACGTCGGTGATGGCTGCTCGGCAGGCAAAAAGCGGAGCCACATTCACGGTCTCGGAATACCGTTCCATTGCTCCACCGGAGAGCGAGCATGCGAAACGGGCTAGAGGGTCGTCGAATGTCCGGGAAGTCGGGTTGAGACATCTGCTCAGAAGTTCCTGTGATCGAGGTCGACCAAAGACTGCGATTCCCAAAGGACTACCGGCTCGCATCCATTTGTGTGTACCGGCCAGGAACACGTCACAGGAATCATGGCAGTCAATCTCCGGCAGATGCCCCAGGGCTTGAGCACCGTCAATGATGACAAATCGTGGCTTGCGAATTCCTTCGATTGCTCTGATGATTTGAAGGACAGGAAGCCGCACGCCCAAATTGTCGACTAATGGCAAGAACAGCCCGTTGCAACCATGTCGTTCGTACGCAATGGCGATCGCTGAAATAATCTCTCGTGAGCTGAGATGTCCGGCGAATATATCTTCGCGGCAACTGTGAATCGTGAGGTGTTTGTTCGCTCGCACCGAAGCGGACGCAAGTTCGTCCTGATAAGCCGGCCAACTCATGTCCGTCGCTAAAACGTTTCGGCAGACACGAAACATTGCACGAGCCGCAAGCCGCATCAAAACGGTAGAGCGACTCGCCACAGCAACTTCATGGCTAGCAGGTGCGTTCGCGACTTCCTTGATCGCTCGCTTCAGTTCGTCAATGCCTTGCCAATGACGAAGCCCAGAGAATCGCTCGCGCCAAGAACTGGGAGCGACTTCGATGCCGTCTGCTAGAAAGCGATCAGTGTACAGGCTGGACGGTTGCTCGGCTGTCAGTCGAGAAAAGTCAATTTGAGCTTGAAGTGCGCTCGGCGAGGTTTGTCCAAGCCGAGCAGTGTCGAGATACAACACGCTGGCGGCCATCGAAAAAAAGTTACCGTTTTCGCGATCTTAACCGTCTAACGGCAGGTGATCCAGTAGATCGCCATAGGAAGTCGCATAAACCTCCAGTCTTTTCCAACGAGCCTCAGCCTGTTCGACTGACGAAAACCCAAACTGCAATCGGAACGATGTGGTCCTTCCAAGAGCATCGACTTGCTGGGTGCCCACGGCGCGACCGCCATAGATTCCAAAATCAGTCAGCAATTCCGGCTCGTTGGCAAGTTGCGACTCGCGGACCAATGCGATCCAAATTCCCACGACGTGCTGCTGATGAATCCACTGCCGAATCTTCTCGGACGGCAACACGGCGTCGCTCAGCCAGTCCGAATCTTTGACAATCACGATGCGTTCGACGCTGATCTGCTCTTTCTGGTGCAGTTCGATGTTGACCTTCAGACTCCGCCGACCTGGCTCATCTTGCCAGTAGGAATCCGTGGTCATTCGACTTACCGACCGATACTGGAACAGCCCCGGACTGCGAAGCAACTTCTCGTAAACGATTCGCCAAGTTTCTGTTCCCTCAAAATTGACTTCGCCGTGCGCCACAGAATGGAGTTCCCCCGCCATCTCTGCCAATCGTTGCAAGGCGACTTCTCGATAGATCGGATCGTTCTGCCAGCTAATGCTCAGCAGCGAGCGGCTAAACTCGCGGTATCGTTCAAAAACTTCTGTGTCACGGGCTAGACGCAGTGGTGTTTCCAACAGAGAAGGTTCAAAGGTTTCAAGATCGGCAGTTCGTTCTCTCGCAACTAACCACGCAACCGCTACGAGAATTAGAGACAGTAACAACCAAAGCGATAAGCGTTCGACGCCGGGGCGGTAAGCAATCTCTACGACAGCCCATACGCACACACCAAGCACTCCACCGAAAACTGGTAGCGGCCACAGACGACGGATTAGAGATGGTGCCCGGCGGTTAGAATTCATAAATTGACGCTACGACAAAAAGGCAAAAACCGCAAGTCTTGATAGCGTTGCAATTCAGTCGCACCTACTCTTGCGTACAATATGCCTTGCGAATCGGTCAGCGAACTTTTGCAGGGCAGAAGCTTTTTCAACGGTTCGTCGCGGTCGCCGGCTTTGTAATTGCTGCGATGAATTCTTGTGTCGCTTTGGGAGCGCTTGGCAGCGAAGCGGCGATCGAGAATTGTTCTCTGGCTGTGCTTTCGTCGCCAGCATCGATCGCGAGGACGCCTAGATTGTGGTGAGCGGCGGCTTCGCCGATAGCGGGAACTAGAACGGCCAACGCTTCATCGTAGCGTCGCTGTCGCGCGAGGTGCAAACCCAGGTTGACCGCCGCATTTTCGGATTTCGGATCGAGTGTTAATGCTCGCTGAAACTCGTTTTCAGCAGCTACTGGATCGCCGGATTCCATCAGCGTGAAAGCAAAGTTGTTTGCAAGCTCGGCGTCCTTAGCATTGACTTTGACTAAGCGGCGATATCGCTCGATCGACTCGGGATATCGACCGGCCCCAGCCAGTGCAGGGGCGAGTTGAACATCGAGCTTCGGCTTTTTGGGTGCCATCGATTCGGCGTCGAGATACAGCTCAACCGCTTCGTTCCAGTAGCCGTG
>JBGSIA010000066.1:0-16480 GCA_041751935.1 Pirellulaceae bacterium | reverse complement strand
GCAACCAGAATCGAGTCGTCATCAAACTCCGCAAAAAGCCATGCGACGAGCTGGGTAAGTGTCTGCGCCCATCGTCCAAAACCGCCAATTCGTGAAAACCAAAACCGTTGGTTTTGGCTCAATTAAATCCGTCGGTTACATCGGCGATCGATTTCAGCAGTCAACGCCCGCTGAGCCTCATCACCACGCGCAGCCAAGTCGTTCCGCAAATTGATCCTTTCCTGATCTGACATATTGCCGAGCCGAGCCATTTCGGTTGCAAGCTCCTCTAACTTTTCTTTGGTCAGGCTGGCAAGCCCCATTGTTGAAAGGACTGTTTGCTTTAGCAAATCGATCATAATCGTACTCCGTAATGCAGTGAGGTCTTAGAAATGGAATCGCAATTTTCTTCTTGTGATTGCCTACACGTAGTCGCTTCTGCTCGCGTTAAGCATACCAAACCGGCCGTGTCAGCTGCCTGCTTGTGATCGAAATCTTCAAGTCGAGGTTCATCTAGTAATGACTCCGAATCGTCACCTCGGATTTCTCCTGTAATTAACCGCACTCCTTTGGAATAGGATCGATAGGTCGCTATCCAAGTGACTAAGGTCGAAAGTTGATTGCGGAGTCCGAACAAGTAGAACGAGTGCACGAATGCCCACACGAGCCAAGCGACGAAACCACTGAATTGAACGCCGGCTGTACTGACGACCGCCTTTCCTCGTCCGATAGTAGCCATGGAGCCCTTATCGACGTAGTGAAACACTGCTCGGGTGGTTCTAGGGCTGCCAGCGATTCGATGGGCAATTTCGCGACCAACGAACGTACCCATTTGCATCGCCCCTTGCACAACTCCTGGAACTTGGGCCTGGCTTCTTGGGTCGATGACCTTCGCTGCGTCGCCGATCACGTAGACATTGGGAAACTCTGTTACGGAGAGATCAGGTGCAACTACAGCCCTTCCTGTCGCGTCTAGCTTGGTGCCGAGGAACTTAGTTAGCGGGCTGGCGCTGACACCCGCCGCCCAAAACACATGCTTTGTCTTGACAACAAGCGTCGTTCCGTCTCGACGTTCCAATGTCACTTGGTTGGGTGTCGCGTCAACTACATGCGCCGCAAGAATCACTTCAACGCCGAATTTTTCAAGGTCGCATTGGGCGCGCTGCGAGCTCTTCTCGGGAAACATCTTCAATAGCCTATCACTGCTGTCAATGAGTATGATCTTTGCAACCGACGCGGTGATTCGACGAAAAGAACGCTTGAATGTATGGTGCGTCAACTCAGACATCGCTCCGGCCAATTCGACGCCTGTTGGACCGCCGCCCACAATGACGAACGTCAGTTCTTCGCTGACCTTCGATAGGTCTTGGCAGCTCTCGGCTCGCTCAAAGGCCAGCAAGAATTCCTGTCTGATCTGGATTGCATCGTTAAGCGATTTGAGGCTACGAGTCGTTTCTCGAAATGTCTGTTTTCCGAAGTAGTTGGTTTCGCAGCCAGCAGCGACAACCAGGTAGTCGTACACATACTCCTTCTTACTCGAACCAACCTGGATCACGTTACGGCTCGGATCGATTCCGGTAACTTCGGACATGAATACTGTGCAGTTGGATTGGATCTCAGCGCCATAGCGCAAGGGAACGGCAATCTGCGAAACATCCAATGCTGCAGTTGCAACTTGATAAAGCAGAGGCTGAAACAAGTGGTAATTGCGTTTATCCACCATTATCACTTCAGCATTCGAATTGCTGAGTTCTTTGACAACTCGGATGCCACCGAATCCGCCTCCTATCACGATCACGCGCGGCCGATCCTTGGTCAAAGCCCTTTCTGGTTTTGAATTGTCTACCATGTTTGGTCCTATTACTCAGCGGATGCCGTATGAGAAAATTTAGTAGTTGTATCGATGCTCTTGCTTGCAGCAGGAGTTTTGATGCGAAACCAAGCGACATAAAGGCATGGCAAAAAGAACAAGGTCAGGATGGTTCCCACGACGATGCCGCCCATCATGGCAAAAGCCATAGGCCCCCAAAAAATCTCACGCGAGATGGGAATCAGCGCAAAGCTGGCTGCCGCAGCAGTCAGGATGATGGGGCGCATCCGATGCTCCGTCGCTTCGACAACTGCCGCCCAGGGGTCCATGCCTTCTTCTCTCAATGACTCAATCTGCACGACAAGTATCACTGAGTTGCGAATGAGAATTCCAATGAGTGCCAGGACCCCTAAGATCGCGACAAAGCCAAGTGGAGCACCCGACGGTAGCAATGCAGCGACGACTCCAATCATTCCCAGAGGAGCAACGGCGATGACAAGAAACAACCGCTGAATGCTCTGCAGTTGAATCATGAGTATGGTGGCTATGCTAAACATCATTAGCGGGATTACCTCGAAAATGGGTCCTTGCCCTTTTGCGCTTTCTTCAACCGAGCCACCGGTTTCAAGTATATAGCCGGGGGGTAGCTCGCGCTCGAAGCTCTCGACCGAATCTTTCAACAAAGCAACCACCGTTGCTGGCTGTACGGACTCATCGATACTTGCCTTGATGGTAACGGTCGGAAGACGCTGGCGACGCCAAACGAATGGCTGTTCGAGCTCGTATCGAAATGCCGCGATGGCGGAAATTGGAAACGACCTGCCGTCTTTGTTTTGTACTTGCAGGTTTTCCAGAGCCTCTATCGAAGCGCGGTCGCTCTCTTTTGCGCGTCCAACTACATCGATCAAATAGATATCATCGCGAAGCTGAGTGAAGTTCGTGCCGCCTACGATTCCATTAAGCGTTCGTGCGATCGACTCCGACGTGATGCCCAACTGAGCGGCTTTGTCCTGCAAAATATCAACCTTGACTACTCGCCCAGGCGAATTCCAATCGTAAACGACGCTTCTTACAAAGCCATTGTCCCCAATAATCGCCGCCAGTCTTTGAGACAGCGTGCGCACCTGCGAGATGTCTGGTCCACTGACACGGTACTGAACTGGACGTCCGACCGGTGGGCCGATCTCCAGCAGATGTACCAGAGCATCCGTCCCCATGAACTCTTTGGCAATAATGTTCTCCAGCTTTAGACGTGTCCTGTCTCGGGCTTCAATGCTTTTGCAAACGATTACTACCTGACCAAAATTTGGCGCTGGTGGTTGCACGTCGAAAGAAAGCAAGAAACGCGAAGCTCCACGCCCGACATAGGACGTCCAACGTTCAATATCGCTGTCGTCCACAAGGTGCTTTTCAAAGCGATCGAGCTCATCCTTTGTACTGGTAATGGAGGCGTTTTGCGGAAGTGTCCAATCCACCAATAATTCCACCCGGTCCGAATTCGGAAAGAACTGCTGTTGGACAAACTTCATGCCGTACATGGACACAGCAAACATGGCCACTGTCAGCAAAATGGTAAGCCAACGAAATCGCATCGCCAGTAGAAGAGACCATTTGAAGAGCCGAGCGGTGAGCCCCTGATTGCCATGTGCCGGACCGTGATCGTGCGCAGTGACCTTCACAGGAGGCTTGAGAAATCGTCCAAGCCGCGTTTTGGTTCGCAGAAATTTCCTAACTCTACCTTCAGGTCGAGCATGGTGGTGCATAGTCTTGGGCAATAATGTGACACCGAGAAGCGGCGCGAACAAGACAGCGACAATCCAGGAGACCAGCAACGAAATTGCGATGACTACGAATAACGTATAGGTAAACTCTCCAGCAGAACTGTCATTCATTCCGACGGGAAGAAAACTCGCGACTGTAACGAGCGTACCAGTCAACATTGGAAATGCGGTAGACGTGTAGACATAGGTCGCCGCTTTGGTCAGCGAATCACCAACCTCTAACCGAGCGACCATCATTTCCACAGCGATCATCGCATCGTCCACAAGCAGGCCCAGCGCAATAATCAAGGCCCCTAGCGAAATGCGTTGCAGTGAGATTCCGAGCAGTTCCATCGCCACAAACGTAATCGCGAGCACAAGCGGAATCGTGATGGCCACGACCAGTCCTGGACGCAGGCCAAGGCTCACAAAGCTGACGATCAGAACGATCACGACTGCTTCGAACAGTGCTTTCGTGAATCCGCCGACTGCCTCTTCGACAATTTGTGGCTGGTCCGATACCAAATGAACTCCGACACCGATCGGAAGCTTGGATTCAATTTCCAATAGCTCTTCTCGCAGTGCTTCGCCAAACTTCAGTAGGTTCGCACCAGGTTTCATGCCAATGTTCAACGCAATGGCGGGCTCTCCCTTGTAACGAAACAACGATTGCGGTGGATCGACGTAGTCGCGGCGAATGTCGGCAATGTCCTGCAATCGAAAGAAGCGATCACCGACTCGCAAGTTTAGATCACGCAAGTCTTTCTCGGAATTGAACTCCCCGGTTACGCGAATGCTTATGCGCTCACCACCGGTTTCCACGGTTCCCGAGGGTGTCACCGCGTTCTGCGATTGAATTGCCGCTATAACATCCTGAGAACTCAAGCCGAGCGCAGCAACCTTTTGCGTGGCAATCTCCAAATAGACTTTTTCATCTTGAGCGCCAACAAGCTTTACTTTGCCCACATTGGGCACATGCATGACCTCAGCTCGGGCATCCTCTACATAGTCACGAAGCTGACGCGGAGAGAGTCCGTCGGAAGTGAAGGCAAAGATATTCCCAAATACATCACCAAAGTCATCGTCAAAGAACGGACCGACGACGCCTTGTGGAAATTCATAGCGAATATCACTGACCAACTCGCGCACACGACGCCACGACTGAGCGACCGCCTCGCCCTTCGTTGTGTCTTTGAGGTTTACATAGATGATGGACTTGCCTGGTTGATTCAGACTTTTGGTGTAATTCAGCGTTGGCAGTTCTTCTACTTTTTTCTCAATGCGGTCGGTGACTTCGTTGACCATTGCCTCAACCGTCGCGCCGGGCCACTCAACGCCGATGATCATGGTTTTGATCGTAAAGTCAGGGTCCTCTTCGCGTCCCAAGTTGAAGTATGAGTATGCACCCATGATTGAAGAGACAATCATGAAGTACCAAACCAGCGATCGATGGTTTAGCGCCCAATCCGACAAGTTGAATTTGTTCATTGGATTACCTCGTTGGCACCTGGACGAGTTGTCCGGCAGTCAAGCTGTGTACGCCTGCGACCACAACGCGATCGCCTGGCTTGATTCCGCTTGATACGGCTACATACTTCCCGCTGCGATGGGAAATAGTGACATCGAACATCTGCACCTGTTTGCTATGCTCATCAATGACCCAAACAAAAGTGCCACCGTCACGCTCGAGAATCGCTGTGCAGGGTAGACTGATGTGGCTCGCCAGCGAAAAGACCGGAAATGCTCTTACCGTCGACCCTAACCTGAATGACTCTGGGGGATCGATTAACGCGATTTTGATTCGAGTTGTTCTCGTTCTTACGTCTGCCTGTGGCGAGATCTCTCGTACCTTGCCTAAACACTCGTACTTTATTGGAGGAACTTGAACTCGAAACTCGCTCGAGTTGTCGATCAATCCGAGCATCTCGGCATCGACATCAATCACTGCTTCGCGTTGGCCGGGATCGGCAATCGCAAACACGATCTCACCAGCGGTAACCGTTTCACCGACCTCGGCAAGAACCCCGGTGACCACACCGTCAAGGTCCGACCTTAGCTCTGCATATTCAAGAACTTCTATTGCCTTTTCGAGAGCCGACTGAGCTTGAACGATAGCAGACTTGGCTGCCTCATCCGCTCGCTTCGATTGATCGTAGTCCGCCGCAGACGTTGCTCGATTCTGCAGCAATGATGCTTGACGCTTCAACGAGTTGACCGCGTTCTCTTTCTCAGCCAGAGCATTCGACAGTGCGGCCTCAGCGTTTCGAACTGAGACTTTTTGTTCTGTTACATCCAATGTCGCAAGAAGCTGTCCCTTGGTTACGGTGTCGCCCAGACTCACCTTGCGACTTACGATTCGCCCCAGCAGTCGGAAACCCAAATTCGTTGTATATCGCGCCTCAATCTTCCCGCTATATCCATCAGCTCGTTGAGTTTCATCGCCAACGACCAACGACAAGACTGGACGAATTCGGCGATGTTCTGCAGGGTGATCCGACTTGCTGTGCTCGCAACCTGCTAGCGCCGAAAACATCAATAGGAGGGCGGCAATGAAATGATGGCTCAAAGTGAAACTGACTGCATATCTTGATTGCAGATTACCTTCTCGATTTGTGCAGGCCATCACTTAGCCTCCAAGTTCGTGGTATGCTTAGGACTTTGTATTTCGTACGCGACCTTTTGTCCTGGTCGAATCATTTGTGTGCCGCTAGTCACGACCACTTCACCTGATTTAAGCCCATCGCTGACGTACACGTAGCCTGATGCGTAGCTGCTTACTACGATTTCGCGTGCCGTTACAGTGGCTGTATCGGGGTCCAGCACCCAAACGGAAGGCCTCTCCTCATGAGTGGATAGCGCCGTCCAGGGCAAGGTGATAACGTCGACCGGCGTGAAATGTGCGACACCAACTACAGGCGCACCAAGTGTCATTTGAGGCGGCGGGTTTGGAATGATGACTTTGACACGAAATGTTCCGTTTCGATCATCGATTAGCGGCGAGATTTCGCGAATGATTCCAACGGTTTTCACACTCGGTTCAGACTGTAAAGACAGTTCGACTTCATCCGTAATTGGCTTGTCAGAGAAGTCCACTGCGAAGACCTCAAATGCTGCTTCACGTCCACTGTCGGCCGCGATGGTAAATATCGATTCGCCGGGTCCGACGACCTGCCCCACTTCGGCCTTTCGGGCTATGATGATTCCAGGAACGTTTGCTTTGAGTAACGTATACGACAGTTGCGTTTCTGCTGCCTCCAGATTGCCTGTGCGTATTTTTAAATCTCCTTGTGCCACCAAAAAAGCCGCCTTGGCTTCATCGTACTCCTGTTGCGAAACTGCCTTTTGCGGAAGCAAACCCTCGACACGATCGAAATTTGTCTTGCGCTCATCAAGCGTTGCCTTTGCGGATACAAGTGCAGCCTTGGCGGATGCTACATCAGCTTGTTGGGTTAGTGAGCTGATTTGCGCTAAAGCATCACCGACCTTGACTTGATCGCCAACTTCCGCAAACCTCTTTTCGATTCTTCCATGGATCTGAAACGCCATATCACTTTGGACAATTGCCCCAAACTCGCCAATCAAGGATTGGGTGCGCGGTCGTGACACAGAATCAACCGACCATGCGCCAACTTTTATGATTGGCGCCCCCGGTGGTTTCAGCTCTCCTTTGCATCCCATGGTCAGACAAAGTAAGAGTGGAAAAGCAATATGACTTTGCGTTCTTTCAATTGACATTGCGATGCATCTCATCACTGCTCTCCAACCGATTTCTAGAACTTCGACGTCCGCAGGATTGTCCTGCGGACGGTAGCCTCAAACAAAGACGCTTTAGCGGACTTCGGAAACTTGCATTGCTGCTTCGTTCGCGTCGTTGCGAGCGATCGTCGCGTCGATGATGGCCTCTTCTGCATCCGATAACGCAGCCATGGCAACGTAAACTGCGTCGACCGCGAACTGTTCAGCCAGTTCAGCTCGTGTGTTCAGCCGACTAACATTGCCTTTGGCTTTCCACTCGCTAATCGTGTTCTTCAGCTCGTCGGCCTTTTGCTCTGCACGCGCTTTAA
Source organism: Pirellulaceae bacterium (assembly GCA_041751935.1). Lineage (GTDB taxonomy): Bacteria > Planctomycetota > Planctomycetia > Pirellulales > Pirellulaceae > JBBSJZ01. The sequence continues at coordinate 8,867 of JBGSIA010000066.1, read as the reverse complement.
GGCTCGCTTTGGCCTGCTCGACTTTCTGCTTTTCGATTGAGATCTTACTGCGAGTCTCGGTAAGACATTGCTGCAAAGCTTGCTCGCCCCGTTTCGGCAGCTCTTGGATGTTGCTTTTTAGTGAACTCAACTGATCATCCAACGTGTTGAGGCGGTCCCTCAACTGGTCGCAACACTGGTTTACTCGTGCGCTCATTTCGATTCTCCTCGAGAATGGGTTACTACTCTTCCGTGACAGGTTTGATTGCGTTGCCCATCCAAAAACACCGCAGGTTTGAAGGCAAATGTGCCGTAGTCAGGTACATCCGACATGAGTAATATAGAAGTCGCCTCATTTACGTCAACAGGTGTTGACAGAAATGGAGGAAATTTTCCATTTGAACCCTAGGAGTCCCCAAATGCCTGACGAAAAACGGAAGCGAGGTCGTCCGCCGACAGAGAACGATACACGGGAGCGAATTCTCAAGGCCGCTATCAAACAATTCTCGAAATACCCGTATGAGCAGGCAGGGTTGCGGGAGATTGCCGCAGCAGCGAAAGTCGATGTGGCATACGTCCATCGCTGTTTTGGCTCCAAGAAGCGGCTGTTCGCTGAAGCGGTAAGTGAAGCCGTCGAACCGAAAGATCTGTTCAAAGACGTCTCAGTCGACAATGTTTCGATGACTCTGGCCGAAGATTTAATGTCGCATGGCGGTACCCGCGATATTGGCCTAAAGATAATTCTGAATTCTCTTGCAAGCCGTGAAGCAGGGCCGATTGTCCGCGACTTTTACGTCGATGAGGTCGTTCAACCTCTCGCTGAAAAGCTAGGCGTGTCCACCATGCAGGCTGGGATGATTGCGGCTCTGATTACTGGTGTAGCGACGCTCAGGAACTTGGTGGGCCTTGCGTCTCTGAGCGAACCTCAAGGCGGAGAACTTGAGAATCTTTTGATCCGCCTTATCGGCGAGGCAAAAAAAGATTCCAGCAATGCAACCCGTCGAAAACGCGATGTAGAGAAATAGTTGGTTACACATCGGCGGCGGTTGCCCGCGCCGGCACTGAGCAGCTAGTTTATCGCGGATGCGTTCGCCAATGATCTCGCGTTCGACTTGAGCAAACGAAAGTTAGATATTCAGCGTCAACCTACCCATCGAATGGGTCGTGTTGAAATGCTGAATCACCGAAACGAAGGAGACGCTGAACTTGTCGAACGACTCCATCACGCGAGCGAAGTCGAGTAGCGACCGGCTGAGTCGGCATTTCTTTGTCGATACGATTAGGAACCGTGTTACCTCACCATTTGCGTTGTAACGATATCGAGTGGCGATGATTGATCTTTCAGCCGTAGTTTGTTGACGAGACTCTGGTTAGATCAGACTTTCGCCTACTTTTCCATGTCGCTTAGTTGCAGATTTAGTGCCCCGACGGACATGCGGATTTCGAACAATGAAATGGTCAATGATCCGACCATCAGCACAAGACTGATCGCGAAGACGAATTTACCAAGAAAAACCAAGCCGGCAAAAAGTAGCCCCATGCAGACTGTGCATGACAGGAGACTGGCCACCCCGAGAGTCTGCATGTCCCGAATCAAATTGACGCGCCGGCGCAGGTTTGCGATTTGTGCAGCAGCGACTGGATCTGGAGTCTCTTGGTACCCGCGATGCAGCGTACGGATGACGGTTGCCAAGGCGAGGAACCGGTTGGTGTAGGCAAGCAAGAGCAGTGATATTGTCGAGAAGAGTAACGCTGGTGTGGTGAGATCAATATTCATTTTCTACCTTTCAAGATCGATTATACGCTTCCAGTATGAGATAGCGATATCTGACGCTGATTCGTTCCATTAACAAGAAACGCCCGCGGGAGATCACTCCTCCGCAGGCATTTTGACTATCCATATCTTTGACAAGATCCACTACAGTTTGACGAGTTCGACTTCACGGACGAAGCGAGATGCGTCGTTTTTACGAACGATGAAACTACGTTGAACACCGCGTCACTGAAGCCGCCGATGTTCAAGATGTAGACGACGTCCTTTTTGATACTAGGAAGGGATGCCCAGACGCGTCGTAGATCGCCGATCGGTCAGCGATTGCTTTTTGTAATACTTCGCGAAATTCGCAGCACCGAGACGAAGTCGCCGAACGACTGTATCCATTGGAATCTTGTGGCCGCCTTCGAGAACGCGAGTTGCGACACGTGAGATTGCTTGTTCAAAGCTGGGTAGCCAGAGGAAAAAGATCTCAACACGATTGCCCGAATGCTTTTTCAGGGATTGCCAGCGCTTGACGCGCCCTCGTCCCGCCAGCGTTGGTTAGCACCGCACCGCCAAGCGGAATCGCCCCGTGCTTGGCAAGCTCACGAAACGGAGCATATCCTCCGCGACGTTTAATCGCCCCCGAGACGCCCTGAGGCAGCAGCAGCCACCAAGGTATAATATTTCGATTCCAGGCGTTAACGATGACGTCGACGTCTTGATCTAACAAATCTCCTTCAACGACTTCCAGCTTGCTCATTGGACGCTCGCGCGGGGAAAGCCAGACATTGCGTCGGCACAGCGTCGACCAACCAAACACCATTGATTGAAAGATAGCAGATGTGTCCTTGCTGGTGCAACGCCGCAGCGTCGACCTGGAGAATGATTGGTTTGGTTTCTATCGCAAATTTTTGAACCGTGGGGCAACCACTAGTGCGGAGCTAGGAACTTGAATGGTTCAGACTTTTCGAAGTTTGTAGTCTGGTCACCGGTAGTGTCTGGCTTACCAACGAGTGTCAACTTGCGCACGCCGCTTCCTTCTCTAAAGTCAATCTTGTCTAACTTCACCCACAACGCTCCAGGGCTGTTTGTATCCTGGTAGTAATAGACAAGGTTCTTTTGGTCCGAAACCGTCAACCAGATTGTCGAAGACAGATTGGGTTGGTCTTTCTTTCGGATGCCACGTGGTACGCTGACATTGCGCATGACGCTGAACACTGCTGCAACGGCTTCACGGGGTTTGTCTGATTGTTGGCAAGCATTTATGTAATAGTTAGCTCGAGCGAAGCGGTCGGCTGCTCGAACGGTGCCAGGTAGCATGACTGCCCCATCAAATTCCTTCCAGTACTCATTGATCGCAATTTGTTTGTCGTAGATCGGCGAATTGGTCATGACTTGGTATTCCTTGCCATGATGAATGACAAGCTTTCCGTGAACATACTCAAAGATTGCCGAGTCACCAGAAGCATCGGAAATCGAGAGGTGCACGCTACCCTTCATTCCATTGGGAGCTACAACTGGTATGACTCTAAACGATTCCTTCTTTGCCTCCGTCACAGCATCTTCGACAGAAGAAAAGTTGTCCAAAAAGTACTGTGCCCATGCACTGATGCACACGCCAAGTCGTTTGTCGTCAGCCGATGGATAATCGGACTCTGCCAGGTACAGCATGTTAGCAACGAGACCTTTCTCGTTCATACCGTCTGAGCTTCCTCCTTCATAGATGGAAGCAACGATACTGCCATACTTACTGGTCCATTCAAGCGCCCCCTTGCCAATCCCTCCATCACGTTTCATGCCTCTCGGGAATGTCCACAGGTTTGTTTGCATATCTTCAACCCAGTCCATCGATCTCCCTGTGACGGTCTGCTTTTCCTTGCCGAAATAGACGGCACGGGTACAGGCATCCGCGACGGGAAGTCTTATTAGAGTGCCCGTCGAAATGGTGGCGAGGGACAGGAAGGAAGCAGACAATACATATCTTAAACGCATGACGAGATCCCTAATTCGATTAAGAAAGGAGCAGAACAGATTGCTGAAGAAAAGGTGCCGTTGGTAGTTTTCGTTCCCGGAGGTAGTTTTTTCCTCGCTCTCACCGTGTCGCGTGTGACGGCTTGCGGTCCTTGGTTATACCTCGGAAGTTCCCGCCACTGATCGCGGTAGAACATTTGCCAGTGGTTGCCCGTGGTTCCGAATCTTACCATGCCATCAACCGGGCAGCGGAGCGCTGCGGATTCGATCAGGATCGACGTCCAGGTTTCCCGCAATCCTCTGTCGCAATATCCTCGATGTAACGCTCTGGATCGCCGGCGGAGGTTCGCTTGGTTCCCTTGTGGTGCAAGTCTGTTACTCACTGGATGACAAATCATCTCGCATTTCAGCGTCGATCAACTTGTTGGCACGAATTTTTCGATTATTCCTGGTTTCCCGAGATATCAGGTGAAAATTCCGCCGAATCAAAATGATTTGCTGTCCAAGATCATTTTGATCAGCAATAGTTACCTGCGTCATCGATCGCGTGATCTAGCCGGTTCTGCGTTCCGTGGTGATCGTAGTGACGGTCGTTGCTCTCCCTAAGTGACAAGTCACTACTTGGGCAATTTGTTTGACCTTGCGAATGGTTGTGTTGGTGACGGCGGAAGGTGACGAAACGATGGGGGGCTGTCGTGTCAACTTCCGCCGCACCAACTCCGAACCCGTTGCAACTTTCTGGGAGTTAATTTGAAATGAGCCAATCGTCCAACGCAGGCAATTCCGAATCTGACGATCACGGCGATACGATTAGGATTTCTAAGGAACAACTTGCCAACCTGATACGTTCATTGCCGCCAGTACCGAGCGAAATTGTTTTGCGGGCAAGGTGTCGTGATGGCCGAAACGGTAAGCCTCGCAATTTTGTTTCGATAAGATTTCCAAGTTTGCTAAGTTCCTTGTTGGCGGTTAAGGGTTCTGCAAGAGCATTGTTCCGGTCGCGGACCTATTGAATTCTGTCGCCCTGATGTCTCGGTCTGACGTTGGACTTCGTTCATCGGGAACACGACTGCACTAAATATGTAAATAGTGCAGGTCCGTCGACGGGTAACGCAATCGCAAATCGTACAAGATTGTTCATCGCCCTCAGAGACCTAGCGATTCAGAGCCATTGCGAAGCCGACGGATCTACTGGCTTGAGCAATGAAACGACGATCAATGAACGCCTCTCCATCGTCCTACATGAACTCCCGCAGGCCACTCAACGTACGTTTGATGAAATCGCTGGCATCTGTCTGACGCTTGCCGAACAGCACTGACGAGTAGAGTGAGTAAATGTTACTCACGATGATGAAGTGAATTCGATCAGCAACGAACAAATGAGCTGACCAGTCCACGAGCGAGTTGTCATTCAGCGGAACCGTTTGAAGCGAACCCGCCTTGGTCTTGGCGCAGAAGTTCTGAGAAGGCGAAGATTCAGTTGGATATGACGCCCTATATTGCTAGGCCCGCCGCACGAATCAGCAACTCTTTTGCCTGCCGTGAAAGTGCCTTGATCGCCAACTCTCTTTTCAACGCAAGGCTGCGACTGGTCTGTTTCTCCTGATAGACTAACACGACGGGCAGACGGCAACGCGTGTAGCGTGATGCGGTTCCAGCGTTATGCTGTATCGTTCGCCGGCGGACATCATTGGTTACTCCGGTGTAGAGCGAACCATCCGCACACCGCATGAGATACACAAACCAAGTTGTTTCAGGCTCACAGCTTTTTAGCGCAGCCCGTAGCTTCTCGATCGCTGCTTCCTTGGCCTTGGCTTCAACTTCGACAGTTAGAATTTTTCGTCGCCAGCAATCGGGGAAGTCCTTCACGTCGATGAAGTCGTGATGCCGTTCAGGCTTCGGGCCATCCCAGCCTTCAATCGGGCTGGAAAGATGGAACATCGGTTCCCGGTCCCATGTTGCCAAAGCCTTCTTGGTCACCTGTTCAACACTCAGACCATCAGGGTTGCAACGGTGGTGATGTACGTCATAGACAAGCGGGATGCCGGTTACCTTGCAGAGTGGTAGTAGGTCGGCTGGGGTGTACGTTTTGTCGTCATTCTCTACAGTCAACCGGCTTCGGACCCTCAATGACAGTCGGTCGAGGTTACGGGCGAAATCAGCGAGAGCCGCTGGTTTATTTCCGTAGGCACCGCCACCGTGAATATTGATGACGTCGGCCCCGATCCATTCGGCTACTTCAGCTTGATATTCAAGCTCCTGTACAGACTTCTCTATCACGTCGGGTCGAGGCGAGTTCATCACGACAAATTGATCGGGATGGAAGCAGACTCGTAGCTTGTGCTTCCTGACGAACTCACCGCATGCTCTGAATCGACGGATGATCTCACCGCTTTCGGGAAGATCATCGATCTCGTATCCACAATTCGGATGGGTCTTGATCGGAAGAATCTGACTGTTCACGCGGAAGCAACCGATGCCGTTGTTGTCGCAATACTGAAGGGCGGCGAGCAAGGCATTGGCATTCTCTATGCAGAGATGGCTCAGTTTCGCTAACGCGTCAGGCCTTTTCATTTTGCCAATGGATGTCGCCGTCGTGGTGAGAAACCTGATGGGCTGATCGCGAAACATGCAGCAGAGTCCCCAACGAATCATGGCCTCCCCCAATTCATGGCCGTGATGCTCAGTTGCAGCAAAGTCGCCAGCGACACCCAGGTGAAATACGGCAGTTGTGCCACGGCCACCCAGCGAATGTGCTTCCACACCGCGACCATCATCCAGATGATCGTGCCCCAGACGAGCAGGATGTCCATTGCTGCTAACGGCAGGTTTCGCAGTCCAAATTGAATCGGAGTGAAGATCAAGTTGGCGACGAGGTTGATGGCGAAGGGCAACGCTACAAGCCACGGAACCCTTCGCCGGATCGCTTGCACGAAAACGAAGCCGAACGTAACCACGATGATCGGGTAGATAATCTGCCAGATCAACCCGATGGTCGCCGGGGCAGGTGTCCACGAGGGCTTCGCAAGGCCGTTGTACCATTCTATCCATGTCATCGGCTGCAACTATTCCTTCTCTTGGGTGATCTGATCAAGGTCTGTGAATGTGCCATGCAGATTCGCTTCGAAGATCCTCTTGACGGTGTGTCGTTGCTTTTTCGGGGCGGTGAGATCGTGCTGCAGTACCTATTGGATGACCTGTTGGAAATTGACCGCGAACGTTCGCATGGCTCGGGGAGTTCGCAGTGTGTAAGGTTTTGGTTCGGCTTCTTGCAGCACTTGGCGGATCTTGACCCGCGAATGTCCGAAGGTTCGAGCGATTTCAGAAAGGCTCATTCCCTCGCGGTAAGCCAAACGAATGCGAGCGTAATCGTCCACGTTGAGCACCTCGGGCAAGCCTCCTGCTGATAATCAACAAAATAGCCAGCCACTCAAATAGGTGGGTCAAAATTTAGTGCCGATCTACCTGCACCCTGGGTCCGTTTTCAATGCCTATCTCCCCGGGTTGTGGGCTATGTAGGCTTGTCCACTGCGAAAGCTCCCGGCGTGAAGGCCTTGATGATCGATGGCTTTTCGCCAGATCCAAAGAACAGCTCTGAATACCAACTTTCACGAAAGCTCTTTTACTACACGATCGATGGTAAGGTCAGCGACGAAGCGACGAAGTTTATCACCTGGGCAACCACCGATCCCGCCGCAAGAAAAATCGTTGAAGCCGCTGGATTCATTTCTGTTAACTAGCCGCGGGCGTTCTTGAGCGTTACGAATCAAGTACTGGCGATCGGCGAGAACTGTCGTTCTTTCAAATCTGGAAAGCCGCAGGTGCAATAAACAATGCCTCGTTTTCAAACTAGCTGGATGCTGTCTCAGGATTCGTCAAACGGACAAGCAACCATTGTTCGGTGCGTTCTTTGCCGAGATGGATCAGGCACGGCGCTTCATCCTTGGTGAGGTTATAAAGTCCCGTTTCTATAAGGCTATCCTTGTTTTCACCAACCGTGAATGCGACTCGTTGAGTTTGTTTATCTACCGAACCTTGAATCACTTGATTTTGCTTCGTCGCTGTATCGGTATAGTTGCCACGAATGATCCCGTCCTTACTGACAGCGAGTTGGATCGTGATGTCCGAATTGGGATTCTCCGCTCTGGTAAATGCGAAGACGCCAAGCGGCAACCAATCTCCATCGGACGCAGCTTGGGCCTGAGCACCGGTCGCAGCTATGCTCGCCGCCTGGTCGTAATACTGCTCCGTCGTCCCCGCGCTTTCGCCGTTGACGTAAACGACGCTATCTTCATAAACCACGTTGGTACCATAGTCATAATATATAGGGGGCTGTTCGGCGTACCCGCAGTAGCTGGCCGCCGATCCCCAAGTCGCCGCGTTCCAAAGAGCATTCGCTGTCCAACCGGCCGCGAGCCACGCGCCTGGATAGGTAGTGTACCAGCTTGTCCCGTAGACGCCCCAGTTGTTGTAATTGCCTCGTACTGCGGCTGCCGCTGTGTATCGACCGGACGGCGTTACACGTGTGAAACCAGCACCGACACCAGCCGGGCCAGCGGTAACCACACCGCCTCCTCCATAACCTCCGGGTCCGACTGCTCCACGACCTGCCACGACTTGCCCGTTAGGACCGACTGCGACTCCGCGACCCGCTGTACCGCCGTTCGCGCCCTGCACGCCTCCGACCACAGCGGCACCACCCTGCGGGCCAACAGCTGCAGCCTTTCCTACCGTATTCCCTTGTGGACCAGTCGCGCTTACGCCACCGACCTGTCCGCCTCTAGGGCCCTCTGTTTTTCCATAGTTGACATCGACATTTCCTTCTCTCGCGGGCAAGGTCGACGCACTCGACATTGCTCCCGGACGAGCTACAGCCGCACTCGCATGCCCAAACCCTTCGTCAGATGGCAGGCCAAGGAAACCATTGAGGTCGTTTCGGCTTGGCGCGTTGTATCGATTCGCCGTAGCCGCCCCTCCACCAGGACCAGCTGCACCGCCCGCCCCAATTCCCGCACCAGGCCTCGCTCCTCCGCCCACGCCGGCTGGGCCCCCGACGATACCCGCTCCAGCGCCGGGGCGTGCTCCACCGCCACCGAACGATGGACTTGAACCCGGCCGAGCTCCACCGCCACCGAACGATGGACTTGAACCAGGCCGA
>JBGSIA010000065.1:0-12562 GCA_041751935.1 Pirellulaceae bacterium | reverse complement strand
TTGATGTCAGTACTTCGCACGCTGCGAGTGCGAGGCCACCAGCCTCTGGATACAATTCTGTCTTCGCTGGCCGACTACTCAAAAACAGGCATTCTGCCACCGCTGCCACCCAAAGCTCTGACAGCAGGCTGAATAGTTACGCCCGACGAACCAACTGACGCCGACTCAAGCCAGTCGATGCTTCCGTCTTGGCGAGCAATGAAGCCATCGATACTTGTGGCGATAAAGACAGAACACTTTGCATTCACTATCGGTATCCCTTTCGCCTACATTCAAGACCGTGCGAGCCGAAACAAGATCAACGCCAACCACTGAACGCTGGAGTCAATCTGAAAGTAGTTGGCGAGACTGCGAATCATTTGGCGACTGAACTGCTTTTTGCCTGAGAGGACCTCCGAAAGAGATGACTTGGGTAATCCCGTTGCCGAGCAAACTTCGGATTGCGTCACACCTTTTGATTCAAGCAAGTGACGCAGCATGTCAGCATCGGAAGCTGGCTCGATATCGTGATGCCGATCTTCGTAGGTCTCGATCAAGTCGCTCAAAGCATCAAGGTACATCTCTTCGCCATGATCGAGGTTGTCCTTCGCCATCAATTGATCGACAGTATCGCTCGCCGCTTCAAGATGTTCGTCGGACCCGATAGACACAAGTGGAATTGTTTGAACGAGTTCGAGGTACGAATTCCGATCTTTCACCTTCAATCTAAACTTTTTGTTGTCTGCCATCGCTCGGATCGACTGAGGGACTTGAAAAGCCGAATTTTAAGCGAGGATAGTCGCTTGATGGACAAGCCATTTCGTGACCTCGTCCTACTTTTCCAAGGAGTGACCATCGCATCACTTTATCGACCGTCCACATCTTACTCGATCCAATCGCTGCGAAAAAGATCGGACCATCCCCTGATCACATCACCTTCTTCGCCACTTCGAGGGGAACACAAATGACGATGGTTTCGACGACTGCAACTGCCAATGGTTCCGACGACATTCAACGAAAAGCGGCAAGTGATGCGAACGCCGTGCAAGATGGCGTGAACATCGTCGCCATCGTTGGAGCGTTCCACCGGCATTTGCTGGCACTGCATGGCAGTGGAGTGCGGGGTGACGATTTGAACAATCACCCGGTCGCTCTCAGCTTCACGAGCAAGCTCAATTCACTTTGTCGGATGACGGCTTGCCGTGAACTCGATGCGTTGCGTGCCGTGCGGCAAATCGAGGAAGGTGAGTCTGTGGAATACGAAGTGATCCCAATTCGATAGTCTGCGGACCGCTACGGTTTGAAGTTGGCAAGCAGGAATCGACGATTCCGTGCCTGCGGCAGTCTTGCGGGATGTTGCAAGTACGGAATCAGCTTCATCAGTTCATCTTTCGAAATCTTCAAAGAATCTCGAAGGACTACCCAACTGACGTTCTCGTCATAGTCGGGCGTAGTTAACGAACCCTCGTAGCGATAGTAGAGTTTCACGTCGTCTGGACACCAATCCAATGGATTTGTCGAGATTGACGGATCAGGCTGAGTTTCCTTTGATTCAAAGTAGCCTCTAAGTTGCGGGACCAGGGACGGCAGCGACTTGGCCTTTTCTGAAGGCTCAATGAAGATGCCAACTACCGCTCGGCTTCCGTCGTCGATGTTCTGATGAACGACATGAAGTTCCATTGTCTGCTGGACCCCTGCGACCCAATGTTCGCTAGGGTGATGAAAGTGAAACTGAACCAAATGAAATCGTTTTTGGTCCAGTTCGATGTATTGGCGTTCGTCACTGCCAAACTCTACATGCACTCCATGCTCATCTTTCTTAATTGTTCCGATAGCAGACTTCTTCCATTTGATGGAAAGCTTGTCTTTCCCGAATTCAACTTCAATCGGATTCGAGAGATTAATCGGTGATTGCTGTGTAAGTCCCATGCTTAATGCTCCAAGTAAGAGTTCATGTTCATCGGCTCACAGATTCTAGCACAGGTTTCGCAGGTCAATTGATGGCATGAAGCGGACCCAACCACTCCCAATGTAGCCAAGCATTTCACTTAGGGAGCCGAAAAATGACGAGTACACGCTGCGAACGACAAGAACAAATCGAAATCGGGATCATCGAGCATGAGGGGCGGGAATTTGTCGCCCTCGGTGCGTCGGTGGTCGGGCGAAATGTCACTGGCTACACCAAGTCGGACCGATACGGAATCACGCTTGGAACTTGGTGCGGAAAGACCATGCTCGAATGCCGATGCGAGATCGTCGAACGATACTGGTCGGGTTCACTGGCACTCATGTTCCGTTTGACAAATGGTCGCTTCATTGGCGGTTACGCACTCGATGAAGACGGAATGCTATTCCGTGGCGAACTAATCGAACATTGCGATGAAGACGATGCTCGACGTGAGGTTCGTCGAATTGCTAACACCTTTGCTGATCTCGACGCCGAAGACGAGGACGTTTTTTAGGCTGAACTCGCTGAAGCATGATCGGACCTGAGCCATGCTCGTATCACTTCAACAGCAATTAGGAGTTACGAGCATGGCAACGATAAAAGCAATCGGCAACTTGAACGGTCACGAACTCAAGGATGTCGAAGTCGTCAATCCCGGCGACTGGTTCGGCAAAACGTGGTTGATCGAGATCGGCGGAAGCTATTCATCGCACTATCTCGTTGTCGAAGCGAACAGCATGTCCGACGCCATCGATGAACTGGCGGACTCCGAAAAGCACGGTCACCATATCATCGTTGAAGATGAGTATCTCGATGACTACCCAGAGGACAGTCGCCACTACGGACCAAGCGGGCAGGTTCTTGATCTTGACCACATCATGATCCACGGACAAGAGGCAAGCGAAACGCCATTCCCTTGCATGTATCACGGTGAGGGTCTGTCTTCCGAAGGCGTGAAGCCAACTGAGTTTTGCTGGGACGAGATCGAGTCGTAATCACTGTTTTAGAAAAGAGCCGAGACAAGGAAGTCTCGGCTCTTTTCATTTGCAGACACATCGTTAAATCGCATTGGACCTGCCTGATGAAGTATCACCAACTCACTTCACCAAAGGGAACAAAACATGATCAAAACAAACGATACCAAACCACGGTTTGCACTCGGTCAAGTTGTCGCAACACCAGGAGCATTGGAGGCACTGGAAGCAGCAAAGCAAACGCCGATTGAATTTCTTCAACGTCACTTAGTCCTTGAGCCGGGTGAACTCGACGAAGAGGACCAACAAACGAACTTGGAAGCGGTCGCCAACAACGAACGAGTTCTTTCGAGTTACCTCCTGAGCGATGGAACCAAAATTTGGATCATCACTGAAGCGGATCGAAGCTCGACTTGCCTGCTGCTTCCAGATGAATATTGATCGGACCAATCGCAATTAACAGAACAACACACTTCACTCCTTCAAAGGACAATTGAATGACCGATGAAACAGAAACGATCCGCCGTGAGATGCTCACCGAGATCAACGCCGAACCGGGTAGCCGTGAATACCTGGAAGCGAAGCACGGGCAGGTCTGGGATACAAGTGAACTCCAAAAAGAGTTTGATGTGCTTGGGTTCATGGCACCGCTCGTCGTCGCCAGCCGCAAGTCGGATGGGACCAAGGGCAGCTTGATGTTCCAAGGATCACCACGCTTCTACTTCGGCTGGTCGCCTGAGTAGTGAGTTGGTTGATCGAGGGTTCGCCGGGCATAGGCTCGGCGGACCCTCTTCTGTAAGCAATGAGAGACGCATGTAATGATGGATCATCGACATCTTCATGGCGGACCTAGCCGTCGTCTTGTCAAAGAAGTTCGATCACATCTTTGGCGTCACGGAATGCGGCCAGTGGATGAGCCGTGGCAACTGGCGTGGGTGTGGGCGTGCAACATTGGAAGCAGTTACATGCGATTTCGCTGGCCGATGCCGCACGAGATCGCAACACTCTACTCGATCCTGCTTCTTCACCGAACCGCTTACCATCGGACCCTGCATCTACCGTATCGTGCCAGCGACCGAATGCCTGATGAAGTTAAGGCATTTATTGAATCAGCGGATTGGCGAAAACGAATCGACTCGAACAACAACTGAACTCAAACAAGGACCAGCCCAACGTCATGTCGCCAACTGCAAGCCTATCCGTAGATGAGCAAGCACAGCTTCGCTCGTTTCAGCCGTTAATCAGAAACCCTGATGAACTCTACGCCCGAACTACGGCTGGGGAATTGTTTGATTGTGCGGACCATGCAGCGATGGCGTACTTGATCTGGCGAAGAATGGGGCGAAGCCATGAAGCGACGGGTGCAGCATGGCGTCGATTAATGCAGAGTGATTGCCCGACGAATGACGTGATGGCACTGGTTGCCTATCACGTCTTCAACCACTGCGATGTGGACTAAACAACAGAACAAGCCGAGTCCACGCAATGACAAAATACTCACCGTGATTGCGAGTGACCGCCAATAGCTGGATCGGTGCGACCAACCGGTGTTACACTTTTTGTAATGCAACAATTCCGGTCCAAAACTTGCACGGCAGTTCCCCACCCCCGGCAGTGGAGCGAATAACGTTGTTGCATTCTTTGTAACTCGCAACTCGAACAAACTGCCGTAGGGGCTGAGACTTCTCCGAAAAGGCAAATCGAAAAATCGCCGCCGCCTTAAAAGCGGTACTACGGGTAGAGATTTTGAGTTGCTCACCCAAGAGTTCAGGCCGAGAATACGCCAAAATAAATGCGAACCTAGCGTCACGCTTCTCTTGGTTCTACCGCAGGTGCGTACTGGAGCAATGGCCTCGTTGCGGTGCTGGGTGTCGTGCGAAACCACGAATCGTGTCGCACATCACCCTTGCTTGTTCGACTTTGGCACTGATGATGAATAATTGCTGGTCGTGAAAACACGTCAGTCGCCAACTCGCTAACCCACTGAGGCTTGTCGTCCTACCGATCTTATTGCTGGCGTAGATCAGCCCCAGATTGTGACGGTAGGTGTTGTCTTGTTGCTTCCACGACAACAAACGTGAATAGATTTGCTCTTGGTAGTCGGTGAGGATGACGGGCTTTCCCAACCATTCGCCCTGAGTCTGAATACAAAATTTGGAAGAAAACTGCTTGAACTCAGTGTCGTCCCAGTGGCATTGGTCGAGTGCGTTTCGGTCGGCAGCCGTCGTGACCGCCCATGCTGGCGGTCGTGCTTTCATTCGCCTCCCGACATGAACTCAGCCAGCGGATCATTGGCGTTTGATTCGGTTTTCTCGTTCAAACCGAGTTCTTGCGACAACGCACGAATCTGGGGTACAACCTTCAGGATGAAATTGGCAGAGGGGTTGCTTCGTGGCACGCCCTGCGATGAAACGAACACCAAGCCATTCTTGTTCAAGTCGTTCTGGGCTTCACGATAACGGGCAGGCAAGTCGGCGAGAATCGTGATAGCGTGAATGTTCCGCTCGTCGGTCGCAATGGTTTTTGCCAAGCGACGAAAGATTGATTTGCCAGTTGTGTTGAGTTCATTGGGTGATCGCATAGATGTATCTATGCGTCAGATTGAAGATGATCGAAAGAGAAAATATGCAAATTGATCTAATTCGCAAGAATGGCGAATGGCTATTCTTTATCGATGGCGAAGGCACGTGCTTGCAGATTGTCAATATTGCGGAAATAACGAGCGTTACCCAAGTTGGAGACGAAACGCAAGTTAGGCTGAAGCGTCATAGCAAAAACCCATTGATCATGAAAGGCATTGACCTAACGGATAAAATACGAGCCGAATTGAATAGTTGAATTTGCAGGATTGAGACACAAGACACCTTTGACGTAAACCACGACAAACTCTACATGAGAGCACAATGAACAATTGCAAATGTAGTCCAAACGATCAAATCGACGAAACTGAATCGCAGCCGCTTACAATCTATTTTGCTGTATCGGCTGGAATAGTTTTCTTTTTCATGGCATTCTTAATTGTTGGTTACGCACTAAGATACCCTGAACGGACTGGGCAGTTTGGAGACAGTTTTGGTGTGCTAAATGCTTTTTCGTCTGCCCTCGCTTTTCTGTTTGTCGCAATAAGTCTTCATGTCCAGTATAGAGATTTTCAGCACAGTCTTAAAGAGTTCCGAAAGTCGTCCGCTGCTCAGCAAGAATCTGCCTTTGTTCAACGCAATGCCACTCTTGTGCAAGCAATGGAATTGCACACGACGCTATTTAAAGAATCAGTGTTCACAATTAAAGAACTACTCGCTGACGAATTTGCTAGGGAGCGTGCGTTGCGAGTGTTCGACTACCGTTGGCATCTGGAGTCGATTATCGCCGATTCGAGATCAAAGACAGGTGACACATTGCCGCCACGGAATGATTATAGGGAACGTCGCAAAAAGGCATGTATCTGCCTCTCATTTGCCACACAACTCGGAGCAATTGCTTCCAGTTCATGGACACGCAATATCAAAGAATTCAATAGGCTCATGAAAATGTGGGACATGAGGTATCAGCGACTTTTGAGCGAGTTAGACGAACTGCAAAAGGAAAGCCTTTTTAATGTTCGACAATTCAAGAAAGAGATTCGCTTGTTGAATGGGGAAAAAGCGTCGCTTTCTTTTGAGAAAATCAACCGTGAGCGAAGAGAAATGGAGCATGGTCCTCTTTGTACTCATGGCGACTCATGCGTCGTGTGGCAAAGCAAGGTCAATACCCTCGCCCAGCGATTCCTTCAACTTGCTTGCAAGAACTTAGAGATTAAGTTGAATGATAAACCGACCTGACGCCAATAAGACATTCGGGAGTGTCGTTCGGTCGTGCTTGCAAGCGAATTTCAGAAAACAGGGGCTATGCCCTGAACCCAATCATCGGCGGTGAAATAACATGAGTTGGAGCGGATGTATCACGGAGTTGACGCCCGGTTTCTCACTCACTGAGGCGACCTACGACATCTTGCATGTCGTTGTAGATGATGAAGTTGTAGAATTTGAGTGGCTAGAAAGCAGTGGCAAGTTTCAAGCCTCTCTCCGTAGAAAGGAAACAAATGGCAATGAATTGTGGTCAGGGGAATTGCTTCGACTAGCCGTGGAAGATACAGGAACAATATGGATGGTTCGTTACGATCTTGCCAACGGTGGCTTGGTCTTTATTGGTAACTGGCTTTTCGGAGAGGATGATGGCATTTACTTGGTGGAGATATTTCAACAGTGAGACGAAATGCGACTTGGCGTGGTTTGCCTTAAATCACAGTGATTTCACGTTGCCCTATCAGGGCGAGTAAAGATTTCAATTGCAATGTCGCTCCTCGTTCGAGGATCAAGCACACCCCAGAGTGCCGTGCATCTTCACAGGTGAGTGCAATCGAAGGGGTTCGTTTTTCTATTCTAAATGGACCGCACTAGAGTGCTTGGTTTCTTGTAAAACTTCCGCATTTTGATCCGTCACTACTGTTCTGGATTTTTCGCCTAAGTATTTTGCACCATCCTTTGGCATGAACGTCCATTGACTCAGAGCGGTATCGGCACCCGAAGCAGTTCTTTCCGATTTCCTGTACCGCCCGATAGAAAGTGCGTCCACCATCTTCATCTACGCAATAACTATTCAGGTATTGGTCGGGGTGCTCGCAGCCTATGTATAGTCGATAATCAACTACTTTAGACTTTCGTTGAACGTACCAGTCAGAAAGATAGTCAATAGTACCTTCCTCTTGCTTGCACACACCATTCTTGAACTCTACAACCAATCGCCAAGGTGCCTTTTTGCAAACGCACACACCAGGGACGATGTTAGAGTGAAAGTTTATTGCTTCAAATTTTCCGGCACCTTCCCAGTTCTGGCGTGGCTCAATGACAATCTTTGCATCATTGACGAATTCCAAGTCGGACTCCTGATTTAACTTAATGCTAATTATCTTCTCGCCACTCTCTCGTTTGACTCTGCTTACGGCATTGCTGACAACAAATTCGACCAAGATGCGTCGTTCAGGATCATCAGATTTGTACAAAAGTACGTCGGCTCGAAATTGATCTGCTTTGGCTTCAATATCAGCATTGTCGAATACGCTGACTAGGTTCCATTCCCTTTGGACAAGTCCGTCGTGTCCACTCGCAGTTCGTTGAATCAAGCACTCGTCGCCAAAAGCCGTCTTGAAAATGTGGCACCGATTACAGCGTGATGGATGCGGTATCGATAGCAAGAACGCCTGCGAGTCTGCCAAGAACGAATCATACGCTTGCTTGAAAAGGCGTTTACCCAACTTGTGGAGGTAGGTCTCTGGACTGCACTTGCTATTGAACTTATGTGCAAAGTGAGGCTGCTGGGTTTCGCCATCGGTTCGAGCAATCATCTCAACGCCACATCCAATGCAAACGAAGCATTCTTGAAAGTTGCTCTTCCGCCCACGTACGTCGGCTGCGGCTACTGCACGTTCACTATGAAGTGCGTATGGGTATGTAATCAATGCTTGCCCTATTTCCGACTATTTGACGCTTTCGATCCATGTAAGCACGCTGCCAATCACTCGTTGCCCCCGAACCGCTCTATAATTGAATGCGGCGAACTCAAATGGATCGGACGGCGATAGGTGGCTGCGGTTAGGCCGTGCGTTAAAAACGATTCTCGCTCACCGCTCATATCAGCGTGAACTCGCCATCGATCAGGTCAAAATGAGTACGCAAAAATCTGCGATTCAGTCTTTTCCTTGTTCTGTGATTGCTCGCTACGCCACTGCTTGAGCGAAGTGAACAACTCAGAGGGTGAAGTGCCTTTCTCACCAGCACTCTTGATCAAAAGCCCTAGTCCTTCCACCTTCGCACACTCTTCCAGGCACGCCAATAAATAGTTCAGGCTTGCTAACTCATCCTTGATCGAATCACGCTTCATAAAACCCAACCATCCTTTGCGGTTCGATATCCGTTTTCGCATGTGCTCAAAAAGATCGTTCGCATCACTTACGGCTGGCTCGTCGATTACTCCAAGTTGTTTGGCATTCTGATAAATCTCGCTCATTACATTGAGGGTGACGCCATGCTCTTGGAAAGAGGGTCGCAAGAATCGCTCAGGTTTTTTGCCAAGTGTTTCCTTGAAGCACTTTGTTGCAATCTCCTTCAAGCAATTTCGCTCTTCGTCGATTCGGCTGAGGGCATTTCCTGCCTCGTTGGATGACACTAGACAGCGTAATTCCGTAAGCAGAGCAACCACATAGAGGCGACTTCGACAGTTCAGTACCGATAGCCGACATCGCCTTGCACTTGCTTCGCTATGGGCGATTTCTCCATAGATGTTCGCAGCACTGCGAGCATCCTTTAAAGCGGCATCAAGCCCGGCATTGTTTGGGGTGTTCCCATCCTTTTCGGAACGCTCGTCGTACTCACGCAAGTATTGCAGACTGGAACGCAAGAACGCCTTGTGCATGGCGTTAATCTTAGCATCAACGTCTGCTATTTGCTGGCTCAAGAAAGTCACTCTGCGTTCAAGTGCCGTTAATCGATACGCCAAAAACGCTCCCGTAAGCGATGAAATTCCAAGCGTTGCGACCGAGACCGACTGCACGAGACCAAGCGAACTCTGTAAACCAAGTTGTGCCGTCTCAATGCCGCCTATAGCACTGTCGATTCTTGACTGCGACTCAGCAATAGATTCGAGTCCCCCAATCACCTTTTGCCCCGCTGGTCCTGACCATACGATTGCGTCCCCGATTCTTGTGGTTGTGCTAAGTGGGTCTGAAACCAATGCAGCAACATCTGGTGCGTGGTTACTCCAAGCGTGAACAAGTACCCTCGCAAGGACGTGCTGAGCAACGGGGAGTAGCCGAGGAAAAAATGGGGGCATGGCGATCATCCATCAGATAGACAAAGGTCGGCGTGGAGGATTGTACACAGATAGACCCGCTTGCTGTATCCCGGTCCTTGCTGTTACGTGAAGTCTCGCAACGCTGGTCTAAATAAGGCGTGAACAATCCAATCATCCGTTGCCCAACGTGCAATCGACTTACCCGATCAAGGCGATGCTGTTTCAAGCCGAGGAAAGATTGTAGCACGACCGCAGCCAGTCGGTGTTACTTGTACTCGACGGTTCGGTGGGCAACGTTGTCCAGGTCTTTGCTCGCATCGTCCCCGATTTGCAAACTTTGTAACGACCAGCCCAGATTACACTTTCACCACGCCGAGCCACACCATTGTTCACCGTCGTTGTTCTATCCGGTGCGTTTGGTTCCCGTGTGTCGTGATTGCCACGCACTGATTGAGGACGACAAGGGTTGACTACTTGAACTTTGCCAATTTGCTTCTTAGTTCATCGTCAGTGCGTTGAGTCCATCCCGAAGGAGTATCGAATGCATACTTCGTGTTACCATCGATCAATCGGCACGAATCCGTACGTATTCCATACTCGCTGAAAAGTACACGCAGGCTGTGTTCGTGAACATGCACAATATCAAAGGGTATTGTCACGATATATGATCATGGAACTGCAAGCGTGTCGTTTGGCATGAGCAATGTCCCGAATACGCACTGACAGGAGCGAAGTCTCAGACAATCCGAAACGTTTTTGATCGCTTGTGCCGATGCTACAGGAACTCGCTAAGTGCTTGCCCAAGGTGCCGGGAATGTTTGGTTAAACTCCGTCAACTACTTTGATGCGATTCGTGAACCAATGGTGTTGCCGCACTTTGGACATTCACCGCTGAACCGACTTACCACGCCAGACCAACCACAAGTGCATTTGACTCGTTCGGTATGTTGGTCAGCTTTCGGACGTTTGAAAAGTCGGCTGAGTAGGAAAAGCACAACCAAGGCGACCGCACCAGCAACGATTAGTTGCGTGACTGAAAGTTCGAAACCAATAACGCTCATGATGACTTCACCGAAGCAACTTGTTACTGAATAAACTCGTCCAAAAATTTACGCAGTTCGTCGTCTAGCCGTTTTGTCCACCCAGCAGGCAAATCGAAGGCGTAGTTTGCATCATCATCGACCAACTTGCTTGTTTCGACCCGTATACGGTAGACCCCAAGGAGTATCTTCAAATCTTCATGGTACTTACGCCAAATTTCGACTGGAACCTTTATCGAAGATGGTCGGAACGTGTCTTCTTTCATCGAAGCAGCCTCAGAGCAGTATGCCTTTCTTTTTCGCCGTAGGCATCAGTTTACCGGCACTCATGAATCAATTGTTTCGATTGCCAATATCGGGTGCAGATCGTTTGGCTGGTAGCGACCAGCAATCAACGAACCGCACACCAAGTTCATGTCGCCTTATTCATCGGTAAAGAGGCGATTGCCGCATCTGGTCATTGAGATCATCTTGCCTTGACTGCTCGTGCGTACTGGATCGGTAGAATTTCCGACGCACTCTCGACACCGAGTTGAACTGCCGCATGGTATGGCCAATAGGGATCACGCAGCATTTCCCTGGCGAGTACGACTATATCGGTGTGTTGATCACGAATGGCGTCGTCTGCTTGGTTTGCATCGGTAATCATCCAACCTGCTGCGGTGGGAATGCCGGTCTCTTTGCGGATACGGCTCGTGATCGGGATCATGAATCCTGGTCCCCACGGAACTTGAGAGATGTCAGGCGTAACAAACCCATGGCTCACATCCAACAAATCAAGTCCGGCATCTTTCAAGCGGCGAATCAGTTCAATCGATTCTTCGATTGTGACGCCGCCCTCGATCCAGTCTGTGACGGAAAGTCGAGCAGTCAGTGGCAACCGTTCCGGCCAAACGTTGCGAACGGCAGCAAAGGTCTCGGTGATGAATCGAATTCGGTTTTCGAAGCTACCTCCGTACTTGTCTGTTCTCGTGTTAGCCAGTGGCGAGTAGAACTCGTGAGCAAGGTAGCCGTGAGCAAAGTGAAGCTCCAGCCACTCGAACCCAGCCGCCAAAGATCGCTGAGCCGCAGCGACAAAAGCACTCTGAACGCCCTCAATGTCATCGACCGTCATTTCTTTTGGAGTCTTGTTGAGTGTTCCTCCGAACGGGATAGCTGACGGTGCAATCGTGTCCCAGCCACCTTTCCCGGTGTCAATGTGATCGTCACCTTCCCACGGCTTGTTAGCACTTGCCTTTCGACCGGCGTGGGCGATTTGAATTCCGGGGACCGCTCCAAACTGTTTCATGAATCGGGCGATGCGAGCGAACGGTTCGACATGTTCATCACGATAGATGCCGCTGTCGGCGGGACTAATTCGGCCTTCGGGTGAAACGGCGGTTGCCTCCACGATCACTAACCCTGCACCACCTACCGCTCGAGAACCAAGGTGGACGAAGTGCCAATCGTTTGGAAAGCCATCGTCAGACGAGTATTGGCACATCGGTGAGACGCCGATGCGATTTTTGAGACGAACATCCTTCAGTTGGAACTCTTGGAATAGCCCGGTCATTGTGCGTTTTTGCTTATGTGTGCGTTGTGAAATGGGCAACTCGGAATCGTTACCGTTTTGTTAAACTCAAAGAATTATGGCTGGGTGTCCACTATGACACAAAGCCGGGCTCGACATTGTGAACTGTACGCGATTTGGCGGATTGCCCACAGTCGCGACCATCGATCTGGCAGCAGGCTTCGCGAACTGGCTCGTTGGGAATTATCAGAGTATATCGACGCGACGGCTCCGTTTACCAAGCGGT
>JBGSIA010000064.1:0-2146 GCA_041751935.1 Pirellulaceae bacterium | reverse complement strand
GCAACCAGAATCGAGTCGTCATCAAACTCCGCAAAAAGCCATGCGACGAGCTGGGTAAGTGTCTGCGCCCATCGTCCAAAACCGCCAATTCGTGAAAACCAAAACCGTTGGTTTTGGCTCAATTAAATCCGTCGGTTACATTCGCTTCCAGTCCAGATAGTTTGCGAAACCAGGATGCGATCTCAACTTCTCAATCGTGTAGTAATCTCGTCCCAACTCCTTCTCGTCTGGAATCAAATCATGCACGGACTCGTGGCACATCTTACATACGAGAATCGTGTGCTGCATTTGCTCCTTGGTGAAGTGCCGCTTCCACCAATTCTTTCGATGACAGTGTCGGGGAATCAAATGATGTTCGCTGTGAACTTCGTCGATCCCGCAGAGTTGGCACGGCATCTGTGTTCTCCGTTTACCTTCGACACGAGCAGGATCGGCTCATCTTAATCGGAGCCAACAGAACTACTCTCCAATGCTGCGATGGCGTCCGGTAGTTCAGCGAACGAAGGGACCATAATCTCGCACGCCGGGCCAAGTGGAAACATTTCCTTGCCCGGACGAGCAACAAACGCCGTTTTCATCCCCGCCCATGCTGCCCCAGCTACGTCCCAGCCGTGGGCCGCTACGAATAGACATTCTGACACATCCGCTCCGACACGCCGTGCTGCCCAGCGGTAGACATGGGTATGTGGCTTGTATAGTCCAATCTCCTCCACGCTTATCATCGACTCGAAGAAGCTTTCAAGCCCTGAGTTTTTCATCTGCTCGGCCAAGACTGCTTTCGAGGAATTGGTCATTGTGACGAGCCGGTATCCCTCCTGTTGCAAACGCTCCAGCGTCGGAACGACATCGGCATGAGGGGAAAGCGAGCGTATCGGAGCAAGCACCTGCTTGGCAGCCGCTTCATCCAACTCGATTCCCTGTTTTTTGGCGACCATTCTCAGACACGCAACGCCGATTTCGTCAAAATTCCGATAATGGCCTGCGACTGTAGTAACCAGCCCGTAATGGAGCATCGTCGTGAACCAGAGCGGAGCCAATTCCGGGCGACCACCGAGTGCTTTTTCGATGCTCTCGTTCAGCGGGCTAAGATCAAGAAGCGTTTCGTTCACGTCGAACAGGATCACCTTGGGGCCAGTCATCATAGAGTTCCTTCTATCTTCTTACTTAGAGTCATTTGTCAATCGCTCACACGCCTTCAACATCGCTTGAAGCGGCTCAGTATCGACAAGCCGGTGATCATTACCAACTTCAATCAGTGACTCCGGTGGCAGATGACGAAACCTGCTTTCCTTGGTCACTCATCGCCCATGTCCTGAACTATTGGTTGAGTGTTCTGGATTGAAATACACGTACCAATAGTTTCGCCAATCTTTCGGCTGGCTTCCGATCCACGGTTCACTCCGTAGATTGCCAACAGGGAACGAGCACGAGTCATTGCCACGTAAAGGCTGTTCTCCAAGATTTTGCCTTCGGGAGCGACATAGTTGTCCACGCACGGAACAACAACGACTTCTGATTCGTAGCCTTTGAACGAATGTGGAGTGGTGGCAACGAGCGTGTTGGACTGTCTCTCGAACGACCGATTTTTCTGAAACGAAAGCTCAACACCAATCTCCGCAAGTGCCGGTGCAAGATTGGATTGCAGATCGTCCTGAACTCGACCGTTGTAGATGATGCAGATATCGGTTGGCGAAATCCCGTCTTTCTGAATTAAGTGCTTCAAATGACCGGCAATCGAAGCCATTTCTTGGCTTCGATTGTCAAAGCTATGGTAGATCGGTTTCGGTCCATCGATCTGGTTGTACCGCACTCGTAACCAGTCTTCACCGTTTCGATCAGTCTTCTCCAACAGTCCAAGCTGGAGCAATTCTTGCTGGTCTTGTCGCTTGCTTGATTCCGAAAGTCGGCTCAGCACGTTGACGGCAAGTTCAGTTATCGGGGTTGTTGAGCGAAAACTCTCTCGCATGATCGTTGAACGACCACGCATGTCGAGACCAAAGTCAGACCACTTCGGAGTCTTGGTGTCGTAAACGTTTTGTGCGTTGTCGTAGAAGATATGTGCCGAACGACTGTTGGGGTCTTCTTTGTCCGCCTGTTCGACGATGGACAACAGAAGCCGCAATGTCGCCGGTCCCATGTCTTGAGC
>JBGSIA010000063.1:0-2634 GCA_041751935.1 Pirellulaceae bacterium | reverse complement strand
CGCGGCCCACAAGTCTCGAAATCTCTAACTGCGGGAAACTCGTCGCCAGTTGTTCGGGCGACGGTAAGTCGTCTGTTCGGTCGGAAAACCTAGGTTGCTGATCGTTCTTTTTGCCGAGACGCAACAGGCAGTAGTTGCAATTTCCGCTAGCTGGCAGTGGACGCTGGCAAGTTGAGCAGGTGTTATCTAGAGTTCGGACCATTGGATTTTCGTTAATTGCAGTAGAAAGCGTCGTAACTGGGGCAAAGCTGCCCAGTCTCTAGATACATATTCGATTTAGTTTGTCTCCGATTACAGGTTGAGCTGAAAAATCAGGGAAACGGGCAAACGCACGCCGTGGCTCTTCGCTCGGGACGTCCGCGCACCTTTAAACGCCGATTTCCGCGGGGATTAATTCGATGACAACTTTGGAGTCAAAAATCGCGAATTCCAAGGGAATCTGACATTTCCTACCCGTTTTTTGTCATTGAATTAATCTGGACGAGGTGGCGTTCTGGAGTTTGTCCGTTTGGGTAGTTTTAGGTGTGAAATCCGACTTTGTCCTTGTTTTCGTTGAGGAAACGGCAGTTTTGGTATTGGAGGGCTGGGATTGTAAAGTCCATATTTGTAGCTTGTGCGGCGATTAAATGGATGACAATTCTGCGGGAGGCCAACCATGGACGGACACACGTATGCAAGCTACTTTTTGCAACCCGAGGCTCCTGCTCACACGCGATATGAAGCACTGCGCGCCGTATGTGTTGATGAGCTATCGTTACGGGAGACGGCCCAGCTTTTCGGTGTTAGCTATGGAACGGTTCGTAATTGGTACAGTGAGTTTTGTCGCACGCGAGATGCGGGACATGCGCCCCCCTTTTCGCTGCAGTTCAGCGTGGACGACCTGTAGGTCTCAACGACAACAATGTGCAAGCTGAGGTTGCGGATGTTAATGCGTTATCGCTGGAGACTGGCCGTCGCATTTTTACGCGACATGCTGGACTGTTTCTATTTCTACCGTTGTTGTCGCAGCTCAACTTCAACAAGCTGGTTGAGCGAGCTGACTATGCCGGTACTAAGATGATACCTGCGTCCAATGCGCTCCTCAGCTTGCTCACATTAAAGCTGATCGACAAGGAGCGATTGAGCCACATTGACGACTTCAATTGCGATGAAGCACTTGGGTTGTTTGCTGGTCTGAATGTGTTACCGAAGAAGAGTTTTGCTACCGACTATTCGTACCGCACAACTCGCGAACACCAAGTGCGTTTGCTGGAGAATTGGATCAAAACTTTAGCACCAATCCTTCTGCAAGACGCGAACTCATTCTCGCTTGATTTTCACGCCATTGGGCACCGTGGCGAGAATACGGATTTGGATAATCACTTCCAGCCAATGCGTGGCAAAGCAGGGCCGAGCGTTCTGGCCTTCTTTGCGATGGAGCAAAAAAGCAAGGTTTTTTGTTACTCAAACGCGAATTTGGCCAGAGCAGATCAGTCCGGCGAAGTAATTCAATTCATCGAATTCTGGCAAAGGGTCATGGGCAAGAATCCTCAGTGGTTGTATTTCGATTCTAAGCTTACCACCTACGAAGAGCTGTCCCAGATCAACGCACTGGGCGATGTGTCATTCGCTACCATCCGCCGCCGCGGAACTAGTATCGTGCGGCGCATCACAGCTGTGCCGGCAGACTGTTGGCAGCAGGCGTTTATCGATATTCCCAAGCGGCGACACCAACGCATTCGCTACCTCGATGAACGCATCTCGTTGAGGAAGTATGACGGTGAAGTTCGGCAGATTGTAGTCACCGGTTTAGGGCGTGAGCAGCCAACGCTATTTCTAACGAACAACTTTGAGATCACGCCACGCGAACTTGTTACAAACTATGCGCGACGCAACGGGATCGAAGATGCACTGGGGAGCAGTGTAAACTTCTTTCACCTTGATTGCTTGTCCAGTGAAGTTCGTTTGAACGTCGACTTGGATGCAGTTCTAACAGTACTCGCAAATGGCTGCTATCGCTGGCTTGCATGTAAGCTCCACGGCTTCGAAAACAGCAAGCCCAAGTCGCTCTATCGAAAATTCATCGAGACTTCAGGAACTATCGAAATCGCATCTGGCCGACGAATCATCGTCCACCTAGATCGTCGGGCACATAATCCAATCCTGCGCGAGGCGCAACTTGACCAAGGCTCCCCAAAAATTCCATGGCTCGCCAACTACAAGCTGGAATTCATATACTCGTAAATCTCAATAAAACTGTCATCGAATTAAGCCCCGCGGAAATCGGCGTTGAATGCACGCGTCAACCAAGTCGATGAGGCAGATGCGGGTACCACTGCCTATAGCCAGGCGTCAGCCGTGCAGCTGGATTCGCTCAAGCGAGCTAGCGTTGAACTGTTGAAGCAGCCAGCCGTCGTGCATTAGTTGTCTAGTCTTGAACAGGAAATAACGTGCTGGTATGAAAAGCGCAACTTCGATACGCGTAAGCGAGGGACTGGTCGCACCCGCCTGGTGCGACCAGAGGGAATGCTGGCTCCTTGGAAATAGAAAGCTCCGACAAGTCGAAGTACTCCAAAGGAACTTACATGCGGCTGAACCGGAGGGCAATGATTTCGGCGATCATGCCGAGCAAGCAAGCCACAATCAGCCAGCTCC
>JBGSIA010000062.1:0-11639 GCA_041751935.1 Pirellulaceae bacterium | reverse complement strand
TGAGGTGGCCTGGATTCCGGGGGCCACGCGTCCTCTTCGTTTAACGAGGGACGGTTGATTCAAATCGGATTGGCGAGAGATAGCCAAGGGATGAATGAAGTCGCGACGTGTTGTAGTAATCGATGAACTCAGTTAGCTCGTCTGACGCGTCGCGATAACTTTCGTATTCGGTCATTTGAAGCTCATTCTTGATCGTTCCGAAACAAGATTCCATAAATGCATTGTCATAGCAGTCGCCAGCACGACTCATGCTTTGACGCATCGAGCTGCGTTCAATGATGCCTCGGTATTTCTTGCCTGCGTACTGTCCTCCACGATCGGTATGGTGAATCAAATCCTTAGGAGGTTGTCGTAGTCGGATCGCTTGCCGAAGCGTCTCGATCACTAACGACTCGGTCATTTCCATTTTCAATGACCAGCCAACAATGCGTCGGGAAAATCGATCCATCAGCGTTGCCATGTAAGCGAAACCGTTGCGCACGATCGGAATGTAAGTGATGTCACCAACCCAAAGCTGATTGATCGTCATTGGCTCAGGTTGATCAAGTAAAAGATTCTCGTTGTAGCCTAGCGTGTGCCGACTTTCGGTCGTTCGCGGCTTAAACGATTTCGGCTGAAGCGCCGAAAGTCCCGCGATTCGCAGTAGTTTTGATACACGTTCTCGTCCACAAGGCATTCCTTGAAGCTTCATCTCTGCGGCAATGCGTCTGGCACCGTATCTTCTTCTGTGCCGATGAAAGGTCGTGATGACGAGCGGTAAAACATCCATGTCACTTTGTTCTCTTTGGCCTGGTGGCTGATTTTGGAATCGCTGAAACGCAGTGCGTGAGAACCCAAGGAACTCACTGATCTCACGCTCCGAAGCGGTGCCTTGGGCGAGGATAGATTGTGCGGCTCGGTAGAGTTGGCTTATTCGTTTCGGCCGAAAATGATCAAAGCTTTTTTTAAAACGTCTCGTTCTCTTTCAACGCGCTGAAGCTCGGCCTGGAGCTGTACGATACGACTATCAAGCACTTCGCCGACTGGTCCTGCGGAAGCCACTTGTTGTTTCTTCCATCGATAAAGCAGATTTGTTCCTGAGATGCCAAGTCGTTCGACAATGGACGTTGCTGAATGGCCGTCGAGCAGCATGGCGACAGCGTTGCGTTTAAACTCGTCTGTGTAAACACGACGCTCGCGCGTCGAAGAGGACATAGTCTTCCGTGGCATCTTTGGCTCCTTGAGATCCTTTCAGTTTAAGGACTCGCGTGGCCCCCGGAACCCAGGCCACCTCAGAGCATCCCGAATCGATACGCGAGTACCGAGCGGACGAGCGTTGCCAAGCCGCCGACCGCAAACGCACCCGCCGAGCCCGCCGCCGCCTGCTGAACAAGTCAACCGGGAACCGCTAACTGGTTCTGGTGTAAGGTTACGCTTCAACCACGACGGATCACGACTGGCAGTCGGCAAGGACGACAGTGGAGTGAGCCTTTGGGATGCGGTGTCGTGGTCACGTACGACTCGCTGTAAGGGCCATACAGAACGCATCAATGAGATCGTGTTTTCAAGCGACGGGGCAGCCTTTTGGACAGCATCCAGTGACAAGTCATTGCGGCGTTGGGACGTGATTTCTGGGAACCAAACCAGCATCATTATTGGACACACCGGTTCCGTGTTATGTGTGGATGAATCATCCAGCGGTCGCATTTTTTCGGGTGACGTTCGCAAGAATGCCGACATTTGGTATACGCCGTAACTTGTGCTGGACAACCATTGTCATCTCTAAATTCGTTTGCACTAGAACGGCTCAAGGTTGGTCCGTCAAATCTTCCAGACTGGTAATGATTTTAACACAAGCGGATTGGTGCTTGCTCCCATGTTAGTTTACAGTAAGTAGTGGCCAGGTTGCTTAGTGTTAATGAGCTCGCTATGAATGGATGACTTGCAACTCGAGACAAGTAGACCATGAAAAGCATTTTCCCTCGAACTAGTGTTTCGTTCATCAAATTGACTGGTGCTGTGATTTTTCTAGGCTCCGTGTCGATTCTGGTTGTATCCAAACTAATTAAGCATGAAGAGATTTCCGCGTATCCAGCGGAGCGAGTTCTACGTTCGGCGCAACGCGACGGTATCTCTTACAAACTTGCTGATGATGGAAACGTATTTCGTGTCATCGACGAACGAGGCACATGGACCTGGGTCGACCGTATTTTTGATCCTGAACAGATTGCACGCCAATTCGTTAGAGAGGGCGAGGACCTGTTGTACGTTGATGGGGAATCGGGAAAGCGGTATCCGCTGTCAAAACATTTTGCAGACGGATTTGAGGAGATTCCAGTCGGCGTGGATGGTCTGCGGTCGTTGATTGGCGAAGAACGAAAATGGACTGAGTTTACTCTCCAGACTCCAGAGACACCCAACGTCGCGGACTACGTCGCTTTGCGGAAACGCATTCTGCAAGAGAATGCAAATTTCCTTGATGCTGTTGTTGCCCCATCACAGCTTCAGGCTCATTCCGGCCAACAGTCGCTACATTGCGTATGTCCCGCTAAGACGTCGCAAATGATTTGTACGAAGGCTTCGCTCGGAACGAGTCTGATCGGTTTCGAACAGGGAGACGACCTGTGGCTTCAGGCTTGGTTTCGCATCGACGGGGCGACTCGTCCCTTCACGCTTGCCGACATCGAAGGACGACACGTGAAGGAGTCCCCTGGGATTCGACTGATGCTGTTTGAAGGAATGTATCTGGGTGTCGAACTCAAGGCGATTCACAAACCGAAGTATCAACAGGCTGAGGAGAACCGCGTTCTGTTTCCAGTCAACCAGTGGGTTCAAGTCACTCTGCATGTGTATCTGCATCCGGACGATGGTCACGTGCACATTTGGCAGGATGAAACGCTGTTGGTCGACGAACGAGGCCCGACGTTGCCGTTCGCCGGGATGTTGTACAACAGTTTGGAAGTTGGTATCTCAGCGCACGCCTATGGTGATGAGAAGGCGGAGTTATTCGTGGACGATCTGTTGGTCACTACGATGCCATTGCGAGACATTCCATAGCTTGATAGGCGCTGGTCAACGGACTGGGAAGATCGGTCCGATGTATTCAGTAGCAACAACCACGTCATCGAAGCTAACGCGATTGACGTGTCCGGGCGTTCCTTTGGTGATGTACGTGTAGAGCCAGACAAAATTGACTTTCAAGTCGTCGACTGTGCGAAAGCGGAATCCTTCGAAGGGGTCGCCGCCCGGCGCTGTAGTGAAGTATTCGCGATCGCCTTGAGTGTGATTCCAGCGGACGCCTTCGCCATCCGCTTTCGGGTAGAACTTGTCAAAGGTCCATTTTCCATGGGGGAATCCCTTGCCTAAGTGGCTTACCGCTTGGCCGTCAATCCAAAGAGCGAGTTCGCCGTTGGTGTCACCGACGTCATTCATCTTTGCCATGACTTCGATGCAAGTCCACTCGCCGCGGCGAACGGCAAGCGATTGGTCATGGATGAACGAGTTCCCCCAAGTCTGGCCACGCGGAGGGCTGCCGCGCATCTCGCACCAATACGTGTAGTAGTCCCATTGCCACTGGGAGCCGAACGGTTCAATTCCTACCCAAAACGATTTGTCGCCGAGAGTGGGTTGTCCGGCGCGCACGCTTGGCCAAGACGTCGATGGATTGTTGCCGCCGATACAGGTGCCGAAATGATGCATCGGTTCGCAATCTTCGGCAAATTTCACGTACATCCGTGCATAGACTTTCTCGTAGCCGTCATCCAGACGTCGGTAGAGATCGCCGCCCGTTCCTTTCTCGGCCTGTTGTGACATCAGCAGCGACTGTTTTCCAGAGCTATTTGGCGGAACGTCGCTAGTCAACGACATTACCTCAACGTCGCGAACTGTCTCCCAACGTTTGGACAGTACATCCAACGAGTCGAGTTCGAAGTTCTCCGTGAAAATCACGCTCGGATGCTGATCGATGTTCTTGTCGCCGGGATATTTCGCAGCGATGCCGACTGGCTGTTCTTGAGCCGAAAGCTGATCGGTTGTAAGCGGGCAAAACACAGACAAACAAATCGTCAGGCCACTGAGTAAAAAAACACGCATGGTATGGAGTTTCATGGGGTATTGGTGCTTCTCAAGTCAAAGTTCGATGGCAGCCATCAGACACGGAATCTGTGCTACACAGATTAACTTATTCCCGTTACAAACAAGCCAGTCAATTTTACTGTCCGTCGGAAAACCTCGAGGTATCACGATGAATGATGTCAATCCTTATTCTCCGACTGCGGAGGTCGCTTCCGATCCCTTCGGCTACGATGCTAGCGGTCAGAAATTGGCGACCCGGGGCGAGCGATTTCTGGGCGCGCTGATTGATTGGATCATTCAGTTGATTTTGGTGCTGCCACTGGCGATTGGACTGGGTATTTTCGTCGGGATGCAGATGAGTGAATCGCGGGCGGCATCGTTAATCGCGGAACTTGCTGGTGGAGTGATGGGCGTGGTGATATTCCTTGCCGTCAACGGTTATTTGTTGGCAACACAGGGACGCACCGTTGGCAAGATGGTGATGAAAACGAGAATCGTTGATCGCAACACGAATCAAATTCAGCCGTTCTGGCCATTGATCTTGAAGCGATACTCGTGGCTCTGGCTACTAACACTGATCCCCATCGTCGGCGGGATCATTCCCTTGATTGACGCGCTAATGATCTTTCGAGCAAACATCGCCTGCCTGCATGACGATGTCGCGAACACGAAAGTGATTAAGGGGTAGAAGACTGCTTCCGCCGACGAACCACACCGGCGCCGACCATTTTTAAGAGACCAAGGCAAGCCAAAGACGACGGCTCGGGAACGGCGGTGATACTTCCGGAAAGCGTCATAGGACTGGCGCCGAAGTTTGAAATTCGAAATGCGCCGCCGTTGCTTGTCACGCCAGAGTTATCAGCCCTCGAATCTCCGATTTCACGGATTCGGAACTCAACGATTCCACTTAAATTTGTAAGCGTCGCGAGATCAATAGAATTTCCAGTCGTTATGTTCGCATTCGACCCAGATTGATTGAAAGTATACAACGATGTCACAAACGAATCGCCGGAGTAAAACAAACCAAGCGTTCCTGGGCCCGCTCCAGTGGAAAGAGAGTTCAAAGTCAGAGTCTCTAAATCTACCAGATTTCCCACGGAAACAGAGAAGCTAAACGACAAGTAATCATCAGCGTCGGTACCTCCCCACGATAGCGACTGAAACGTATTAGCCGTCGTACCAGAGGCTCCACCTGCGGTCAGCCCCGCGCCCCGTACAAGGTCAAATGCTGTGATCCCTGGCGCGACGTTTACAGCAGGTTCCGAAGCCTCATTCCCCAAATTGCCGGAAAAATTGAATTGGAGAAGGACCGCGCCGTTTGCGGTCGCATGAAACACAAGCGAAACCACAAGGCAAAGCCAAAGATGACATTGGAACATGTTCAGCTTTCACTTCAATTCGTATACAGTTTGCATCCGTGACAGTCGAATACATTGTCGCTACGAAAATTAGCGGATCGACTATTTGTGCTCTAGCTAAAAAACTTGCCAGAAATAGTTTTTGTCCAAAAATTAATTTAATCGTCATAAACGATTTGTTGTCGTAAGCACTTTTGGCAATGCCTGTCGTCGAATTAATGGCGCGTCGCCGGTCATCCCGCAGTTCGAAATGGAATTGCCTCCGCCTCTCCAATCGCTATGATGGTAATACCGGCTTTTTGGGCGGCGGCGATGGTTTCGGCTCGCTGGACCAGGATCGTTTTGTCGGCTTCGATGACGATCGCGCGGCCGCCTGCGGCTTGTACTCGCTCGACGGTTTGCACTCCGATTGTGGGTACGTCGAATCGCATGTCCTGTTGTGGCTTGCTGACCTTCACCAACGTCCAGCCGCCGCGTTTGCAAAGTTGGCCCGTTCGTTCAATGCACGCGTCGGTGCCCTCGATCGCTTCGACGGCGATTACCACGCCATCCTTAATCGTGATCGTTTGGCCGATATCCAGGCCGCCCATCTGTTTGGCTACTTGCCAGCCGATTTGAATGTCACGGCGCAGGTTTTCTTTGGGCTCGTTGCCGGTGAGTAGGCCGCTGGTCACAAGTAGCTCCGGGGCAAAATCGGTCGCGGGACAAATCTCCAAGCCGCTGCGCTGATACGCTGCGGTGATCGATAACAACATGCTGTCATCGCGTGCATCGCGACGACGACCCAGCAGATGCGGACCGAGGGTTTTGATACATGTGAAGTCGGGGAAGTGTTTTAACCACAACGAGCCGCTGTATAACAAATCGGCTTTGAAGAGTTTGCCGGCCATCGTCACTTGCTTGACGTGCGAGCGACGGAAATAACGCAGGTGACCGCCGATCTTGCCGACGCCCAACCAGCGAACGTCGTCGCAAATCGATTCCAATTCCTTGCTAGCGTGACCGCTGATCGCTAAGCAGCACACGCGATTTCCGTCACGTACTAGTGACTGTGCAACTTCAACGGGAAATTGCCCCCAACCGGCGAGTAAACCAAACGGCGGTCGGTTGCACCCTGGGACCTTGGGCGACACAAAGCGAAGAGCCGAATATCCAACACGCGCGTTCATGCGATCCGTTGTTGCCGTGTGTCCGTAATCTTCAGCCGCTCCATCCAGATGCGACTTTCCAAGAGTTCTTGATGCAACGTATCGATCTCGCGGCGGAATGTTTTTAATTCGCGGCGCATCTCGGGCAGACGCCGCTGGACGGCCATGATTTGCATTTGTTCGCGTTGAGGCGTTGCCGGAGAGCCTAAGTAAACTTGGTCACCAGCACAGTCTTCCATCACACCAGCTTGCGCGCCGATGACGGCGTGATCGCCCAGCGTGATGTGGTCTTTCAAGCCGACTTGACCAGCCAACACGACGTAATCGCCAGTCGTGCAACTGCCTGCGATACCGACTTGGCTACACAGTAGATTGTGCCGTCCGATGCGACAATTGTGCCCGATCATTACTTGGTTATCGATCTTGGTGCCTTCGCCGACACTCGTTGCACCGTAGGTACCACGATCGATGGTCACGGCAGCTCCAATTTCGACGTCGTCGCCAATTTCCACGTATCCCAATTGAGCGGTTGAAACGTGGTGCCCCGACTGCTGGCGATAACCAAACCCGTGAGCCCCGAGAACACTTCCGGCATGGATGGCAACGCGACTACCCAGCACTGTGTATTCGTAAAGTGTCACGTTAGGATACAGAATACAATCATCGCCGATCACGCAGCGCGGCATCACGACGACACCCGGCATCAGCCGACAACGCTCGCCGATTTTTGCTTCGGCGCCAACGACGACGCTGGGGTGCAACGAGGAAGTGCTAGCGATCGTGGCACTGGGGTCGACACCCGTGGGCAACATTGAATTGTCGATCACAGGTCGAAAGTGTTGCACGATCTTTGAGAAAGCGGCGTGCGGTGAATCGACAACGATTTGAGGAAATGGGTTGATTCGCGATAACGAACTGGGTGCGATTTCGATCGGTGTGACTGCAGCTAGGGCACGGGATTGCTCGAGAATCCCGGCGCGGCGGGCGTCGTCGATCATGGTGATATCCGTAGCGACAGCGACCTGGGGCGGGTTCGCACCATGGCATTCCAGCAGCCCGTTTCCGATCAGTCGACCACCCACCATCGTGGCCAGTTGCTGTAGTTGAATTGTCATCCGAATCCTTTCGGAACCAACGTACCCGTAATTGCCGCTGCAAACGCAATTGCCCCTGCAAACGACGGTTATACGGACAAAACGCGGTTCACATCAAGGCGAGATTTCACCGGCTTCGGGCCCCCCTTCCGACTCAGCGGTTTCGCTAATGCCGTCAGCCTCTAAACCTGGTGCGTAAGGTTTATCGCGAAGCCAAAGCGGTATCGTCAATGCAACCGCAGCCCAGCTTAAAATCAACCAGGGAGGCGAATCGATACTGGGCCAGACCGGCGACTGATGCAACGTTCGCCACATCGCAAGCTGAAACGCTAATACGATCGGTATGGTAACGCTAAAGCGACTCAATGCGGTGCGATTGGCGAGAATAGTCGCTCCCGCAACTCTGGCTAATATCGCAGCGATACATAGAACAGCGGAAAAGGCTTGCCAGCCAACGATGATCGATGGAATGCAAAGGATCAACACGATATCCAACATCTTAATCGTGCCCCCACCCAGCGGATCAAGTTTTGCATCCGCCGTGGGACACAAACCCGGTGACAGTACACGAGCAAAGAAGGCTGCGCAAAACAGCGAGCAGAGAATTCGAACCACTGCGCTGACTCGGTCACTCATCGGATCAGCGATAAGGGATTGTCGTCGAAAAAAATCTTCCGCTGTGATAAACGCATTTGTTGGATCAACATCGATTGGCCAAGTCAATTGCCAGGGCACGATTTGCAGCCAAGGAAATGCGAGGATCGGCAGTATGGTCACCAAGATGGCAAAGATTTTCAGGCGACTGGGGAGCGGTTGTTCGTCGTATCGAATTAAGCCGCATGCAAAGCTGGTGCAAATGGCTACTATGTGGAAGACGAGCAATACAATTTGTTGCTGTGAAACATTGGGGCTCCAGATGGGACCGTGAAATCCAGCGGAACCGTTCAACGGCAAACTCAATCGATACAGCTCGGCAAGGCCAACTGCTGTCACGCACGCGCCGACGATGGACTCGACGATCGGATAACGAGCTGAAATCGGAAGGCGGCAAGTTCGACAACGACCGCCCAAAGCCAACCAGCCGAATACAGGGAAATTATCGCGGGCAGCCAACCGAGTGTTGCATCGAGGACAATACGATCGACCGTTGATCGATTCGCCTCGCGGCATCCGCCATGCCACCACGTTCAGAAAACTGCCTACCGACGACCCAACCCAAAACAACCACAAGAACACGGTGACATCGATCAACCGTGGGATAATCAGCTCGGCGAAATGGTAGTGCTGGTACACCAGCGATTGCACAAGCGCCAAACCGAATACATAAAGTGCGATCGCTAACAGTACGGACGCGACGACTGAGTAAAACAGCAAGCGGCGTTTGCGACGACGACGGAGCATGGAGAGGGACGATGGGCGGGTGAGGAGTCGGGAGTTTTCAAGACGCTACCATGTTCTGATGCTTTGCGGCATCCCGCATTCCCTCAGTCTCTTCCATTGCAGTGTCTGTCACGATGTCGATTCCGCCGATTCGAGTTCAAGTCGCCAATGAGCATCCGATACGCCCAGGTGGTGAATACGTGCTGTATTGGATGGTCGCATTTCGTCGTACTACATTCAATTTTGCATTAGAACACGCTATTGACCACGCTCGAAGCTTAAAAAAACCGCTTGTTATTTTTGAACCGCTAAGGATTCGGTACCAGTGGGCCAGTGATCGATTGCATCAGTTCGTGGTCGAAGGCATGCGAGATAACGCGGCGGCCTTGGCGAACAAGCCGGTCACCTACTATCCCTATGTCGAGCCGCGAGCCGGTGCGGGATCGCCCCTGCTTGCTACGTTGGCGCGACGGGCGGCGGTCGTCGTGACCGATGACTACCCCTGTTTTTTTCTGCCGCAGATGATCCAGGCGGTAAAGGACCGGATCGAAGCCAGACTAGAGTGTGTCGACAGTAATTGTGTGATGCCGCTACGTCATGCCGATCGCACATTCACGGTCGCGCACAGCTACCGCCGCTGGATGCAAAAAAATATTCTCGACGCCCTGACGGAGCCTCCCAAGGCAGATCCGCTGGCACGGGTCAAACTTCCTCGGTTAGATAAACTTCCTGTATCGATCACACGCCGTTGGCCAGCGGCTGACATGGTCGAGCTGCTGCAGCGTGGTGGTATCGCAAAACTGGCCATCGATCACAGTGTCGCGCCTTCTCCGCAAGTTAAGGGCGGTGCTGTTGAGGCACAACAGCGCCTGAAACGGTTTGTGATGAAGCTTTTGCCGACATACGGTGAAGATCGCAATCATCCTGACGAGCACGCGACTTCGGGACTGAGTCCGTATCTGCATTTCGGTCACATCAGCGCCCACGAAATTGTTTCTCGCGTGCTGGAAAGTAATGATTGGACTCCGAATTGCGTGGGCAAAGCGAATGGAAAGAACCACGGATTCTGGAACGTAAGTGAATCCAGTGAAGCGTACTTGGATCAAGTTTTGACATGGCGTGAAATCGGATTCAACTTCACTAGTCGTCAACCGCAAGATTACGACAAGCTGGAGTCGTTACCGGATTGGGCACAGAAAACATTGGCCGAGCATGCGTCGGATAAACGGCCAGCGTTGTATTCCATGGAACAGTTCGAACGGGCGCAAACACATGACGAGATTTGGAACGCAGCACAACGAGAAATTGTTCGCACCGGTGTGATGCAAAACTATTTGCGGATGCTTTGGGGCAAAAAAATCTTGCATTGGACACGGTCACCCCAGGAGGCATTGGAGGTGATGATCGAGCTGAACAACAAATACGGGCTTGATGGACGCGACCCAAATTCTTACAGCGGAATCTTTTGGGTGTTGGGGCGATACGATCGCGCCTGGGGACCCAAACGTCCGGTGTTTGGCAGTGTTCGCTATATGACCAGCGACAGCACTCGCAAGAAACTGCGATTGAAAGAGTATTTGCAGCGTTTCGGATCGTAGCGAATGGTTACGCTGTCTTGGCGGAATACATTTCGGCGTACTCGATCGCCCA
Source organism: Pirellulaceae bacterium (assembly GCA_041751935.1). GTDB lineage: Bacteria > Planctomycetota > Planctomycetia > Pirellulales > Pirellulaceae > JBBSJZ01. The sequence goes on along the minus strand of JBGSIA010000062.1, from coordinate 956 downwards.
GGAATCTATCAGTTGATCGAACTCGTCAGGGTCGACTTCTGCGACCGGAATATAATGACTGCGATTGAACAATTCGCGGTTCAACACCGTCCCCTTTCCCTTCAAGTCAAGGACTCGTGAATCGCTGTAGGGGCGGATCATCATTTCCAGCCGACTGTATAAGTTCGTGCGTTTGCCGGCATCGAGTTTCAGGTCGTCGCGATAGCAAGCTGAACCCCAGCCGACTTCACCAAAAATCGATTCTTGGCGAAAGCCGGGGAAGTGGTCGGCCACGCGTTTTACGGCGGATTCGATGCGTTCCGAAAGTGACAATCGGTACGACGTATGCATTCGGCGAAGTTCTTCTTCGCTGAGTTGCTGTTGACGCTGTTGGTTCGCATGCATCTCAGCACGTCGCTTGCCGCGTGCTATAGCCGATTCCAAACGAGACGTGAAATCGTCGCTCATGTCGACCTAGCATCCGTAGCGACATTGGATTCGTTTTCGGTTACGGGAGCCGGTTCCGGCGTGCTGACGTTGTTACTCTGTGATTCCGCTGTTACGGATTCCGTTGTTACCGCAGCAGGTTCATCACTGGCGGGTTGCTCACTGACGGGTTTATCCGCCGCTGGTGGAGTTTGGGGTGGCTTATTGACGTCCGTTGTTTCCGGGGTCGGTGAATCGGCTGTCGGTTTAGCCGGTTTGACTTGCGCTTTGATCTCCGGATCTTTCTTGGTCATGAACTGCATCAAGTCGCCGAACGAACGCAACGGCTCAGCACCCTTCTCCATGGCTTCGGAGATAGGTTTCGATTTCGGTTCGCTGCTTTCGACTCGATAGGACTCTGGCTCTCTACCGCGGCCACGTCCACCTCCCTGTCCGCCACCACGCGAGTCACGCGATCGTTGTCCACGACCGTCGCCTGATCGGCCTTCACCACGTCCGCCATCACGGCGTGGACCATCGCCGCCACGACC
>JBGSIA010000061.1:0-142211 GCA_041751935.1 Pirellulaceae bacterium | reverse complement strand
GTTTCGACCAACCGAGATCTTAGCACATCGGGCGAGCATGGGCCTCTGCGACGCGTCGCCAGCGATCAACCGAGTCGCCGTCGGCCATCGAATGACCCCAAAAACACCTCCAGCAAGGGAAATTAGATGCGTTCACCCTGGACTGCCAGCGGCTCAACCACGTCACTGAAGCGATCGTACTTGAGCAATTCTGACCGAGAATTCTCGCCGTTTGAGCCAGGTACGAGCGAACGGAAAACGATCGTTTGGCCGTTATCGCTAATGTCTGGTGTCGAATCAGTTGCGATTGCAATATCGTTGACCGCGGAAGTCATACGATCCCAAACAATGATCCGCGAAGTTCCATCCGTGGGATCGGCGACTGATGTCATTACGACCCAGCGACCGTTGCCGCTGATGGTTGGTCGCTCGGTGGCCGAACCGACTAGATCAGGCACCTTTTGGATCGTGCCCGTCGCAACCTCATAAGCAAAAACGTCTGGCAAAACGCCATTGAAATCGTCTGCGGTTAGTTGTGAGTTGGACGACGTGAATACAACGAACTTTCCATCAGCACTAATTTGTGGGTCACTACTATGACCATCGTCGACGAATCCAAACAATCGATTAGAGACTCGCGAAATCTCATCTCGTGTTCGATCATACAGAAACACATTGCTGAATCCGCTGCCGCTGGAATCAGTTGAAACGAAGGCAATCAGATTCCCGTCGTCGCTGATACTGGGAGCATCCAAAGTGCCGGTGGCGTCTGCTGTGACATGCCCTGCAATCGAAACATGCAGCGTGTAACCATCGCCGAAACCAGGCGCTGCTCCTGTGACAGTGCCGAACTCCCCAAACGAATTGAACTTTGCAACTGCTACGACGTAAGTCCCTGGCGCCGCAAAAGTGTAATCGATATAGGAGTCAACGCCACTCGAACTCCCTAGGCCACCGTCGTGCTGGTCGTCGTTGCCAGCCAGCAGGTTGCCGAACTCGTCGAATAGGAACAACTCAGTATCGAATGTTTGGCCAAAATTTGAAACTTCATCAATATCAAATATGCCTCGCGAGCCTGCCTCGGCAACGTTGAACTCAAAGTAATCGAAAGTGTCGTCGCCGGTACCAATAATCGTTAGGTGAGGAATCGTCGTACTTTCGGTGATATTCGCGTTGAATGAGAGGCTCCAAGGTGCGAGATCAATGTTCTGGGGCGTCGCCAGAGCGTCGTTCGGCTCAACCTCCAGGAAACCCACCGAACCGGCATTCACAGCATCCAATAGAGGCATCGGAATGACCTCGGTAACGTTACGCTGGCGATCATTCAATAGGTACTGAACCGCGGAGTTTGTTGAATCAGTGTATTGGCCGTAAACAACAAACCGACCATCGCCGCTAAGAGAAGGACCGAAACTATCAAATGCAGACTCGACTCCTGACGGGACGTTTTCCATTGGCGTGAGGCTCACACGTTCAATCGCTCCAGAACCGAGTTCCGTCGCCACAAAATTATCCGGCAACTGTTGTCCAATCACGACAGTTCCCGCATCGACGTTATCGAACCGATAGTGTCCGGATTCAACAACATGCGCCGTCGCTGGGTCATCGGACTCTGACACTGTTGTGGGCTCACCCTCGTCAAAGACGCCGTTCTGATTGCGATCGATGAAGAGTGTACGCCCAGCAAGTCCGGGCTCGGAAAGATCGCGAGCACGATCACTATCACGATCAAAGTACACAAAGCCCTCGATCGAACCTTGTGATCGCTCGAAGGCCCCGACATCGCTCGATGGCAAACCGTCGCCATCGCCATCTGCCTGGACCGAGATGCCGCGTTGATCGCTAACGAACCCGCTAGCCGACGGATGATTCTCACCTACGATATGCAACGTGTAATTGTCGCCGAACATTAACGGCGAACCCGAGATTCCTCCCGAATCCTCTAAGTCATATGCCGACGCAATTGAGTCATTTAACACATTGACAAAACTTGGATTGAAAAAACCGATTCCAGGAACCGCAGTATGGCCCTCTACCGAAAAATTTAAAACGAAGGAAGAATCGATATTAACAGGACTTAAGTTCGGGCCACCGGAAACGGCGACAAAATATGAGCCTGATGTTGGAAATATGAAATCGATGAACGGTTCGTCAAGTGAAAAAGAACCCGGGTCGATCTCGCTTTGTCCGGTGCTAGTTACCAGTTCGTTTCCAAATGGGTCATATAACGTCAGAGTAGGATTAAACGAATCGTCGCCACTAAAAGGATAATCAATATCTAGGACCCCACGTGCGCCGGCGGTAGCGTCGAAACGGTAATACTCCACGGTTCCATCTCCTATCCCAAAAATTGATAGATTCGGGATAAACTCACTGTCGGTAACTTCGGGGATAAAACCTATCTGCCACGCTGTACTCGAAGCATCCGAGGGATAACGTCCAACTCCGAGAATGAAATTGCCAACTGGCAAGACCTGTTCAAGGTATGATTCATACGATGAACTGCTGCCTGGATCAGGAAACGGTGCGATATCGTTGGTTCCCAGCAAGTTGCCAAACTCATCAAACAAGAATATCTCGGTGTCATACAACGAGCTGTTGTCGCGATCCACGTCGATGTCGAAAATATAACGACTGTTTGGAACCGTGTTGCTGAACGAGTAATAATCAAACGTACCATCACCACCACCATGGATGGTCACGTGCGCAACTTGGCCTCCCAAGGGAACATTTGGATCAAAGTCGACGAGCCGAATCCATTCTGGTGGATTCTCTAATGATTGAGCGTCCGCAAGTGAATTGCCGTTATTTGGTTCCGACTCAACAATGAGTCCGCCGATCGCTGGTCCACGGTCAATCGCGGCACTACCGGCCAAAAGTGAATGCGTCAGCGTTGGTCCTCCGTTATCCGCCAACGGCCCCACGAACTGCGAGGCGTTGTTTTGGATAACGTCCAGAGACTTGGAACTAAAAATCGTCGACTCAATGCCCGTTGGACCCGCGCCGAGCGTACTCAGTAAGTTACGACCACCGGAGAAAAGGCTTCCCGATAGCAACGTCACATCTGAACCATTATTGCCAGCGATTAGACTGTTGGAGATCGCGACGGACGCTGGTGCCAAACGAATGGCGTGGTTCTCGATCGATGTATGCAACACGTATGAGGTCCGCGGACCATTGTAAAGCACCGTATAGGTACCTGAAACTGGAAACAAAACATTCAAATTCGGTGAAAACGGATCTTCAAAGTCCGGGAAGCCAAAGAAGAACGGATTGCTACTCGTTGCCAAGACATCCCCATCAGGATCAATGACCGTCAACGACGGAGTCGGTTTAGAATCGACCGATACATGCAATTGATAGGTCGCAAACTCAGGAATCGCAGCAAAGCCTGCTCCGGCCGTCACGCCCAGATAATAAGTCCCTGGTTCGTCAAAGAAATGCGACAGAAACGGATCGGTCACGTCGAACGAACCTGGATCGTCACCTTGATCGAAGCTGGAAGCAATAATATTTCCATCCGCAGTATACAAATCCAGCGTCGCGTCAAACGTCCCAAACGTCCCATCAATATCGAATATAGCTTGGGTAAGCGGATTCTCTATATTGAACTGATAAAAGTCGACTGTATTATCGCCACTACCAATCACCGTAATATGTGGAAGAAGCTCGGAGTCCGAAATCTCGAAACTGTGTATTCGACTCCAACTGGTTGTGTCCAAAGACTGAGCGGTAGCAATCGAATCATTTGGTTCAGCATCGAAAAAATCTTGGATGACCAAATCGTCGATATCAAAGATCCCGAGGTCGCCTGAATTGGCGACCGTAAAACTAAAGGCATCGACAGTGAGGTCCCCTGTGTCGCCTACAATCGTAGTATGAGGAATCAGTGTGCTGTCCAAGATGCTAGGGTGATCGTCCAGACTCCAGAACTGGGCGTCGTTGATATCCTGCGAAGTCTGGGGCGTATCGTTGGGCTCGATGTCGAAAAATACTGTATCGGCACCGATTGAGAGCGGGTTACCATCCACGACGACCGCATCCCCGACATTGTTATCAACGATCGTGACGTTGGTTAGATCGACCATGCCCGCGCCGAGCACCTTCAGCAATTGGATCCCAGAGTTTCCTGAAATCGTCGAACGCCGGATCATTGCTGAGCCGGAGCCATTGTCTGCAGAGTCAATTTCGATGGTTGTATTTGCCTGTAGATCGTTATGATGGCTAATTGTCGAGCGATCGATGGTCAACTGTCCTTCGGAGTAGACTGCCGCTGCGAAATGGTCGATTGCCAAATTCTGGTCGATTGTCGTTTCGTCGATCGTGGCAACACCACCGGCCAGTATGGCAACCCCGCCACCTCGTAGAACAGACGTGTTGCCAGCGATCACCGAGTTACTGACAACCAGGGTGCCGCTGTTGGCGATACCGCCGCCTTGATTCGCTATGTTTTCGCGAATTTGAACTCGGGAAAGGTCCGCAAAACCTTCGCCAACGTCAACACTAATAGTATTGATGGGATGGCCTTCCACCGATACGTTCAGGCTGACGAAGCTGGCATTCGAATCCAACTCAATGTAGTACGTACCCGCAATAGGAAACGTATATGCCAGGAACGCGACATTCGGATCGTCTGGGTCGAAAACTACTCCATTGTTTGTCCCATCAGTTGACGCCAGTTCAATTCCATTTCCATCTAAAAGAGTTAATTCATTGAAGACGGTCTGTTGTGCGTGACCTTCGATAGAGACATGCAAAGCATACTGGTGGGAGAAGGGAACGACATCTGAGTTGGGGCCGGATGACACTTCAATGAAGTACGTCCCGGCAGCAGGAAAGACTATGTCAAGGAATGCATCCGAGAGGGATACTGATCCGGCATCAACGCCATCGCCAGAGCTGCGGTCCAAGTTTGTAAACAAGACGGCGCCGTTTTCGGAATATAACGTCAACGTCATATCAACAGCATCAACGGCCGCGTATGTGTAGTCGATATCAAAAACACCGCGAGCACCGGCCGATGGGACTGTGAACTTGAACAGATCTAGGGTCTCGTCGCCACCACCATAAATCGTTATGTGCGGCAAAGTGGTCGAGTCGGTAATCGCCGAATCCATGGCGTTGCTAAACCTTTCGAAATCAATGTCTTGTGCGATCGAAAAGTCGTCGTTAGGTTCAAATTCGCCAGTCGTTGATTGGTGGAAACTGTCGATGTCAAAAAACGCTTGCGCTCCATCGGTTGCAACGTCAAACTCGAAGAAACGAGTGTCACCAAAAAAACTATCAGTATATATTGTCGTGTGCGGGATCGTCTCGCTATTGAGAACCTGGAAGTTTTGTTGGCTATCCCAGTTTTGGGCGTCGTCAATATTTAGAGCGTTTTCTACTGTGCTAAAAAAATCGAAAGCATAAATTGGATTGGCAACCACGGGGAACTGTTGGGTACTGCGCTCGATGACGCGAATACCGCCGCCGAGATCCGCATTTCCACCTTGGATCGTCGCATCGATTAGGGTAAACCGAGCTCCGGCATGAACGTCAAACACACGATCGAGGCCAGCGGCGTCAATGATCGTTCCTGGGCCTGTTCCAACGATGGTAATATCCTGCAGGATATCCAAATCGCCGCTCGCTCCGTCCGGACTACCATCGGTTACTTTATCGATTGTTAACTTGTAGACACCCTTTTCCAAGAAAATAAATGACGGCAGTGTGCTGCGATTGGCATTTTGAATTGCTGCGCGAAGCGAGATTTCGCCAGAACTGTCCCTCGGTTGACCGTCAAGTAGATTTGCATCCGGCGTATCGTCCGTGGTCGAAACAATGACGCTTGATCCATCCGCGATTCGTACTTGGAACGTGCCAAGTACTCGACCTACGGCGGCAACACCGATCGGCTCGGTCTGGTTGCGAACTTCATTGCGATTCAGCGTGACAACGTAGTCACCGAAGTCCAACGGATCCCAGAAACCTCCAGGAGCAGCGACAAAATAAGTCACCGCTACCGCGTTGGGGTCGCTAGCGTTCATTGAGGTAGAAACAGGAGAGAATGTTTCGCCGGTTGCACTGCGAGTGATGGATATGTCTTTGTTGTCGATCGTACTAATGTCGATCATTCGCAGGTCGCGATAGACCACGGTCAACTCCAACTGATTGGATGTCACTGTGGAAACTACGTTCTGTAATATCGAAGCGTCAGTGGCGTGACCGGCGATGGATGCATGCAACGTATATCCTGCCCCGCGAGGGATCGGTTGGAACTGTTCCGTGGACGTCACGGTGATGTAGTAATTGCCAGCATCCGAAAAAGTAAAGTCGATCAAAGGATCGGTGCCAACAAACGATCCCGGATCAATGATTGGATTACCTTGAACGTCAAGCGGTTGATCAAAACTTGTGGCAAGAATGGTTCCGTCGGCACCGTGCAGCGTCAGTGTGGGGTTGAAGGCTGGTGTAAACGAATGGCCCTCTACAGACGTTCTTAATATGTACTGCCCAAATATACCTTCAAAGAATGCACCGGATGAGACTTCGATGACATAGACTCCTGGGTCCGCAAACACATACTCAAGGTAGGGGTCGGAAAACTCAAAGGAAAATGGATCTAAGTTGCTGTTGTCGAAACCAGTTGCCAGTAGCGTTCCATCGGTTGCGTACAATCGCAACGTAGCATCGAACGTCCCGAACGTTTGGTCGATATCGAATATCGCCCGGCTGTTGGGATTGTCCACGGTGAACTTGTAATAATACTTTTCCTCAAACCCATTTTTGAAGACCGACGAAAATGGGATTGATGGGTCTTCCACTTCGCTAAAGTTGTCGTTGAGAGACCAACGAGCCAAGTCCAAATCTTGAGCAAGTTCTATGCTCGTATTGAACTCGTTGGTAAATTCTAACGGGGTTGCATCGAAGAAGGAGTTATCGATATCGAACACGCCGCGAGTGTTGGGTGAGGCGACTGAGAATTCGTAAACGTCGGCCGTATCGTCGCCGGTGCCGCGAATCGACAAGTGTGGTAAGGAAGTGCTTTCAGTGATCGTTGCATCGTTGAATCGATTCCAGGGCGCAGTCGTCACGGAGTCGATATTGGCGAAAGTACCGGCAAGTCCTTGTCCCGGAAACAGATTTTCGAGTACATCTGCTGGGGCCAGCGGATGGTTACTGATGGAAATGTGGAGTTTGTAGGATGCACCACTGGGAACCGGTTCGCCAAACGGTCCCGACGTAACTCGAAGTTGGTAGATGCCGGGATTTGTAAACGAATAATAAATCAGCGGATCAGAAAGACGCGTTGAGCCTTCATCAATGGAGAATTGATCAAACGATGTGAACAGCAACGTTCCATCGCTCTGAAGTAGCGTCAATGTGGGATCGAAATCGGCGTCACTGACACCGTCGATATCAAAGAATGCAAAGTCGCCTGGATTGCTGACGGTGAACTGGTAAAAGTCAACCGAGCCGTCGCCGGTGACGGTGATGGAAAGGTGCGGTTGAAAGCTACTATCGATGATGTCTGGTCGAAAGTTTTGGTTCCATGGGCCTGAATCGACGTTTTGAGCTGTTTCGATCGTGTCGTTCGGTTCGTCTTTCATATACGGCGATTCGGCATCGGCTTCGTTGAATGGTTCGATCAGTGCCGTAGGCAATAGGCTACTTCGCGGTGCAAACCCATCGTCCTGGAGTGCGGCAAACGCATCCAATCGTCCATTGCTGGAAACTTGATTGATCGCGATCTTGTGAGTTTCAGCGGAGTTAATGATCGCTGCGCGAACTTCGCCTAACGTCGCACCAGGCAAGCGAGCCTGGATTAGTGCTGCGGTGCCGGCCACATGAGGCGCCGCCATGCTGGTACCGTTGGCGGTGCCGTATCGTCCGACATACTGCCCATCAATAAACTCACCAGGAAGTGTACTGAGAATGCCAACACCTGGAGCAACAATATCGACACTCTTGGGACCAAAGTTGGAGAAGCGGGCAACTTTATCCAGTGTGTCGCTGGCCCCAACAGCAATGATGTTATCCAGGTCGTAGCTTGCTGGATAAAACGGTGCCCGATCGATATCAAATCCTTGGCCCAAGACGTTGCCGTTTCCGGACGCCGCAACGAACAGGATTCCGGCCTCGCCACTATCGGCGATGGCCTTTTTCAAGGACTCGTTTTCCCCGCCGGACTGGCCCCAACTGTTATTCGTCACAGTCACATTCACGCGGTGCTTGGTGCGCATCATCGTGGCGTAGTTGATGGCTGCTATTGCAGCGCCGGTGTCGCCCTGGTTGTTCTCATCGAGAAACTTCAGTGCCATGATCGACGATTGCCAATTGATCCCGGTGACGCCTTGGTCATTGTTACCGACAGCCCCAATCGTTCCGGAGACGTGTGTACCGTGGCCGAGCACGTCACGAGGATTGTTCTGAATCTCGCCGGAGCCCGTGCGGAAGTTCCAACCATAAAAGTCGTCGTTGAATCCGTTGCCGTCAGTATCCAGTCCATCAGCCCACAGCGGATCGTCCAACAAGTCGAGCGCATCAATGTATCCGCTGTTGTTACGATCACGCACTTCGCTGGAATTGGCGGCTACATTGAGGTCGTAAAAAGTGATCAGTCCGTCGTTATCAACGTCGATCAAAGTCGCCCGTTTTGAAACAGGAATTTCTCCTTGATTCAGCCACACGTTTTGGTACAGGTCCGGGTGCATGGCGTCGATTCCGGAATCGATCACGCCGACAACGACAGTTGCACTTCCGGTGGTCAGATCCCAGGCTTGCGGCGCGTTGATATCGGCGTCTGGCTTGGCATCAAACTGGCCCTCATTGTTCAGCCCAACCATGTTCGAGAACTCAGTGTCATCGGGCTCCAGTTGGCCTTCAATTAGTTCGTTCAAGCTATGGTACAAGACGTTTGGATTGAGCAACAAACTCGTTTCGATGTCCAGTCGCGATGGGCCTTTCGCCTGCACCAGCAACAGGCCTTCTTCACCCAGGCCGCGAATAACAAGGAATTCGTTCGTGCCATCGCTAAGCAGGCGATTGGATTCAAAGAGTTGCGAAACGCTGCCGCTTGCCTGGGCGTTGAGCTTGACTATCCACTCGCCCGATGCGAGTTCGCGTGGCCCAGCAACACCGACTCCTAGCGGTCGGTCAACAGCAGCAAGTTGAGCCAGTGGAACGCGAGTGATCGCCGAATCAGCCGCAAACCAATTGACGCTTTCGGAAGGCTGTAACGTTTCGTCGAAGTCACCCGCCAGCATGTATCGCTGTTCGAGCAATTCGTACTTCAATCGTAAGCGCGCGTCCCGATGCCTGCCCTGCGAAACCCGCAAATGATGACGTGCAGACACAAGCTGATTTCGCGAATTCGGACGCATGATAACTCAGTCAATCGCAAATTCATTCCATTGCTGTTGCAGTTCACTTCCAGTCCATGCGAACCGACACCAAACCCCCCTTGGGTCTGGCAGTGATACCACTGTAAGAAGCCGCTATCCGATTGTCCAGAAAGGACTGTGCGGATTAATCCAGCAACCCGGTGACTGTGTTCTCGGGTTTCAGGTGTAAAGATGGGCAGATTGGCGGAGTTTTGACGCTTTTGGAGTACCGACTGTAACGATCGTGAGGATTTTACCGATCAATCAGTAGGGTACATTCCTACGCCATACAACTCCGGTGCATCACGTGCCAACTTCATACCGTCGATTTGCGCTGGGTTTGTTGCTGATGAACCTTGGTGGAGTCGTCGCTGCAGCCCCGCCGGTGGACCTGATTCCCGACGGTTACCTCTCGGACAAGGCGGACGAAAGGTCCGTCACATCAGAACGCACCACGGAAGAGCTGCGCGACGAAATGGAAGCTGAGCCAGTCTCGCAGGTGGAACATGAGGAAACGGCGAATTTTCCGATGTTCGAGCAAGAGTATCGCGAGGAATCGTATCAGTTTCGCCGCGATACATCGCCTCTGAGGCAAACAATGCTGATGCAGCCGACGCCGTACTTGGAGCCGCGTGCCGTTGCCCAGCCGTCGACGCAGGCCGCAGCTCCTGAGGCAGCGACGTTGCAGGCACGATTGTTCCAGCAGCCGGGACTGAACCAAAGTCTGTTGCGGCAATCCAATTCGGACATTAGTTCCTTTGCTGTCGACGCGGTCTCGGGCGAGCAAGCCAACGGTTTAGTTTCGACGGACCTGGGAAGTCTGTTGCGAAAATCGTCATCCGCAACAAGCGTCGAAGTCCAGCGGCGGACACCGATCGTGAACGACCCCCGAGTTCGCGGCAGCCGAATCGGTTCATTGGCATCGTCGGGTTCGTACTGGGTTCCCGCACGCGCGGACTTGGATACGGCGGTCAGCAAGATCGATTCGCGGTTAGTTTCAGAATCGATAATCATCCCAGGGCCGTATAGCAGTTTGTATGGACCTGGTTTCCAATTCGTTGACTTTGAATTGCTTAAATCGCCGCGCAGTGAATTTGGCAACGAGTGGCATGGTCGATCGAGCTTTGACCACAACAGCAACGGCAACCAATATCTGGGGCAACAAAGTTTATGGGGTGGCGGCGAGGACTGGGGCATTCGTGCGAGTTACTCGCATCGCACCGGTGACAACTATCGCACCGGAGCCGGAAACAAGGTGCCCTCGGGTTACGAGTCCCGTGAATTCGCAGTTGCCCTGGGACGAGATCTCGGTGATGGCCGCAGCCTTGAGTTCTCGCTGCTGCGATTGGATCAAACCGATGTTGAGTTTCCCGGCTATGTATTTGATATCGACTTCTTAGTCACGGACGCCTACGGGATTACTTACATCGACGAACACGCAGCGCTAGCCGATCGTACCGAGACCGAGCTGTGGTACAACCGAACGGTATTCGAAGGTGACGCACAAAACCCAGCGAAACGCAATCAGTTTCCGCTGCTAAACATCGTGAACTATCAAGGCGTCACGGATGTTGATTCAATGTCCACCGGTTATCGTCGGGCGATGTCGTGGGGCCAGTCAAGTAACTATCAATTGACGATCGGCCACGACTTGAGATTCGTCAAACAGGAGCTAAATGAGATCGCTGATGTGCGTACGATTGGCATTCCCGCCATCCAGTTGAATGATCGCAATTCACCAATACCCCGCTCGTTCGCAGTCAACCCCGGATTGTTTACCGAGTACCGCGAGGACCTGAACAATTTTACCTTTCGCACCGGCGGTCGCCTTGACTTTGTGCAGACAGATATCGTCGACGATCCGAACAAGCTAACGGAAGTGGGACTGGCTCAAGACGCTGCCTCGTACAACGAAATCGTCGGCACTGACCAATCCCAAACGGATCGATTGCTTGGCAGCATTTATGCCGGTATCGATCAGCATTATGGCGAGTCGTTAGTGAGCACGGTCTCGGTAGGGTTCGCCGAGCGAGCGCCGACACTGACAGAACTGTATGCCGCTCAACCCTTCTTGCTGATTCTGCAAAACGGTCTCAACAGCGTCACCGGTGACCCACTGCTGAAAACAGAAAAGCTGATCCAATCCGATATCACGTTAGATTACAACGGTGATGTATTTCGTGGCGGCGTCCGTGGCTTCTATGGTTGGGCGATGGATTATATTACTTTGGAAAACACCGAGGTTCGACGCGCCACACCGACTGGCCCGGTTCAGCAAGTCAGCTTGCGATATGTGAACACGGCACTCGCCACGCTTGCCGGCGGCGAGGCGTTTGCGGAATTGTTTCCCAAGTCAACGCTGACACCATTCATGACTCTTCGTGGTGTGGATGGACGTGACCGGACACGCAACGGAGACTTTGCAACCACTGAAGGGGCGGCTGGAAATGCTTCCGACAAAGTAGCTGGTCAGCAACGTGGTTTTTTTAGCGGCATTCTCGGTGCCGCAGCTGAGCCGCTGCCGGGGATCTCGCCCTTTGAAATTCGAACCGGCGTCCGACTTCGCGATCCCGCCCGGCAACCCCAATGGAACATGGAGCTGGCAGCCAGAATTGTTGACAATCAAGATCGTGTCGCAACAAGCTTGCTCGAATCCACCACGCCGGGGTTCACCGTCTGGGATATTCGCGGCATGTACCAGCCTCGCGATGTGCAAGGTCTGACGCTGGTCGCGGGCTTGGAAAACTTCACCGACAAAGCCTACCGTGAACACCTGGACTTCCGCTCTCCCAATGGCTTGCAGGTTTTGCAACCTGGGATTAACGCCTATGTCGGCGTTGACTGGACGTACTAAACCGGCGGTTACGAGTCGGTTGGTTCCAATCTGAGCGAGCCGCTTGCAAGAAAATTGAACTCTCGCCGTCCCACCGCTCACAAAAGAGATCTTCCCAAAGTATCGTGTGTCTGATGTGGAAAAGTGGGATTGGGAGTACAAATCGACACAACATGCACGATTCGCAACTTACTGCTGCACAACTTGCCGCAACCGCGCTGTCGTTGAATGAGAGCGAACGCAATCAGTACTTGCTAGCCTGTTCACACGGTGACGCGTCGCTTGAGCAGCAGATTCGGCTGCTTGTGGCTCAGTTACTGCAAGCGAATCAAGAGAACGACGTGATCCTGGAAACAGTTGATCCGTTATCGACAATCGGCGCAACGGCTTACTCACGCGACAACGACATTGCCGCAACCCAAGACGATCCTTCGTTTATTTACGACGATCTTGAACCGACTCTTGGCCCGGCGTCCTCACAGTTGGATAACACACTGGACCCGGTCGACGATGATGCATCCGGTGACCAACCGCTGGATACGATTGATTCGAGTCCCTACCAACCTGATGACTCGCAACATCGCTTCAATGAAACAATCGCGCCAGAAATCCAGACGCACGTTAAATCGATCTGTCACGATTTTTCACAGGCATGGCAGCAGGGCTTGGAGCCGCGAATCGAGGATTATCTGCCTAAGGATGCCAGTCCTAGCCAACTGGAGTACGTTGCCTTTCAGTTGTTGTTAGTCGATCTGGAACAGCGGCGACTTCACGATCGCCAACTGTCCGAGGACGACTACATTAACCGCTCGCCTGAACTGAAGGACGTGATCAAGTCAGCCATCACCTGGCGATCGGGCAACAAGTCTCAACAGCGAGCCAGCTCCGCAGCAGTTCACTCCAAGAACGATCATCGTCGTGAACCACCCTCGGCTAGTAAACCGATTAAGTCAGCAAGTGATGGTTCGATGCGATATCAATCGCTCAACCTGCACGCGCGAGGTGGACTGGGGGCCGTCTTCCGCGCAAAGGATACGGAACTCGGTCGAACCGTCGCTCTAAAACGCATCCTCCCAGATTTCTCAAACGATCGGGCCAGCCGGGCGCGGTTCGTGTTTGAGGCCGAAGTGACAGGCTCGCTGGAGCACCCCGGTATCGTTCCCGTTTACGGCTTAGGCAAGACCAAGGACGGGCACCCGTATTACGCGATGCGGTTCATTCGTGGCAAAAGTTTTTCAGAGGAAATCGCACGATTGCATTACCGCGATCTTCCTTCCGAAGCCAATGCCGGCAACAAGAAGGGGATAAAGTTAGGTCGTAAGCCCAAGCGAGAGAAAATTCCAGTTGATTTTTACAGCCGCGAGTTTCGGATGCTGCTGCGTCGCTTGGTCGATGTTTGCAATGCGATTCAATTCGCGCACCAACGCGGTATCCTGCACCGCGATTTGAAGCCCGACAACGTGATGCTGGGGCAATACGGCGAGACGCTCGTTGTTGACTGGGGCTTGGCAAAAATCATGTCGCCAAGCGGGAACGAGCCGACACTCACCGAAGCAACTCCCGAAACTCTTTCGTTGACTGGAAGCGGGCTGCACACCAGCATTGGGCAAGCAGTTGGAACTCCGATGTACATGAGCAGCGAACAGGCACTCGGACTTCACAACGAATTGACTCCAGCGTCGGATATCTACAGTCTTGGTGCAATCCTATTTCACATTGTTTCCGGTGAGCACCCGATTGCGGGTAAGTCAGCGGTGGAGATCATCGGTAAAGTCCGAGTAGGAGAAACGCGTGATCTCGCACAGGTTGCGCCGACTGCTCCCAAACCGCTCGTGTCCATCGTCCGTAAAGCGTTGGCCCAGTCGCCAAGTGATCGCTATCAGAGTGCAACTGAACTCGCGGATGATGTTGATCGCTGGATGAGCGACGAGCCCGTCAACTCGCACCAAGAGCATGAGCAACTGTTAGAAAAGGCCGGGCGTCTGATTCGTCGGCATCGCGGTTGGACTGTCTCCGGTGCATTCGCTCTACTTTGTATCACGCTGGTTTCCGTTATCGCCGCAACGCTAATTCAACGGGCGAAGATTGCTGAAACAGGGGCCAAAAACCGCGAGATTGTTGCTCGTCAGAATGAAGCTACCGCTCGTGATGATGCAATTGCGAGATTGCGGATGTCGCGTGAAACCATTGACACGTTTCTAGTCCAAAGTGACGACGCGTTACGATTCTTTCCTGCGACAGAATCCGTTCGGCGTCGACTGCTGACGGTAGCCGCAGAGGATTATGCCAAGTTAGCGAAAGATCCCAGCAGTGATCCGAGCTTGGAACTAGAACGCGCTCGCACGCTGTCGCGACTGGGTGACTTGTCGCAATTGCAAGAGGATTACACGGCGGCGATTGAGCATTACACCAAAGCACAACAGGTGTTGGCCTCGCGCACCCTTTCCAATGACTTCCAGGATTTGAAAATGCAATACGCCATCGAATCCGCCAACACACGAATTCGAACAGGTATCGCTTGGGTGAACCAGAACCGTTCGAGCGATGCGATGAAGGAGTACACGCAAGCACGAACGTCGTTAACTGAAATGGCACGTATTACCGATGCCGTTGATGTTCGTCGCGCATTGGCTGTTGTTTCAACGAACATCGGTGAGCTCTACGCTCAGGAAAGCCGCTTCACCGAGGCAACTGAAGAACTCTCCGAGGCCATGAAATGGTACCAGACACTGGAGGGTATCGCGACAGCAAAAGACAACCTGGCGGCAGTAACGACCGAAAATCTGTTGGGTCGCATCCATGCCAAAACGGGATCGGTGGACTCCGCCCGCGATTTTTTTCAACGCGCCACCACTCGCGCCTCCGAACTTGTTCGCCGCTCACCTGACAACCTAGAGTATCTCGATTCGCTGTCGTCGGTTCTTGTATCGAGCACGGTTGTTGAACGCGATGCGGGCCGACGAGACGTCGAGTTGACCATGCTTCGTGAAGCCGTATCGCACTATCGGGCGATCGTTACTGCGATGCCGGACGTGCCTGCCTACAGCGAGAATCTATCGCTCACGTTAACCGATCTAGGGTTGGCGCTGTTGGAGTCCGAGCATTGTCACGATGGCCTCGACGTTCTAGTTGAAGCGGATGGGATTATAAAGGGACTGAGGGCTCGTTATGGAACTATTGTCCGCTATAACGATCAATGGGCTGCCTGCCAAGACGCACTGGGACAAACGCAACGTCTGTTGGGGCAGCGTGAATCAGCTCAAGCGTCAACGGCGAATGCTATTCGGACCTACCAGAGTCTCTCGGAACAGTTTCCTGAGCGAGCCGACTACTTTGAACGCCTTGCGATCGCACAAAGCCATCTGTCTGGCACCCTGATCGATCTACCGGATCAAGCGGATGCGGGGTTCGAGGCCGCCGAGGGCACTCTACGCCAATTGCTGATCGCGTTCCCAGATGTCACGCGCTATTCGTCTGCGCTGGGTCATGTTTGCTACCAACGTGGGCTCATGGCCAGTCGCAATGGAAACGTCAACGCGGCTACTCATTTTCGCGAAGCTCGGAATTTCTGGATAAAACTCGGCGAAACCCGTGATTCAAGAACAACGGAACGACTTGCTTGGTTGCTCGCGACTTGCCCCAGTGACGACGTTCGTGACCTTGGCGAAGCGATTCGATACGCGGGAGAAGCTCTGCAGGCGGCTCCCGACAATTCGCAATTCCGCACGACGGTGGCCATTGCTCGGCTTCTTCATGGCGAAGTGGCTCAAGCTGCTGCGGTGATGAAACAGTCCACAACGCCCAAGTCGGATCGTAACTCTCGTGAGTTGTTGACCCTGGCCGCAATCGCCAAAGCCGCTGGCGAAACACAGTACGTAAAAACTCTGCGTCAGGAAGGGATGAAACTAATGCAACTTCAAGCACCGGAGTCCGATGACTTGAAATTCTTGGCGTCGCAAACCGAAGAGTGACGCGTGGCTATAGCAACTCGTGCAGATAGATAAACGTTTTGCCAAGTCGGCCACCGTAGTTACCGGCACTGATGCGAATCAGCCCTTCAACACTTGCTGCAGCGTGGATCGCACGACGTGTGGCTTCTTGTAATGCTTCCAAATCTCGGCCGTTGACAATGATTTCCATAATGCATTCGACGCCCGGTGGAACCTTGGATTTCTCGCCCAGTTTCGTACGCAAAGTTGGACAGAACTCTGCATAGGTTGACGCAATTAGAAAATCGTAACTGCTTCCCGCACGGCTGCCGCTTGCTGCAACGCCGCCTGGAAATGTTGTAACGACGTTCGGTGTCCCTTCCGCAGCGATCGCGGCACGCTCAGCGGCGTCCACAGCGACGTCGATACTTGGTCCAAAAAACCATAAATTTCCGCCCATCACGCCATCTTGGAAACCGAAACGACGTGACAGAAAAAACTCGCCGCCAAGAATCGGTATCACCCAACCTCGTTCACCGTGACGCGTATCGCGAAACTGATACCGATCGCCAAACAACGCAATCTTTCGACCCAGCTTGAAGTAATCTTCGGTATCCAGCCGGTTAAAGCAACTCGTCGTGGGACACGTCAGCACGTTTTGACTGATACGAGCCATCATCACCTTCTCTAAATGCTCGCGTCGATCCTTGCGGAATCGCGGCACATGAAACTGTACGACGGCACCGATGCGACCGTCTGGGGTCGCTCCAGCGGCTGCTTCGTCGGCAGAGATCCACTGTGCAACACCCGACTCGCAATCACACAGGATCGTACTGGATGCGTGCCCAGTGACCGCGTTCACGCAGTGTCTCAGCCACCGCTCATCGCGAGCCGTAATCAGGATCTCGCCATAGATACTGCGAAAACCTTCGGCGTACGTATCTTCAACAAGCTCGTGCAAATTCATTTGCGACGCCCCACACCCTCGTAGACTTGCTTCTGGGTAACCACTTTATCCATATAGATATCGTGGTCTTGCATGGGAATCTCGTCGAATATCTGGCATTCAAATGCCAGTGACACCAGCGGGGTTTCCGGCTTTGCGTTCTCGAGCAACTTGTCATAGTACCCCTTGCCGTGTCCTGTGCGTCCGCCACGAGCATCGAATGCGACACCGGGGACGATGATCAAATCCAACTCGCTAACGTCGACACGTTTGGCGGCAACTTCACGCAGGTCTTCTCGCGGCTCGAGAATCTTGTACATCCCAGTCGCCAATTCGTCCATCGACTCCAGGTGGAACAGTTCTAATTCATCGTCGACACAGTAGGGAATCACAATCCGCTTGTCACTCGCGATCGCCTCATCTAACGCGTGACGCGTACGTGCTTCGTCGCGAACGTCGATGTACCACATGATACAGTGGGCGGATTGATACTCTGGCATCTGCATCACGCGGTCGGTGATCGACCGGCTGACGGTATCTTTGTCTTGTTGGTCACGTCGCGCCGCATGGGCTGCCTTGCGGATCGCGTCTTTGCGTTCAGAGAGTGAGTTCATGATCAGATGACTGTGGCGAGTTAATGATTAACGAGTAAGCGATTCAAACTTCATTGCCGCTTCGTGCCAAGACTCAGGGGCCTTGGGTTCGTAGCGGACGGTGTTGGCACTGCGGCGAACCAGTTGTCGGGCTTCGTCGATCGAGTGCAATCGACCGGTACCAATCATCTGCATCAACACGTTGCCCATTGCAGTCGCTTCGACGGGACCAGCGACAACGACGCGGTTGCAGGCGTCAGCCGTCATCTGGCACAGCAATTTGTTCTGCACGCCACCACCGACAATATGAATCACTTCGATGCGATTGCCAACGAGTGACTCCAACATCGCCAGGCAACTTCGATACCGTAAAGCCAATCCCTCTAGCGAAGCGCGATACAGCACCGCATTATCCGTCGGCACGCCTTGCCCGGTACGACCTGCATAAGCACAAATCGCGTCGATCATGTCCATCGGAGCGACCAGCGACGGTTCGTCAGGGTTCAACAGCAACGAAAACGGTTTCGACGCATTCGCAGCGCTGACCATCGCTTCCCACGACACAGCCGCTTCACGTCGTTCAAGGGACTTGCGAATCTGTTGAAAGATCCACAACCCGCCAATATTCTTGAGTAACCGCGTGCTGCCACGAACGCCACCCTCGTTCGTAAAATTCAACTCAGCACAGCGATCATTGATCAGCGGCGCAGCCAGCTCGCAGCCCATCAATGACCAAGTCCCCGAGCTGATGTAACACCAATTCGGTTTTGCCGGTGCAAAGTTTTCTGCTGGAACCGCCAATACTGCGGACGCCGTGTCGTGCGTCGCTGGCAATACTACTTGAACGCCATCGATCCCAGTCTGGGACGTCACTGACGACTGGATGTACCCGAGTACTGTTCCCGGTTCAACGGGCTCCGCAAATAGATGGGTCGGAATTCCAAGTCGCTCCAACATTGGCTTCGCCCACTGCTTAGTTCGCGGGTCAAGCATTTGCGTCGTCGAAGCATTCGTTGCCTCGACACTTCGCTGCCCCGTAAGCAACCAGTGGAAATAGTCGCCCATCATCAAGAACGCTTCAGCCGAATGCAGCGACTCTTCACCAGAGCGTGACGCAGAAAAAAGCTGAAACAGCGTATTGATTTCCATGAATTGCAGGCCCGTCGTTTGGAATATCTCCTTGCGAGAAACAAGCTTGCATGCTTCTTCGAGCATCCCCTGGGTTCGCGCATCACGATAACAGCGAATGGGACTTGCGACGAGGTTGTGGCGATCCACAAGCGCGTAATCAACACCCCAGGTATCTACGCCAACACTGGCAATCTGCTGGACTTCACTACTCGCCGCTCGCAATCCGTTGAGGATCTCCTGCCACAACCCAAGCGTATTCCACTGCAACGAATCCTGGACACGGACCGGATCATTGGCAAAGCGATAGACTACGTCAAGCGAAAGTTTATCGTCATCGAGCGAGCCCGAGATAACTCGACCACTGGATGCGCCCAGATCGATAGCGAGGTGTGCGGCACTTTTGGCGGCCATGACGGACGAATCCCCAGAAATACAATTGCTGACTCAACCAACTTTCGGCAAGCGGATAACCTAGCTCGTGCCCGCTTTGCAGGGAAGCCGTGGTTTCGGTTGCGGTTGAGGTCAGAGTGACGATTCTTTGTCGCCTGACGCTATTTCCTTGACGCAATCTTCATGTGTAGCGGTATTGGTCTTATCCACTACCGCTAGAAAAGGAATTTATTTCGGGACAGTTGCTAAACCAATTCGCTCGGCAAGATACTGGCCCAAACCCATTCATCACCGCGTGTGATTTTGGCGGACGCAGATGCGGCCTCTGGGTTCGCAGCCAGCTGGACCGTGTAGTTTCCGACTCGTGAAATGGAACCGAACTGGTAGTAGCCGTTCTCGTTAGTAAAGACGCGACCGACTTCTTCACCCGCAGCGTCTCGGACCAACACCTCGACACCTGCACCAGCTCCGGCAACTTCCCCTTCGATCACCGATCGCATGTGAAAGACATTGTCTTGCAGGTTGTCCAAATCGGTCGTGCGACGGATCACGTCAACGAGCTTTGTGGCGCGCAAGTCGTCGAGTTGCTCGCCAGCAAACAAATTCTCGTACCAGAAGCGATCGCCGTCACGCAACCGTAAAAACTGATCAACGAACATGCTCTGATGAAGCTCGCCGACTGCTGCTCCCGGCAGATGATCCTCGGCCAAAGCACCGACCCACAGATCGATATTGTCAACTGATCCGTAAACGTCAGCCAACGTTCGCTGTAGCTCTGCATCCGAAGTAATGTCCGCAAAATCGTTGACTCGCTCAAGTCCGTATGCTTGGCGAGTCGTGTTGTAGTCAGCAAGCCCGTGATCACGACCACGTTGAATGTTCAACGAGACCAAATCAAAACCGCCCGAACCCGGCTGACCAAACAAAAAGTTCCGAACGCTATCGATGACCTGGGTATCGATCGTCTCCGCCTGAATCGATGCCGCTGCTTTGATTGACGCGTCCACACCGAAATCAGCTACCAATTGAGGCTGCATGAAGACGTCGGCAAGCAACATTGGTTCTTGCAAGAACTGGCCATCGTCGCTCATGAAGAAAACTTCGTCGTTAAGCAGCGTGTGTCCGATGCGAAAACCAGCAGTAGAAAATTCAGTAGCGATCGCAGGATCAATGGTCCAATCGTAGCCCGCGTAACCTGCGATTGCGTCGTCGCCCAAAAGTGCTGGCAAAAACTCGTTCATCGTGATCGCTTGAATCTCTGCAATGACAATCGCTCGGGACTCTTGAAACAACTGCTCGTCATTCCACTCGGGGAAGTCTTGTTCGAGCACCGCAGCCCAGTGGTTATGCTCGCGCACCCACATCGTGTGCATCGCGGTCAGGTTCACATTCTCGCCAAAGCGAATGTCCCCGGCCAGAAAACTCCCGTCGTCTGAAGTCGGCAAGAATCCGCCTTCACTCTCCAACATCCGCCCACCGCTGAACTCTCTCAGCAACTGATTTTGTGCCTCGGTGGACCCATAAACCATACTGCCGTCGATCCACGTCGTGATCACATTCAGATGCTCCCGCGGTAGCCCCGTATCACCGCCCGTTGCTTCGTCAAACGCGGAGCGAGTTAATCCGATCGACTCTTCGCCCGTGCCAAAAACGTCAAAGAACGGATCGCCTGCCGGAACGGGAATCGGGAATGGATCGCCATTTTCTTTCGGAGGTTCTGTTAAATCCAAATCATGGTCGATGAATTGTCCCCACACATAAACGAACGCCGAAAGATCGTTGTCATTGCGAAACTCGGTTTGCTTCTGTGCTGAAATCGCATTACTGACTTCGCGAGCACTTGGTCGATCCTCGCCCGCCGGTGTCTCGATCCCATCGCTGTACGATGCAGGACCGACTCGAAGCAGATTTGATCCAACCGTACCCCAATCAGGATTCTGAAGATTGTTGAACGAACCATCGATGGATCGGTAGTAACCCATTGTCGACTCACGCGAATCAGAATCAATCTGCGTGTCGCTCAGAGAGCTACCATTGTGGCCACTATCATATCGACTGCTTCGATTGCGAGCATCGCCATTGTTTTCATGTCTCGACCTCGATAGTACCGATGAATACTCCTCGCGCCACGAGTTGCTGACGACGAGATTCGACTCGATGCTGCCAACGTGGAATTCCAGATCCCAATCGCCATTGCGCGCCGTTGCACCTGTGCTGTCGATGGAGCCGGCGACATCACCACCGGTCCAACGAGCAAACTCTCTCAGGAACTCTTGTCCAACGGCTTCACTTGCCACATCGCATCCATAAACGAGTAGGTCGGCACCTTTCATGAGCGCGGACTGCCAAGTACGAAGCTGTTCGCCTCTTGCTCGCAGCACATCGATATCGATTGGGTTCGAACCCAGTTGCAAGACTCCTTTGCTGCCATGGGAAATCACGTGCACCGCGCAAACGCCGCAGCGGCTTGCAAGGACACGCGTCATTTGATCGATTGCGTCACTATTTGAATCGATCAACACCAACTCGGCCGACGAGGGAATTGAACGACTCCACGAATCAATGTTGTCCAGCGAGGCATCAATGAAAACAACATCTCGCACTGCTAACCGAGCGTCGGCGGATATTCCTGCAGTGACATGCGCTGCCGTTTGACTAGGCTCTGCTGTCGCGGCCTGACTGACACAGGCGGCAACGTCACCAGCAAGCATCAGCCGCTTTTCCAAACAAGTGACGTTCTCGCTAAAAGTGTTGCGGATTTTTAATGAGCGTGGTAGCTGAGTCATAATACGGCAAACCGCTGTTGACAATGGGCAATCTAGGGCGACTGGTGAACCGAGGTGGTATTATTGCTCATCCCGCCAGAGTTAGGAAGTCGTGGTATTTCGGCGAGCGAGAGTAAGAAATCTACCGGTTGAGCGGGTCTCCAGACCCGCACTGGCAAAGATCGGTCTGGGCTAAATCCCCAAATTACAGGTATTTTTTTGTTCTGCCGCTGGCCTAATTTGTGATCATCGCCAGCGAACGAGCGTTCGGTTGCTGGCAAGTCAAGTGTCGTTAGAATTTCACCGACCGTATGTCTAATACCGAAGTCGCGAGAATCACCGGTGATATCAAGTAGTCGACATAAGTTGAGATTTTTGACTCTCGAAGATTTGAGAGAACAAGTTCTGCTCATCAAACCAGACAGTCATCGAACTCTGGGGAACTGGTCAATAGCGCAAAATTTTTATCATTTGGCCGCCGCCTTCGAAGGATCAGTTGACGGACTACCGGCAGGCTTTCCGAAGACCTTCCGTCGACTTGCCAGACCTTTTCGTTGGTTCATCACGCAGTATCGATTTCCACCATTCTTGCCGATCCCAAGTGCAATTCGCTTCAAATTGGAACCTGCCGCAGATGCGGATTTCGAGGTCCAGAAACTTCGACTGCTTCAAAGCATTTTGCGATTCGAGGAATTCGCTGGACTGCATCCGCCTCATCCGGTTCTGGGTCCGCTGACTCGTGACGAATGGATCGGTTTTCATTTGCGTCATTGTCAGCACCACTTGTCTTTTGTCACCTCTTCACGAGACTCCAGCGGATCACGTTGACAACTCGACTTATTTCTTTCCGCGGGATTGTTCTTGGCAAAGCATGCTTCTAGGCTCTTAGGATTGGGTAGATGTATCACGGATCATGTGGTGCAACGTTTCTTTCGGACCTACGAACCCACCCTTGAGACCTGAACATGAAGTATGAACACGTTGTCAGCTTGTTGCCGATTCGGACTGTATTTGCGGTCGCAGTTGTCTTGGTACTGAGCCATCTGAGCCCGGCCTTGATGCATGCCCAGTCGCCGAACTTTGTACTCGTGTTCATTGATGACATGGGTTGGGGCGACTTTTCCTGTTTCGGCAACACCGAGGCAGCGACGCCGAACGTCGATGCATTGGCAAAAGATGGAATTCGCTTTCACCAGTTCTATGTGAACTATCCGATTTGTTCACCCTCACGAGTCGCAATCTCGACTGGACAGTATCCCCAGCGACACCGAATTACATCGTTTCTGAACAATCGCCAGGACAATAAGAATCGTGGTGTTGCGGACTGGCTCGATCCCACAGCGCCGATGCTCGCCAGAATCCTGCACGATGCCGGCTACGCCACGGCACATTGCGGCAAGTGGCACATGGGTGGCCAACGAGACGTCAATGATGCACCCATTATTTCGACCTATGGTTTCGACACATCCCTAACGAACTTTGAAGGGATGGGGGCGAAATTGCTTCCGATGACTGAGACACCCACAGAAAATGGCGAAGTAAAACGAGGACGTATTTGGGAGAATGCAGTTAACTTAGGAGAGCCTGTTCAATGGATGTTGCGAGCGAAGATCACCGGCGGATTCGCTGATAAGGCAGTCGAGTTTATTGACGCGGCACAGAAAAAGGATCAGCCATTTTACATCAATGTTTGGCCGGATGATGTTCATACACCGTTGTTTCCGTCGCTCGATGGCTGGGATGATTCACAGCGAGGTAAATACTTGTCGGTATTGGAGGAGATGGATGCGCAACTTGCACCGTTGTTCGATCGAATCAAGAATGATCCAGCGTTGAAAAACAATACGATGATACTTGTGTGCTCGGACAATGGCCCGGAAAAAGGTGCTGGCTCGGCGGGGCCCTTCAAAGGTGGAAAGGCGACATTATTCGAAGGCGGTATCCGTTCGCCGCTCGTCGTTTGGGCGCCGGGGCTGATTACCGAAGATCGCCGGAACCTGGTGAATACATCGTCGGTGTTTGCCGCGATGGACTTGGTTCCATCACTGCTCAAAATCGCTGGTGTCCCCACTCCCTCTGCAATTGATTTTGACGGTGAAGAATTGGCGGACGTGTTGCTGGGCAAGTCGAGTGAATCGCGGGCCAAACCAATCTTTTTCCGTCGGCCTCCGGATCGCAAAGAGTTTCGCGGGATGCAGGCTCTGCCGGACTTGGCAGTTCGCGACGGCAAATGGAAACTGCTTTGTGACTACGACGGCGGACGTACACAGTTGTACGACATGAACTTGGATTTGGGCGAGACAACGAACGTGTCGGAACAGCATCCTGAAGAGACAGAGCGGCTTGTCCAAGCAGTTCTCCAGTGGAATAATTCGATGCCCGCCGACGCCGGTGATCCCCGCTTTGCCCAGTCGAATTAGCCTTTAAGGAAGAGTGTCGCCAATAGCATGTTTGGCGAATTCACCGTTTTCCAGCGTGAGTTCGCCGACCTTAAATGAATTCAATTGCGATGCCCAATCAATCGCACACGGTTCGCAAACAGGAGTTTCCTTGGCAACCAGTCCCAGTGAAAGTGGAACGATCCGGCGGTGGCCGATTTGGTTATCCACCAGCGGCATCGCTTGAGGGTTTCCGGGCCCCGAGTACATGCGACATTGATCGGCCCAAAGCCTGGCGACTCGGTGCAATGCCACGACACGGAACCAATGCCACGGTCGTTCAACATAAACGTTTTTCTGGCACCATGACCAATCATGAAATTTCCGCAAGTCGTCTTCGCGAATCAAGAAGCCGCGTACACACCGTTTACGAACGACTTTGCGGTCTTCGGCGGTCAAACAAAACATCCACACTGATCGCTCGCTTGGGGATGTCGCCAATGTGCCGCTGACCCAACCAGCGGCGTCATTGAGCACTTCGAATCCGATCGTTCCTTGAGTCGGCAGAATGGGTTGATTCAGGGAGGTTTCATCGCCTAGTGACCGAATGATCCCTGCAGCCGCGGGGTTATCGTAAACTTGCTCGATCGTTCGTTTTTCAGCAACGTTGCGAAATAACAGTTGGACGCGATGCTCTGAATCGTCAGCAGAAATCGGATGCAAATAATGGGCTTGGAACAGTAAGTCATCCGAGTCACCTCGCTGCAGTTTTCCCATCGACTGCAACCGCCGACGAATCAACAGGAACCAGCTCAACATTACGCCGATGATGATCCCCGTCGCTTTTCCCAAAACTTCAGGAAGAAAGACGCTCCAGTCCCAATTGTTTACGAGATCGCGAATCCACTGTTCCATCGGTCGATTATTTTTCAGTTGGGGACGTAAAGGTCGGCAGTTCCTTAGAACGACGCTGAGCGCTCATTCTATCGGCCTTCGAATTTTGGTGAGCGTTTTTCGGCAAACGCGAGCAATCCTTCCTGAGCATCGGGAAGCTCCAGGCAACGAACGTACGCGTCGGTGTCGGCGCGGTAGGCGATCTTTGGCAGAGATCCTTCATCGATATGGATCAGCCGTTTGGTTTCCCTCAGCGCCGCAGCCGGCATCTGCAATAACTTCTCCGCAATCTGCTGCCCGCGTTGGCGCAGAGTCGTCGACGATACGACTTCATTGACCAGCCCCCACTGTAGCGCCTGTGCCGAAGAGATAGCTTCGCCCATCAGGCAAAGTTCCAACGCTCGCGACTTGCCGACCAATGCGGTCAATTGTGCGATACCGTAACCGGGCGGCCAACCTAAACGAATCTCGGGCATTGCAAAGCGAGCTGAATGCGACGCGATCCGCATGTCGGACGAGTACGCAGCAACGCAACCGGCGCCAAGAGCATCACCGTTGACCAGTGCGATCACTGGCTGTGGCAACCGTTCAAATGCAAGATAGACGTCGGCTTGGCGATGACTCAAACTGCGGGCTGCGTCGAGCGTCAGGCCTCGCAGTTCTTTCACATCGTCGCCAGCACAAAACGCATTGCCAGCCCCCGTTAGCTGAACCACCCGCACATCTTCTGGATGCCCGAGCAACCAACCCACCAACGCCTCCAATTCCGAAGTCATCTCCACGTTGACGGCGTTGAGCGACCTTGGGCGATTCAGTGTTACCGTAACGATGCGATTGGCAATCTCGACCGACAGCGTATTGAACGTCGGCAATGGGCCATAATTCGCAGAAAGATTCATCGCAGAACTCTCGTCATTGGACAACTTACTTAGCGTATCGACCAGCCGCCTGACAAGCACCATCGCACGTGAGTGTGTGCCCACACCGATTTGACGCGTACCGGCCCAGGCCTCGACCTCGAAGCTGACGCGGCGGCCTTCGATCGAAGTCACTCGGGCGATCCCGCGCACCGTTGCTCCCAACGGAGCGGCGCCGATGTGTTGGATGTTGACGTCGATTCCTACCGACTCTTCGCCGGGCTCAAGAAACTCACGAATCGCTTCGCGCGCCGCACGTTCCATCAGCAAAATCATATTCGGTGTCGAGAACACCGTTGCCCGTGAATCGCCTCCCAGAGTGATGATCATCGAGGCATCAACGGTCCACGTCAAACTGCCGACGGCACCAATGCTCAAACCAGCTTTCATATTTCCAATTTCAACATTTGCACACGACGTATTCGACACAGCAGCTTCGCAAGTAGGATGTCCCCAGAGACGATCAACTCGCTTTTGATTTTGCTTTGTCTTTCACCTTGGATTTGACCGGTGATTTATCTTTCGGCTTTGCCCCTTCCACGAGTTTTGCGTCCGGTGGCACCGTTTTATCATCGAACGCGGGAACATCAACAGCAGGAAGCTCTCGGAACATCACGTCTTTGATCTGTACGTTCATCGCTGGACCACGGTGAATCTGAAACGCCAACAGCCCCTCGCTACCACGTTCAGTTGAATCAAAGTCACGCAACTCCATCGTGACTTGGCCATCGACTTTATGAACCAAATGATTTCCTTGAGCGATAACCGTGTACTCGTGCCACTGGTCGACATCCACTTTCACCGGTTCGTGTTCAGAAACGATCCATTTTTTGCCATCGGGATCGATGATTACGCTTTGTCCATTTTGAGCCAGAATACCGCCAGCTTTTTCACCGTACATCATTGCATTGTTGGCCGCAGTCGGGTGAATATCGCACTGGTAACCACCGACGGACCATTTGCCGACATCGGCGAGTTCCTTGCTGCGATACTGTATGCCCGAATTGTTGCCGGACTGTTTCACTTTGGCTCGCAGTTCAAAGTTCTTTACGATGCCATCGCGCCAAATCAAAAACTGGTTGTACTGAAGTTGTTCCGGTCCCGTCGTTGTGCCGGTGATGCAACCGTCCTGGACGCTCCAGAGTTCCGGATTGCCGTCCCAGCCGGTCAGATCCATACCGTTAAACAACGAACGAAATTCAGGTTCAGCGGCCTGAGCAATTACAAGCCCGATCGATCCGAGAAGCAGGGTTAGTAGAAGCAGGAGTCTCATAAGGTTGGCTTTTCAAGGAGTACGGTATTAGGATTAAGTTGTAAGGCTATTGTTTTTTCTTTTTCTTTTTCATCTTCGTGTTGTCGCCGCGTTTCATGTGCTCGAGCGCCTGCATTTCCGTTGCTTGACCCTCGTCACCGCAGCGATCCATCCACTGTTTTAATTCGCTTCGATGTTGCCGTTGCACGTCCGCGTACTTTTCGTCTCCGGCAAGATTGTTCATCTCCAGAGGATCGTTGATGACGTCGTACAGTTCAACGGGGGGACGAAATTGATACCGCTTGACTTTTTCAATCGCCTCTCGGTCGCCGGTCGCGGCCAGTTTCTGCCAACTCTTGAACTCCGGCGAATTCGTGCAGGCGTTCTTGAACTCAGCGTCCGGAGTCAAATTCCAGATGTACTTGAATTGATCACTACGAACCGACCGAATACCAAAATAATCCGAGCCTGCATTGATTCCACGAGTCGTCATGATGCCAAAAACGTGTTGTTTGTGGTCTTGTTTACCAGCGAATACAGGCAACAAGCTCTCGCCTTGCAAGGACACGTCGGGAACACCACCAGCAGCCTGGACAAACGTGGGAAGAAAATCGATGTACTCGACCATTGCCGGATTGACGCTTCCGGGCTTGATCTTTCCTGGCCATCGCGCGATCAACGCCGACTGCAACCCATTATCGTAACACGTCCATTTCGCAAACGGAAACGAACTGCCCTGCTCGCTGACGACGACGACCAGCGTATTGTTACTGACGCCGTGTTTATCGAGAAGTCCCATTGCTTCACCGACCTGGCCGTCAAAGTACGTGATCTCCGCCAGATACTTGGACATTGCATCACGCGTTTGCGGCGTATCAACAAAGTAAGATGGCAGCTCAATTTTCTCTGGCGGATACCGCGAAGCATCGCCCTTATCCCATGGAGAGTGTGGCTCGTTGGAACACAGCAGTAAACAAAACGGACGTTCCGACTTGGCACACTCGCCAATAAATACATCTACTTGGTCAAACTCAGGATTGTTACTTCCCGGAATTTTCTCCCAGTCGAAAACGCTTGCCGGAGCGACGTGAGTTTTGCCGCTCTGGCCTACTCGGTACCCGAGTTGCTTGAGGTACTGAACGATACTCTTGGTGCCGTCTTGAACGTGCGTATGATTCGGGTACGCGCCGCTGGTGACTGGATACAGCCCTGTGTAGATGTTATGCCGAGTGGGCGAACACATCGGTGCTGCCTGGAAACAACGAGTGAACCGCATTCCCTGGGCGCTAAGTTTATCAATGTTCGGCGTGAACGCTTGGCCGCCGTAGCAACCCAGATCACGGAACGTGCAGTCGTCCGCAATCATGAACACGATGTTTGGTTTGGACTCGGCTCGCGTCGTGCCCGCAGTTCCCAACGTCATGACAACCGCAACTAAAACTGCGTGTTTGAAAATGCAACGGAATAAGATCGAGTTCATGAATGCCTTTGGTGTGCGCCACGGAATGAATTTACTGTTTGTTCGTCACGCGACGTTCGACGTCGTGGTACAGTTGCGACAAGGGAAGCAAGATCTGCTCCAGCCGCTGGTCATACTGTTCTGAGGACAACGTTTTGCGTTGAACGCGAAGTTGATCCAGTTCGCGCTCAATCGCTGCTCGCCGTTGCAGCTCTTCGGGTGAGAACGGCAAACGATTTTTTGATGGAATCAGTACAGTTTGAGCAGCCAGTCGTCCGTCGGCTTGCTTGAGTACATCTTTGGGTGATTTGGCGTAAACACCTTCGAACATGTCTGCCGGTGTGCCCAGTGCATCTGCATTGTCGTCCACCAACGCGTGCTCCGTACTAATGCGTGCTTCGCTGGCGTAAAACTGTTCCACTTCTCCCGCAGCCTTTAAGAACGCTTCGAGCAAAGATACTTCGTCATCGTGGTCCAAGTCCGCCGTGGGGCTGGCGAGTGCAGCAGAAAAAAATCCGGCAAAGCGAGCGAAGTTGTCTTCTAATCCGCTTTTCGTCGCTGTGATCACCACTCGATCCTTTGCCGACAATGCATTGATGAATGGACCACTTGCCGACGCTCCATTAACAACGACAGTGGGTACAGGAATTTGCTTCAACCATTCGCTAAGATCTTTTGCGGAAACGTCTGGCCCTACAAGATTAAAATTTGCTTGGTCCTTCAAAAATGTTCCGTGACCGATCAGCACGATCCAAACGGAGGAGGAATCGGACTTGGATAACTTAGCGAGCTGTTGCTGCAACTTCTCGCGATCACTTGAGTCGTCCGCGTTGTCGACGCGCGAACTGCCGCCGATCATTGTCAACTCGGCATTCGCTTTCTCGCACAACTGTCGCCACTGTTGAGACCAAGAATCAAATTGCTCACCGTACATTGGCTCTCCTTCTGCACCAACAACCACAATCATATGGGGCTGGGCTAGCAAATGGCTCGCCAGGGTCAAACCCAAAATACCGACCATGATACTGCGGATCATGCTAACCCCTTCCAACGTCGAAGTCCCCACTCGGCACACAAGCAAATGATTGCCAGCAGCATGACCCAAGGTTGATGCCAAATGGGATACACCCAAGCCTGCGACACCGGTACCTTTTGATGCGGCAACTCGGCGGCAAAGGCATCAAGTTCGTTATCACGAAGTACGCGTCCACCGGTTTGGCTGGCAATGGTTTCTAACAGTTCACGATTTGTTTGCAGTTGCTCGAACTCTGCCGCCTTGGGCTCAGTAACCCAGCCCGCGGTGTCTGGCGGCAGATGCTCACCGTCCACGCCAATTACATTAGCAGTTACGCGAAAGGCGTCGGTTTGCTTGGTCCAAAAATCAGCAAGGTAGTATCCAGCTCGTTCAACATCGGCGGACGCTTTAAGTTGTATCGGCTCGCCCTCCAGTGGTTGAATTTCCAACTGTACGTCCGCGTTATCCAGCGGCATGTACAACTCGTCGCGAACGATAACGGAAATCCGTGTCGGTTGAGACGCGTCGCGGCTTGCAGACACAGTGATCTCGGTGCGTTTCGGGACTTCGCCGACCAACCACCGTGTCCATTGTCGCCACGCTTGCTCGGGGTCCTGTTGGTCCGATTCATTTCGTCGCATGGACCAACGCCACAAATCGCCCACGGGGGCAGCTACCGTACGACCGCTGCCGAATCGCTGGACGACCAAAGCCGGCGAGGTGCGACCGTCAGCGGCAACAGCTTTCGCAAGTACCGTGGCTCCCGGTTTGACATCACCGATCGGATTGATGGTTTGCAACGGGACAATCGATTTCAGCCGCGTTGACTCGGCTTGTTCCGTCTCCCGCAGTCGCGCCCAAGCTTGCAGCATTCCTTCGCGCGTTAATTCAAATCGCATGGGTTCGCTGCCGGTGAAACCTTGACGCGACGTCGTATACACAGGAGAAAGATCGCCCAAAGGAGAGTTCGCGAACGCGTCTTCACGAAACGATTCTTGGCCTCCAAGCATCAACATTCCGCCGCCTCGCTCCGCTACAAAACGTCGCAGCAACAACATCTGATCTTGCGTAAAAAAGTCTGTCTCCAGATCGTCAAGAATGACCCCGTGGTATGCAAAAAGTTCCTCTGCGGTATCTGGAAAACCCGTACTCAATTCTTCTTGCTCTCGCACGCCCAGACGCAAGATCACCGGCTCGTCGTACTGCTGGGCGGCCTCTTCCTCGTCGCCCAGACCCGCGAACAACGGATTCGTGGTACTGACACCGCGATCGCGAAACATGAATTTCGGTTGCTTGTTGGCAATTCGCAAAAGTCCGACAAGTTGGATCTCTTCATCGGCATCAAGTGCGCGGCGGATGAACTTGTATTCCCAGTTAGGTCGACCGGCGACATACAAAATGCGATACGGTCCATGGTTGCGTTCAATCGACAGCAGCCGAGTGTTATTGATCCGAGTTGCTTCGATCTTGCTGTCAGTTTCTGCAGCAATGTCATTCTCATCTGTCGCTGTTAAGCGATAAAATCCCACACCGCTGGTTTCCGGTCGAAAGCGAAACCTCAAGCGAGCCGGCGAACCGTCGTCGGCCAGGGTCACGGTTTGCTGTTCAATGACCTTGCCGCTGGACAGTTCCTTGAGTTCGACGGTCGCCGTCCGCCCTGCCATCGCCGTTGATTTGAGTGCGGCAGAAACGGTGACGGGAGCGGACTCGAAATCCGTTTGGCTAACGCTGATCTCATCGATACTCAAGTCTGCGAGCGGCGACTCGTCCGCAGGCAGCACTGGATAAACGGGAAACCCTAGTGACTTCCAGTCTTGCGGAATCGCGTTGGAGTCCGTCGCGTTTCCATCAGTAAACAACACGGCAGCAGCGACAGGACGGCTGGTCAATCGCCCAGCCATCGTTATCAAGCCAGTTACTAAGAGCGACGATTCGCCATCGCTCGTCAGTGAATCGTCTTGCCCGAGGTTCTCCAGTCGCGCGTCGAAACCATAACTGCGTAACTCGAACATTTCAGCAAGCTTCGAACGCCAACCGTTGTCTTGCTGGAGCAACCGGTTGACTCGACTGGCGCGCGACTCACCGCCCGTCTCTGCAGCGACGTTCATGCTCGCGCTGGTATCGGCAAGGATTGCGACAACGTTGGACATCGGTTCGGGTCGTGTGCCGCTGCGCATCGGTTGTAACAAACAGATTGCGAGAAGCCAGATCGCAGCCAACTTCAGTGGAATGCCAATCACTCGCACCCACGTTGGCAAACGCCTCGACCAATAACTCCAAACAATGAATATCGACACAATCGTCGCCAGCGCGATGACAGGGACGATCCATGTCGGCGCGCCCCATACGAGATGGCCTTCGGGAGGAAGTGATACAGTCGTGTCGGCAACAATCTCGGCAACAGCCAATGGATACACCATGCTCAACGGTTGCTCCCGAGACTTTCGTAATAGCGTCGCACCGCGTCAGCAAATTCGTCGGGAACGGGATCGCGATCGATCGGTACGGGCGCCATTCGCGAGGAACTGCGGCGCACCAGTTCCTCGGTAACGTCTGCCTTCAATTCACGTAGCGGCTTGGCAATCATCTCTTCGACAAGCTCCCATTGAGGCTCGCGAGAGTGACGCTTTTGGTCCATTCGAATATCGCGTGCCCGATCACGAATCTGTGCAGCACGTGATTTCAATTCCGGTTGGTCCAGTATCTCTTCGATCTCCCGCAATCCATCAGTCCATTCTCGGAACCCGGCACCCGCGATCGGCGACGATGTCGGGCTTTC
Source organism: Pirellulaceae bacterium (assembly GCA_041751935.1). Classification (GTDB taxonomy): domain Bacteria; phylum Planctomycetota; class Planctomycetia; order Pirellulales; family Pirellulaceae; genus JBBSJZ01. The sequence goes on along the minus strand of JBGSIA010000061.1, from coordinate 109,586 downwards.
CGCCGCGAACTGCCCCAGTCCCCCGCCAAAAGCTTCACTCAAGTTGCCTTCGGAATTGTTACCCGATTGTTGGCGCTGTCCCGGCTGTTGACTTTCACCCGGCTGTTGACCTTGTCCAGGCTGCTGACTTTCACCTGGCTGTTGACCTTGTCCAGGCCGCTGACCTTCGCTTGGTTGTTGGCCTTCGCTTGGTTGTTGGCCTTGGCCGGGCTGCTGGCCTTCTGGTGAAGGAGGTGAATCGCTGTTGGGCATTTGACGCCCGTTCGGTGGTTGTCCCTCCTCAGTTTCTTCGCCTTCGGAGTTCGGTTCAGCCGATCGACGAGATTGTGGATCTCTTTCAGCGATCTCCTCTTCCAAATCTCGGGACAACTGTTCCAAGCCGCCGAGCGCGCGTTCCAGAGACTTCGTCGGATCCCCAAGAACGGAATCAGCGGCTTCTTCCAAGCCTTGTCGCAACTGTGAAATTCCTTCGCCAGCTTGCTCACTCAAAGCCTGAGCTTCTGGATTCATTCCGCGACGTTGCAATTCCGCGATCGTGGCCAATTGCCGATCGAGTTCCTGTTGCTCAGCCGAGCGAAACGTCTCGAACAATTTCTCCGCAAGCAGTGGTTCCGATTCTTCCGCATCTTCCACTGTTTGTTGTATCTGCTGCATCAACTCGTCGAGTCGCTGTTGTTGCTCGTTGGCCAAATCCACAGGCGACGTTGTATCCGGATTATCGCTTCGCAAGCCAACACTTTTTTGTGATTCAGTCCCTTCCAATGATTCTTGCAACTGCTGTTGGCTCTCCTCCAGCGACCGAGCCGATTCCCGCATCTGTTTGACCGCTTCCTCGAAATCAGAAGCCGCCTGTTGGCGGAAGTCATCTCGCATCTGTTCGAACTGCTCTTCGGCACGCGAACCGGCAGCCAATGCTGACGACGCATCATTCTCGCGCAGTGACTGAGTCGCCTGCTGTACGTTCTCGCGTGCTTGCTCCAACTGCTCCGCCGTCTGTGCTGTCTCTTGTGGCTGATTGGACTGTTGCATCCGCTCAGCCAGCTCGTCGGTCTCGCGCAGCAACTCTTCCTGTTGTTCACGAAGTCGCTCCAACCGACGTTCGATCTCCTGCTTCTCCTCTTCGTCCTCGGCTTGTTCCAACGCCGACTGTAACTGCGCCAATTGCTCGTTCAAATCCGATTGGCGACGAGCAAGGTCCTTCAAGCGATTAAGAATTTGACGTGTTTCGCTAGCCTGGGCGTCTTCTTCGTTCTCTACAGCTTGTGACTGTGTTTCGTACCGATTCTCATCGTTCTTTAGCTCAAGCTGGTCCAATTTCTGCTGCCGCCGTGATTGCGAAGAGTTAGCCGATTGCGACCGCGACTGTTGCTGTCGTTGGCGGCTAACTTCGAACTCTCGGGCCCGTAACTTCAGCAGCGCCTCGTAAGCCGCCTGCTCCGATGCAAACGCTTGTTCCAGCATTTCACGCTCTCTCGAAGTCGAAGCAAGTGTCAATTGTTCCGCAGCCGAAGTCATGGAATTCAAGCCCGCTTCGGCGAAGGCTCGCGACTGATCATTGTCGATATCTTGGATCAGTTCTTTCAACTGCTCGGCTGCATCGAATTGGGCTTGTTTCACCACGTCGATGTCCAAGGCTGTTTTGTCGTCAAGCTTCATGGAGAATCGGCTGCGCAGGATATTCCAAGTCGCCGAGACGATCTGCTTTTGTAACTCCATTAACTCTTCAGCAGCTTGGGCCGTGGGGCTAGGCGGAGCTGGCGGACCGCTCGGTTGTTCCTCGCCCTCACGATAGATCTCTTCAAATGGTCGAACCTCCGCGAAATGCAAATCGCTCATTGTTCGCCGAATTTCGCCACCAGCGTCGTAATCTTCCGCCCAGAAGTAATATGACAACAACTGATCTGGAACCGCTTTTAAGCTTTCAAAGTCAACTAACTGGCCAATGGAATGCTTTTTCGTTGCGGGTAACTCTTGTGAGAGCACGACTTCGGTCTCACCGCCACCGCCCATCAAATGAGATAGCCCGCTACGAACGATGCCAAAGTCGTCGTGAATCTCGGCGGAAAGCGGCAATTCTTGCAACGGCGACACGGTCACATCGGTTACGCCAACAAGTTTGATTTCTGCCGGGCGATTCGGAATGGCACGGGCCGTCAAGCGAATGGGCATTTTGTTTTTACGCTCTTGCAGATCCACCAATTCCATTTGCCAACGTTGATTCTTTACCAGATCGAGGGTTATCTCCATTCGTCCGCTACCATCGGACGTGGGCACCAATGGAATTCGATTACCCTCGTCGTCGATTAACTCCGCACGCGCGACGGGTTTATTTATCGTGCAACTCCACGTCAACTTGCTGCCCTCGACGGCCGAAACACGTACTGCGTTCTCGACGATGCGAGAAGCCAGTTTCGTGTACTCGGGAAACACCAACCGCGCATCGGCGCGAAGCAGCGACGGATAGTCAAAGACCTCGACATGAAACCGGTCGCTGGCGTAATCCAACGTGCGAACCTGATAATCAAATGAATTTGCCGTTTCGATCACGAACACGCCGAACAACGGATCATTCAAGTTCCGCGTCATCGGCAATTGGCGTTCCGAACCTTCTTCGTCAATGGAAACCAAGTCAACCATCGCTGGCACGTCACGTGCGAAACGAGCCGTGATCGCTAAACCAGTGCCGCGCTCAATCTCCGTATTCCCCGGTTCAACGATAACGTTTCGACCAGGCGTGTTCTTCATTCTTGCGACAGAGTCGGCTCCCGGGTCCGCAGCAATCAGCAGTGCCAAGATTGCGCCGAGCATCGCGCTGGACACCAGACCGCCGAATCGACCGCGACGCAAGCCAGTGGTGGAAACGGTTTCGGCCCACGAATTCTTTCTCGAATGATCGCGTGCTTCGTGAATCACACGGGTCTGAAAATAACCAAGCTCCGGCACGCTCGCTCGCGAATGCGTATCGTGTGAGTCGCTATCGCGCAGCGTCATTACAGTAAGCAATCGTTGGCTCAGCGTCGGAAACCGGGCCTCAATCCGAGTAGCGACCCACCGCAAATTGCGATAGCTCAGCGCCGCGACAATCCAGTCGAGGACGAACAAGACCGCTGCGACTGTCGCCAAACCAGCCGCCGCGTGATCACCACGTACATATCCACGCCAGGTGCCGCCCAGAAGCGCCGCACCGACGGCAACAAGCACCAGCGCGATCGCGAACCACAATGTCCAGAATCGCTGTTTGCGATATCGGCTGGCGACTTCCGAAATTTGGCGAATGATCGTTTCGTACATTACCGTCGACTCCTCAATCCTGAAAACAACGATTCCAAACCGACCAGCCCCAACACCGCCACGATCGCCCACTGCCACAGACTTTGCCGTCGCTCCAACTCGGTGTCTTGCACTTTGCGTTGTCGCGTAGCCGCTTGATCGGGGGTCTCAGAAGTGCCCGTGGTTACGCCAAACCGCTCGAGTGATTCCAACGGCAGGACGTCAGTTTCACTTTCTTGCGGAGCCACGTTGACAGCGAATGATCGCTCGGCCAACCGATATACACCAGGCTGTGAGAACCGCTTGTCCGCAGTCATCCACTCCGGGCTACCGATGGCAGTCGCCTTGCCGCTTGCGTTATCCGTTTCATCCGAGCTGTCCGCCTGATCCGCCGCGATCAAATCCCTTGGGACCGGATCACCAACGAAGTACAGTGGCGTGTCATCGCGGCTCGCATCTCGTGATTTTGCCATGCCCAGAACTAGCGGTATAAACTTCGTCGACAATGCCAACTGGCTTTGCGATGGTCGCCATCCCATCGCCAACACCCATAGGCGGCCATCGCCGATCACTACTTCCGTCAACGCTGGGTCTTTGTCGTCGAAAGCGATGACCGATTTCCATGTCTCGGGGACACTCTTGATCTGGCGATGGGACCAGGTGCGAATTTTGGAAAAGTCGTTGAACCGTGGATCGGCCAAGGGAGCAAGCAACTCGTGAGCAAAATCGATCTTGGCGAACATGGCGTAATCCTTCACCGCTGCCTCGGAAATCACCAGCTCCGGTGCATCGGCCAGTTCTCGCAAGCCAGCCGTCAATTCATTGGGCACCTGGTCATCGTCCAGTACCCACAATAGTCGTCCGCCAGCGGAAACGTACTGCTTCAGCCATGACACACGGTCTTGAAGGATACTCTCGCCGACGATGACCAATGGTACATTCTTGAGGTCCAACCCGGCGACCAATGATTCAGAGTCTTGCCGCTGAAGTGTCACCTCGTGGTGTCGACTGCTCAGCGGAATTTGCTGCAAGTAATACAACAAACTATCGCGTTTGTTTTCAACTTCTTGTCCCACATAAACCACCGTCGACTTTCTCAACTGCGGCTGTACAATGAACCATTCATTGTCGAAATCATGGTCGTCGCCAGCAATTCTAAGCGACGTCGTCGTACCCTCAGCCGGCTTCATTCGCACAACTCGCGATTCACCCGGCGGCACCTGAATCGGTTCAACCTGGCTTCCACGCTGGTTCCAGACCAACGACAGCGACGAACTCGAGCCACCAACCGCATTGCTGACTCGGACTCGGACACTCGCTTCGTCGTCTCCCGGAATAACATCCTCGGACAGTATCCTTAGCGACGCGTTGTTAGTCTTGTTTGTTTCGACCCGCGCCACCTCCAGTTTCGAATCGTCTGGCCAGGTATACGCTTGCAGGGTTGCGATATCGCTGCCAGATTGCATATCGCTGACCAAGAAAACTTGCGTCGGTATCGCCGCGCTCGCACTCGGGTGCTCCGTTGAGGCCGGGGCAACATGTTCCTGTGAATAGTCGGTCGCATAGCTCAACGCCGCACCTAGATTCGTCGCAAACCAAGTCGGCTCGATCAGGCTCAGTAGCCGGTTGACTTCGGCGCCCCGCGTCTGCGGCGCAACTCGAATTGAATCGTCGAAACTCATCCTCAAAGTGGCTGAGTCGTCGAACGTGATTACCGCAAGAGAATCGGTTAGTAGGAGTTCGTCCACGATCTCGCGTGCCTTGGTCTTTGCGGCAGCCCACAAACCTTCACGACGCATGCTAGCGCTCGTGTCAACCAGCAATACAACACGTCGGCCCTCGGTAGCAGTCGTCGATTCCTCAGCGCCTCGAAACAGAGGTCGGGCAAATGCAAGTGCCAGCAGGAGAAGTGCGAGAACTCGCATCAGCAGCAACGGCCAATTGTCCAGACGACTGCGACGAGTAATCTTTGGCGGCGAGGGTCGCAGAAACATCAACGAGCTGAAGGGCATGTGGTTCTGCGGTCGGCGTCGAACCAAGTGCCACAGAATCGGCGCGATCACGGCTATTGCGCCGAGTAAGTACAAGGGTGCCAGGAAACTCATATCAATTGGCCTCCCCCAACTCGGTTGCCCCCAGCCCGGTTGCCCCCAGATCGGCTTGCACCAACAATTGCACCGGGACGCACGGAACTTCGCGAGCCGAACTGTCGCGAGCGAATCACGCTCAACAGCACGCCACTGAGTGGGTCGCTGGTGAGCACTTCGATATAGTCAACGCCCAAAGCTTCGCAAGCGTCACGTGCCTGCTTACCATGTTCGTTGAATCTGGCGATGTAGTCGGCTCGCGTGGATTCGGGGTCAACGTACAATTCGCGACCACTCTCCAGATCCAGCATCATGGTCGGATCGGAAACGGATAGAGTTTTTTCTGCGGGATCAATAACTCGCAGAACGATTACTTCGTGACCTCGCGAGCGAAGGTAGCCGAGTTTCACTCGTAGGTTCTCGATATCGGCAAGCAGGTCCGAGATCAGGATCACGAGCCCGCGTTTACGCACGAGTGCCGCGATCTGTTGCAGCGGGGCATTTAGATCAGTGCCCTTTGCCTTGGATTCGCGCGACAAACAAACCATCATTTGCCGCAAATGTCCCGGGCGATGTCGAGCTGCGAGAAAGTCCTGAACTGCGTCATCGAACGTCAATAATCCGACGCTGTCGCGTTGCAGTGAAAGATAATACGCGAGCGTCGCAGTCATCGTCCGCGCGTACTCAATTTTTGTGTACGACAACGAGCCGAATTGCATCGAGCGGCTTTGGTCCAAAACCAAATAGCATCGTCGATTGGTTTCGTCCTCAAAGCGTTTGATGTAGTAGCGATCGCTGCGGGCGAACAATCGCCAATCTAGTCCTCGAGGGTCATCGCCCACGGTATACGGACGATACTCCGCAAACTCAACCGAGAAACCATGAAACGGGCTCCGGTGCAAACCGTGGTAAAATCCTTCGACGACTGCCTTAGCACGTAACTGCAGATCCTTGACCGCCATGTAGGCGACCGGATCGACATTTGCACCCGAGGCGAGACCGGCAGGTTGCGTCGTGTTCAAACTCCCTCCACCAGCTTTTCGATCACGTTCTCAACCGTGACGCCCTCGGCTTCGGCTTTGTAGCTGAGTAACACTCGGTGCCGCAGAGTTGGTTTCGCCAGTGCACGGATATCATCCAGGCTCACGTGGGCATTGCCACGCAGCAGTGCCCGTGCCTTGCCACCCAGGACCAAAGTTTGAGCCGCTCGCAAGCCGGCTCCCCAACTGACCCAATGATTCACAAAGTCGGGAGTCCCGGGCTGGCCTGGTCGTGACGACGACACCAGTTTAACCGCGTATTTCGCCACTTCGTCCGCAATCGGAACACGGCGAACGGTTTCGTGGAATTGCAAGACATCCTCGCCCGTGAACAATGGTTCGATCGGTTCCGACTTGCGCGACGTCGTCTGCAGAACGACCGCCAATTCATCCGCTGGCGGCAAGTAGTCGATCATCACATTGAACATGAATCGATCAAGTTGTGCCTCGGGCAACGGATACGTGCCTTCCATCTCGATGGGGTTTTGGGTCGCCAGAACAAAGAACGGTTCATCCAATTCATAGCGGCGACCGCCGGCGGTCACTTGATGTTCCTGCATCGCCTCCAAAAGTGCCGCCTGAGTTTTAGGCGGCGTCCGATTGATCTCGTCAGCGAGAATCACGTTGGCGAAAATCGGACCTTTAACAAACACCATCGAGCGATGCCCGTCGCCGTGCTGCTCCAGAATCTCAGTACCGGTAATGTCCGCAGGCATCAAATCTGGCGTGAATTGAATGCGGCTGAACTTCAGATGAAAAATCTGTGCCACACTTCGCACCAACAGCGTCTTGGCTAGACCCGGTGCCCCCGTGATCAGACAGTGACCGCCAGAAATCAGACAGATCAACAACTGCTCAATCACGTCGTGTTGACCAACGATCGTCTTTGCGAGTTCCTGTTTGATACGATTCCTTCCGTTGCGGATACGCTCGACGATCTCGGATTCTTGCTCGATGGTGAAAGTCATTAGTGGGACAATTAAATAAAGGAGTGGGCCGAAAAAAGGTGTCGGACACCTTTTTAGTGAGTCATTGCGTAGGTCACGATGTTAATTCCCATGGGATACGCTTTTTTGACAGAGAACTCTTCAAAGTACCATTGGTCTTCGCCCTCGCGTTCCCAACCGTCGCCGAGGTCAGTGTTGTGGCAGATAAAGACCATGATGCGATCCTCGTCATCAAAAATTGCCCGATAGTGTGCCGTCCGCGTATCGGAGCCGTCTCGTGAATTCTCCCACGTTTGTACATCGCCGTTAAAACTACGGCCAGCGGAGTGAATTGACGGAACTTGCGGTTTCTCTTTCAACGGATACACGCACTGAAAGATCTCGTGTTCTAGCGGCACTTCGATTGGCTTGCGGTCAGGAAACACTCGATCAAGCTGAGTGGCCAAGTTTTCGTACTGCGAATCACCCCAGAAATCGTCCACCATCAAGAAGCCGCCGTTGTAACAGTACCGTCGCAGCGCCTCAACTTCCGGTTGACTGAAAATCAACGCTCCTGGTTCGATAATGTAGATAAAGGGGTAATCGAAAAGACGTTCATCAGTCAGCTCCAAAATGATCGGCTCGGGATTGACCTTCAATGTCGTTAGCTGTTGCAACCGCAATGAGAAATTCAGGTCACTGTCACGCCAATCGGTATCCCATCCGCCGCCACCACGCCCCCAGCCATTGTACGAGTCGTACTTGATGCGTACGAATGTGAATACATCACCAGGAAAGCCGGGCTCGATCTCCCAGTCCGGGACACCATTGCGGCCAGCGGAGTTGTAATCACCGCCGCGATATCGACCCCGCTGGGCAAAAGCAACTCCAATGGTCAACAACAGGACGACGACGATCGCCAGTCGACGATTCGAGATCGCACTCAACATGGACCGACAGGTCGACAACACGAGTTTATTTTTCATCAGCGTTTTCATGGGTCAATTGATAAAACAACGCGTGGGCCTCGCGGTATCGCGGTGCATCGGCCAACGAGCGTAGAACGTGATGCTTTGCCTCATCGGTTCGCTCCAGTTTCGCCAGTGCCGCCGCACAACGAAAGTGTAATCCCGCTGCATCAATCGGTTCCAACTGCAACATCGCCCTCACACCACGGGCTACGCTATCAGAATCGCCCAATCGCTCGCCTGCGTCCGCGATGGCTTCATGGCCAAGAGGTCGCAGCGGATGAATTGCCAACACCAGCTGGGCCAATCGCCGGACTTCGTGCCAGTCCTCGCGGTGCCGCGCCATGTCCAGTAAACGCTCCAGGCCCGGAAGTGCATCCGAGCTGATCTCGATCAATTGCTCTAACGTCCGTCGCTCCGCGGCTGTGTCTCCCAGCTCCCGCTCGACCGTAGCCAATTGCTCCAGCACTCCGCCGCGTGAACCGCTAACAACGCCAAGATCAACAAGTCGCTCCAACGTCACCTTTGCTTCAGCGAACTGGCCAGAGGCGATTTGTGCATCCGCCAACTTCGAGAGTACCGGATAATTCGTTGGATAAATCCGCGACCTACCAAGTAATTCTTCCGGCGTCATCGATCCCGAAGATTTCGCCAAGGAAGTTTTTGTCGACCAATCCGCGAACGCTCCGAAAGCTTCAGCACGTTCTTTGGCATACGTTACAAACTGCACATCGAGTTTATCCATCGGTCCAACAACGCTCTCCAGCGCAGCGTCCGTCGGCAGCCCCTCGCCGAGCGCATCCAGGATCGCTCGCAAGCTCTTCATTCCGTATTTCTCGATGAGAAACTCAACGACCAAGGACGATTCATAGTATGCGAACTGCAGATGCAACCCACTGGGCGGGCTCAAGAACGCGCCGCTCAATTTACTCACCGGAATCAGCTCATCGCTGAGTATCATTTGTCGATACTGTGGCGTCATTTTCTCACCCCAAGACGCATCTCGTTGGCGCTCCTCGTACACCGAAATGCCTTCGCTCAACCAGCGTGGCATACGATTGCGAGTCTTTTCCAGGGTGACGACGTGACAAAACTCGTGCCACAAAACACTTTTCCAATTTGACGGACGTGCTCCCTGGGACGCTGGACTATTCGCCGTTACGACGCGTCCGAAACAAACTCCGAGAAAACCATCGCCACCGGGAAGCCCGAACGTGCGAATGGCAAAATCCTTCTGCGCAGGAAAAATCTCAACATAGATCGGCTCGTTCGTTGTCACCTCGTACTTTTCACAAAGCACACGCTTCGCATCGGCTAGCAAATCCAGTACATCGTTGCCATAAATCTCAGCCTCACGCGGGTCCATTCGCACATAGATATCGTCACGAGACAGAACGCTGAACCGCTTCAGTGAATCGTGCAGCGTGACCAGATTATGAGCCACCACATTGTAGGGATCGTCACTGGCAACCTTCTCGGCCAACTCCCAACCAACATCGTCGAAGCCGAGTCGCAGAAGATCCTGGGCCAATTGGAAGCTCGCAAGATGGAAGCCCGAATCGGCTATAATTGCACGACGCTGGTACTCCGCCCCTTCAGCAAAGCGATACTTGTCTGACAACTTGCGACCAATCAAGTAGTCGACTTCAGGGTTCTCGCCCCAAGTCGCAAGGGCTTGGTCACGCATTTCTTTTTCGACGTTGTAGTGGCCGTCCAAATGGGCCAGCACCGCCAAGTAGCACGACGCCTGCCATTGACGCGGGTTAATTTGCTTTACCTGCTCGATCAACTCGCGTGCCTGGTCGTACCGCTCTCGATCGATCGCTTCGTCAACCTTCAATAACAGGCTTGGCACATGATTCGGGTTAAGTTGCAACGCACGTGCGAGTTCCTTGTCAGCACGCTTGGAGTCACTTGATTGCCATGCGACGCTGGCGAGGTAGGCAATGTTCGCGTCCTCCGGTGCAAGCTTTTGTGCAGTCGCTAAATTCTCGGCCGCAACACGATAGTCACCTTTGAGAATCGCCAATTCGGCCGTCGCGACGTATGCATCAACGTAATCGGGATCGACGTCGCGAACTTTGTCGAAAAACAAATCGAGAACTTGCCTCGCGTCCTCGCCGCGATCTGCAAAGTAACGCCCAGCGGCAATCATGTTATCGCGACTGAGGTATCGCGACGGAGATCGCTGGATCGTTTGCACAATCAATGCGGCCTCCTGCTTGGCGCGGTCGTTCATTCCGTTGAACCGAAAAATGTCGCGCCCTATCAGCCGCAGCGCCAAGCTACTGGAATAACGCTGAATCGCCTTCTCGTAAGTTCCCAAGGCTCCGGCGTAATCGCCGCGAGTCATTTGGCACTGGATCAACAGTCGCGACCACTGTTCGTTCCACACCCCTCGATCAACCTCGGACTGAGCGATTTGGGCAGCAGCATCGTAATCACCGGCTCGAAAGACGGCTTCAGCGTCGGAAAGGTCGGCGGCATGGATCGACGCGTGACCACCTAGTGCGAACCCAAGAATGGTTACGGCGAATAGGCGAAACAGCAGGGGAGACGATGGCTGGAGCACAGAGAAACTGGCGACCTGAATGAAACGGATGGAACAAAGGCACGAAACAAAGGACGGGCGACGTACATCCATTGTATCGAACTGGGCAACGTGGCGTGCAAGTACACGAACCGTTATGCTGGAGAGCAAGGTTCACTATCCCCCTCTCTCGTGCTCGAAGGATTTTTGCGATGAAAACTGCTTGGGTTTACTTAATGACAGTGGTATTGCTTGGTGCTATCGCGCCGATGGCGCCAGCGGCGGATTTGCAGAGCGGACCGATTGAACTACAGTCCGCCGGCCCAATGGCAATGACCGATTCCGGGATTTTGCTCGTCGGCGACCCGATCGCCGCTACCGTTTATGCCATTGATCCTGAGGAAAAGGTCGCTAAAGAGTCGGGCACTATCCAGATTGATAATTTAGATGCCGCAATCGCTAAGACACTTGGAACAGATGCGGCCAAAATCACGATTGGGGACCTGATCGCTAGCGAGGACACCGGTAACCTATTCTTGAGCGTGTCCGACGGCACGTCCTCACACATCCTGACGATTAACCCTCAAGGTGAAATCACCAAGATGAATTTGGACAAGGCACTGCACGCGAAGAAGGCGTTGCCGAATCCGCCAGAAAACAAGGTGACCGGTGATGGCCGCCGACAACGGAATCGTCGCGCCGAATCGATCACGGACTTGGCTTTCTTTGATGGTAGGGTTCTCGTGTCCGGTTTGTCCGCAACCGAAGCACCATCGAGCGTGATGGAATTTCCGTATCCGTTCAGCGATGAAACGGTAACTACCAACGTCGAACTGTTCCATGCCGCCCACGGTCGCGTTGAAAGTGATCCGGCCATTCGCACGTTTGTGACGATGACCATTGATGGACAACCGAACGTATTGGCTGGTTTTACCTGCACACCGTTGGTGGCGTTCCCAATCAATAAGCTCGGCGACAAGGAAAAAGTCCGTGGCAAGACGCTGGCCGAATTGGGAAACCGCAACCAGCCGCTGGATATGATCTCGTATGAGAAGGACGGCGAAAAATATCTGCTGATCAGCAACAGTGCTCGCGGTGTGATGAAGGTTAGCTTGACGGATGTCGAGAATAACCCTGGATTGACCGAGCCAGTAAGCGGTGGTGGAACTGCGGGACAACCTTACAAAACAGTCGAGTCGCTAACCGGTGTTGTGCAAATGGATCGCTACAACGACAAGCAGGTGGTCGTGATCACGAAGAGAGACGCTGGGCCAGCAAAGCTTGCCACTGTCGAACTTCCGTAATTCTAGACAAACGACCGTGACACCGTGCGTGTGTCAACGTTGTTTGCGTAGTCAGTCTCGCCAGCGTCTGGATTTTTCATCCAGCGTCTGGCGATTGCGGCCCTAGTGAACCAGCGACAATGCACAACTCATGCAATGGTGCTAAATTCACGCGTTGCATCTCGCTGTGAATTGCCATCTGGCCGTCAGACTACAATGCCGCACCCAGACGTAGCGGATTTTGTAAAAGATCCAATGACGGAGGATGTTTTACAGGATCTACTTCTCTAAGATTGAATTGCAATAGACTACTAGTGCTTTGTCCAGAATGAATTTTAGGATTAGCCGATGTGCGTTAGCACTGGTTCACGCGGCAAAAACCGGTGCTAACGCACATCGGCTGATTTGCCCAACCCTAATTCTTAATGTTGACGAAGCACTAGCAAGTACAGACAGGAATCCTTCCTTCTTTCAGCCCAAGCTCGATGCTGAAGGAACCCATGTCTGACTCGAAGGGAATCGTAATTAGCTGAATGCCCGAGATGAATACGACTCGATGTCCGCTTCCAAGAATAACAGTTGGCAGTGCCAAGCTCAGGTCGTATTTTTCAAGTCTTCCTTTTGCGCTGCCGGCAATCATGTTCGTCAATTCACCAACAGCATCGACGACTTCGTCATCGAGTTCCGCTGGAACTTGGCCGAGCATGACTCCCGTCGCCCGAATCGCAAGTGGCTCGTCAAAGCAGATAATAACATCGCCGGCTATTTGGCCTGTCAGCCCAATGACGCCACTGACGCCCCGAGCGACGACGCATTTGCAGGGCGCGGCGTCACCCGGAGTAATGTCTGAATCCAACATCGTCTTAAACACAGATCGTGTGGAATCGACGAATGCATCAATAACTTCTTGGTTCATGCCTGCCCCGCTGAGCGTTTTGGAGATAGTGCTGCGACACAATATGGTGTAGCTGATTACGCGAGAAATTCTCGACTACACTTCAATTGCAATGTACTTCTGCAGCTTGTCGATCAATTTATCTTGCTCAAACGGCTTGACCAGATAATTACTCGCACCAGCCTTGATCGCTTCTAGGACACGTCCTTGTTCGGATTCGGTCGTAATCATGATGACGGGAACCGTGGAGCCTGTCGCGCGGATCTCTTTCAACAGTTCCAACCCACTCATGTTCGGCATGTTCCAGTCGCTGAGAACAAGGTCAAACGAATCGGAATTAAACAGATCGAGAGCCTGGACACCATCGCTAGCCTCGACGACATCGGTCACGGATACTGCATAGAGGGCTCGGAGGATGATTTTTCGCATCACACCAGAATCGTCAACCAATAGAACCTTTGCGCTCATCGTCAAACTCAAAACTTATTGACTGTTATGGGAAAAACTTTTCATAGGAATATCGGCCTTGCTTTCAAGAAACGCATGGCTCGGTGTCTTGAAGCGGATTGCAATTGACAGTCACGCCTTGAACACAATGCGAGCCAAAGCCCCTAACTCGCACTACCTATCCAACCATAGCATTGAATAAACGCTCAAGATGCAAAAAAACAATCAGCAGCAACGGGACTGACAATCACGGTGTACATGTCATAAACCGCATTACCGGAAAACTGAACCTTTTCCTCTTGCTTTTTCTAAACGGAAGGGCAGAGTTTTTTGCTGAATTCTCTCATGTACAGTTCGGCATCGAGCATTTGCAACAGCGACACGGATTCAACCGCACGGGGGTGCCCAGTGGATTTTGAAGACACCAACATCATTCAAGAATTTGTCGTTGAGTCGTCGGAGCATCTCGCGGACATCGAGAACCAGCTACTGACAATCGAAGCAGCCGGGGCGAATATTGATGTCGACCTGATCAACACCGTCTTCCGTGGAGTTCACTCTATCAAAGGTGCTGCGGGGTTCCTCGCTCTGACGTCGATCAACGAACTCTCACACAGCCTGGAGAATGTTCTCAACCTAATGCGTGAACGGGAACTCGTTCCCACCTCGGCTACCGTGGATGTCATGCTGCGATCAGCGGACCAGTTGCGGAATCTAATTGAGAACGTCGCTGAATCGAACAATATCGACGTGAGCGAGTATGTCGCTGCACTCAATGCGATTGCCTCGGGATCGTCCTATGTCGCGCCCGTCGTAGCGGTTGTTAAGGAAGTTCCACTAGCAGCACTCGTTGGAGCCGAGGATTCGCTTGCCGAGGCAGAGGCATTGATCGCGGCGATGGAAGCGGCCGGAACAACATGCGTTCAGGGCATGAACAGTAAATCTCAACCGAAGAAACCAGCAAAGAAAGCGGCACCGTCTAAGCGAAAAGCGACGCCAAAGTCGACCCAAGGTAAGTCGGCATCACCAAAAGCGAACCCAGCACAAGATCATCAAGACGAGAGCGTCATGACCGATTTTGTGATCGAGTCTCTGCAGCGACTTCAGGATATCGAACAGCAACTGCAAACGCTGAATGCTGGAGGCGAGCCAAAGAATGTAGCATTGCTGAATACTATTTTTCGCGCGGTGCACTCCATCAACATCACCGCGGGCTTCCTGAAGCTCGATGCGATTCAAGCCTTAGTCCAGCCGACAGAAGCAATCCTTGATCGAATTCGGGCAAATACACTAAGCCTCACGCCGGAAGTGTACGCTGCGCTGTCAACAGCTTGCGTTCGCCTTAGAGAACTGTTCGGCGACATCGAGTCATCCAACAGCCAGGACGTATCGGAACATGTAGACAGCCTGAACTTGATAATCAACAGTCAGGCACAAACGTTGTCTGCAGCTACGACGACTAACGAGTCCCAAAGTCAGGCACAGCCGTCGATATCGCTCAATGACGACGCGATGCGAGAGTTCTTTGTCGAGAGCTACGAAAATATCGAGCAATTGGAGCGTGACCTGATGTCACTGGAGAACGAGCCAGCCTCCGAGGTGCTTATCAACAGCGTTTTCCGCAGCATTCACACGATCAAAGGGACTGCTGGCTTTCTTGGGTTTGGAAAACTTGAGAGCCTAACTCATAAGGCAGAAACGTTGCTCGGTGACGTGCGGAGTGGAAAACTGGCAATGAGTCCAGAAATTGGTGGTGCGTTATTCACCACCGTCGACAAAGTTCGCGAGATGCTTCAAGCGATTGAACAAGTCGGCCACGAAACGCAGTGCGGTAGTGAGTCATTGGCGAATGAACTGACAATGCTACACGAAAACCTCACGTCCAATGGAGTGGCGAAGAAAAAGGCTCCGGCCAGAAAGGCTGCTGCGAAGAACTCCGCGACAACGGTTACTGCAAAACAATCCCCTGCTCCAATGGATGCCAAAAAGCAAGCGCAAACCGGGGCTGTGAACTCAGTCGTAACAATTCCGACAGCGGTCGAAAAGACGCTCCCAGACCCAACACGCTCACCAGCGCCAATAAAGACTGGCGGCATGTCGGAAACCAGCGCAGCGGACAGCACGATCCGCGTCGACGTTGCACTGCTAGACAAACTCATGACGGGAGTCGGCGAACTTGTGCTGGCAAGAAATCAAATTCTCCAGTTCGCAAACGGCAATGTGGATAGTGCACTGCATCGCACTTCACAGCGATTGAACCTGATCACCAGCGAGCTGCAGGAGAGCGTCATGAAGACACGCATGCAGCCGATTGGCAACGTGTGGAGCAAGTTCCCACGACTGGTGCGAGATCTGGCTGGAATCTGCGAAAAGGAAGTTCGCATTGAAATGGAAGGCAAAGAAACCGAACTCGACAAAACAATCATCGAAGCGATAAAGGACCCACTGACGCACCTGGTTCGCAATACGGTCGATCATGGAATCGAGCGACCGGAAGTCCGCGTACAAAATGGGAAGCTGGCTGAGGGTTGCCTAACACTGAGAGCCTACCATGAAGGCGGCCAGGTCAACATTGAAATCTGTGACGATGGGGCCGGCATCAACGCGGAAAAAATCAAAGCCAAGGCGCTCGAGCGAGGGCTAATGACCCAAGATCAACTCGCCAAGCTGTCCGATCGTGATATCGGAAACTTGATCTTCCTTCCAGGCTTCTCGACCGCCGAGAAGGTCTCCAATGTTTCCGGACGCGGCGTTGGTATGGACGTTGTCAAAACCAATATTGAAAAAATCGGTGGAACCGTCGATCTGCAAAGCCAACCAGGAAAAGGAACAACGATTAAAATTCGAATTCCGTTGACGCTGGCGATTATTCCTGCCCTGATCGTCACTTGCGACAACTCTCGCTACGCCATTCCTCAAGTGAACCTACTTGAGCTGCTGCGATTGGATGGAAACCAGCTTAAAGAAATCGAATGGATTCACTCTTCGCCGGTGTACCGGCTTCGCGGACGGTTGCTGCCTCTGGTGTACCTTCGCGACCAGCTCAAACTGGAAAATGACCCCAATGCTGATGCACTGAATATTGTCGTGCTTCGTGCTGACGATCGTCAATTCGGATTGGTTGTGGATCGTATCAACGACAGTGAAGAGATCGTGGTCAAACCGCTGAGCAGCCAACTTAAAACCATTCCGGTCTACTCTGGTACAACGATCATGGGCGATGGCCAAGTCGCACTGATTCTCGACATCATGGGGCTCGCTCATACATCAAACGTAATTTCGGATGCTGGCAAAGGTCCGACTAGCGAGTTCCAGGAGCGATCTCAGTCCAGTGGAAGCGATCGCCAGTCGCTGTTGGTTGCTGGAGTCGGTTCTAAGCATCGTTTTGCTGTCGAACTAGGACAAGTTACTCGTTTGGAAAAGATCGATGCTTCCACCATTGAGGTCGCTGACGGCAAAGAAGTCGTTCAGTATCGCGGTGAAATCTTATCGCTGATCCGCCTTAGCGATGTGATGGGCGTACCCAGTAGTAAAGCGTCCGATGATTCTCTGTTGAACATCATCGTTTATAGCGAAGCGGGGCGGACCGTGGGGATCGTCGTCGACCGCATCATTGACATCGTCGAGCAAACAGTCGACATCACTAAGAGTGCGCGATCGCACGGGCGTACTGTATCGGCAGTGATTGACGGACAAGTAACGGATCTCGTCGATTTGCCGGCAATCATGAGCCAGTGCGTCTAGTGCCAACAACAGCCAGATGAGTGGTCGCGTGCGGTACGCCCCGATCATTGCGTATGTTTCTCCGACAAAAAAGCTACAGGCACAAAGCCACGTTCTCAGTACAAGCTAGAGTCCACTATGGTCACCGCAACAAGACAGCTATGCACATTCTTCTTGGGCCCGCACACCTTTGGCGTGGACGCCAGGCGAGTCCAAGAAGTGATTCGCTACCAAGAAATGACACGAGTACCCCTAACGCCACCGTTTATCAGTGGCCTGATCAATCTGCGTGGCCAGATTGTTACGGCGATCGATATGCGCAAACGCCTCGGATACGAAGACAGAACGGATCAGAAACTGCCTATGAACGTCGTCATTCGCTCAGAAGAGGGTGCCGTCAGTTTGCTGGTAGATTCGATTGGTGACGTTATCGAGGTATCTGACGACGCATTCGAAAATCCGCCCGATACCTTGCAAGGACTGACACGCGACTTGATCAGCGGAACTTACAAACTTAAAGATCGTCTCCTATTGGTGCTCAACATCACGGCAGCGATCAACGAAAAACACGTCGATCGATAAAAACCTTTAGCCACCTGTCCCAAACATTTACCCACCCCTGTTCATATCAAAACAAAAAATGTCAAAAATGCGCAACCTCTCGATGAACGGCAAATTGCTGTTGCTAACCGGTGTTTATACATTCGGCTTTTTAGTATTTGGAGCACTGACGTTCTCCACGTTGAATGTCGTCCAGGTGGATGGACCGCACTACAACAGAATCGTCTCTGATAAGACCTTGATGGCTGACTTTCTGCCTCCGCCAGCGTTTATTATCGAGTCGTCCTGGTTTGTTCAACAGATCCGAGACACGACGTCGAGTGAACAGCTTGCAAATATCGAAGCGAATATTGCTCGGCTGAAGAGCGAGTACGATGCGTCACTCACCAACTGGAATAACAACGTTACGGACTCACTGCTTCGAGACGAACTGATCGGTAAGTCACAGGCCGCAGCCCGATCTTTTTTTAAGTCAGTAGAGGAGGAACTGATCCCCGCTGCAAAGGCTAAAGACAACTCGCGGATCGAGGCGCTGCTGGCAAAGTTGGATACTGACTTCAAGGCTCACTACAATGCCATCAATCACGTCGTTGAGCGAAACAAAGAAATTGAGGCTGCTGATCAAGCTCTGGCAACATCCGACACCACATTCCGAACCCGCCTGTTAGGCGCGATTGGGTTGCTGATGGTTGGTGCTATTGCAGCACTAACACTTTGGATTCGCAAAAGCATTTTGGCCCAAGACCTTCGCAACGCTGATTTCGCAGGCCAAATCGCAGCCATCCACCGCTCACAGGCAGTCATTGAATTTGATCTCGAAGGAAATATTCTGACTGCGAATGAAAACTTCCTGAACACAATGGGGTATTCATTGGAAGAAATTAAGGGACGGCATCCAGGGCAATTGCATGTCGATGCCGCGTTGGTCCAATCATTGCTTGAGTGAGGCCATCGTCAAGTCCTCGATTGTAGGACTATAAAAAACAGGAATTGTTGGTGACGGAGTTTGGCCATGTCCACATTGTTTCTCGAACGAACTTACAAACACTTTGAAAAAGTTACAGATCCGCGAGTGAACCGAGGCGAGAACTACTCGTTGATCGAGATGATTTTTGTGACGCTTTGTGCAAGCATCTGTGGAGCAGATACTTGGGCCGATGTTGAGCGTTATGGTGTCGCCAAATTGGATTGGCTGCGCAAATATGTGACTCTCGAGTTCGGCGTGCCTTCGCATGACACGTTCGGTCGCGTGTTTGCGAGATTGGACAGCATTGAGTTTTACGCTGCATTGCAAAGCTGGACGAACGAGATTGCCGGAAGTTTGAAAGGCGAGACGGTAGCTTTTGATGGAAAGACTCTTCGTGGATCATTCGATTCTGCTTCAGGAAAGTCAGCGCTGCATTCGGTGTCAGCATGGGCATGTGGTATGCGTTTGACATTGGGGCTAACTTCTGTCGCGGAGAAGTCCAACGAAATACCGGCAGTGCAGGAACTACTGAAGGTGCTCGACTTGGACGGCGCGGTCGTCACTGCGGATGCGATGCATTGCCAGAAAGAAACCGCTAAAGCCGTGATCGAGAAGGACGCTGACTTTGTTTTGATGGTGAAGGGGAATCAGCCCACGCTTCAAGACGAGTTAAATCAAGCAATCATCGACGCCTTTGATTCTGGCGATCCAGCCTTGCGTCGTCATCACAAGAAGGAGATCAATCGTGGACGCAAAGAATATCGCGAAGTAAATGTGTTGCCGTGTCCGCAAAACTCGTCGGTGTTTTCAGGCTGGAAGGGGATCAACACGATCGGAACCATTTACCGCTCTCGAGAAATCGATGGCGTACTGGAGGAATCATCAGAGACGTTCATTACCAGTCTGCCTTGCAAAGTACGCGACATAGCCAAACGCATTCGCGATCACTGGAGCTGTGAGAATCAGCAACACTATGTGCTGGATGTAACTTTTTCAGAAGACTCGAGCCGAATTCGCAAGGGAACCGGACCGGAAGTCTCGTCTGTTTTCCGTCGTCTGGCCCTGAGTATCTTGCAACAGGACACTACCCTGAAAGACTCAATTCGTGGAAAGCGAAAGCGTTGTGGCTGGGATAACACTGCATTGGAACAATTAATCGCCTGTTTTGAGCGGAATTAACGTGCGATTGCCCTGGGACGGCATCACAGCATGTTTGCTGATGAGTCATACCGCAACAGTACGGAGTACAAGAACTTTTGGCCGAACTTAGCTCAGGGCAAATTAGCCGCCGGAGAATTCCGTCGCTTTGGCAAGGGCGAGAGAGAAATCTGGATCCAGGCAACATACAACCCGATTCTAGGTGTCGATGGAAAACCATATAAAGTGGTCAAACTTGCTACTGACGTTACAGAGTCTAAGACTCAAGCTGCTGATTACGTCGGGCAAATTTCTGCGGTCAACCGCGCTCAAGCTGTGATCGAATTTGATCTTGAAGGAAACGTAGTTACTGCTAATCAGAATTTTCTAGAGACTGTTGGATATTCGATCGACGAAATCAAGGGCCGTCACCACGGTATGTTTGTCGAAGCGTCATACCGAAACAGTCAGGAGTACGTAGAGTTTTGGCGAAACCTAGTTCGTGGAAGCTACGTTTCCGATAAATTCAAACGGATTGGCAAAGGAGGCAAAGAAGTCTGGATTCAAGCTAGCTACAACGCGATCATGGATGCAAATGGCAAGCCTTGCAAAGTGATCAAGTACGCTACGGACGTCACGGAAGCAACTGTGAGAAACGCTGAGTTGGCTGAGCGCGAACGCATCGCAAGTGAGGAATTGCGCACTAAAGTCGACAGCATACTCGCCGTCGTTAACGCTGCGACTCAAGGTGATCTGACTCAGGACGTCATGGTTGAGGGAACCGATGCCGTCGGACAAATGGGAGTTGGCCTTCAACAATTTTTCTCTGATCTTCGCAATAGCATTTCTTCAATCGCAGAAAATGCTTGCGCCTTGGCCGGCGCATCGGAAGAACTTTCGGCTGTTAGCTCTCAAATGAGTTCGAATGCCGATGAGACCTCATCGCAAGCGAATGTTGTCTCTGCCGCTTCGGAGCAAGTAAGCATGAATGTCCAGACGGTATCGACTGGCGTGGAAGAGCTGAACGCAGCAATTCGTGAAATCGCCAAGAATGCGTCGGATGCTGCACGCGTGTCGCAACAAGCCGTTGCTGTAGCAGAAAACACGAATTCGACGATCGCGAAACTCGGTGATAGCAGTCTCGAGATCGGCAAGGTAGTTAAGGTGATCACGTCGATCGCCGAACAAACCAATCTGCTGGCGTTGAATGCCACGATCGAGGCCGCTCGTGCTGGTGAAGCCGGAAAAGGATTCGCTGTGGTTGCCAACGAAGTGAAGGAATTGGCGAAGGAAACAGCCAAAGCGACAGAGGATATCAGCCAAAAGATTGACGCAATTCAAACGGATACTCAGGGTGCCGTCGAGGCGATCCGTGAGATCGGCGAGATCATCAACCAAATCAACGATATCTCCAACACCATCGCAAGTGCGGTTGAAGAACAGACCGCAACAGCGACCGAAATGGGCCGCAACGTGTCCGAAGCAGCTCGTGGTGCTAGCGAAATCGCTCAGAACATTTGCTCGGTTGCATCGGCCGCTGAAAGCACAACTCAGGGTGCCGGAAACAGCCAACAGGCCGCAGGTGAACTGAGTCGCATGGCCGCAGATCTTCAGACCTTGGTGAGTCGATTCAAGTACCAGAAAGCGGAACTTACTCGCACCACCAAGCCAACCCGAGTCGGCGCGCCGATCAAGGCAATGATGCCCGTCGGAACGTATCATTCGGTTTAGTCATCGGGAACAAAGTCTGGTTCCCAGGCTGTTGCCTGAGAACTCACTGTCTTTGAGGCTCCACCTCGGAAGTGCGAAAAACGCCAGCCGGCAGAGCCTTAATTGTTGTGCGCCCCAGACATAGCCTGGGACCGTGTCTGCAAAAGTTCACTCGACAAAACAAAAACACGTAGGAATCGTCCCCCATGCAAGCTCTCGTTGTTGATGACTCTCGCGCTATCCGTCGAATTATCGGCAGTATGTTGCGAAAATTGGGATACGAAGTTCACGAAGCGGAGCATGGTGCCGAGGCTCTCGTACGTTTGGAACAAATCGGCGCACCCGATGTGATGCTCGTTGACTGGAATATGCCTGTGATGAGCGGCATCGAACTTATCAAAGCGGTTCGCGCCAATCCGATCTACTGCGACGTTCCGATCATGATGGTCACAACAGAAACGGAGATGGAACGTATGGCACAAGCCTTCGTGGCTGGGGCCAATGAATACGTGATGAAGCCGTTTGATGAAGCGACGATTATCGATAAGTTAAACATTCTAGGCGTGAGTGTTTAATCCAATGAGAAACATTCGAGTTCTAGTCGTTGATGACTCGACGGTCATCCGGCGACTTCTATCGGACACATTGGTCTCGGATCCTCAAATCGAGGTCTGCGGTACGGCTGCACATGGCAAGATTGCCTTAGCCAAAATTCCGCAACTGAATCCCGACATTGTGACACTCGATATGGAGATGCCAGAGATGGACGGCATCTCCACGTTAGTCGAATTGCGAAAACTGTATCCCAAGCTGCCAGTGATCATGTTCAGTACCCTGACACAACGTGGGGCGGAAGCAACGATCGACGCGTTGGCAAAGGGAGCGAATGATTATGTGACCAAGCCGGCCAACGTGGGTAGCGTCAATGCTGCTATGCAGCAAGTTCGCGATGAGTTGGTTCCTCGTATCAAGGCGCTCTGTCCCCAATTCGCGCCGCCCGTCATGGCTAGTATTCCAGCGCGATCCCCGAGGGCGACGGTTTTAACAAATAGCACGTTAAAACGAATCGACGCCGTGGTCATTGGCAGCTCGACGGGCGGCCCCAACGCTCTTCAGGCAGTGATTACGCAGCTTCCCGAGAACTTCCCTGTTCCCATACTGATCGTGCAGCATATGCCGCCGATTTTTACTAGTCATCTCGCTTCGCGACTGAACCAGCTATCCTCGCTTTCCGTTTTCGAAGCCGCTCACGGAGACGCGATTCACGCCGGCGGAGTATGGTTGGCCCCAGGCGATTTTCACATGAAGTTAGCTCGTGTGGGTACCGAAGTTCGAGTTCAACTAGATCAAGGCACACCTGTAAATTCGTGCCGACCTGCGGTCGACGTGCTATTTAATTCAGCGACCGACGTGTTCGGTGGGAATTTGCTCTCAGTGGTACTCACTGGCATGGGCCAAGACGGTGCCCGAGGATGCGAATCGGTCAGTCATGCGGGAGGCAGCGTTGTCATCCAAGATCAAGCGACAGCGGTTGTCTGGGGCATGCCCGGCGCCGTATCACGCATGGGCCTGGCTGACACCACTCTACCTCTGGCGCAAATCGCAGCAGAGATTCAACGGCGAACACTACAAGGACGAACCGTATCCAGAGGGCACATGGTATGTCAGTAGCAACACCAACAACCAATAGCTTCAACTATATTTCCAATTTGGTGCTGCGCAAGTCAGCGATCGTGTTGGAACCAAGCAAGAACTATCTTGTCGAATCGCGGTTGTTACCGGTCGCTCGTTCGCACGGCTGGGAAACGATTGACGAGTTGGTCGACGCACTGCAAAAGCAAGTCGCGTCAGCACTTGTCGATGAAGTCGTTGACGCGATGACGACGAACGAGTCCAGTTTCTTTCGCGATTTGCATCCATTCAACGCGTTAAGAACGGATATTCTTCCGGACCTGATAAGTCGCCGCAGCAAGGAACGAGTGCTGAATATCTGGTCAAACGCATGCTCAAGTGGGCAAGAAGTTTACTCCATCGCAATGTTAATACGAGAACACTTCCCAGAACTTTCTGGGTGGCGCGTTCGACTGATCGCTACGGACCTGTCGAACCAGATTCTGGAGAAGGCAAAATCAGGCACGTTCACGCAAACCGAAGTAAATCGTGGTTTGCCGATGCCGATGCTGCTTAAGCACTTCAAACGAGAAGGGATTCAATGGAAAATAAGTGACGAGATCCGCAAGATGGTCGAATTCAAGACTTTAAATCTGATTGAACCGTGGCCAACAACGTTACCCAAGATGGATATTGTGTTTCTTCGTAACGTTTTGATTTATTTCTCGGTGGCTACCAAGACACAAATTCTGGAGAAAGTACATCGAGTGTTGCAAAACGACGGGATACTGTTCCTAGGCGGAGCTGAGACAACGATGAATCTTAACGTAAAGTTCGAACGAAAAGTCATCGACAAAGCTACTGGTTACATCCCCAGCAAGGTTTAGTCGTTTTGAGATAGGGTTAGTTTCAGGATTGGCGGCATGGTATGTATTTCCCACCCGTCCTTTTCATTCATGGATCAATTACAAGATTTTAGACTCACAAGGCAATACACATGGTCTCAACTGACGAAATTCTCGCCATTTCTGAAAACGTTTTCGGAACAATGATTAACTGCCCAGTTGCACTGGCAGCCGATACTGACTGTTTGAAAGAACAGTCTCCGATTACGGGATGTGTTCAAATAACCGGTGAATGGACTGGCGCGGTATTGGTGCAGACGACGGGAAAGCTCGCCGCGTATGCAGCCGGAATTATGCTCGGGATGGACGAAGAGGCTGTTGACAAAAATGATTGCCAAGACACGATGGCAGAAATTGCGAACATGATTGGTGGTAATATCAAGAGTCTCGTGCCTGGTCCGTCCGTGTTGTCATTACCCACGGTGACAACTGGCAAAGAGTTTGACATTCGTATCTTCGGTACAGAAATCGAAAGCTCCATTCCTATGGAATGCAATGGCCAACATCTACGCGTTGTCGTTTGCAAGGGCGTTCGCTAGATTCCGCGTGATAACCTCGGCCCCCGAACTCAGTGACGTCGAAGTCGCAACGTTGCGAGATAGTCTGCGAGGCAAAGAAGCGAAAGGACGCAAGCGCTCCGCTGACGACAATGCATTGCAAAACAATTCGAATCATCCGGTTCCACACTGAGTAAAAATGGCGAATTCGTGGGTTCTGTCTTGACGTGGGGCAGCCCAGGTCGGTACTTAACTCAATCGTCGGATTGTCGTTTTTCGAAGGCCCCCACGGATGGAAACTGCTGATTCTATTGTCGTCAGACGCCCTGAGCGTTGGGACGCGCCGATGGATCCGCAGATGACGGACGCCGATGTTACGTGGTTGCGCTCGCGTGAACCGTTTGCGTCGATGGATTTGAAGGCGTTTCCCAAAGCTACTCCACTCGAAGGAATCCTCAAAAACGATTGTCGCCTGCACCGCTGTGAACCTGGCGAAATCATTGTCCGCGAAGGCGACTACGGGAACAGCGCGTTCCTGGTCATTGCTGGCAGCGTGCGGCTGATCGCCGAATCTTTGACCGCCCACCAACTTGGCCGCACTCCAAAACAAAAAATGTCTTGGCGAGAGTCCTTATCGCGGTTTTGGCGACAATCAAAATTCAATGAAGCGCGCGACCCATGTGAGGTAACGCTGAATGTTGCCGACCATGCGACACCGATTCGTCAAGTGGATGACCGCGCAGCTATCTTTCTGCAAGACTTCGACGCAGTGTTTCACGAGCATGAAACCGTGCCGCTTGGTCCGGGCGAATTATTTGGTGAAGTCGCTGCCATGTACCGTTCGCCACGAACTGCGACCGTGATCGCCGAGAATGAAGCGACATTGCTAGAAGTGAGGTGGCAGGGGCTGCGCATCTTGCGGCGAGATCGTGATTTCTGTGACTCGCTCGACGAACACTATCGTACCCAGTGGCTGCCAATTCACCTCCGCGAGTTGCCGCTGCTGCGGCACGTTCCCGAGGTCAATTTGCGTCGAGTGGTTGAGGCGACGCAGTTGCGATCGTTTGGTCGAATGGAGTGGAATGCAGACTACAAGCGTGCACGCAAGTTGCCTCCGGAACAACAGATTCTTGCCGAGCCACTTGTTGTCGAAGAAGGCCGCATGCCGACGGAGTTGGTGATTGTTCGCAGTGGCTTTGGACGCGTCAGTGGGCAGTATGGTGCCGGGCATCGCACGGTCGCGTACTTGGGAAAGTCGCATGCGTTTGGGTTGGAGGAGTTGGCCTACAATGCGCTTCGCAATTCGTCTTCACCGCCAAGGACGCTGCAATATTCACTGAGAGCCATCGGATTTCTTGATTCACTGCACATCCCGGCAGAGACATTTGCTTGCGACGTCTTGCCTTACGTGCGGCGCAGCGAATTGCCAGCATCACTCGCGAAGCTTGTCAGGACGAAACCCATTGCCGCTGGCGAGCGTCGCAAGTCGGATCGGAAAGATGATCCGCCGACAGCTGACTGGAAGGATCTTCCCAGTCCCACCGGTACCCAGTTTCAACCGACGGGACTGTTAGAGTTTATCGTACAGAATCGTTTCAGTAACGGTCGTGAAGCGATGGTCATTGACCTGCATCGCTGCACGCGCTGCGATGATTGCGTAAAGGCATGCACAAGTGTCCACGACGGCAATCCGCGTTTCGTACGCCAAGGCGCGACGCACGAACGATTGCAGTTCGTCCAGGCTTGCATGCACTGTACCGATCCGGTGTGCATGATCGGTTGTCCGACCGGCGCGATTGCTCGTGATACCGATACTGGCGTTGTGGCAATACACGAACCGATTTGTGTTGGTTGTGGGACGTGCGCAGCGGCTTGTCCGTATGAAAACATTCGCATGGCGAGCGTTGTGGATCGCCATGGACGCGCGTATCACGACGCACAATCGGGACGCCAAATTGTCAAGGCAACCAAGTGCGACATGTGCACTGGGTCGCCGACGGGTCCAGCCTGTCAATCCGCATGTCCGCACGACGCACTTGTTCGCATTGACCTAAGCGAATCAAAGCCGCTCCGTGATTGGATGGACCAACGGGAGTAACGATGCGAGCACGAATCACATTTCGAAATCGACGTCGTATCGCGATCATGATTACAGCCGTTGCGATCGCCGCGGTGTGGTCAACGGCCTCCTATTTGGACGCGCGACTGGCTCGTCCGGAGATATTCACTGGCGCATCTTTACTCGGCACACTGATGCTGTTGATGCTAATCGGTGTCCGTCGGCGAATCCCCTTTGTACCGCTGGGAAACGTCAGTACTTGGACTCAAATACACATCTATTCAGGAATCTTTGCTGGCGGAGTTTATGTGATCCATGCACCAGCCATGATTGCCGGTGGACCGCTGGAATTTACACTTTCACTACTTTTCATCAGCGTGACTCTAAGCGGGCTATACGGAGTCTTTGCATCGCGAATGCTGCCGCGGCGGTTAACAGTGTCTGGCGAGCAAACGCGATTCGACTTGGTCGATTGGCATCGCCAGCAACTCGCTGGTACCGCAAGAAACTTGCTCGAAAACTTGCACGAACAATCGGCAATTCGAGTGCTGGGCCGATTCTACAGCGTCTATTTGAATCCATTTTTCTCCGCTGGTCCGTCGCTGGCGTTCGTCGTGGCACCGACCAGCATTCGTCGTCGACGTTTGCTGAGCGGATTGCAACAACTGGATCGTTACCTGGAAACCGAGGGCCGCGAGACAGCCGGCGCGCTAGCCGCACTGGTACGACGCCGTGATGAACTGGACTACCAATACGCGTTGCAATTGCGGTTGCGAACTTGGGTGGTTGTGCACGCCGTATTGTCTTTGCTATTACTCGGTCTGTCGATCGCACACGCCGGATTCGCGTTACGGTACATGTCATGAGTGCAGCAGGGCGTCGATCCGATCCGATGTTGCCGCAACCGCCCGCCACCGATCGTCCCAATCGATCTTGGATGTGTGGAAAACTCGGTGCGTCGCACTCTTGTTACTCCGGCCCCAACGCTGCCGGTCGTTGCCCGCTGCGCGATGTATGTCGCCCGCAACGTACATGGCAGGGAAAACGTCGTCCGTTCTTAGTCTTGGCGACACTACTTGCTATTGTCACAATTTCCATCGCTAGCTTCACCACCACTGGGTATTCGTTGATCAAGCCGGGCGAGCTGACCACTTCACACGCACAGATTCTTGCTGGCAGCTTGGATTCAGAGCGTTGTGCGACATGTCATCCGTCGGCATCAGGCTCGCTGGTAAATTGGTTTCTCACAGCATCGACAGGAGTCGCCGAGCAAGGGCATGCCAACGTCGATCAAACCGACCGTTGCTTGAACTGTCATCATTCGCTGGCAAAACCTGATGTCGCACGTTCTGCCCACAATGTCACTGGCCAGTCACGCGACTTGATTCGATTGGCGTCAACATCACTTCGAGATCCATCCAAGCATAGCGGCCCGCGCACTTCGATCAACCAGGACGACATCGCCTGTGGGGTTTGTCACCAGGAACATCACGGCGCCGGCGCGAACCTCATGCTGGTCTCGGATGCCAAGTGCCAGTCGTGTCACGCCGCATCGTTCAATCAATTCTCGATTGATCATCCAGATTGGGCTGAGTGGCCGTACGGTAACGGCGGCGAAATCGCATTCAATCATGCAACTCACGCGAGCAAGCATTTTCCAGCTTCCGCGTCACGTTCGATTGAGGCTAGTTTTCGCTGCAATTTATGCCATGAACAGACTGCGAATAACGAGATTACCAGAACTCGCTCGTACGAGCGTGCGTGCGCCACGTGTCATGACGAAGCGTTAAAGATCAGCTCCGCGGAAGGAATCGAACTCGTATCACTGCCGATGCTTCCACAGAATCTTGCTGCTTCGCAAAAGGATTGGCCGATTCGCGCGACGGGACTGATTGACGGAAGCGTCGCACCCTTGACCGAACTGCTGTCGCGTGGTGATGCGGTGGTGAGCAGGGCAATCGGTGAGCTGCCTAGTCGCGAGTTCGCTCAACTGGATGTTAACAACGCCAAGCATCGTGCCGCAGCACTGGCGATCGCCAGCGGTTCACAGTCGATGCTGGCCGACATCGCTGGTCGAGGTCACGAAGCAATTCGCCAACGCGCGATCGACGCGGGCGTGCACCCAGATACTTTGAACGAGTTTCTGCGAAGTTTGCCACCGCAATTGATCGCGGATACGCTCGCCGATTGGTTTCGCGCAAGCGTTAACACAGTTCACGAAGAAATAGCAGAGTCGATCCCCAGTCCTTCCGACCAAGTGCTTGCCGGGGACGATCTACTTGCTGCTGATGCATCCACGGATCTGCTTGAAGTTAACGATTTACTTACAATCGATCCACTATTGACGGAACCGTTATCTTTGGAAGCGATGGCGCCAACGACTTCCGATGATGAGAACCATTCGAAACGTTTTGACGCAGCGAAAATGTTGACTTCGGGCGGTTGGTACCGCGACGACTTGTGGTTGTCGATCCGCTATCGAGGCGTTTCGCACTCGGACGCAACGCTGCGGGCGACGATCGAGATGTTAGCGTGTCTGTCTCCGGAAGACCCTGTACGCGTGAGGATGTTAGCCGCTGTCGCAATCCAGTCGTGTATCCAGTGTCATCCAACGGCGGTAGATGCGAAGCCGCAGTGGACAGCGACAGCGCTTGTGGGTCGACGTGACTCATTCACTCGATTTTCTCATGGTCCACACGTCAACATCGCCAGTCTAGCGGATTGCACGCAATGCCATCGTGTGGGAAGTCCACAGGCAACTCGCTCGGACACTCCGCAGGTGAATCTCGCTGGATTCAAGTCAGACTCGGGCATCGTGTCTGATTTCGAGCCGCTTAATCGCTCGTTATGCGTCGGCTGTCACACGACCCAGGCCGCTGGTGATGCATGCACGACCTGTCATCGCTACCACGTCCAATTTTCGCATGACGAAAAACCGTGACCGCCTGGATCTTTAACAGACGCGCAACCTTCAAAGCGAAAAGCAACGTTAGGCCGCAGTGATGTGAAGTCAGGACAGGTAGGCTTGCGTTTCGTTCGTAACCCTGGCATTTATGCGCAACCGCGGCACTCAGAGCAAACCCACCCGCCTCCGGTGCCAAATTTTCACGTCACCGCAAAAAAATTTGCCAATCCGACAAACAGCAAATGCCGGGCGTCTCGGGAAATAACTAATACGGAAACCGATTGCGATCGCTGGTTAACTCGACACAGCGTATCGGCGATCGATTATGATGCCTCGATTGTTGTTTCCTTTGTGACTCCCCTTGATGGAATACCAGATGATGTTACTACGTTCTTGCTCACTTTTTGTTTCGCTTGCTTTAGTGGGATTCGTTGCCGTTGGTGCCCATGCGCAAAATACTGCGACAGTCTCGGATGCTGTAACTCCGGTGCCTCGCGATGGCAATTGGGTCAAGCGGCATGAATCGATGAATGAACGTGTTAAGCAAGGTAACGTTGACTTAGTCTTCATCGGTGACTCAATCACTCAGGGGTGGGAAGGCAATGGCAAAAACGTTTGGAAGAAGTTTTACGGCGAGCGCAATGCGGTGAACTTGGGGATCGGAGGCGATCGGACACAGCATGTGATGTGGCGATTGGACAACGGCAACCTCGAAGGCATTTCGCCTAAGGTCGCGGTCATTATGATCGGTACCAATAACTCTGGCAGTAACGCTCCAGAAGAGATCGCCGAGGGCGTCACTGAAATCGTGAACCAGATCCGTGAAAAGACACCGAAAACAAAAATTCTTTTGCTGGCAACGTTTCCACGTGGAGCGGATGCGTCGGATGCCAAGCGGCAGGTGAACCAAAAGAGTAACGAGATCGTCGAGAAACTGGCTGACGACGAGCACGTTTTCTATCTCGATATCAGCGACAAATTTCTTGGCGATGATGGATCGCTTTCGAAGGAGATCATGCCTGACTTGTTGCACCTAAACGAACAAGGCTACACGATTTGGGCAGAGTCGATTGAACCGACGCTGGCCAAATTACTACAGGATTAAGTAAGACTCCGAGACGCCGACAACTGATCCAGCCGATGGCCGTCAGCGCCGTTTTTTGTCAGAATGAATTGCGGCGATCACCGCGCGGCTGATGGTTTTCGGACATGCGTTACGTTGGTGCTTTCCCATGAAAAATCGATTTGCGTCGCACAGTATTCGGACGATGGTGGTTGTGGCCGTTTTGGGACTTTGTCGCTCGTCGCTGGGCGACAATCTGGCTGACCAGAGCCGTCCCGCAGACCAGAGAGGCAGCGAGTTTGCCTCTTGGCGCGAAGCCGCAACGTTCAACGCTCGTCTTTTGTCACAGACGAAATGGACTCCCGTCGCCGATACCATGCCCAATCGGCGAGGCGGATACTTTGAGAAAGGGAAAGAATACACTGGGGTTCCCTATTCCAGTGTTCGTCATGTCGGGCAATACATCGGCTTTGATATTTCACTGAGAACATTCTTGGCGGCTGTAGAGAATCCTGTCAGCGTGTTGTACACGGAGAATCTTGCAGGAACCGTTTCCAACGCCGCTTGCTATTACGGGACCGTCTGCTCGGCCTACACCAGCTATTCATTGCAGTGCGGAATCTGGGAGGTCAGTCGCCATCACGGTCCCGGCGTCAAAGAAGGCGTCCAGCTGATCAACAGTCCAACGGCACAGTCGGTTCAAGTTGGCGACATCATCTACACGCCGCCTCGGCCTGGATCGCATGTAGAAATCGTCACTGCGATCACTCGAGATGACGTTGGAGATGTTACGAGCATTCGCGTCGAAGAAAGCCGACCGCCGACCACTCAAACAACCAGTCGCAGTGTAGCCAGCTTCCTTGCACATCTCAGTTCAAACGACCGACAACTGTTTCGAATTACTGATCTGGATGCATGGCGAAGTGCGAACCGTTCACAGTCGTTCTTGTTCCCCAATTATGAACTGGACTCGGTTCGCCCCACGATCAACCGAACTCTATTGCTTGATCTCGGTGATTGGGTCCCCTACAAGAAAGGGCAAGCCGTCAAGTTTAACGTGATGGATCGCGACGACTCAGGCGTTTCAACGCTCGTTATTCAGCGAGGCGCATCCGTAGTAGAAGAGATTCGTTTGGACGGCACCGGTGTCGTGGAGCGTGAGTACGATACTTGTGCAGACTACACGGCACATGTCGTTTTTGCTGACGGAACTAAAAGCCAAGCTTGTGAATTCTCGGTCTGTGATCTGACGCTCCAGATTCCTCGAATGAACGTTTCAATGAGCCAAGAATGGCAGGTCGACTTCTCCTCGGAGAACATGAATATTATTGCGGTGTACCTTTGGAACGAAGCCGATAGCTACGGCCGTTACCCAATGTTTCTTTCCCCAGAGCAACAGCAAAGTGGCAGCGTCACCATTCCCGCAAAGCTGTTGCAAAAGCCGGGTACTGTTCAAGTTTGGCTCATCGGCGAACACCCGTACGGACGGTTGAAAACAACCAAAACGCTTGCCGTTACTGAATAGACCGATGCAGTCGCTGCACTAAATACGGCGAGAGCATCTGGAGTGATTGAAGCGGTATTTGAAACGATTCAAGATTGATGAGTTTTTCAATCGTGATTGCGTTTCGCGTCACCGTTGACTTCTTGAACCGTTTGTTGGAGCCGAGATCGCTGCGCATTGATCGCATCTCGTTCTTCAGACGTTTTGCAGCGTTTTTCTATTCGATCGAGCATCAGTGAGATGCGATCAGTGACTTTGGGATCGGATTTGCCATAAAGTCGGATCTGGTCCAACGCCATCGCTAAAAGATGCTCGAACGTCCGCGGCTTGACTTGGATTCTTGGTACGCCATTTTCGTCATTCAATGTGGACGCCGGAGTTGGATGTTCCAGCAGATAACACATCGCTGCGGCTAAGTAATCGATACACGCAATCGCCGTGGTTGGATCGTTGATGCCTGGAGATAACGCTCGCACGGCGACTTCGGCTAGTTCGCTCACTGCACATCCGACGTCTTGTCGCGGAGTTCGTCGCGAGCCGTAGTAAAATTGCTTGGCAAGTTTGCATGTGAACTCGGTTATCGAGACAGCGTCAGTTCCCGAAGCTAGCGATGGAACCGTCGAGTGCGCCAAAACATCGCCATGGACAACATAGTCACCCGGCGTCACCAGCAACCGCATTTGTGCGCTGGCGGCATGAACTTGCAAGAGCAGGTTGTCTAGATCGATGTCTTGCAGGTAGCCGTCTTGGTCCGCCACGATGGCAACCGGAAATGCACTGTCGTCGGAGCAATGTACATTGTCGCCAAGCGACGGATGATGTGAATTTACATTTTCTTGTGGAGTGAAACTTCGCACGGAGTCGGTTGGATACAGACGCTCGATGGCGCTGCGCAAGTCGTTGTAGACACTCTTTACCACGGTCTCTGCCCGGATCGATTGCGAGACAAACTGTAAGAACGCGATCAAGACCACCAAGCAAACGCCGCCTCCGAGTTCGCCTAGTAGGACTGCAATGTTCGGCACAAACCCAGGATCCGAATCGGTAGGCTCACGAACACTGCGCAGCACAATCATCCCAAAGACACTGGTACCAAGAAAAATGCCCAACGTCGCTTGCGGGACGGTGTGCTGCATGAACGTCCGCACAAGACGCGGGCCGTATTGCGATGTGGTTTGCGACAAGAGCAGCATGGTGAGCGAGAACACGATCCCAGTCACCGTGAAGAGCGCTCCGACCAATGTTCCAAGCGTTACCCGCGCGGCTGAATCGGTAACGGTTAGCCAGCGCGCGTTGCGCCATTGATCCGCTTTCCAGTCATCGACGGGGTAGTGCGAATCAAACAACAGCGCAGCGACTGCCAGTGCAATCGCGCCCACGATGTAGAGACTTGGCGTAAACCAAAAACTCGTCCGGATTCTGCCCCAAAAATTGATCAGCCAAGTTTTCATTCGTTGTCTTCATTCAATGTACGGGCCAACGCCCCTCGTGAAGCGACCTGAACGCTTCAGCGCCGCAATCAGCGACTGACTACCTTACAAGCAACGTACCACCTTGAGACGTCAGTCGCCAGTTTCGCTCACTTTCTTCCATCGAGACTGCTTTGCAGAGCCGAGCATTATTATTGGTTCACTCGCGACTGCGCCGATCGGCACAGTCGCGTGCCGTTCCTCTCGCGAGCGTACACATGGGCTTGCTTAGCCTCGTTAATTCAGCGAGAAATTCGCTTCATTTGTGGTGGCAGAGCGTATGGCACGCAACCTGCCGCCACATCGCTGCATCACGATATATTGCAGGATTCTTTTGCGGAGCCACCACCTTAAACAGCCTTGTGATACTCAGTGCCGGGACGGCGGGGACCATGATGGCCAACCTCCTCCGTTCGCAACTGGACAGCGACCAGCGGTCGATGCAAATCGTTAATCATGAGCAGACGCACTACTTCAAATAGCCCTCCATCGAATTGATCCCAGCGAAGACAAAGTGTATCTGCAGGATGGACGCAGTTTGCCGTACAACGCGCTGATTATCGACACGGGGACGAAGATCGATCCACAGGAGATCGAAGAGATGCTGGGTAACGCTTGGCAACAGGACAACTTCGATTTTTACACTTTCGAAGGAGCTACATTGCTGAATGAACGCCTACCAACCCTCGACTGGTCCAATTCGATAGCTTGTATTGTTAGTCGCGCTGAAAGACGAGCTCGCCGCCCAGGTACGTTTGCAGTACTTGAGTATCCTTCAACTCATCCAATGGGCACTCAAGGATATCTCGATCGAGCACCGCAAAATCAGCAAGCTTGCCGACTTCGAGCGACCCTTTTTCTTTTTCCTCGAAGGTCAACCACGCGTTGTTGATCGTATAGAGTCGCAACACTTGCTCGCGAGAGATGATTTGTTCGGGGTGCAAAGGCACCGTCATGCCGCGTGGTTCCCGTTTTAACGCTACCCACATACCGAGAAACGGATTGTAGGGATTGACTGAACGCAGGCTGCCAATCTTTTGCATGTGATCCGAACCGCCACCAACCATAATTTTCTTTTCGAACAATGTTTTATAAGGTTGGAACCAAGTCAACCGATCGTCACCGAACTGCTTTTGCAGCGTCTTGCCGTCCAACCACAGCCAAGCGGGCTGCAAATCGGCGACAATCTCCAGCTTTGCCATCGTATCAATCGCATTATCAGTCATGAAATTGCAATGAGTCACACAAGGCCGCTTGCCTTTAATCGAGAAATCCTCTCGATCGATCTGAGCATACACGTCCACCAACGTTTGCACCGCTGCATCACCGACCGAATGGGCTGTGATCTGCAAATCGTTTTCTAGCGCCAGGCGACAAATCTGATACAGTTTTTCTGGATCAACATTGCAAACACCTCGATATTTCGGATCACTGATGCCGTAGATTTCGCTGACACCCCAAGGTTGCTGCATGTAAGCGCTGCCGGTCAGCATGCCGCCGTCAAGAAAAATCTTCGCCCCTCGCAACCACAGACGATTGTTGTACTCATGCAGCGGGCTCGCCGACGCGTTAGAAATCTGTTCAGAAATCTTTTCGAGACTCGCTCCCGCATTCACACCATAGTACAGATAAACTCGGCAGCTCAATCTATCCTGTTCACGCAGATTTTCATAAACTGCGATTCCTGAATCACTGGCGTTGCGATCAGCAATGCTCGTAATGCCCACAGAATTGTAATCGGCAAGCAGCTTTTGCAATTGCTCGAATTTGTCAGCTTCAGTGGGCGACTTTTCGCTCGATGAACTCTTGACGAACGAACCGGCGCTGCGAATGATCCCCGTAAGCTCACCGGTTTTTGGATGACGCTCAACAACACCGGTTTGTCCTTCGGGGACAACGAAGTTCTTATCGATTCCGCTCAACTCTAACGCCAACGAATTAAGTGCCGCATCGGGGCCCGTGCGAAACAATACGGGGTTGTTCGGGGCCACTTCATCAAGCTCCTCGCGGCTGGGAAAACGCGGTGGATTGAGTCGAGTAACGAACACTTGGCTGATGTTGATCCACTTTCCATCTCCCAATAATTCGGCTCTCGACTTCACATATGCCAGAACATCGTCCACCGTTTCCATCACGGGAATCTCGTGGTCGTATTCGTAGACCGCAGCTCCGGTAGCATGGACGTGCGAGTCGATCAATCCAGGAATCACCATCTTGCCAGCCAGATCGATTGACTTGGTATCGGGACCAGCAAGTGCCATCATCTGTTTGTTGTCGCCGATAGCGAGAATCCGGTCGGACTTGATCGCGATCGCTTGATGAATCGTGAACGCATCATCGACAGCAACGATTTTCCCGTGATGCAAAATCAAATCCGCCGACTCGGCGAACAGGTGAACGCCCGACGTGGCAACGAGAAACAATATTAAAAGTCGGCAGTAATTCGAGAAAGTCATATCGTTGCCTTAGGAGATAATGTCATGCACCACGCGACCATAAATGTCCGTCAAACGGAAATCTCGGCCAGCATGACGGTACGTAAGTCTCTCGTGATCGATTCCCAGTAAATGTAGCACGGTGGCATGCAGGTCGTGCATGTGAACCTTGTCGGTCACCGCATGATGACCAATTTCGTCGGTTTCGCCATAAGAGAAACCCGGCTTCATCCCGCCACCGGCCAGCCATACCGTGAAGCCTCGCGGGTTGTGGTCACGACCATTGTTACTTTGAGAAAATGGCGTACGACCAAACTCGCCGCCCCACCAAACCAACGTATCGTCGAGTAAACCGCGTTGTGCCAAATCGGCCAATAACGCGGCACACGGTTGATCGATCGCGCGAGCGTGTTCGGCGTGCTTGGGCATGTTCGAGTGCTGGTCCCAGCGAGGATTCGGCGATTCGTCGGCGTAGTTCACTTGGATGTAACGCACGCCCGCTTCTGCCAATTTTCTGGCAAGCAAACACTGGTAACCAAAGTCTCGAGTCTTACCGTCATTGATTCCATACATATCGAGCGTTGCAGTGCTCTCTTCGGACAAGTCCAACAAATCAGGGGCATGCGTTTGCATACGATAGGCTAACTCAAACGACTTGATCGAAGCATCAAGCAACTCATGGCTAGGATCGCGTTGCTGTTGTATTCGGTTGAGTCGTTGCAGGTACTCGAACTGTCGCTGTTGCAACGAAGTACTCGTAATGTCGTTCTCGATATTTCGAAAGCGAGCGTCCGATGCTGGCTGGCCCGCACGTCCCAGCGTTGAACCTTGATAGACGGCAGGTAGAAAACCATTGGAATAATTTCGCAGACCCCCGTTGCTGTCCGGCGGAGAGATGGTGACGAAACCGGGCATGTTTTCATTCTCGGTGCCTAGGCCATAGGTGATCCAGCTCCCAACCGACGGGCGAACCAGATTCGTTGCACCGGTATGCAAAAACAGCGTCGCCGGCCCATGCGCGACTCCTTCGGTATGCATGGAATGAATGAAGCACATACGATCAACATGTTTAGCCATTTCAGGAAACAGTTCGGACACATAATGCCCCGATTGTCCGTGCTGTTTGAAGTCCCACAAAGGCTTCATCAATTTTTGCTTCGTTGCTTTACCGAAATCGCCGAAACGCACGCCGGTAAAATCAATCTCGGTTTGATCTCGAGCGAAGAGTTCCGGCTTGTAGTCGAACGTGTCCACATGACTGGGACCACCGGCCATGAAGATAAAAATCACTCGTTTGGCTCGCGGCGTAAACATGGGTGGTTTCTCGGCGAGTGGATTACCCGCCGCCGAAACGGTGTCTGCCCGAAGCTGCTGATGATGCAGTCCCGCAACGGCGAGCGCGCCGAAACCGCAGGCGGTCTGGCTCAGCATTTTTCGTCTCGATGTTTGTTCCATCATAAACTTCCCCGTACTTGGCCCTATTGTAAGTACCGAAAGTCAACGCAAGCAAGCAGCATGTGGCAAAGGCTGCTCCAGCGGTCGACCGACGAACTGGTTTGTGACAACGTCACGTCGTCCAAATATTCGATCGCAATCTGTCTTTCTTCGCTTGTAGGCAGTCGGCCAAGCGTCCAGCGATATAGCTGCTCGACCGCCGCGACGTCTGACTCAGGCGAAGATTCTTGCAAACGGTTCGCCAGAATCCTTGATTGTTCGATGACAAACGGATGATTCATCAGATATAACGATTGCGACGGCAGAGTGCTGGGTGGACGTTTGCCAGTAACCAGATTGGGATTCGCAGCGTCAAAGACTTCGAGCAGTTCCAACATCGCATTGCGGAACTGCGGCACGTAAACACTGCGGCGGTTGAAGCCAGTGAAGTCATAATCCCAATCGTACTGTGAAAACTTTTCAATCGTGTTACCGCCAGCGGTTAATTCCAAATTGCCGCATACTGCAAGAAGCGAATCGCGAAGAACTTCCGCATCCAGCGGACGACGATTGGCTCGCCAAAGATAAGCGTTGGCTTCATCGAGCTTCAACGATTCGGCTGATCCGTCGGTAGTCATCCGAAATACACGCGAGGACATCAACAAGCGAATCAATTGCTTGGTGGACCAGCCGTGCTTCATGAACTCAACCGCCAGTCTATCGAGCAACTCGGGGTGCGTTGGCAGCGCGCCGGTCGCTCCGTGATTGTCGGGCGTTTCCACAATGCCACGGCCGAACACATGTTGCCAAATGCGGTTGACGTAGACACGAGCGGTGAGCGGATTCGATTCGCTGGCGATCCAGTTGGCTAATTGCAACCGCCCGCTTTCACTTTCGCCAAACGACAATGATTCCGCGTTCTTCGGGAGCGTGACGGTCAGAAATCCACGCGGCACTTTGGGTCCAAAGTTGCGAGCTTCCCCACGAATCAAAAGATGGCAATCGTCTGGTTTCTCGACATCATTTACTGTCATGGCAAAGCGAAATTGATCTGGCGAATTCTTTCGCAAATCAGCCAATTCTCGTTTGCTTCGAGCAACTTGGTCGGCAAGCTCCTTAACATGCTGGTCAGCTGCGCAATCTGTGTGCTTGGTGATCACTTCTTGTGAATTATTCTCTGCTTTTTTTGACTGAGTTGCCACACGGTCGTTATGCGGAATCAACTGTACCGCATCGGCGATCACAACACCGATTGTGCCTGCCGTGTCAATCGTGACAATCGCTTCGGAGCCCGCATCGAAAGAGAACTGTCCGAGCGATTGAAAAATGCCATCAACATCAGGTGAAACTTGTTGATTGACGAATACGGTTTCGCTTCCAGAAGCGTGTTCGACTACGACAGGCACTCTTGTCGCACGGTTGCTGCTCGCCGTATAAGCAACGCGAATGTCATACGCTCCGCCTTCAATGATCGTGGTCGCAAAAGTCGCTTTCTTCTTGCCCTTGTCTGTGTTCGCGTCATGCATGTATCGGTCCTGGACGAACGTTCCGACCGAAGTTGATTCGGTCCACTCGCCAACGAATTTTGCTTGTGAGTCGTCGATCACGATTCCAGTAAGCTTTGCTACGTCGATTGATTTCGACGCAGCCGGTTTGACTATTTCGTTCGCCAACTCGCCGTAGCCCAACGATTTGAGTTCACCAGAAAGCTTGGTGTATTGTTCTTCAAGATCCGCGAGCTGCTGACGGTATCTCGCTTCGGCAATCGCTTCCATTTCGTTCGGTGGCAATGTTTCCATCACGACGCCAGAAACGTTCCCTGGGGTCAGCGTTTGCGTGCTGCTAAAAATGCCAGCCAATGCGTAATAGTCCGTGGCAGGGATTGGATCAAATTTGTGATCGTGGCATCGTGCGCATCCCAGCGACATCCCCAAGAACGCACGGCCTATGGTATCGATCTGTTCGTCGATGACATCAAGCCGCAGCGTTTCCTTGTCCTGTTGTTCGTAATTGGTTGGACCCAGAACCAGGTAACCGGTTGCGACCAATTGGTCACTGAGTTGCTTTGGCGATTCCCACGGTAAAAGATCACCCGCGATCTGTTCCCGAATCATCTGTGGCAGTGGCTTATCGTTGTTGTAGGACTCAATGACATAGTCACGATATCGCCAAGCATTGCGAAACATCAAACTGCGTCCGCCGCCACTTGATTCAGCGAATCGAGCAACGTCCAACCAATGCCGTCCCCACCTTTCACCGAAATGCGGCGACGTTAACAGTTCATCGACCAGTGACGCGATCGCGTGATCATCGTTGCTGGGGTTATGGACGAATCGATCGATTTGCTCTGGTGTGGGCGGCAGTCCAATCAAGGTTAAAAAAATGCGACGAACTAAAACCTCGCGACTGGCATCAGGATTGGGTTGTAAGTGCGGATACGAGACAACTGTATTGGTTTGTGCTGACCTCCCCTCGCTGCGCGCGACCTTCTCGGAGGGAGGGTGAAGTTCTGGAACGATCGTTTTTTGCTTGTGCACGATGAAATCGTCCACCCATGTTTTTGACCAATCGTTATTGGCGAGGTTGGGAGTCGGGTAAGCCTGCGGTTGTTTGAAAGACCAGAACTCACGTCCAGCCTCCAAGTCGATTTTTCTCGAAGATTGTTTGGCACGTTCGGCTTCACGCGGATCAGGCATGCCGCGCTGGACCCACTCGGTAAATAGTTCGATTTCGTGCTGGGGCAATTTTCCCTTCGGCGGCATCTCCAAACCTTCGTAGCGTATCGCTCGCAGAAACAGACTCTGCTCGATATCCACAGTATCGGTCACGGAACCACTGTCGCCGCCCGCTTCGATCGCTTGGCGAGAACTGAGATCCAAACCGCCACGAAGCTCGTTGGGATCGTCGCCGTGGCATTCCAGACAATGAGCAATCAATAACGATCGAATCTTGCTCTCAAAGAATTTCGCATCTTCGGGACGGATCGCACTCGCTTGCTTGCTATCGCCAGACGGTTCGTCACTCGCATTGGCGGCGAAGCCAAACGGAATGACGATGAGCAAAAGGCAATGACTTAGGCGGGAGGTCATCATCGAGCTTGAATTAAGGAATGCTGTTTGACGGAATCTGTCGAGACGCTCGGCGCGGACCACGGGCCACGACGACACCATTGTATACGATCTGATCCCGCGGCGACAGAATTCGTACCGTTGTCAATAACGGTCTGGCGACGGAGGCAGCGTGGAGCTGGTAGGACAACGCCTGAATGGACGGCACGGCACTGCTATTTTGCAACCTCGCAGCGATCGTACATTTTTAGGAAGATGTCCGAAGCATCACCCTCGGCGGCGTCTGTCAATCGCAGTAAATGTTGGTGTCGATCCAAACGCGTTTGGACGCATTCGAACAGGCGACGGTACTCGCTCGTGCCGTCAAGGTGCACACGGAAGAACCGGAGATTTTCAGCGGCGGAACTGTACCGCATACCACTCTCCATCGCAAAATACTCTTCAGGAGTTAGCGGCTGGTCCGCTGTACCGAGGAATCGACATGCGATCGCGATGGCCTGCGGATCCGCTCGTTCCAGCAGGGACACACTATGCATCCAAGCACCAATAAGTTTTCGCACTTTGTCTTCGTGTTCAGCTAAGTAGTCTTCGCGCACGGTTAGAATGTCGATGACTGAGCCAACATCGTCGGCTGCGCTAGCCAGTCGATACGCGCCAGGGACGGACATCGCGTCGCGCAAAAATGGATCGTAGGCAACGACGGCATCTGCTTTGCCCCGGACGAACAGTTCCACGGCTTCCTGGGCGGTCTCGGTTTTCAGCGGGTTAAAATCATTGATCTCAATTCCGTGCTGTTCACACAGCGAGAGCAGCAGAAAGTGCGGAGCTTCGTGCAGCATGTAAGCAACTTTCTTGCCGCGAAGATCCGCGAAGCAATGAATATCAGGCTTCACGACCATCGCGTCAGCCGTCAGCGAAACATCTAGTTGCAAGACAATCTTCGTTGGCGTTCGCGTAGCACGAGCCATTGCGTGTGACTCCATCAAGTACGGCGCGGCGTCCAACTCACGAGCAATAAGTTTTTGTCGTGTGTCCGTTGTGGAACGAACTGGAATTAGCTTCAGATCAACGTCGCCGCACAATCCCAGTTCGGCAGCAACGACAAGTGGCGAGAAACCTATCCAGGGCTTAATGCCTACGCGGAGTTGATTCGCGGTCGCATCCGCACGCGGTATCAGCATCACGAGGATTGCTGTTATCAGTGCAGCAATGACACAAACCAATGCCGTCATGCCGGGTCGACGGCGACATCGTCGGTAACACCTCGCGGCTATTCCAATCGGTCGGGCCGTGACCGGTTCTCCTGCCAGATATCGATCCAAGTCAGCAGCAAATTCGCTGGCTGACGCATATCGCTGTTCAGGGTCCTTCTCCAGGCACTTCTGTGTGATTGCCTGTAAGTCACGCGTCACCAGCGGATTGTACTTTCGGATGGGCTCCGGTTCAGCGACTTGGATGCGTAGCATTGATTGTGCATTGCTCAATTCGTCGTCGATTCCGTAGATTGGTCGCAACGTCAACAGCTCCCACATCGTAGCGCCCAAACTGTAGATGTCAGTACGATAGTCAACGTCAGCG
This sequence comes from Pirellulaceae bacterium, assembly GCA_041751935.1. Lineage (GTDB taxonomy): Bacteria > Planctomycetota > Planctomycetia > Pirellulales > Pirellulaceae > JBBSJZ01. Next base: position 67,514 of record JBGSIA010000061.1, on the reverse strand, counting down.
GAACTGAGCACCTGCTCAGGACTCGCGTACCGTAAACTTCCAACGAAATCGCGAGTCCGAGTCGCTCGGTTGTCGGCGTCGATGAATTTGGCAATCCCCAGATCCAACAGCACGGCGCGTGATCCATGCAGCTCCAAGCGGATGTTCTCCGGCTTGATATCTCGATGAATGATGCCTGCGTCATGCAGCGACTGAGCCGCCAAAGCAATGTCTTTCACCAGCATCACAATGTGCAGCAGATAGACTCGTGATTGACAAGTAAAGTTGGTATGGTCAATCGCGTCAGTTGCTGTTGCGTGGTTTTCATCGTCATCACGGACGTCGGTGCAAATCGCCCTCGCATCATCGACGGATGATCGCTGCAACGCGTCATTGATTAAACTCTCCCACTCCGTATCGTCAGTAAGTCGCTTTGTGTCGCAGTTTGACAGACACTTCAGCAGCGAACTGACATCAAGACCCTCGATCAGTTCCATTGCGTAGTAACAACGATTTTGGTCGACTCCCGACGTATAGATTTGCACTAGGTTCGGGTGACGGACGGAGCTGAGCGCACGTATCTCTGTTAGAAACCTCGCTTGGCCTGTCTCATCGTCCGAGTGCAAACACTTGATAGCAACGTGACGACCTGTCGCTGGCTCCCATGCGCGGTAGACATCGCCCATGCCGCCGCTGCCCAAGCGAGATACAAGTTGGAATCCGCCCAGCGATTCGCCAGCCGGTTGAAGATTCGCATTGCTTATCCCGGCGAACGGATGTAGCACATCAGTCGCAATGTGCTTCTTCCCAGTTGAACGTGGAGATCGATAATTGGATTTAAGCCAGTGGCGCAAATCTTCAGCGAGGTCTGCGGCAGAACTGTATCGATTCGCTATATCTCGAGCTAATGCTTTGGCACATATGCGATCTAATTCTCGAGGAACATCGCCGTTTTTTTGCCGCACTGCTGGGGCGTCTACCGTTGCGACAATCTCCACGAGTTCCTCGACGGAGTTCGCCAGAAACGGGCGACGTCCACAAAGCATTCTAAAAAACACGACACCGAGACTGTAAATGTCGGTTCGACCATCAACCAAGTGACTTTCACCACGAGCCTGCTCAGGACTCATGTAAGCTGGAGTGCCCAAAAATCTCGGTCCGAAGCCAATATCAAAATCTTTCAAAGCTAGTCCGAAGTCTGTCAACACGGGGGCTCCGCTTTCTTGGCGTATAAGGATATTCGCCGGCTTAATATCCCGATGACATATCCCTCGCTCGTGTGTATGTTGCAAAGCATCCGCAAGTGGAAGCAGTAAATTTGCGGCCGCTCGCGGATCAATGGGGCCTTTTAGCAAATCAGCAAGATTTCCACCTTCGATGAATTGTGAAACGATAAAACAGGAATTCGCTGACTGTTGTCTGGCTTCGTAAACACAAACGATGTTTGGATGGTCGAGTTTCGCCAGCGCGCGAGCTTCTTGCAGAAACATTTCTGTGCCGCCAGCAGCGTGAACGACGCTCCTGTGCGGAACTTTGATCGCAATATAACGATCCAACGCTGAGTCATATCCTAGATAGACGACGCCGTAGGCACCGCGGCCGAGCTCTTGAGCGATTAAGTAACCGCCAATTTCCTCTGGGATGGGGTCTGCATGCGCGTGTCTTACGGCGACATCGACGCTGGCATGGGGACGCACCCTTTCGCGCAGCCGGGGATGCGCCTTGGAGGCAAACTTTAGCGCCGTTAAATCGGATTCCAAGTGTTGCAGCTGGCCGCCAAACATACGATCGGCACTACCGTCCACCAGCTTATCGAGAACCTGTTGACACTTACTACAGCTCTCGACGTGCTGGTTCACAGAATGGAACTCCGCACCGGAGATCATCTCTCGCAAAAAGTCCTTCAGTACAGCAATCTCTGGACAAATTGCGACGTTTGCCGACACCATCACTGACACCCTCGCCAATTTCACAGGAATTAGGTGTCAAGCTCAGCGACGGAACTCGGAAATTGTTACACGAAATTTTCTCCCAGTGGCATTTAACGGATAAAATCTCGCAACGTGTCACTTCCAAGCAAACGCGGGATTGATTCTCGTTCGCGCGTCGCGTCTACTCGTCCTGCGGCAACCTGATGTCCAATTCGGGCGTTGTGATCGTCTTCTCTTTCATCTGCACATCGACATCGGGAACGCGGACTTTGGATTCTTCCATCGACACATCCACATCCGGCGTGTCGACATCGTAGGCAGGCATTTGGCCTGGGTCGCCCGAGACTTCAACATCGACGTCGGGCAAACGGCCCTCTTGAGTCTTCTCGACATCGCATCCAGCAAGCGAGAACACCAACGTGAGCAGGAAACTTGTTAGAATAGACTTGTACATAGTAATTCCGAACAGTAGTGTTACGGGCACGCGGCATATCACCCGATATCGTTGTGTAAACTTCGTTTGCCGCGATGCACACTAGGTGCAAAACGCGTTCCGAAGTCCCGGCGGCAACGGGTACTCTCCAAAGGGCGAAATCAGTCAGGTTAAATCCAACTCTGACTGCGTGCTAGAGATTGGCTCGTTCAACAACTAGATTTCGAAAAAAAGTTTCGTCTCGAAAGAGGCCGATCTTTGGGTCACTCAGACGAACGATCACAACCTTCTCATTGGGGATCAGGTACAGCCGTTGTCGCCCGTGACCTACAGCAGCGTACAGACCCTCGATTTTTGTGCGGCCCAACGAAGGCATGATCATCCGCGTCTCCGCAGAAACCTCAATGTCGGTCTCCTGTGACATCAGCCAAAAGCCCATACCGTATTGCGGATTGGCTACGGTACCTTTGAAAACTTCCTGCAGCAACTCTTTCTTGATCAGCTCATTACCTTCCCAAGTGCCCCCGTTGCAAAGTAGCACTCCAAACTTTGCGAAGCCAACGGCATCAAGAAAAGCTCCGAGCGCAACATCCGCTTCATCGTCCTCGGTTTTACGCCAAAATCCAATGTCGATCTGCAAAGGCTTAAAAACTCGCTCATCCAGATAGTTGACGTATCCCATGCCCACATACTTGCCGTTTTTCGCGGCCAGTTTGCGACAGATCAATTCACCGAATACTTGGAACGCGTGGCTACCGTATGTGAATGTCGAACCGGGATCGTTAATCGACTTGGCTTGAATTGCTTTTTTGTACGTCGAAGTAAAGTCGGCATCGCCCGGCTCGATGCCGCTTGTCAAGGTAAGCAATTGTCGAATCGTTATTTCCGATCGCTTCGAATCGTCGGCCCACTCGGTGATTGTCTTGGCAACAGGTTCATCAAACTCCAGCAGTCCATCCTGTACCGCTAAAGCAGCAACGACTCCTGCAAAACATTCGCTTGCGTTGCCCAGTTGATGCTCTTTCCAACGCGGCCAACTTGCTTCGTAGCGTTCGTATCCCGGCTTGTTGTCAATGATGACAACCAACGCGCGTCCGTCCATCTTTGCTGCATAGTCAGCCGCCGCGCGACACGACTGCAAAGATACTAGCGGATTGTCTGGAAACTCGTCACCAAACTCAGCCGGCCCCAGTAGTCTCTGACGTGTCGGGCCCCTATCAAGCGTCTGCAATTGCTGCAAAGCCTCAGTCAAATTGGTTGGTAGTGGTTGAATCGAAAGGTCCTGGCCGAATGCGACCTCAGCGTTTGCGTTGAAAATCAAAACGCTGCACATCCAAGCAAAGAGTTTGAACCTTGTCGCTGACATCATTGTTACCTCACTGGAGCCTGCAAAAACGATACTGGCTGTCTGTACCAGAACGTCAATGTAGCCGATACGTGCATCCAGAACGTAAAGATGCTCTGCTTGAAAGCATAAAGATTTGCAGAGGATTGTGATGAGTTTCGCATACTGTCAAACATGTCGTGTTGAATGATTCTTATTGATCATACACCGTGCAATGACAGTTCCACCGCGAACTCGCTCTCATAAATCGAGCGAAATGGCGCTCCATTCACTTTTACCGGCGAGTTTCTGTTGGGACAGTGCATTGATGAAAAGCAAAGCATCAATGGCGCTAACGACTGAATCGCCGTTTACGTCTGCGCACTCGCTGGTTGTCGTGCTCAAGACGTTGACAACCAAATTGACATTTCGATTCATTATGTTAATGATGATTAGCGCAACAAATGGCGTAACGACATTGTCTGCGGACACGTCGTAAAAGTTCTTTGGGTTCTGCCATCGACTCGGCGATGTGGTGACTCGGCAGTGTGGTGACTGGCGGTGTTGCTACACACGCCAGCGTGTAAAACTCCCACCACTGTGAATCGTAATGCGGTGCGTACTCGAGATCGGGACCGAGATAGTCACTACAGCTGTAGCCGTCGTAAACCCACCAGTCTTGTTCGACAGGCATACTGGGGGGCGAGTCGGGGATGTAGGGATCAGTTACGTCAACGGGTTCATAGGCAAAAGAAAACGCGGGATCTGCGTCCGGGTCGTCACACATCAAGTAGGGTTGGCCCGTCGGGTTCGTGACACCTGGGCCAACGTCAAGCGAGATTTCGTCGACGAAAACATTCACTCGTGTTTCGCCTTTGCTCAGAGTGGTGCTGGCCGGTACGCTCAGCTCGATCATGTAAACACCGGCAGGTAAGAAGACGATTGGCATCGAACTGGATTTGCCAGGAATGGGAGTTGCCTGTGCCGGCGGGTTGTTTTCAGCACCGCGTAGCGACGCCCACACACTTCGTCTCGCGTCGCCGTATGTCCGGTTAGAGAAGTCGAATTGAGTCACACGGTCCGCCACCTTTCTGCAAATATTTTACAAAGTTTTTGTCGTTGCAATGGATAGCGTGATTTTGGCCGTTATGACAACTCGAAACGCAAGCGAGAAAATAGTTTGCAGCAGATTCTCGCATCAGCGACTCGCTAGAAATTTGGCGACGTTTTCTTGAAAGTACCTTTGCCCAGCTAGATTTTCCAACTTTTTTCCAAGTTACTCGACAACGACCTCATACATCATTCGGGCTTTTCCGTTTGCTTGAACAGCAAGTGGGATGACCAGTTTACCAGGCTGTGTTGCCGTGACGATGGTGCTTTGGCGTTTTCCGCTTGTTGAGAGACCGTAGACTTTTGCTTTCACGGCATTGGCAATTTGCACGGTTACTGTCGCGGTGCCAGCTTGCACCAGATGCGGCAAACCTCCCCACTGCAACAGTACCTTGCGGCCTCGATCACCGTAACGAGCGCCACTGTTTTGCAAATCCGTCAAGTGCGTGATTAACAATCGCTTGCTCGCAGAAATCGGCTCGCTATCCAGGCTACTGATCCATACCGTGGCATCGGTATCGTGAATCTCAATCAAGGCACTGGTCGTTTCGATTCGTCTTCCAGCGGGCGCGAAGCCGCCTACTGTTCGAGCCGTGTCCAAAGTTAACGTGTTTGCGGGAGCATCGATCGTGACTTCGCCATTGTCACTTTGGAATTGGTTGACGTCATAGTCGGTTCGGTTATCTGGACCAAGCCAACCGCGTTGCCGCATGGTCTGGACAATAAGATCGCCCGCACCAACCGCGAATGGATCGATTTCACCGCGATTGAGCGGCAGACTTAAGAATTTACTTTGTACCTTTGTGTCGTGCGAGTCAATCGACCAACCCACTTTGGACAACCAAGCAACGCCATTCCATGAAGGCGTTTTGTCACGGGAACTCGTCGGTGAAATCATCAGCTGCTGCGACGTTGCATCGATCGAAACGGAATGTTCCGCAGGCTGCATATCGCCACGCAAGAACAAACACAAACTCGCTCGTTCCGCCGCTTGGTTGAGCGGATCAGCCGAAACATCGAAATAATTAAGGGGGCCAGGCTCGGAGACGTTGTCACGGTTGTGAGCATACGCAAACCTCCAAATACCATCCCAATCTTGGAGCGATCCAAGTGTGCCTGTTAAGATCCCGCCGACGCCACGAAATCGTCCTGGCGAAGAATAATTGAATTCTGTGATCGTGAACGGTTTGCCGAACAATCGCGTGAAGGCACAGTTGCGTCCGCCGGTAGCTCCATCTGCGATCGGGCTGGTGTTCGGGCAACTTGAGGGTAACGACCAAGGCCGCTCCAGAAACTTGGGATGATCCACGTAAAAGTGATCGTCGACGTAATCAAACGATGCTCGCACCGCCTGGGACTGCAGCGGATTATGCCACGCGTTGATGTCCGTCAGCAACGCGTGGCATCGTAGTTCATCACGCAAAAAGGTGCGAGTTCGATCAAAGAAAGATTGCTCGACCTCCGCCAAAAACACATTGAAATGAATCGCCGCCAATGAGTCGTCGTACACATTCTGTAGAGGCAAATTGTCCTTGATCGGCGACTGGTCCTCAGGCAGCTCACCGATCGCATTCACCAATGCAGTGCGATCATCGTATCGAGCAGCAAGCCAACGATTCCAAACACCTTGAAGGTCATCATGCAATGGGCCTGTCAGTTGACTGGCAAAGTTGCCAGGATTGTCTTCGTTCACCAAGCTAAGCCATGCCAGCATCGGATCATCGGCGTAGCGAAGCTTGGTGTACGGGTTCTCGTGATTGAGCAGTAGCCTTGAAAAAGCCTTGAAGTCATTGAACGCACGATCGTTGATGTGAACCGCCAGCTTGTACTCATCCATACCGATGTCGTTGTCTTGGCCCGGAACTTTCTCAGCGTCTGGATAGATCGTCGACATGGCAACAGGTCGAGAAACAAACAAGTCGGTCGTAACGTAAATGCCCCGCCGTTTCATTGCCGCGAGCAGGTAATCGAATTGATCTAGCTTATCGGGCATCAACCGGATGCCGTCGCGCGAAGACCGATCGACCAATTCACTTTCGTAGTGATGGATTCGCAGCGCGTTGTACCCCAGTCGCCACAATCTCTCAGCAAGACGATCCGCATTTTCGTGAGACAGATACTGGGCGGAGAAACAGAGATTCACGCCGTAGAACCGAGCGGACTGATTCGGATGGTTGGAAAATGCAAACTTTCCATCAGGATTGACAATCACGCGACCGTGTTCGCCAGCGAAGGAGTGCCGCGGTATCACGTGGCTGAAGTCGAGCGCCGAGCCCTGCTCGATATCAAGCGTGACATCGAGAGGTATCCAGTCGGGGCCAGCTTCAATCGTTACTGGTCCATCTTCTTCCAGTCGCACAGCGTTATTACCAGTCAACTTAAAACCGATCGTCAGCGATTTTCCAGCGGGCCATGATTCCGCATCATTGAAATTTGGGCCGATGCGAACGGAGAATGATTGCCCCCACATTCGATCGTCTTGAACTAGTACTTGTGTTGGCCGAGGAAATTCCAGCTTCAACCAATCGCCTGATTTATCCGCCAATTGCAAGGTGGTTATGGGAGCCGAGTTCACGACCGTGTTTTTAAATGTCACCGGGATATCGCCTGACGTTTCGTCAGCGGTGTACTTGCCTCCAGCCCAATTTGCGGCGGGCAAAGTGAAAGCGACGTGCAGACTGTTGAGCTGAATATTGGACTGTGGCGTCAACCGATATTCCAAGTTGGTCACACCACCGTCATTGGAGACTCGCAATTCGCAGTCCACTTGGCAACCGCCAGGCGCCGTAATTTGTCCGCGATGAGTTCCGTTTGAATTCACTTCGCTAGGTGTGCGGGCATTCATCGAAGCCGATTGCCAAGTGGCTTCAAAGAGGCCTGGTAATATCGAACCAACTTCGTGGCCGTGACTTTCAATGACGATCCCACCCGATGGAGCAACAACTGCATTCCAGTTTGCCATTGCCGACACCCCAGGCGTGAGCGAAAGGGTAAGCAGAAACGTGGTCACCGCTGACCAATAACCGGAAATCATTTTCATCGCGTAACTTTAATTGGAGCTGGGAAATTGGAGCATTGCACATGCTTAGCAACGCGTTTTCAATAAGTGAAGCATTTGCAGTGGATCTTGTTAAAGGTCATTGGTTGCTGAGATCTTTATCACGATCCACTACGTCCGTTGATGATCCCTCGTTCCTTGATAGTGTCGCATTGGGTACCTAGCAACTGAAGCCCTGATCGCCGGCTCCGTCGATCCGCCAGTTGTCGCCACGTCGCTTTTCCACTCAGGAACGCCCCTAGTGAGGGAGGAGCCAGGATGCCAAAGAGTTGCCTTCAGCTCTTGCCCCCGATAACGGTAAGGTGAGCTCGAATTATTCACCAGGATGGCGGTGCCAGCATTTCTTGGCCCCGTGTTTTAGGGCAAATATCTTTGTTTCCGGCGGAGATCACGCTTCACCTTAAAAATGAAGGCGGACATACGCTCATTTCACGCTTAAACACCGTTAATCGCAATGCCAGACAATGCTAGCGTAAATTTGCTCGTGAATAATTTCAGGGTGACGTCTCCCCGTTAAATGATACAGGGAGGATCGATGAGTGATTGCACTGGATGCTTTAGGCGGAAAAACGAGTTAAGGCGATGCGATACAAGAATTGGATGAACTACTTTCTCAAACGGTTCGAGAACGCGCGTCATGCGAGATACCGTTGGCGCGTGCGAAGATTGCAGCGATTAGAGGAGCGAGTGCTCCTTGCCGTACTACCGATCGCCGAAAGCTATGAAGCTAGCGACCGTTCGTCATCATCGTTGCCTCAAAACCTGCTGCTGGATATTAGTGGTGACGGAGTCGATTGGCGAGCAGTTGCACCCAGCCTGCTTGCATTGCGTAACGTCTGGACAAACTACTCATTTGACTTGGACTCGCTCCTCAGCGGTGAAGGCATTGCGCACGACGATGACGTTTTTGTTCGGTTTCGCAAGTCCGACACAGCGGCGGCAAAATTTCTTTTGGTGGATGATGTTCGTATCGATCGCCGAGACGTTTATGGTGCAGCAGTAACGTCCATTACTCCTTCCGGCGTCATTGCTCCTCCGTTGACATCAATCGACGTAACGTTCTCCAAGCCGATCAACGTTGACACATTTACAGCGCCCCAGGTGGCGTTATCGCACGCGGTGGGACAAACGTGGACTCGCGTTGGTGATCCCGCTGACTCAGGAGACCACAGGCGATTCAGCTCAGAAAAAAAGTATCGACAGTGACTCGCCGCGTGATGCTAATCTGTATCAGTCGCTCGCGACACGCAGTGGAGGCAAAACGCTTGGGAAGTTTTAGTCTTGGTAACACCACTTATATTTTAAGGCGACTGGCTACAGATGAACAGGCAAGAGATCAATCGAACCAAATGTGGCTGGACGATGCTTTTGCGGAGATTGATGGCGACTGCGCCGCAGCGTCGAAAGCGGAAACAGTTAAGAATGGAACTGTTGGAATCACGAGCGCTTCTGGCAGCGCATCTTGACCTGCAGTTGAATCAAACCAGCGTCAGTGAAGGTGCGGGCATTGCAGCCATCTCGGCAACGGTGACAAGGATTGACGCAAGCAGTATCACGACAGCTCTGACGGTCATTGTCAGCGTGGACGATGTCGATGAGATTTCCTTTCCTGCGACCATCACAATCCCGGCAAATCAAGTATCGACAACATTCAGTATTGATACCATCAATGATGCTGTGGTCGACGGCAGTGCGACCGTTACAATGACGGTTTCCGCCGTCGGTTTCACCTCCGGAAACTCAGTTGTCACTGTTACCGATGACGACACGGTCTCCACCAAAACTATCGGTGGCAAGCTTGCAGGTACGATTGCGAGCGGGGAATACGGTGTCTCGCACACCATCACGGTTGAGGCTGGACGCCAATTGACCATTTCCCCGGGAGCAACATTTCAGTTTCCTGCGAATCAAGGTGTCGATGTTTTTGGTCAGTTGCTGGCTCAGGCTGATGCTGACCAACCGATCGTGTTTACAAGTTCCGCTGTAACTCCAGCACCTGGAGACTGGAAGGGCGTGTCGTTTCTTGGCGATACCACACAGGTACCGACTTTGCTCAAAAATGTCGCGATCACTTACGCAAAAATCGGCGCGAGTATGACCGGACAGGGTCTTCCCGTCACAATTGATTCTTCCGAGATCGCGTTCAGCGAAACGGTTGGGATTTTTGCAACCCGGGCTGGTACAGCGACTCAGACGGTGTCGAACAGTTTCATTCATGACAATGGATCCGACGGTGTTCGGATTAGTGCTTCGGGCAGCGGATGTACGAGCAGGAGCACGGGTATCACGTTGAGAGGAAACGAAATTGATCATAATAATAACAGCGCAATCTCGATGTCGGCCAGCGGATCTTCAACCTGTCTCATAGGTGGAGGAAGCGGAACAGTGCTGCCGATCATCACTGGCAATCGGATTCACAGCAATCTTCATGGCATCACTGGCAATGCGTTCTCAGGTAGTCGCAGCGGTTTTCTGCAACCACAGATCCAGAACAACTTTATTTACGACAATCTTCAGGACGGCATCAGTCTCGTCACTAATGGAAGTGCTAGTACTATCTCCTCCGTCGTCGTGAACAACACGGTCGTCAGGAACGGTCGAGACGGCATCTTTCATACAACTCCAGCCGGTCCGAACATGCGGCTCTATAACAATCAGGTCGTCGGGAATTCTCGCGGATTCGCCACGAATGCCGGCGCAACATTGACTGCCGGTACGACTGGATTCAATAACGTTTTTAGCAACTCCGGCGGCAACTGGAGCAACTTTCCGGCTGGGGTTGGTACACCAACGATAGTCAACGCCAACGGAACACCAGCCGACGATTATTTCAACATCAGTGTTGACGCGGGATTCGCGGCCGACAATTTGCACCTGAGAACAGATTCGTTGCTGGTGGGAGCAGGCAGTGCTGCCGCCGGAATTTCGGCACCCACGGTCGACTTCGATGGGGATCAAAGAGAAACGCCGACTGATATTGGGGCGGACGAAGTACCTAAATTGAGACTGTCCTTCGGACCGATCGGATCACTTCTCGACACGAGTACCGGTGTTAAGGAGTTCTTCCAAATTAGAGAATCGACGGTCACCGGAACAGTAGCAGGCACTGTTCGCAGATCCGTCGCGGATCTGTCCAGTCCTTTGACGGTGTCAATTGCAAATCCAAATCCCAGTGCCTTGACGCTGCCGGCATCGGTCACGATACCCACAGGAAATGCGACGGCTACTTTTTCTGTGAATTCGGTTGACGATGGAAACGTCGAGTCGGATACCGATGTTGCAATTTCCGTGTCGGCACCAGCAACGGCGGCCATGAGCAGCACGGTCCGTGTTGTTGACGACGAATTATTGCCAGCGGAACCCGTCAATGCGGACGAGCACAGAATCAACTTAGCGGAAACAGCGAATACTCAGACCGACGCTGATGTGGCATGGTTGTCAGATACGCAGTACGTGGCCGTCTGGAAATCAAATACGACAACTCAGAGCCACTCGGTTCGAGCTCGAATTTTCAACATTACCGATCAGCCGGTCGGTGAGGAAATACTCATAGCGACCGTCCCAGGCGGTAGCGGAGAGCAGCGTCCGCAGGTTGGTGTGGATGGTAACGGTAATTTTGTCGTTGCCTGGTCCTGGGTCGAACTGATCTCTTCGGTAGCGACTCGAATGGTCATGTCACGCCGGTTTTCCGCCGCCGGAACTCCACTGACCAACGAAATTACACTCGCCACCGGCACCGGGGTAAGCCCTGGCCTAAACAGCCTGGCAGTGGCAACGGACGGTAGCTGGAGCCTGCTGTTCCAGGATTATGCGATATCAACGCCGAACGTATTTGTTCAACGGTTCTCGCCAGAGGGAGTCCAGGAAGGCTTGATCGAATCGTTCCCATTTTCCAACAGTACTGACCACAGTGCCATTACCTATGACTCTGCGGGGAATCTCATAACAGTTGGCTTGGCCTCGACGGGGATTCTGGGAAAAAAATACACGGCGAGCACCGACACCTGGTCCCAGGTATTCGTGGTAAGCCCAACTCCGATTGGTGCTGGCGCCTATTTTAGTCCCGCCGTTGAATCAGCCGATGACGGTTCGTTTGTGGTGTCCTGGCTCCAGCGCAATTTTCCCATAGTGAGTGTACTTGCGAAGCGCATGAATGCTGATGGCAGCCCTTCTACGGACGACTTGATCGTTGCGTCTGGAACAGCCATTTCCCTTGGGCGGTCGCCATCTGTAGTTTCTTCATCAACTGGCGACTTCATTGTCACATGGGCTCTATCAACCGGTGAAATCATGGTGCGGCAGTACCACCGGGATGGGCTGCCGGTCAATAACTCTCAGCAACTGAATGCCTCGACAGGATCACATGCCTTTCCACGCATCGCACTTTCTCCCAACGAAAAGCGATTGATTTCCATTTGGGAGGGGAACGGTCCTGGCGATGCGTCTGGTGTATTCGCACGGCGACTAAATTTTCCACAGCCTGCCATTCAACTTTCACTCGACAAGACGGAACTGGCTGAAGCCGGTGATGTCGTCAATGCCACCATCACTCGCAGCGACGTAAACATGACGGGTGCTTTGACTGTTTCTTTGACGAGCGACAAGCCGTCTCAGATCAATCTTCCAGAATCAGTTACGATCCCGGCTGGCCAGGCGTCGGCAACGTTTCCATTCACTGCGATTGATGAAACTGAGGTCGACGGAACGCAGTTTGTGACAGTTTCAACGAACGCGAACAGCTTTGAGAATGCCGCTGCGGAGGTCACGGTGTTTGACAACGATGCCCGACTGACCGTTTCGATTTCAGTCGACTCTTTTGCAGAAAATGCTGGAGTCAATACCGCGATTGTCACGGTTCGTCGCAATTCCAGTACGTTTCAGCCATTGATCGTAAGCCTGTCGACTGGCGATACGGACGAAATCGCGATTCCCAGTTCGGTCACAATTCCGGCGGGAACTGATGCTGTTGAATTTGCTATTGATTCTGTGAACGATTCGCTGGTTGACGGCGACCAAATTGCCTCAATTAGGGCCTCAGCCACGGGGCACGCAGACGGAAGCGATACTGTGGTGGTCTCGGATGATGATGTGGCAGGCGTCAGCGTGACTGAAACAAACGGAGCGACCGAAGTCACGGAGGGAGGAGCATCTGACTCCGTTGATGTTGTTCTGACTGCTCAGCCTATGACCAACGTAGTCCTGAATGTTGTTTTTGCCGCTGCCAACGAAGTGACACTCGATAGGCAATTGCTGACGTTTTCAACTTCCAACTGGAATCAACCCCAGACCGTGACCTTGTTCGCGGTGGATGATGGACGGATTGAAGCAACCGAAATGTCCGACCTAACGTTCAGAATCGACACTACAAAAACTGATCCTGCCTTCGCTGCGATCCCGGATCAGAAAATTGTCGCGAGAGTTATTGATAATGACTTTGCGGGGTTCACAATCGTGGAAAGCGATGGCATGACGTCGGTGACGGAACCCGACACTCAAGATAGCTTCAGCATTGCGCTGACCGCACAGCCAACTACCAACGTTGTGCTGACACTTGCTAATCCCGATCCGGGTGAGGTCCACCTTGACAAATTGAGTTTGACATTTACGCCATTCAACTGGAATTCACCGCAAGTTGTGGCTGTTACCGCTGTGGATGATTTTCTGGTCGATGGTCTACAGACGATCGACGTCGTTGTTGCCGTCAATACAACATCCAGCGATGACGCATTTGACCCAGTGGCGTCTAAGACAGTTTCAATCACGATCGTGGATGATGACACGCGCGGAATCACGGTCTCGGCGATCAGTGGCAATACGACCGAAGCTGGTGGTTCGGCGACATTCACAGTGGTGCTGGATAGTCAACCAACGGTCGATGTAACGATTCCGCTCTCAAGCAGCGAAACAACAGAAGGCGCCGTTGCACCAACAGCCTTGGTCTTTACTCCTGGCAATTGGAACCTTGCCCAAACGGTCACTGTCACCGGAGTCAACGATGACATCGACGATGGCGATGTTGTATTCAACGTCTTGACAGCACTCGCAACCGGCGGCGACTACGCCGGACTCGACGCCGACGATGTAGGCGTCACCAACACAGATGACGACACTCGTGGAATCACGCTTTCGACGATCAGCGGCAATACAACTGAAGCAGACGGCACGGCAACATTTACCGTTGTTCTTAACAGCCAGCCTACTGGCAATGTGACGATTCCTCTCTCCAGTAGCGACACCAGCGAAGGCAGCGTTTCACTTGCAACGTTGACGTTCACACCGACCGATTGGAACATCGCACAAACTATCACCGTCACGGGCGTGGACGATGATGTCGACGATGGCGATATGTCATTTAGCATCGTGATAGCTCCGGCGAGCGGCGGCGATTACGCCGGAGTCGACGCCGAAGATATTAGCGTGACGAACAACGATGATGACACGCGTGGAATCACGGTCTCGGCGGTTAGCGGCGATACGACCGAGGCTGGCGGCACGGCGACGTTTACCGTTGTTCTCGATAGTCAGCCGACAGCCGATGTGACGATTCCTCTCTCCAGCAGCGACACCAGCGAAGGCATCGTTTCACTTGCAACGTTGACGTTCACACCGACCAATTGGAATGTGGCGCAAACGGTCACCGTCACTGGCCTGGACGATGATGTCGACGATGGCGATGTGACGCTCAGCATCGTGATAGCTTCAGCCAGCGGTGGCGATTACGCCGGAGTCGACGCCGACGATATCAGCGTGACGAACAGCGATGATGATACTCGCGGAATCACTGTCTCGACGATCAGCGGCAATACGACCGAGGCTGGCGGCACGGCGACGTTTACGGTAGTTCTCGATAGTCAACCGACAGCCGATGTGACGATTCCTGTCTCCAGCAGCGACACCAGCGAAGGCAGCGTTTCACCAGCAACGTTGACGTTCACACCAGCTAATTGGAACGTGGCGCAAACGGTTACCGTCACTGGCGTGGACGATGATGTGGACGATGGCGATGTGACATTCAGCATCGTGGTTGCTTCAGCGAACGGTGGAGACTTCGACGGAGTGGACGCCGACGATGTGAACCTGACGAACAACGATGATGATACTCGTGGAATCACGGTTTCGACGATCAGCGGCAATACAACCGAGGCTGGCGGCACCGCGACGTTTACCGTTGTTCTCGCTAGTCAACCGACAGCCGATGTGACGATTCCAATCTCCAGCAGCGACACCAGCGAAGGTAGCGTTTCACTTGCAACGTTGACGTTCACACCAGCTAACTGGAACGTGGCACAAACGGTCACCGTCACTGGCCTGGACGATGATGTCGACGATGGCGATGTGACGCTCAGCATCGTGATAGCTCCGGCGAGCGGTGGCGATTACGCCGGACTCGACGCCGACGATCTAGGCGTCACCAACACCGATGATGATACGCGTGGAATCACGGTCTCGCCGATTAGCGGCGATACGACCGAGGCTGGCGGTACGGCGACGTTTACGGTGGTTCTCGCTAGTCAACCGACAGCCGATGTGACGATTCCTCTCTCCAGCAGCGACACCAGCGAAGGCAGCGTTTCACTAGCAACCTTGACGTTCACACCAGCCAATTGGAACGTGGCGCAAACGGTTACCGTCACTGGCCTGGACGATGATGTCGACGATGGCGATGTGTCGTACGGCATCGTGATAGGTCCGGCCGACAGTGGCGATTACGCCGGAGTTGATGCCGATGATGTCAGCGTGACGAACAGCGATGATGATACTCGCGGAATCACGGTCTCGTCGATCAACGGCGGTACGACCGAGGCCGGCGGCACAGCGACGTTTACCGTGGTTCTCGATAGTCAACCGACAGCCGATGTGACGATTCCTGTTTCCAGCAGCAACACCAGCGAAGGCACGGTTGCACCGGGAAGCCTGACATTCACAACTACGAACTGGAACGCGGCGCAAACAGCCACTGTCACTGGAGTCAACGATGACGTCGACGACGGAAATGTTGTATTCAACGTCGTGACAGCACTCGCAACCGGTGGCGATTACGCCGGAGTCGATGCCGACGATGTCAGCGTGACCAACAGCGATGATGACACGCGCGGAATCACGGTCTCGGCGGTGAGCGGCAATACAACCGAAGCAGGCGGCACGGCAACATTCACCGTTGTTCTCAACAGTCAGCCTACTGGCAATGTGACGATTCCTCTCTCCAGCAGCGACACAACAGAAGGCAGCGTTTCACCAGCAACGTTGACATTCACACCGACCAATTGGAACGTGGTACAAACAGTCACCGCCACGGGCCTTGACGATGATGTCGACGATGGCGATGTGGCATTCAGCATCGTGATAGCTTCAGCCAGCGGTGGTGATTACGCCGGAGTCGACGCCGACGATGTGAACGTGACGAACAGCGATGATGATTCTGCGGGGTTTCGTTTGAGTAAAAATGTGGTCGCGGTTTCGGAGTCTGGGACATCGGACACGTTCACCGTCGTACTCGATTCACAGCCAACAACTGCTGTCACCCTCACGGTTGTGAGCGACATGACGGACGAAGTCACGGTTGATACCTCGGCATTGACGTTCACACCAGACAATTGGAACGTTGCGCAAACAGTAACGGTTACCGGAGTCAGCGACGGAGTCGTGGATGGTGATCAAAATAGTACGATCACTGTGTCGGTCAACGTCGGCGAGAGCGATGATTCGTTTGACAACGTCGCCAACCAAACTGTGTCGGTGCCCACGACGGATGTCGATGTCGATACCGATGCCAGCCCTGTTCTCTCGACCCCCAGTGATATCACTGTCGAAGGGGACATCACTGGTGGAGTATCGCCGACGAATCCCGCGATCATTGCCTTTTTAAGTGCAGCCAGTGCTACCGATGATACGGACCCCAATCCCTCGATCACTCATAATGCACCAGCTAGCTTTGCTCTGGGCGAAACCATCGTTACGTTTGTAGCTACGGATGACGGCGGTAATTCGTCGATGGCGACAGCGTCAATCTTCGTAGTCGACACGACGGCTCCGACGTTGACTGCGCCTGCGAGTATTAGCGTTGTCGCAAATGGGCCCGCTGGTGCTTCTGTAACACTGCCGACGATCAACACTTTCCTGCTTGCAGCCTCAGCAACAGATATCGTCGACGCGACTCCAACAGTTACTCACGATGCACCGGAGTTGTTCCCTATTGGTGCAACAACGGTCACTTTTTCGGTGATGGATGCTGCTGGGAATCAACAAACGGCAACTGCGGTGGTCACAGTCATTCGGCAATCGACCGGCGAACCGGTGGTCAATGTCTCGCCCAGCGGTCCAAACGGGTTGCCGGACCCCGAAAATCTGCCAGGAATGACATCTCAGCCGACTTCATGGGCGAGACAACGGACCAGTCTGCGTGAGATCTCGATCGATTTCCCGGCTCCAATCAATATCCCGACCAGTGACGGCATTGTGTTGACTAACCTGGGCATGGATGCTGACAACGACCCTGATACAGCCATTCCGTTGCGTGACGACCAGTTGTCTCTCAGCGAAGACGGAATGCAATTGCGAATCACGTTGGACACCAGCCAACTCAGAGACGGAGTCTACCATTTGGAGTTGTCGTCGGCGGTCACTGGCGGTGAAAGTTTCTCAATGACAGGAGACTCAACCAACAAACTGTTTGTTCTGTACGGCGACTGGAACGGCAGCAGCAGTGTGACGGCTGCGGACTTTGCCACGTTCGCCTATTGGTTTGGCCAATCGGTGCCGCCAGCACCGGAGTACGTCGATGGAAACAACTCTGGCAGCATCACGGCAGCAGATTTCGCTCGCTTCGCAGCCAACTTTGGGCGTAGCATTAGCTTCCCAACCACGAATTCCCCGCAAAACGCTGGCGAAGGAGAGTTGACCGAGGTGCTTGTTTCAGCAGAGAATCCTTCAGATGTGGATGGCGATAGGGGAGTCATCACGAGTGAGGACCTCCTCTCGCTCAGTGCAAACCTTACGAGCGTGGTAAGCGAGTCTCCTGTAACGTCACATCACAACGTCGGACGAGATTCACACGGCACCGTCGCACAAGAACAGCTAGTGTGTGCACCGGAGCTAACCGTCGCAAGTAGTCGTTCGGTGCAGACCCCGACTGTGAGTCAGACGACGGAGCACGACGATGATGAAGACTCGGAAGCCTCAACGCTTGATGATATCATTACGCTGCTAGCAATGGCCCACTTGCAAACATAAAGATTCCCGCGAATTTAAGCGTCGCGTGAACAGCAAGTGGTGATTTCGCTTCTTCTTTCAATTGCAATTATGTAAACACCTAGCCGCTCGTCCCTTGATGCTCTGGCTATGCTAACCACCTTTCCTTGTTAGTGTTCCATTAGCGAAGATTAGTGTTCCCAACTGCTTCACTGCGTTCTCACATGTAGGTCGCCGACGATAAATCGTTTCCATTCAAGTTCTCCCTTCTTCCCAAAGTTGATTAAGTAGCCAACCTGCTTCCTGACGATTCGCATGTAGTTGAAAAGTTGAGCTTCGTGTTCAGTACAAAGTTCTTTCAACGCCTTTAACTCGACTACGATTTCGCCAAACACCAGTAGATCTGGCCGATACTTCGGTGTCAGTAAATGCCCTTTAAAGAACACACCCAACTCTGCTTGAGCAGTGAACCGAATTTTTCGTAGTCCGAGTTCAACTCCGAGTGCGGCTTGGTAAATTTCTTCCGCCATGCCGTACCCAAGTTCGTTGTAAACCTCGAACGCAGCACCCATCAGATCGTAACCTTCTTGCTTCAACACGGCCATTTTTCTGCTCAGAGTGGTGTGGAATACTTTGGAACACTAATTCTCGCTGATTTCACGCTAATCTTATCGCGGCTGATGTTTGCGTGGGATCATCGACTTACTTAGTCCATGGGCCAAAAACTCCTTTCGCGATTGGGAGCTGAGCGAGCTTCGCTTCCAATCAGTCACTAATTGTTCCCGCGATCCTAGGTTCTCGTATTGGGAGGTTACGGTAGAGCGCAATCGCTCCGGTCTTGCCGAACGTAGTTCGCAGAGTTGGCAAAATACTACTCGAACGATTTGGTTTTGTTGCCGCCTGTTGGTTGACTTGCCAAGTAGCGAGCTAATTCCTCGTGATCAATGACGGAGTCACTGTTGCGATCGATTTGCGGAAATAGTTCCTTGGTAAGCTGGCCTTCGCTCTCGGTTTCATTCAATTCGTTTTTACCGATGTGTTTGTCGCGATTGGTATCGTGTCGCAAGATTAGTCGGCTCGCTTGTTGTGCATGAGTGTCGGTGTAGCCCTTCTCGTCGCGAAGCCGGGCAAGTTCTTTTTCCATCTCTGCGAGTGAAATCTCGCCATCTTTGTTGATGTCCCATTTGTCCAACAGTTCCGATACATTCGCTCCACTGGCCGTTAGTCGCTCGAGTTCTTGTTTGGAGATTGTGCCGTTGAAATCAGCATCGTATGTCAAGAACATCGGTCGGATGCTGAGTTGGTCTTGTCCCGTCAAGCCGAGCTTTTGGCGGTGCTTCGCGAGCATCGTCGCCATCTCCAGCGTCGATAGTCGGCCGTCGCTGTTTTCGTCAAATTTTGCTGGGTCTCCAGGGAGCGGAGTCGCCTGCCATTCCGCCTCACTGAGCCCGCCATCGCGATCACGGTCGAACCGAGTGCGAATTTTTATCGCCCAGCCCTGATCAACGCCAAGGATTCCTAGTTCCTCCCGGATGACGCGGCGAAATGCGAAAGCTCGACTGAGTTCGGTAAACGTCAAGACTCCATCTTGATCAACGTCAATTTCATGTGGATCATCCGGCCAAGCGGTTGAGATCTCATCGGGATCAATTTGCCCATTTTGGTTCGCGTCATGTGCCTTCATCGCCCGCTCGGTCACGGTGATATCGATCGCCTCGACATCGTTCTCGTCTCTTTGGGCTGCGAAGTAGATCGCAATTTCAATCTGGCTCAATCGCTCGTTGCGATCCAGATCGAATTCTTTCGCTTCGGCGAACCATTCAAGTTTGGCTTGTTCTTTCTGGTCCAGTGCCCCATCGTCATTGAGGTCCAAAATGGCCAGCGTTTGATTCGCGCTCTCCAAATCGGCGGCGATGAGTTGGGTGCTGATACGACTTTCATGCGGCGTCAGCAATTGAGCCTCTGCAGGTATCGAAAACCACAACCCGCCGATCGCAAGCAATAAGACCCGCATTACTGTGTCTCCAAAAGTGAACGAACTCCAAGGGTGAACGAACCGGTTTCCGATTTTACCGCCAAACTCGACGAGTTTGTTACGAAGCATTCCAATGCACACGATTTTAGGCAAGGGGGGCACTACCAGCAGATTTTGTTGCATTTTCGGCGGAACCTGTGGTCCATGAAAAAAGAAAAAGTTTTTTTGGACCGTGAGATAGGACGCCCGCGGTGGACTATAAAGCGTAAGGACACACCGCCATGTCGAATTCAAAACGCTCTTCAGTCTCTCCGCCGACGCGACGTAGCCTCATCGTGCATCTGCAAAACGAGCAGGACGATGTGGCGTGGTGCGAGTTCGTCACCGTTTATGAATCATTTTTGATGCGCTTGATCCAGCGGCGTGGCGTCCCCGCAGCGCATGTGAACGATGTCACCAACCAAGTACTCGCCGCGATCGCTCAATCGATCACCCAGTGGAAAGATGACCAGGGCGATGCCTCGTTTCGTCGTTGGATCAGCCGCGTCGCTCGTAATGTGGTGCTGAAGTACATGTCGCGAGAGCGTCGTCAGGTCTCGGCCGCAGGTGGCACCGATGCGCTGGAGACACTCGCGCAAGTTCCCGACGCGATCGACGAGAGTTTGGCTCGCCAGTACGAGCACGAACTGATCGTCTGGGCCGCCGACCAGGTGAAGGGTGAGTTCATCGAAACGAGTTGGCAAGCGTTCTGGTTAACGATGATCGACGGCCGAAGTGTCACCGACGTTGCCCAGTCGTTGGCGGTCAGCCCGGGAAGCATTTATATGTCGCGTGGCCGCATCTTGAAGCGGATTCGTGACAAAGTCCGTGAGGTGCTCCAACCATGAACAACGAGCATCTGGATGAACAATTGATTCAGTCATGTTTCTCGGGCGAGTTGAGCGAGGATCAAGAATCTGCGACACGGCGGCACCTGGACCAGTGCGATGTTTGCCGGGTTCGTTTCGATGAGTTCGCAGGTTCGTCCGATGAGTGGCAACAGATCTCGTCGGTACTGCGTGTCGAACAACAAGCGATACATTCGAGTACCAGTCGCTTTGGCCAGCCGAATTCGTCGCCGCATTTTCCTGGAGAGTACGCACAGGCTCCGATCGATTTCGCAGTCAGCTTTCTCGAACCGAGTGATCGTGACAACGTTCTTGGTCGCCTGGGTGAGTTTGAAATACACGCGGTTATCGGCTATGGCGGAATGGGGATCGTGCTGAAGGGTTTTCAAGCGGAACTCAATCGACCGGTCGCGGTAAAAGTCATGGCACCGCACTTGGCGACGAGTGCCGCGGCGAGAAAACGATTCTTGCGTGAAGCACAAGCGACCGCCGCGATCGTGCATCCCAACGTGATGCCGATTCTTTCGGTGAGCGAGAAAGGGACGTTGCCGTTCTTGGTCATGCCCTATGTCGCGTGCCACTCGTTGCAGCAACGAATGGATGCGGAAGGGACATTGCCGATCGTCGAAGTCCTGCGGATTTCGTTGCAAGTGGCTGAAGGTCTTGCTGCTGCGCACGGGCAAGGCTTGGTGCATCGCGACGTCAAGCCCGCCAATATTCTGTTGGAACGCGGCGTCGATCGAGCGTTGTTGACGGACTTTGGTTTGGCGCGTGCGGTCGACGATGCGACGTTGACGCGAAGCGGTGTGATCGCTGGGACGCCACAATACATGTCGCCCGAACAAGCTCGCGGGGACGCCGTTGATGCACGTAGCGATCTGTTCAGCCTCGGTAGCGTGATCTACGCGATGTGCGTTGGCCATCCGCCGTTTCGATGCGAAACGAGTTACGGAATCTTGCGAAAGGTTACCGACAGTGAACCACGGGCGATGCGTGAGTCGAATGTCGAAGTGCCACCGTGGCTGGAGCGGCTTGTGCAAAGGTTAATGGCCAAGGATCGCGACCAGCGGTACCCGGATGCAACTCACGTCGCTCAACTCATTCGTCAATGTCTCGCACAGGTGCAGCAACCGATGTCACAAACCATTCCCAGCGAACTTCAAGAATCCAAGCCGAAACGCAAAAGATTGTTTGAATTCGTTCGTACGAAGAGGCTACTGTCGTTCCTGATGTTGGCGTTGTGCCTGGTCCTCGCCGTTAGCTTCTGGTTGCAGCTTCAGGCGAAAGAAGTACTTACGAAGAAATTTAAAATAGAAAAATACAACCAAGGATCATCAAACTACAGCCATTCGGTCCCAGAACCGCTGATGACGCATGAGCAGATTCACACAGAGATCGAGGCACTTGCTTCGCAAGTCGATCGATTAGCACACTCGCTGGAGGACGCAACAACAAGCGATACTCCGATGGTTGAACAGTAGGACTTAATCGGTAAGTTTCCAAATCTATTCCTGTTACGCCATAACTTGAAATACAAAGGACGCATTGTGATGACTCGATTGACGCTAATTCTGCTCGCTTCGGCGCTCTGCTACGGACACAGTTTCTCGCAAGTCAACCCGCCGGTGGCTGCGAGCTTGTCCAATCCAAACGGATCTGGAGAAACAGATCCCGGTGTACGTTTTACAATCCTGCTCGGTCCGAACTTGGAACCGGGTGTTGAGCCCTTCCTCGATCCCTATCGACTATCAGAACAACTAACGAATGTTCCGCTGGACAAGATCGGTGTGGATATCGAAACTCCGTTGCCAACCCAACCTGGACCATCGTTGCATGTGCGCGTGCCTGTGCCAAAGGAGGCTGAAAGCGATACGAAACCGGACAAGCACTATCAACTGCTTGCGCTTCGATTTGGCATCACGCGAGTCCATATCCAGCCGGTCCCGTCTTTAGACGCACCGGAGATCGCTGTGCGGGTTGGTGTTAACACGAATCGAGTCCGTGCAATCGATTGGAATAAGTTCGTGCTCGCTGCGAAAGCCTTGTCGTCGGATCCGAGTATTGAAGTATTCGATGAAACGGCGTTAGTAAGCGACAGTGCAGGCGACTCGATGATGGCCGCCGGCGGAATGGGCATGTATTCGGGTGATTACACCGGAGTCGGTATGGAAGGTTACGGAGCAGGAGGCTATTCGCTTTCGGAAACCGAGACGCAAGCGAGTTGGGCTGAGCCAACGGGGATGGTCGAAGGCGACGGCATGCTTGTCTCGTGGTCACTAAAAGACAACGTAGTCGCTGCCATCGATTCTGAAACGAGTTCTGATTGGATTCGCACTCAACTTTCTGGCAACAGGATGACGACGCCGGTCGTCGTTCCCGGAATGTGCGTGTTCGTGACCGACGACACCGCGTATGGTTTCTCAGCAAAAGCTTCGACGTGGGCGAAACACAAATTCGAATCCGCCAGTGACTCCTTTCCGGTAGTGACGGTAAGCAATCAATCGGCAACCATCAAGACAGCGAACGATGTGTTGATATTCACTCAAGCTGGCCGATGGTTGTCACGCAACAACGCCACGGATTTAAGTCAACAAAGAAACTTGGGCATGGGACTAGGCAGCGACATGGGACTGGGAATGCGCAGCGAATTGGGAATGGGGATGATGGATGGTATGGGCGGTTATGGCATGGACATGATGGGCGGAGGCATGGGCGGCTATGGCATGTCCGGAATGAGCGACATGTACCAGGCCACCGGAGTAAATATACTGGCACCCGCCGACACACTTCGTGACACATTCTCGAAGCTCGAATCGACGGCTAAAGGAATGGCTAAACAACTGAAAGTCGAGACCGGGGAAGATGCAAAACAAAAACTACGTGAGGGTCTGGGCTATGTGACTCAACAGCTCCTCATTGCCGAATGTGATCTGCAGAGGGCTGAGTTGGTCGGTATTCAAAACAAAATCAGCCAACTGACCCACCAGATCCTGCAACGTCGACAACGCACTCAAGAGTTAGTCGATGCGCGTGTGGAAGAAATGCTGAAGGAGTAGGGTTTGCTCCGAGGTGCGACTGCTTCGAGGCAGACAGGCATTTCTAGCTCGTAGTTGCGAACTGCTATCTTTCGCTCTTTGGCCCAACGGCCCCGCACTTTTCCTTGCCCAGGCTAGTTGCATCAACACCCGGCTGGGCCGTTGTGAAATTTCGCGAAAATGATTAGCTTTGCGGGAAAACAGAAATTGCTACAACAACTAACGCAATTAGCTAGAACCCGCGATCGTGATTGCCCCCTCCCGTGCCTCGAAATTACCCGACAGCCAGCGAATCGTGATCACTGGCATCGGGTTGACTGCGCCAAACGGTAACGATTGGGCAAGTTTTCGTGAGGCGCTGCTTAACGGTCGTAGCGGGGTTCAGCCTTACGAAATCCGCTATTTTGGCAAAACGCTTGCCGGCATATGTGACTTCGAGGCGACTCGTTATCAGTCAAAAAAAGACCTCCGTCGCGGCACGCGGGCTGGCAGTGTCGGCGTCTATACCGCGAATGAAGCCGTCAAGCACAGCGGTTTGGATTGGGCCAACGTGGATAGATCGCGAGTCGGTATCTATGTCGGCGTGACCGAGCACGGAAACGTGGAGACTGAGAACGAGATTTATGTGATCAAGGGCTTCGACTACGACACGAGTTGTTGGTCCCATCACCACAATCCTCGAACGGTGGCCAACAATCCAGCCGGAGAAATCGCGCTGAACATGGGCATCACCGGACCGCATTATACGATCGGTGCTGCGTGTGCGGCTGGAAACGCTGGGTTGATCCAGGGTGCGCAAATGTTGCGACTGGACGAATGTGACGTAGCAATCGCTGGCGGGACAAGCGAGAGCATTCATACGTTTGGCATCTTCGCCAGTTTCAACAGCCAGAACGCGCTGGCGACCCACGATGATCCAACCAAGGCCTCACGACCTTTCGATACGCAACGAAATGGAATCGTCGTCGCCGAAGGCGGTTGCCTGTATGTGCTGGAGCGATTGAGCCACGCCAAGGCTCGTGGTGCGGAGATCTATGGCGAGCTGGTTGGCTACGCAATCAACACGGACGCGACCGACTTTGTGCTACCGAACCCCGAGCGGCAAGCGGAATGCGTGCGTTTGGCGTTGAAGCGAGCGGAGTTGGAGCCGGACCAGATAGACATCGTCAGCACGCATGCGACCGGTACTAACAGCGGCGACTCACAAGAGTGCACGGCACTGCGGGATGTGTTCGGCCACTGTAGCAACACACGCATCAACAACACCAAAAGCTTCATCGGCCATGCCATGGGGGCGGCGGGCTCGCTGGAGCTTGCTGGGAACTTGGCCTCATTCCGCGATCGCGTCGTGCATCCTACGATCAACGTTGACGAGTTGGACCCCGACTGTGCGTTGCCGGGATTGGTGCTCAATGAGCCGCAATCGGTAGCCAGTGTCGACTACATACTGAACAACTCCTTTGGGATGCTGGGCATCAACTCCGTCGTGATCATCGGTCGCCTGTAGTTGCCCGCGAAAATAACTAACTTCTACTTCACCATCCTTTACTTGCCAGTTCGCGTGGAAATCACGCGAGACCACCGAGAGAGCCCCAGCGAATGACGCCTGCTGAAATCCGTGACGAGATCATCGACATTCTCGACGACATCTCGCCAGACGAGGATCTTGAGAACCTTGATGACGACAAAGCATTCCGAGAGCAATTGGAACTCGACAGCATGGACTTTTTGGACATCGTGATGGAGCTGCGCAAGCGCCACCGCGTCCAGATTCCCGAGGAAGAGTACGGAAATTTGGCAAGCATGTCGTCGACGGTCGCTTACCTGGAGCCTAAGATGAAGGACATCGTAAAGAGCTAATGCTGGTGTATCGGCTTTAGCCGCCAACAGCGCTGGTGTACAGGCTTTAGCCGCAAATCATCGCCTAAAGGCGAGACACCAACGCTAACAGCATAGTGGTCAGCCGTCCTGCGAAGCTGTAAGTGCTTTTTCAATCCTCTTTGGTTGCAATTAACCGTTCCGCTTCCGCTTCCATGTACGACACGATCATCATTGGCGCGGGGATGAGCGGTTTGGCGGCTGGTATTCGGTTGGCACATTTTGATCGTCGCGTATGTATCCTTGAGCGTCACTACACGATCGGTGGTCTAAATTCGTTTTACCGCATGGGCGGTCGGGATTATGACGTCGGTCTGCATGCGGTCACGAACTTTGCTCGCAAAGGCAGCAAGCGCGGACCGTTAGCAAAACTGATTCGGCAATTGCGGTTTGGTTGGGAAGACTTCCAACTTGCCGAGCAGATTGGTTCGTCGATTCGCTTCCCTGGTTGTTCGCTCGACTTCACTAACGATATCACCACGCTAGAAGGCGAGATTGAACGTGCGTTTCCTGGCCAGATCGACGGGTTCCGTACGTTGTGTGCGTCGTTGCTGGATTACGATGACCTCAATGGTGACGATCCGTCGTTTCAGCGCTCGGCGCGTCAAGTGATGAGCGAGCATCTGAGCGAACCGCTGCTTGTGGAGATGTTAATCTGTCCGCTGATGTGGTACGGCAACGCTCGCGAGCACGACATGGACTTTGGTCAGTTTTGCATCATGTTTCGTGCTTGCTATCTGGAAGGCTTTGGGCGACCGTTCAAGGGCGTACGGTTGATCTTGAAGAATCTCGTGCGCAAGTTTCGTGGCCTCGGTGGTGAACTGAAATTGCGCAGTGGCGTGTCAAAGATTCATGTCGAAGATGGTCGCGCCGTCGGTGTTGTGCTTGACGATGGCACGGAACTGCTTGGCAAGCAAATATTGTCATCGGCTGGCACCGTCGAAACCATGCGGATGTGTGATGACATTACCGAGCCACAGCCTGCTCGCGCTGGCCGATTGTCGTTCATCGAATCGATCTCGATTTTGGATCGCAAACCGCAAGAAATCGGTTTTGATCGAACGATTGTTTTTTATAACGACAGCCCTCAGTTTCATTGGCACCGGCCCGAAACGCAGTTATGTGATGTGCGAACCGGTGTAATTTGTTCACCAAACAATTACATCTACGAAGCCGGTGCTGGCGAGCTGCCCGATGGTGTGATTCGCATCACAACCTTAGCCAATCACGATCGTTGGAGCGAGTTGAACGATGCACAGTACGCAAGTGCAAAGGTCGAGCAGTATGACGCTGCGATAGATTCCGCAGTACGGTTCATGCCTGATTTTCGTCGGCACGTAATCGATACTGACGTATTCACGCCCAAGACGATTCGGCGATTCACTTGGCACGACAACGGTGCAGTGTACGGCGCGCCCGACAAGAAGCTTGATGGCACGACGCACCTGCCAAACTTGTTTTTGTGTGGCACCGACCAAGGCTTTGTGGGCATTGTTGGCGCAATCGTCAGCGGCATCAGCATGGCGAACCGCCACTGTTTGCGCGACTAATGCTTACTGCGAAAATACTCGCTGTGAAAGTGAATACTATCATTTCAATTTTATTTTGCCTCCACTCAAGTGGATTCCGACTGATGTTTTCTATTCGCGCTTTCTGCTTTGCAGTGATCTCGAGTTCGTTGCTCGCAAACTCTGCGACGGCTGCCGACCTCGACTTTCGACCACCCTCAGTCCCACTCATCGCTTGCGATCCGTACTTCAGCGTCTGGTCACAATCAGACAATTTATGGGAGAAGCCTACGACGCATTGGACCGGTAACCAGCAACGATTGGCCGCCCTCGTTCGGGTCGACGGCCAAGCATATCGGTTGATGGGCGCGTCCCCTCAGACACTGGCTGCGATGAAGCAAACGTCGGTACAAGTTCTTCCAACACGTTCGATCTACACCTTCGCTGGTGCCGGTGTTCGAGTGAAGTTGACATTTACTACTCCAGCAATTCCTGATGATATAAAGATCCTCAGTCGCCCCACTACCTACGTAAATTGCGAGGTTACATCGTCAAGCGACAAACAGCATCAAGTCGAATTCTATTTCGATGCCGGAGGCGAGCTGGCAACCAACTTGCTTGATCAGAACGTGGTTGGCACCAAGTTGTCTACGAAACATGCTGAGTCGCTAAAACTGGGCACTGAGTCCCAGCATATCCTTGGCAAATCGGGCGACGATTTGCGAATTGATTGGGGTTACCTGTATGTTGCTGCGGCAACTCACTTCAAACCAATTACGACCTTGGGAAACGCGAATCAATTGCGTGACGCCTTCGGAGAATCGGGGCTGCAAGGCTTATCAGCAAACGATGCGGAAGGGCGGGGGACGATATTCCCGGTTGATGCTGGCAGTGTGGTTGCGGCCATTGCGATGCCACTGGGAACTGTCGGTACAACGCCGCTCTCGCGATATGTCCTGATTGCCTACGACGATTTGTACTCGATTGAGTACATGAAACAACGGCTGCGTCCCTATTGGCGTAAAGATGGCTGGGAGGCGGCGGATTTACTTGATGCCGCGATTGATGAACACGACGATTTGGAACGCAGGTGCGAGCAGTTTGATTCACAGCTCATGTCGGATCTGACAGAGGTCGGCGGTGCCGAGTACGCAGACATCGCAGCTCTCGCGTATCGTCAATGCTTTGCCGCTGGTAAGTTTGTTGCTGATGCGAACGGCCAGCCGCTGCAATTTTGCAAAGAAAATCATTCGAACGGTTGCATCGCAACTTCCGACGTTTTCTATCCCATGTTGCCACAGTTTCTGCTGTTTGGTCCAACACTAACGAAATCGGTGTTGGTTCCCTTCATGGATTATGCCGCATCGGATCGGTGGCGATTTCCATTTGCACCTCACGATCTGGGGACTTATCCCAAGGCTAACGGTCAGCGATACGGCGGCGGCGAGCGAAGTGAGGAAAACCAAATGCCGGTTGAAGAATCAGGCAACTTGCTGGTGCTCTTTGGCGCGTTAGCCAAAATGGAAGGCAACGCGGATTTTGCCGCGATCTATTGGCCGCAACTGAGCCGCTGGGCTGATTACTTGCAGGACAAGGGATTCGACCCTGAGAATCAACTTTGTACCGACGACTTTGCTGGACACATGGCGCACAATGTCAATCTTAGTGCCAAGGCAATCGTTGGCCTTGGTTCTTACGCAATGTTGTGCGAAATGCGAGGCTTGAAGGACGAGTCGGAGAAGTACAAGAAAATTGCCAAACAGTATTCCGCACAATGGATTGAAGCGGCTCAGGAAAACGATCATTTTCGCTTAGCATTCGATCGCAAGGGATCTTGGAGCCAAAAATACAACTTGGTATGGGATCGACTATTGGGACTGGGTTTGTTCCCCGTTGATGTGTTGGAAAAGGAAATGCAATTTTATTTGAAGACACAGAATAAGTACGGTTTGCCGCTCGACAACCGCGCCGATTACACCAAGCTCGATTGGATACTTTGGACCGCGACGCTGACGGGTGATCGTGACGATTTCACGGCACTCGTGAAGCCGGTGCATCGATTTCTGCACGAGACACCGGATCGTACTCCGATGACGGATTGGTACTTTACCTCGACAGCCAAGAAAGTTGGTTTCGATGCGCGGCCAGTTGTTGGCGGCGTGTTCCTTAAGATGCTTTACGATGCGGCGATTTGGAACAAACACGCGTCACGAGACATGACCCAAGCGACCGGCTGGGCTCCGATGCCCATTCAACCGGAAGCGGTCACATTGATTCCGACTAGTGAGAAGTCGCCCGCAATTTATCGCTACATCACCGACAAGCCCGCCGATGATTGGTTCGCTGTTGAATACGATGATTCGAATTGGAAGTCCGGTCCAGGCGGTTTGGGTCAAAACGACGGAATAATTCGCACCGCCTGGAACTCAAGCGACATTTGGGTGCGGCGAACGGTGGAATTAAACAGCAGCGTTCCCGAGCGAATCGCACTGCGGATATGGCACGATGAAGACGCCAACGTTTACATCAACGGCAAATTCGTCGTTGCTCTGGGTGGTTATACAACCGGTTATGAAGCCTATGAAATTCCGGCGACGAGTCTACGGCAAGGCACAAACATCGTCGCTATCCACTGTCATCAAACAACCGGCGGACAGTTCATCGATTTCGGCTTTGACACACTTCAGAGTTCGCCGCCGAAGCGTTAGTTGTCTCCTACGCAAGTATTCAAAATAGCTGCTCCTACATGCAACCCATTGTGGCACCGTTTATCGCAGCGGTTTGTTACTTGTAGTCACTAGGTTTTTTGCCTTTGATGTAACTGCCGAAACCATAGGCGGTGGGTTCGAACTCACCGACCAGTGATACGTCCAGGTCAGGTTTGATTTGGTCTTCGCGACCGACGGCCCACAGGCACGCGTTGACAATCATGCGTCGAACTCCTTCACTAGGCAGATCGGTTGCCGCGCCCATGGTCGTGGTAAAGGTTCTGGCATCCTTGTACGTTCGCGTCCACGCGATGGGCATCATCGGGTCATTGCGATTATCAATAACTGGTTCATCGTCTGGGTTCATTCCCGTGAGAATCTGTCCCAGCACGATTGGGTGACTGTCACCGGGTAACGGCAAATTGACTCGATAAACGTCGCTCGGGCCAAAAATGTCGCTGGCCTTGATTCCCGTTGCGATCGGATGATCCTTGTCGGCAATGATTCCGCGAGTCGCCTCGGACTTGTGTTTACCGTGGTGAGCGACCCATGTCTCGCCGAGGACTTGTTTGCCGAATCCGCCCTGGAAATCATCGCCGGCATATCGAAAACCGTACTTGGCATACGGCGAACCTTGGACGCTGTCGAAGGCGTGCGTTGCTGTTCGTAGGGCAACGATTGGACGTCCCGCTTCGATGTAGTCCACAAAATGCTTCATTTGGCTGTCCGGCAATTTTCGCATTCGAGTCGCGATGAGCATCAAGTCCGCGTTGACCAACAGTTCGCTGCCAGGAATGTTTGAGACCTCGTCGGGATTGATTTCACCGGTCTTGGGATCAATCGCAAACAGAACCGTTGTGTCGAAACCGAGACGCTGTGACAAAATCTTGGCCAATTGCGGCAGCGCTTCTTCACTACGATACTCTTCATCGCCCGACACGAGCACGATGCTCTTGCCCGTCCCGGGACCATCTCCCCCCTGGAACGAAATCCAAGGCTTATCGTTGGTCGAGTCAACTGAGGCGTAGATCGCGTGTTTAGCGTTCCCGCCAGCCCGAAGGTAGGCGATCAAGTCGGCGACGTCGTTCTTTTCCAGTGTGTCAAGCAATCCTGAAGGCATCATGCTGGTCGTCGTCGGCGCCGTTTCTTCGATTGAATTTCGGTCAACGCTCACTAGGGCCGATGGATTTAGCATATTCGTCATCACCAGCAAGTTGTTTCCTGCCATGTTGACGACTCGACCGACAATCGCGCGACCATCATCGGTAAGAAACTGAGTCGCACCGTATTGGTCGCTGATCACTTTGTTCGGCTCGATGATGGACACAAGCAGGTCATGCGGATTGTATTTACCGCCTGCGCTGGTCAAGTCGGGACCGAGGATACCGCCCTGGATGCCCATGCGGTGACACTTATAGCACTGGGCGGCGGCGAACATTGCTTTACCATTTTCGAAGTTCGGTTGACGCGATTCATCCGAGACCACTGGTAACAAATCGTCGACAGTCCACTGTTGCACCAATTTTCGCTGTGGCGTTTCCGCTGGTTTATCGGCCGCTGGAGGGCTGATTACATCGGCGAACTTTTCCTGCAAATTCTTCGGCAAGCTCTTTACGTGTTCGGCCTTGATGTTGTCGATGAAGCCTCCGTACGACATTCCTCCGTGAGTTGACGCCGTTACGTCACTGAACCACTGGAGATACTTGCGGCGAGAATCGGGATTCCAGCCCGTGCTCGCGTTACGCAACGTCATTGCATAGTGAATTTGATCCTCTTGACTGGGAGCCGAAAGCATTTCGCTTACGATTACTGCAGTAGCCTTGGGAGCTTCCAGATAAACCAACCACTGTGCCAGCTCTCGATTGACACGGTTATCTTCGGAGGGAAACTCGCCGCCAAGTTCGCTGGCCAGACTCTGAGCCTCGTCGGCACTCGGTCGGCCCAAGCGTAGTGACACCAGGGCGTAGGCACGCAAGAGGTTGATTCGATCTTGGGGCGTAAGATCGTTCCACTCCAGCGTACCGAGAACCTTCATCGCCAACTCGCGATCGGTTTTTTCGCCGTGGCGGGCCAGTGCAATCACACCAAGCGTCTTGGCTTGGACGGATTTCAAGCCTTCGATTTTGTCTCGCCAAGAGTCGAGCGGTTGGTGCTCCAGCGCAATTCGAGCCGCAAAAGAAATTGCTCGGTCGGAATGGCCTAAATTCTCCAGCGCAATCGCAAGTGCGTTCTCTTTCTCTGGCGCAAGATGAAATGCTTCGATAGAGCGACGAAGATTACGCTGGATCGTAGGGCTATCGATCTTCGATCCCGAGGAATCTAAGTTGGCTGTTTCAGTTTTTCCCGTGTAGCGAATACGGTACAAACCGGATTGGGTTCCGCGTCCACCGATGGTGAAGTAAATCATCCCATCGTCTTCGCGAACGACCATGTCCGTGACCGGCAATGGAGCGGCGGTGGCAAACGTTTCATAAGACCCGGAATACGTTGATCCATCCGGCGTCAGATGCACGGCGTAGATATTTCCGTAGCTCCAATCGCACAAAAACAACGCGTCTTGGTACTTCTGTGGATACTTCGTACCGTAGCCAAACGCGATCCCGGTGGGTGAACCGGGGCCGATGTCAACGGCGGCGCCAAACGAGTCGGGATAGTAGGCTGGCCACTTACCCGTACCATTTCGCCAGCCGAATTCCGCGCCGCTGATCACATGGTTAACGCGTGTGGGGCGATACCAAGGCGTACCGACGTCCAACTCCATGTCCGCATCGTAGGTAAACAGTTCGTTGTCGCGATTCAGAGCAATGTCATATTCATTGCGAAAGCCTGTGGCGACTAATTCAATTTCGCTGCCGTCCGGATTCATGGAAGCGATAAAACCGCCAGGTGCCAGTCGATCGGCATTGTGTCCACGAGCATCGGGCATACGTCCGAGCAAGTGATCTTCGTCCCAGACGCGTGGCACACGGCTGCGATCGATGTTCTTTGGCAACACGGTGTTATTGCCGGCGCAAAACAGAATTCGTTTTTTGTCGGGAGCAACGATTATCGCGTGCGGCCCGTGCTCGCCGCCTGCATTCAACTCGACGATATGCTCCTTTTTGTCGTACTTATCATCACCGTCGGAGTCCGTCAGCCTCCAGATTCCGGCGGGATACTTGCCCGTGTTCAAATCCACGTACAGCGAATCGAACGCACACAGCAATCCCTGTGCACCACCGACATCAATCGCCAAGCTTTCAACGTGCGGTTTATCACCGGAGACGTCGATGCGAAACAGCCCACCGTCTTGAGCACAAGCGATCAGACGGCCTTTGGGATCGATTGTCAAGCTAACCCATGAACCCTCAGTTGCAGAGACGACTTCGTGAACGAGTTCCACTTGGAAACCATCAACGATGGAGAAGCGATCTGCGGGAGTCACTCCAAGGCCTTTCTTGGCCGGTGCGTCTTGAGCGAGAGACAGGGAATGTGCAGCAAATAGTAGTAGCGGCACAGCAAGAAAACGCACTCGAAAAGCGAAATCGCGGCGAAGTGCTACGAAATTAGGTCGCATAGTTATCGGTCCTTGGAGAAACAGTGGCAGATGTGTGGCCCATGATACCGGGATAGTGGGCTTAGCACCAACACGTACAACACAAATTTTGTATTTGAAATAATCGAGACTTGACGACTTTGCTATGTTGATGACTGATCAATCAATGCGGTCGCCGCACCTACTGGTCGGCGTCCGCCGTGTCCACTTGCCAAGGAACGAACCACGCCATGTCGCTGACTCGCAACAAAGCTTTACTGCAACGCTCGCTTGGCTGGAATCAAGAGCTCGCCAATGAACCGCGAGAGCTCCAGCACCTGCACAACTACATCGCCTTGCAGTTGGCATCCGCTGGCTTGTTGCCCCCCCAGGAAGACTCCACCGATCACTCTCTCGCTGCTTTTAGTGCAGGAATGATAGAGAGTTTGAGGGAAAAAAATCGGCTGTTGTCTGAACACCGCGCTCCAGTCGACTCTCGCATCGAGAGTTTTCTTCATCGATACTTTGGTGATCTTGTTGACGGCCAGCCGCTGAGGTTGCCGGGGCGCTCACTAACGCTCGATCGTCACGGTATGGCGCGAGAGTTGAGTTTGCCGGTTGCTGGTCACCATTTCGAGAACGAACTCGTCAATTCGTATCGTTGTCTCAATGGCGTATTGAATAATCCTGCGAGTGATCGCCGCACCACGGCAGGAACATTCCATGTTGTCGCCGGTGGATTGCCAGTTCCTGGTGACAAGCGAATCGTGCCCAAGGCAACCTTCATCGAATTGTTTCGCGCGGCGATGAATCCGCCCGATGAGTTGATGGTGTTGCCGTATCTGAGCCACTCGGAACGCCCCTCACGGACTTGGGTGTCGTTGCTGCTGCGCCCGCTGGTTTGCCCCGAAGTTCCTGGCTATTGTGACGCCAAGTCGCTGGAGACACGGTTCTTCGCACCGGGATCGCTGGTCAGCAATCTAGATTTTGTGGAGTCTATTTTCGGTAACGCTGGGGACCCATTGATCGCTGTGAACGATGCGGGACTTGATGCGAAATCATGGAGCGGTCATACCGGTTGTGTGATCTTAGCCACGCACTTGACGAAGTTGACGAAGAAGTCACTCGGGTTGCCACGCTACGAAGATGCGTCTGAGCGCCAACGTACCGATTCAATGTGCTGGAAGGACGAGTCAGAACTGTACAACGATGGTGCTGCGTTCAAGGTGGCTTGTCGCGATGAATCGGGTGTGATGGTCACGATTATCGCTGACAACTACTACGGTTACTGCAAGAAGGAAGTCAAAACTCAAATCAGTTTCGCGGCTAATTTGATGGGTGGCGTCGAGGAGGAGCACGCCGGCGGTGCGTTGGCGTTCGCTTCATACTCTCTGGGTGACGAGTTTCGTGTCAACAGCCGACGCTACAACGGGCGAACGTTCGACGATGTGGCTCGAGATTACGAGTCGTTTGTCGAGGCGCGGCCCGAGGGTTACGGCGTCGACCGCGAAGATCCATCGGTCATCTACATTCCCGAGGACGCATACGTCTCGCTCAAGGACCGACGCATCCAGTGGGAACGTCACGGTACAGAGCAGCACATTCCGCTGTCGAACCAGCAGGTCTATATCGCGCCAAGCGGCTACAAGATTCGCTTGGAAAAGCACCCGCAAGCTCCATCATGGCGATTGGTCGGCACCGTCGGTGAAGGTGTGTTGTGCCACAAGCCGTGTACCGTGAGCGGCGGCGGAAAAAGCGAGATCAGCAAAAGCCTGCGGGATTACATGTTGTATGGCCCGATTTTTGTCCGCGACATCATCGAGGACTTCAACAAGCTTGATGAGTTGTTCACTCGATCGTACCAAGACCGTTGGCATGCGGACTTTACTGATAAGCCAGACTATGCCGCACGATCCAGTCGCACGTTGTTGGACAATCGACGAAGTATCGGCAGCGTCATTCAATTGTTGACACAGTCACCGGACTACAGCGACGAATACAACGAATGGTTGAAGACGATTCCCGATCATGTGTACGCGATGGCTTTGATCATCAAGCGGTTTAGTCGTCCGGATATGGAGACGGATTGGCGTCAATACTTCAGCGTTGATATTGTCAACGGTTCGCCTGGACACGAGTTGAAGTTCGGCGACCGCAAGCTGGTGGGCACCTACTTGCGAGTTGGACTCGACGGAACACGTTGGCGTACGTTTAAGTTGCGTCAAGACTTCATTGCAGCGGCCAAGGTTCAACGTGAAGACGATATCACGGCCAGTGTCGTCGTACCGGCGCGGGCACTGGTGAACGTGGGCATGGGACTGGCACCGGCCGACAGCTACAAGTTTGTCGAAAATTGTGAGTACCGCTTGTTCCAACGACCCGACGACGCGGTTCATCGTGGTTTGGATCAACAGACGGAATGGGATCTTTCGCGGCCAGGCAATTTTATCAGCAATTTCCAGCCGCTTTCGACGGAGGATACCCAGGCCATCGTTGGCGATGTGATTGAGTTTGATCAGTACAGCGAACCGATGAAGAATCTGCTTTCACGTGCCGCCGTTCGAAAGGAGGGATTCGTTGTCAGTAGCTCTCATCCGCGAATCGTCGACGGCAAACCAACTAAGAATCCGCGATATCTGCAGGACCGGCCTGATATCGTCAACTCGCGTGACACTTATGTTGCCATGCGAGGCATGCAGTTGCATCGGTGTCTCGCTGCGGACGCTCCGGTGCATGCGCCAGTTTGTGCTGTGCTGGGTGGGCGTCGCAACAATCCGCCTGATCCCGTCGCCGGTTTCCGTTCGCTCGCCGTCTACTCGCCGCTGCACTATCAAGAATTGCCCGAGTTGATCATGGATTATGTCTGTTCATTGACCGGCAAGAGTCCCAGCACGACGGGAGCTGGAAGCGAAGGCGCGTTGACCAAAGGGCCGTTCAATGCCCTGATCCCGTCGATTGATTTGAATTCAACGATTGTCTCGATGATTTTGACGGGATTGGGCGGATTCAGCACTGCGGCTGGGCACATCGGCTCGCGGTTCGAAGTCGGCCACGACGTCTCGATCTTGATCCCTGAAGTTTGGTGCCGAATGAGTCCCGACGAACGTGATCCCGCAGCGATGATTCGCAATCGAATGCTGGAGAAGATCGAGGACTTTACTGAGACGGGAACGTTGATACCCGCAAGTCGTTTGGGATACCGGATCACGGCCAAATTCGTCCGTACCTATCTGGCGAGGGTGTTCGATAATCCAGGAAAAGTGTTTACCAAAGAGATCCTTAAGCCTGAATTGCAGGACCCCGAATCGTATGCTGACGGAATTCTGCACATTGCGGAAGCTCAGCAGCGAGTCGCCCAGCGATACTTCGAA
The DNA here is from genome assembly GCA_041751935.1 of Pirellulaceae bacterium. Taxonomy (GTDB): domain Bacteria; phylum Planctomycetota; class Planctomycetia; order Pirellulales; family Pirellulaceae; genus JBBSJZ01. The sequence continues at coordinate 30,615 of JBGSIA010000061.1, read as the reverse complement.
GACGGCAGTTACGAACTGGCTTGCCCGCCGTTACAGGCTCTGCTCAGTATCATGGCCTTTGGCGATTACGAAAGTAAGTCGATCAATGATCCGGAATTACGTCAGATGTTTACTCGCCAATCGCTGTTGGAAAGTGATTGGTACCGCCGCAGATTGGTCGAGAAACAGGACCGTGACATTCGCCATTGGCGTGAATTTGAGCAGCGGCTGCAACAGCATTTGGATGAACGCAATCATCTGAACCAAGGGGACGAGCTGGGAATTGGCGAGCGTTTGGCGTTTGCTCGCCGCATGCGCGCGACCGCCGAGTCGCCGAGCTACCTGGAAGAAATCGTTGGCACGCTAGGTGCTGATCCAATGCGTCCTTCCCTCAAGGATAAAACGATGCTACAGAAACTGGCAAACGTCTAACCGCGAGCTCTTATGAGAACGCTGGCAGTAAAGTTCAAACAGATTGTGCGATGGTTCGGTGGGCAGGAGCCAATTTTGTTGGCATCACTGCTCGTCGTGCTGTTAGCGATTTTCGGATTCATCCAGATTGCCGACGAGGTCGTCGAAGGAGACACCGACGCGTTTGATACTTGGATGGTACGATCGATGCGCCAATCCGACGACCTTGCGGTGCCGATTGGGCCGCCTTGGATTCAAGAGATGGGACGCGATGCCACGGCGCTCGGCGGAGTCGGTTCGTTGACGTTGTTGACCGTGATCGTGTCAGGCTATTTGTTATTGGATCGCAAACCGCGAATGATGTGGTTCATGGTCTCGGCAACAGTGAGTGGTTGGTTGATCAGCAGTGCTTTGAAGTACATGTTCGCACGCCCGCGACCAGAGATCGTTCCCCACTTGTCGATTGTTCACACCAGCAGCTTTCCTAGCGGCCACTCAATGCTTTCCGCAGTCGTTTATTTGACGCTCGGTTCGCTGCTAGCCGCAACGATACCCACCATCAAGCAACGCGTGTATGTTCTCTCGGTGGCGATCCTGTTAACTGCCCTTGTCGGCGTCAGTCGGGTTTATCTGGGTGTGCATTATCCAACCGATGTGCTCGCCGGCTGGATCGCAGGCTTTGCCTGGGCGCTATTGTGTTGGTTGGTCGCCCGATGGATGCAGCGTCACCACCAACTCGAACAGCAAGACCCAGTACCGGAAACAAGCGAATAAGTGCTTGAGTTAAAAGAGACTGTTGAGAAATGCCTCGTCACTTAAGAGTTCGTCAACACCGGGCGCCGTTTGTTTGTCCCGATCCAGCTCGTCGTTGGCGATCGGAAATACCGTCGACTCCAAGCGGTTGATGATGTAAAGCGCGTCGGCGGCGGTTAGCTTGCCGTCGCGATTGGCATCATGCATCACTTGCGATAACTCCTCAGTTGATTCTTCGCCGGTAGAATCGTTGCGGCTGAGTCCGTGTATCACATCCAATGCATCGCTGGTTGCTATCGCACCATCACCGTTGACGTCCGCTGGGTTGATCAGTGATTGCAGCATCGCCGACAGCTCGCCTTCACCGGCAAACGAGCTTTGAACTGCGGAGCCAACGCCGGGATAGATGATCGACTTGCCGAAGGCTGCTGCAAAAGGTGCAAAGTCACCGATGCTGATGCTGTCCGATGGCCGCAGGTCAACATAGGCTGGTGCGCCGACAGAAAGTTGCCCGAACCAGTAAGCGAATGTGGAGAAGTCTGCAGGTGTCACCGCGCCGCTACCATTCCAATCGCCCGTCAACACAAAGAACTTGTTCGTCGAGTTCCCTTCCAAGGTAAACGTGACCCCGCCAGTGATCGCGGTGAGCAACTCAAGCTTGTAAACTCCATCGGTCAGTTGTCCCACATCGAAGGTGATCTGCAACTGCATCATATCCGTGCTCAGCGAGATCTGGTCATTGCGCAGAGTAATCACGGTGTCTGCATCCGCATCCGCGTTAACGCCAAGATTGGTCAACACCAAGTCGGCTGCGGTTGGCGCTGTGATCGCTGCTGGCAAGTTGATCGTCAACTCTCGCATACTGCTCCGCTGCTGAGCCCATGATGTCGGCTGCGACGTCGTCCCCGGCAAGTTCGCGGGGTCCGGTGCGCCGTCGGGACCACTCGGTGAGACGTTCACAGCGATTCCGCCAGGAGTCGAGCCGTCGTCATCAATGATCGTGCCCGATGCCGATGCGGCCGCTGCGACATCGTAAGCGGCAGTATCTGTCACGGTGACGATGATCGTCTCGTTGGGTTCGTCTGTCGTATCGTCAGTCGGGTTAACGCTAACGGTGGCGGACGTTGCACCAGCAGGAATTGTCACAGTTCCTGGAAGTGCTGTGAAGTCAACTCCTGATGACGCCGTACCGCCAACGGTGTAGCTCACCGGCAACGCCGCAGCCGTTGAGCCAGTGCGAGTGAATGTGTAAACGAGTTCTCCAGCACCGTCTTCGGTGACCGATGCGGGTGCGACTGAGACCGAGACACTCGCTGGTGAAGCCGTCTCGGTGACCGTCAATTCGAAAGTCGCAGTCGTGGTCAAATCTGATTGATCGGTCACGGCGACGGTGATTGTCGTCGTCCCAGACTGACCTGCGGCAGGAGTGATTGTGATCGTGCGATTCTCGTCGGTTCCTGCGTAGGTAATGTTTTCATTTGGGACGAGACTTTGGTTCGATGAAACAGCAAAGTAATCCAAGCCGCTAGCATCGCTGTCGGCATCCCCAATGGTGATCGTGACGCTCGCCGCAGTGTTGGCGGCTGTTGTTTGGTCCGGAATGGGCACGATCGTCGGTGCCGCCTCGTCCGGGTCGACCGTTAGAACCAATTCGTTCGACGCCTTCAGGCCACCTTCGTCGGTAACCGTGATTCGAATGGTTGTCGTCCCCGATTGACCCTCGGCGGGAGTTAGGGTCAGCGTACGATTTGCGCCCGATCCACCGAAGATGATGTTCGCGTTGGGAATTAAATCGGGGTTGAGAGAAAACGCAGTGACTACCAAGGCGTCAGGCTCTGATTCCTCGTCACCGACCATGAAGCTGAGTGGATCGGTCGACTGATTCTCGATTACCGTTTGGTCATCGAAATTCGAAATTGTTGGAGGTGAGTTATCGGCGGCAACTGTCAATACGAAATCATCGCTCGTTGACGCACCAAAACCATCGGTCACGGTGATCGTCACTGTCGTGGTGCCAACCTTGTCGTCGGCGGGAAAGAAGGTAACGGTGCGAACTTCTCCAAGATCGCTCACAAAAATGCCATCTGGGTGCAGTAAAGTTTCATCTGACGAAGTCACAGAAACTTGCAATTCATCCGCCAAAGTTTGTTCATCGCCGATGGTAATGATTGCAAACGCAGAGCCATTTACGACGATCGATTGGTCAGAACTGTCGGAGACTGTGGGCGGTGTATTGGCACCGATAAACGAAACTTCGAAAGTTTGCGTTGTGGTTAAGCCACCGGCATCTGTTACGTTGACAGAAATCGTCGTCAAGCCGGTTTGTCCAGCCAACGGGGTTACCGATAGTGTCAGGTCCGCGTCGAGTCCAGTGAACTGGATGTTCTCGTTGGGCGCCAACGCTGGATTGGACGACGTTGCTGTTACCGTCAGTGCACTTGCGGCAGCTTGCTGATCGGCGATCGAGAAGGTTATTCCCGTCACGGGCGTATCCACCAAACCTAACAGGTCATCAATCGGCGTGATAGTTGGCGCAGTGTTTGGATCGATCACAGTGAGTTGGAAAGATTGTGACGCCGATAGTCCAACTTCATCAACAACCGTGACGGTGATGGTTTCATTGGCGACCTGAATTGGGCTGGGAGTCACCGTGAGCGTGCGATTAGCACCGGTACCGTCCAATTGAATCTGCGTGCTGAACAGGGACGCATTCGATGAGACTGCGCTTACGAACAAACTCTCGGCCGCTGTTTGACTGTCACCGATCGTAAACGCAATGGCAGCAGTGGATGTATTCGGCGCCACCGATTGATCAGCGATTGGCGTGATTGTCGGTGGTGTATTGAGGGTGAGAGTAAACGGCGAGTACACTTCGATTTCGTCGATTGTCGTTCCATCGGACGTGATGATCCGAATAGCCGTTGCATCGACGGGATCAAAGAAATACCGATGTCGTAACGAAGGACTGCGGGGGTTGGGTACGGTTGCGAAAATACCAGACCCCGGGGACGTAAACACGCCTTCGTTATACTTTAGCGATCCGACGGTATTCCAATCCGACTCGCCTGGATTCGCCACGTTCGTGTACTGAAGTGTCTGAATCCCATTCACTCGATCTGTGAACTGGCCCGTATTGTCACGTCCAAAAGCAATACTATCGATTCTTCGAGTCGAGCCCCAAGCGACTCCCGCGAACGATAAACCGCCAGGAGCGCCAATCCAACTGCTGGAGTTACCATACAGTCCATCGTTCAAATGCGCGATTTGATGATTCGGATTGCTTCCACCAGCAATTACATTGAATGCAAACGCCGTGCCCTCTCTAGCGACATTTCCCGATGCAAAACTTCCTCCGTCTTCAGCAATTCGAACGAGATTTCGACTCGAGGCAATCTGCAGCTTCGACATATTCTCGTCAATGACCAAACCGACCAGCCGGCTTGTGTCCTGATGATTGCCATTGAAGTCTTTACGATCGCGTTTCTCAAAAGGAACATACTGCTGGTACTGCAATCTTTCGCCCGCGAAATCCATTAACACAATTCCGCGTGTACGTGTCTCGGCGGTCCGTTCAAAATAATTCACTGCTTCGGGGTTGACATCATTGGCAACGTCCAAAGGGCTTACATTCTTACCCTGAAAAAAGTTTACTATCCCGTCGCCGATATCCGCCGAGTTTGCAGTCAGAGAGTTCAGATAGAAATTCTGTCTTGATCCGGCCTCGGTGATAACATCGTGCGTTCTAAAGAAGTTGAACTTTTTATTCTTGTCGACTTCTTCGAATTGGTCTTGAGCGACAATGTCGCCATACTTCAAGAAGCCGAACGGCGCGCTCCATTCAGGCGAAAATTTGGCTCCGGTCACCGGGTTGGTCGTTTCAAGAAATGTGTCGGTCCCTTCCGCAAAGATCACAATCTTTCCACGAACATCGCCCAGCGTCGGCCTGGTGGAACGCGTCGCCACAGACGGTACGTTGTCCGCACGGCAGTGAGGTAAATTGATAGGATCAGTTACCGCACCACACCAGACGAACTCCCCAAAAAAACGTTGCGTTTGTGGGTCCAGAATCCCCATGTCGCTTCGAAACGCTTGCTCAAACGAAGCGGTATTGTTGCTTTGCTCTTTCTCGTTTGACTTGATACGCATTAACACTGTTTCGCTTGGATTTTGATCCAGGAATCGCGTCGTATCGCGGAACACAGACTCAAGAAACTCTAAAAGAAATTCGTCGCCATGAACAATTGCCAGTTGATCTTTGTCGTGATGAATTCGAATATCCAGGAACCTAATTCCCAGGTTCAGTTGCTCGGTTAGCGACTGACCCTGTGTGACGACAAAAGGAGCCAACGGTGAAATTCTTGGATAACTATCCGTCATCGTGTCGTGCGTTCCAGGAATTGTCACTTCGGTCAGTGGCGTTTGATCGGGAAGCCCCCTCATCCAAGCCGCAGGAACTGAACTCAGGAAATCGGCACGCAACAACCGAGTTTCCAGATGTTCGATACGCCGCGGTTGACGTTTGCGGTTTCGAGGCTGGCTTCGGTTGGACTTGGAACTACTGAGGAAGTTGAATTTCATTTGGGGCAGCACGCTATGTTTCAGGAGGTAGTGAGATTAAAGTTTCCGCCCCCGACCATCTGGTTACTGGGCTCTGCCTAGTAACCGAATGTCTTGCAGGCTCTGCCTGCGTTTCTCGAGATCCTAGCGATGGCGTCGCTTGGTCAGCACGCGAGTCGAAGCCTCGAAGACATTGCATTCCAAGGCGGAGCCTTGGAACGAGAGTCGCTTGGTAAGCACGCGAAATGACAATCATCGGGAAGCGTCCTCAAGATATCTAAAATAAACCATTGATAAAGCTTTCGTCACTTAGTAACTCGTCCACGCTATTCATTGTCTGTTTGTCACGATCCAGTTCGCCGTTTGCGATCAGAGAAACCGTCGACTCCAAGCGGTTGATGATGTACAGCGCGTCGGCGGCGGTTAGCTTGCCGTCGCGATTGGCATCATGCATCACTGGCGATAACTCGTCAGTTGATTCTTCGTCGGTAGAATCGTTGCGGCTGAGTTCGTGAATCACGTCCAATGCATCGCTGGCCGTTACCTCACCATCACCGTTGACGTCCGCAGGGTTGGTCAGCGATTGCAGCATCGTCGACAACTCGCCTTCACCGGCAAACGAGCTTCGCACCGAAGCACCAACGCCAGGATAAACGATCGATTTGCCGAAGCCTGCTGCGAACGGTGCGAAGTCACCAATGCCGATGCTGTCCGATGGCCGCAGGTCAACGTAGGCCGGCGAGTTGGCTGATGGCTGCCCGAACCAGTATGCAAAGGTGGCGAAGTCTGCGGGTGTCACTGCACCACTGCCATTCCAATCGCCCGTAAGCACAAAGAACTTGTTCGTCGAGTTACCTTCCAGGGTGAACGTGGCCCCGCCAGTGATCGCGGCGAGTAACTCAAGCTTGTAGACGCCATCGGTCAGTTGGCCCACATCGAAGGTGATCTGCAACTGCATCATATCCGTACTCAGCGAGATCTGGTCGTTGCGCAGCGTAATCACGGTGTCCGTATCCGCATCCGCGTTGACGCCCAGATTGGTCAACACCAGATCGGCTGCGGTTGGCGCTGCGATCGCTGCTGGCAAGTTGATCGTCAACTCCCGCATACTGCTCCGCTGCTGGGCCCACGATGTCGGTTGCGATGATGTTCCCGGCAAGTTCGCGGGGTCCGGTGCACCGTCTGGACCGCTCGGTGAGACATTCACAGCGATTCCGCCAGGAGTCGAGCCGTCGTCATCAATGATCATGCCCGTGGCCGATGCGGCTGATCCGACATCATACGCAGTCGTATCGGTCACCGTGACGATGATCGACACATTGGATTCATCTGTCGTATCGTCTGTCGGGTTGACGCTAACGGTGACGGAAGTTGCACCAGCAGGAATTGTCACGGTGCCTGGGAGTGCTGTGAAGTCAACTCCTGATGTCGCAGTACCGCCCACGGTGTAGCTCACCGGCAACGCCGCGGCAGTTGACCCCGTGCGAGTGAACGTGTAGACGAGTTCTCCGGCACCGTCCTCGTTGACTGAGGCTGGTGCAACGGTGACTGAAACCAGAGTTTGCACCGGCGAACCCACCGTCAACACGAACGTTTCTGTTGTAGTCAGTCCAGCTTCATCGGCGACGGATACCGTAATCGTCGTGCTGCCAGTCTGTCCGGTGGCTGGCGTCGCGGTGACAGTACGATTGGCACCAGTCCCAGCGACAACAACATTCGCCACGGGTACGAGCGTCGTGTTGGAGGACGTTGCCGTTACGGTAAGGTTCGCTGGATCGGATTGCGGATCACCGATGGTAAACGGCAGTGCCGAGGTCGTGGTATCGGGAGCAACCGTTTGGTCGGCGATGCTGCTGATCGAAGGCGGAGTATTCCCCGTGGTCGCCGTCAGTTCGAACTTGGATGAAGCCGACAACCCGCCTTCATCCGTTACCGTCACCGTGATGGTGGCGTTGTCGCTTTGGCCAACGCCAGGCGTAATCGTCAGGGTGCGGTCCGCTCCAGTTCCACCGACAACGATCCGCGATGTGGGCACAAAGCCGGTGGCATCGGAATCCACCGAAACGGTAAGAGCGGATGCGGCCGTTTCACTATCGCCGATCGTAAACGCAAGTGCTGGCGTTGAACTACTTACGCCAATAAACTGATCCGCAATCGCCGTGATCGTTGGCGCTGAGTTCGGCGTTCCCACCGTCAGCACGAATGAGTCTGATACCGACAGGCCTGCGGCATCGGTCACCGTTACCGTAATCGTCGACGTTCCGGTCTGTCCCGTCGTTGGCGTTATCGTGAGAGTTCGGTTTGCGTCCGTGCCGGCCAGCACGATTCCCGTTGTCGGTACCAAGGCGAGGTTTGACGAAGTTGCGGCGAGAGTCAACGCAGTCGGTGCAGTTTGTGTATCGCCGACGGTAAATGCGATCGCTGGTGTGGCAGTGCTTACGGCGACGGATTGACTCGCGATGTCGCTGATCGTCGGCGCCGTGTTATTGGTCGCATCGAACTCAAAGGCACCGACATCGATGCGCGTGCCGACAACGCGAGGGAAAGCGGCTCCGCGTTGATCGGTATCAGCATCATCTGCTTCGCGAGCGCCAGGATCACCGGCGTCGATGGCTGGACTTCCTATAAGCAACGCATGCGTCTCGGTCGGACCTCCGTTGTTGCTCAGCGGCCCGAGTTTTGGATCGGTAACGCCGATCACGTCGACTGTCCGATTGAAGGCCGCGACGGCATTCCCGGTACCAATCACGTTGTAATCCGAGAAAGCGATTGCATCTAGCAACACCTCTTCGAGGAAATCTATGTCGGTGCCGATGTTTCCGGCAATGAGCGTATTGTAGAACACGCCATCCGCAGCTGACGCCTGGTCGAGCGCCACACCGGCACCGTTTCCTGTCGGTGCTTCATTCAATGTGACAGTGACATTCTCTAGCGCCAAATCGTCGAAAACAAAAATACCACCGCCTGCACCAGAGGCTTTATTTCCAGAGAATGTAGAGTTCGTGAACGTTCCCTCTTCGCTGTACGCACCTCCGCCCACGGACATCATTCCCGAAACAATGTTGTTAGAAAACGTACTGTCGTAGACTTCAAACTCGCTGAGGTGGGCGCCGCCCCCGTCCGACTCTGGGCCTGTTGTCGAGTTACCCGATACTGTGCTGCGACGGATCAGCTCGTCAGCCGTACTGAAGATGCCACCGCCGTCGGCGAACTCACCTGACGTGCGGTTGCCGACGATCTTGCTATCGAGAAGAGTCAATTTACTGGCACCATCTCCCACCCGACCAGTGTTTGCAGCACGAATTCCGCCACCGACTGCGTCGTCACCCAGCGTGCTGTTGTTGGAGATAACGCTACGAATGATCGTCAGGTCTCTCCTGGTGAAAATTCCTCCCCCAGCGGCAAAATCGCCTGTGGTGTGATTGCCCGTGACAACCACTCCGTCAAGAAGTAGCTCAGCGTCCTCGGAGTATATGCCGCCGCCTTCACCACCGATCGGCTCGTCTCCACTACCAAAATTGTCGTCATCCGTGATGCCAGGATCAATTGTGCGACCTCCGGTGATCGTCAATCCATAGAGGTCGACAGAGAAGCTGTTTGACCCTTCCGCATAGATCACCCGCGACGTTCCGCCTGCATCAAGTGTCAACAAATCAGCACCCGGTCCAAAGATCGTCACCGAATCTCTGATGAGCAGTTCACCGTGGGTCAAAGCAATCTTGGCTGGTCCAGCCGCAGTCAACGCCGGTGCGAACGTGATAACGATCGGTGTTTGTGTTGTGGGCGTCTGCGGCGGAGGATTGTTCGTGATCGCGAGTGCCTCGCGCAGGCTCATCGCCGCAGGGTTTTCGCCATTTTCATCAACCAGCGTTGTCACCACCAATGCGTCGTCAAACACAACGAAAAACTCCGATGTCTCGGTCAACGTTCCGTCGCTCACAGTCACCGTGATCTTGGCTTCACCGACCTGATCTTGTACCGGCGTGATCTTGATCGACCGGTCCATCCCTGTCCCAGTTATTTCGATGCCAGACGCCGCAACCAATGCGGGAGTGTCGGAAACTGCTGTGACAATCAAGTCCTTCGCTGCCGTAAAATCATCGCTGACGGTAAAAGGAATGAGTGGAGTCGCGGTATTTCTGGGCAACGAACGATCTAGAATGTCGGAAATATCGGGCGCGGTGTTCGCAGCGCTTTCAACGACGAAGTCAAAATCGCCTGTCGCAGTCGTCCCCGCTCCGTCAGTCACAGTTACAGTCACTTTCGATGTCAATCTCTGCCCGACAACCGGTACCTGTCCCGCAGCCGGCGTCAGTCGCAGGGCGCGGTCGGTGCCCGTACCCGTCAGCACAATTCCGCTTTGCGGCAATAGTGTCGTGTTTGCTGAAACCACGGTAACCGTTAAGTCGTTTGCGTTCGTTTGAACGTCACCCACTTTGAAGGGAACTAAGTCCGAGGGAGTTTCGGGGGCAGTAAATACATTGACTAATACAGAGAGTGACGGCGGCCCCACGGGATCGACCGTCAATACAAACGTGCGAGTTGCTGTCAATCCAAGGTTATCCGTGGCGGTGACAGTAATCGTCGCAGTTCCGACGGCGTTCTGAACAGGCGTAATCTTGATCGAACCAGCCGCCGCTGCATCGTCGACGTCAATATCCGGATCACGCACCAGAGCCTGGTTCGATGACGTTGCCTTAACTTCCACGGTACCACCAGCGTCTGCGTCAGCGGTGGTGAAGGCGATCGGCGAAGTCGTCGTATTGGAAGGCATGGACAAGTCCGCGATCGCCGTCAACGTTGGGGCAGTTCCTACTTTGACTTCGAACGTTTCCTCTGCCGTAGTGCCGCCTTCGTCGGTTACCGTGACTCTTATTGTCGTTTGCCCAGTCTGGCCGGCTGCTGGCGTGATCTGAATCGTGCGATCGGCTCCTGTACCGGCCAGCACAATCCCAGTCGGTGGAACCAACGTGGTGTTACTGGAGACAGCCGCGACCACCAAGGTTCCAACCGCAGTCTCAGCGTCACCGATAGTAAATGCCAAAGGCGACGTCGGAGTCGCCGGTGCAACGACCTGATCGACGATATCCGTGATCGTAGGAGGTGAATTGGCGCTGACCGTAAGCATAAACGTCTCGACGTCCGTCAGTCCGCCCTCGTCGGTAACCGTCACCGTGATCGTCGCCGTTCCCACTTGGCCAAGTGCCGGAGCAATGGTCATGAGTTTGAAGAACTGATCAATCTCGATTCCCGACGGAGGCACCAAAGTTGCGTTTGATGATGTTGCGGAAACCACCAGCCTGGCAACCGGCGTCGTCAGGTCCTCTGCCGCTACACGAATGTCGTCGAGCACTCCGTTGCGAAGGATTGTCTCGTTACTGAACGTGGACACGAATCTCGGCGGCGTATTGTCAGCGACGGTCAGCACAAACGTGTCCGTCGAGGTCATACCGCCTGGATCGGTTGCCGTAAACGTAATCGTCGTCGTGCCAACTTGATCAGCGACTGGTGTGATTGTGAATTGAGCGGCTATGCCCTGAACCAGACTGATCGCTGAAATACCCGTCGGCGGCACCAACGCGGCATTGGACGATGTTACGGACAAAGTCAACGCAGTCAGCGGTGTGCCGATATCAGTGACCTCGTACCCAAAAAGTTTGGATGTATTTCTTAGCATGGAGTCATCGGCAAGATCCGAGATCATCGGCGCCGGGTCGGGCGGCATAAATTCAAATGCACCTACATCAGGAACCGCTGTATTATTCCCATCACCATCGACGCTGCGAGAGAAACCGGTGCCCCGTTGATCTGTAGTTGGCGGACTCGCCGGGTCCCCCTTGTCGATCGCTAGGCTGCCAGCAAGCAGGGCGTGCGTTTGTGTTGGACCACCGTTGTTAGCCAGCGGACCAAGTTTCGCGTCGGTGACTGCCGTCTGGTCACCGGTGCCGGTGAATACTGCAGCATCACCAGTGCCGACTAAATTGAAGTTGAGCGATAGCAGATTGATTCCGGAAAAATCGCCGCCGATATTTCCGCTGATGATTGTCGAGCCCAGTTGCGTGGTCGTTCCATAGGCAACTATTCCGCTGGCTTTCGTCGCATCCGTGGACTGGTTGCCGGTGATCGTGGAACGAAGAATCACTGAAACACTTTCAGCGATATAGGCGCCGCCCGTGGTGACGCTCGAATTGCCAGAGATTGTCGAGTTCGCTATTGCAAAGATTCCCGTCGAGGGTGGCGAACTGCGGAATAGTCCACCGCCAACCACGACCGCTTGGTCTGCGGTGGCAGTTGTCGTTTGTATGTTTGCTGAAATGGTGCTTTCACCAATTACCAGTTCACCGCCATCGGAATAGATTCCGCCACCCCTTACCATATTGCCGGTCGTTGTGTTCCCCGAAATCGTACTGCGAGTGATCGTCAAATTGCCACCACCGCGATGGAAAATGCCTCCGCCATCGGCGTTGTCACCTTCCGTTCGGTTTCCGGAAACGACCGTTTCCGTAAGCGTCAACGGTCCAGTCGATACGAATCGAATCCCACCGCCATCCCCACCTGGGTCATTGGTCCCCGTTTGATTGCCTGGGATCGTGGTTCTTCCACCGGTAATGGTCATCCCACTGAGCGAAACGGTCACACTTCCCACCGTCGCTCCCACCGTTTGACCATTGAAAACTCGCGACTGTTGATTCCCGTTGATGGTCAACATCCCTACGCCAGGACCGTTAATGGTGATGTCCGAGCTAAGAGCAAACTCACCGCCCGTCATTAGAATCGTGCCCGTCAAGTTCGGCGCAAACTCGATGACATCAGCAGCACTTCCCGCCGTAGAACCGTCGACGCTGGTGTCGGTATTCGCAGCTTCGATCGCCTCTCTTAGCGAAACAAGACCGTCGCCCGCAAGCGTCGCCAAGGGGCCATCGGTCAGACTGGTTACCGTGATCGTCGCCAACATCCGACGATCTTCGAGCGTTTCGAAAAATGCACGCCGCGCACGAATCTTGCAAGCGTTGCGAATCACGTCCTTACGCAGTTGACGGCGATTCGCGGCACGTGACGTGGGCCAGAATGGAATCTTCATAATCATATCACAATGGTTGATTGTTGTTCGTTTCGGTAAATGTTAAGAGTGCTGTTTCGGTACAGTGTAGTGATTGGTTCAATTGATGCTTGTCGAAATAAAAGTGGCGCAAAGCGTCTGCTCCGCGGGCTCATTGTTCATTGATTGTTTTGATCTCGCAACCAGGAAGTTTTGCTTGAAGCCTAGCGACGGCTGCCGCTGAAAGTCGATCGCCGATCAATAGAGTAGTTAGTTGATTGAGCGACGCGAGCTGATCGACATCTGCATCGGTAATAAGAGTTCCTTGCAAATCAAGTTTCCTGAGCGATGAAACGACCTGAAGTTTTTTCAGTCCCTCACCGGTGATGGTGCCGTTGTTAAGCTCCAGAATCTCAAGCTTTCCTAAGCCAACTACGTTATCCAGACATCCGTCGCCAATTTTTGCGAATCCGAGATTCAGCCACGTCAAATTTGGTAGGCCAGCGATCGCCTTCGTCCCCGCGTCATTGGCCAATGTGTACGGCAAATGAAGCGACCATAAATGCTTAAGCTTTTGAAGGTGGACGATCCCTCTTCCGTCAACTTTTGTGAAGATCAGGGACAGGAACTCTAACTGATCCAGTTCCGCAACGTGTTGCAACGCAGCATCGGTAACTTGGGTACCGGACACAGTCAAGTTGCAAACGTTTTTCAAACCTCGCAGCATAGCGACTTCTTCATCACCCACCAACGTACCGCCCAGAGTTAAATCCTTAAGATGAGGCAAACGATTCAATTGAACCAAATTACGAGGCTTGGCTTCATCGTAGCGCAGTCGTAGTATCCCCAAATGTTGCAAATCACTTAGTCGAGTGATTATTCGCTCAGTTAGATCGAGATCTTGAAATTCGAGATGGGCCAGCGAGTCTCCTGTCCCCAACTGATCAAAGTCTTCGTCTTTCCAGTAGGTAGGTTTGGTGAAGTTGATCGTGATCACACGATAGGGAGCATCGGGCAGTTTTTGAATGCTGTCGACGAACTGAACCTCGCTTTGTGATCTAATCGCAATGATCGCAGATTTTGTTAGGGCCCACTCCGCCAATGCCCTTGCACTCGATTCCATCACTGGGGAAATCGAATCTGATTTGATGGCGAGGCTGGGAGCAGATTTCGCTGGTTGGTCAGCTTGTTTGAGGTAAGCTTTAACAACGGTTGCATCATGACGCGTGATTTGGAATTCGCGTGTATCCAGTCGCAAACCAGACGACTCGTTCTCAACTCGAATTTCGTAGGTGCCTGGGGTCAGATGCTTTTGTGTCTGATCTCCGTTGATCGACAAATGGTAGATGGTTCCGTTGTTCTTGTCTTCGATAACGACTCTTTCCCCATCAAGTGAAGTCTGGATCAGGTCCCCATCGATCTCGACAATCATCGTGCCATTGGACGCGTGGAACTCAACGACCAGCGAAGCCAACGCTACTGAGGCAAAGAGCAACATAATCGCGGCAACAAACGGCCAGGATTGTGAAGAAATCTTCAGCAGTGGACTTGCGGATTTGGCCCCAGGTTTTACCGTTTTCGTCGTGTCGGTCGTCGCCAGATGTTTAGCAATTGCGCTGGTATTGCTGTCCGATTCTGAAGGTGGTGACGAAGCCGCGTTGTAGAGGGCAACCAAGTTTGCTCCGTCGGCAAAAGGTTGCAGGGCGACACCGAAATCGTGGGCTGAAGTAAAACGGTCTGACGACGATTTAGCCATCGCGATATTAATAATCTCAGATAACTTGACCGGTACCTCTGCACGACGCTCATGTACTAACTTAGGCAGTTCCTGTTCATGCGCTATGATCTTACGCAACGACGATGAATGTTTCTCATCCGCGAATGGAGGCTGACCACACAGTAACGCATACAAGGTACAACCCAGACTATAAATATCGACTTTAAAATCTACTTCAAGTGATTTGAGGGCTTGCTCGGGGGCAATGTAGTCTGCGGTGCCCATGACTTGAAAGTCAGACGTGAGTCCTTCATTGGTCTTTGAATGCAAACGCGCAAGTCCAAGATCGAGCACCTTGATCAATCCGTCTTTGGTGACCATCAAATTAGAAGGTTTTAGATCACGATGGATCAAGCCGTGTTCATGAGCGTGCTGAACTCCTACCGCCGCTTGGCGAATCACTTCGCACGCATCGTTGACCTTTAGCGGTCCATTTGAACGAACGATTTGAAAGAGATCACGACCGTCAATATATTCCATCGCCAAATAGTGCTGCCCTTGAAATTCCCCAGCATCGGTTGCTCGAACAATGTTCGGATGATTGAATCGACCAACTGCTTTCATTTCGCGATCGAATCGCGCGACGGCTTGAGGAGCATTTGTCAGGTGATCGGCCAACACCTTTACCGCCACGATCATTTCCAAACGCGAATGCTCCGCCAAAAAGACTCGTCCCATTCCGCCACTGCCAAGAACTTTCAGCAACCGATAGGGCCCAAGTGTCAATCCCGCCTGTGCGGGCTTCACCGCGATCTCCGGCAGGTTCCCGACGACTTGCGTACCGGGTGTCGCTGCACCGGAGTTTCTTTGGAAATCTCGCTCGTTAATCTGTTGAATAACGTTTCGCAGGGCTGGTTCATCGTCGAATTCACCAGCAGAAAATCCAGATTTCAACGCTGCAACGAACGTGTCCTCATGGGGATGATTTCTCGCCAAGACGGTTTGGCAATTTTCGCAATGCAGAATGTGCGCATCGAAAATGTCGCTAGTGGCTTCGTCCGCCTGACCAAGCAGGTAGGCCGAAAGCTGGCTGAGTTCAGGGCAAGGTTGATGGGACATTTCGTGATCCGTTGGCTACGCAATCCTTTGCCGAGGCGGATGACGCAGCAATTTTAACGTATTCGTCTGCATAACATCCAAAACGATTGCGCCTGACACGAAAGATCAAAAATCTAGCAATTGACGAGCGCGGCGCAAGATGCGGGACTTGGCTTGCCAAACACTGTGAACAGAAATCTCCAACTCCGCAGCTACAACGGCGGGATCAACTCCATCAATGGTTGACCGCCAAAACGCGTCCCAGGTGACCGGTCTCACTTCGCCACGGATTCGTTTGAGTACACGATCGATCAAACCATCATTTACTGAATCATCAAGACCCGAGCCATTCTCATCGATGGCCGGTTGTTCAGCCAAGATCTGATAAGCACCGGAGCCTCCTGTTGCGGACGCCTTTCCCGCGTTCACCTTGATGTAGTCACGAATTTTGTTTCGGGTAATCGTCCACAACCAGGCGCGAAACGCACCCGTTCGCTCGTCGCGCTCGAACTCGGTAACATGAAGCAAAACGGATCGAAAGACGTCCTGAACGATGTCGGCGGAATCTTCAGGTGGCAATCGCGATTTGCGGCACCAATAATAGATTAACGGACCGTAGAGTTCAGTGATGCAACGCCAGCCATCCTCATCCTTGTTTTTCACCAAAGCAATCAATGACGCCGAGGTTGACAACGATTCGAGCTGATTCGATGGAAGCATTCAATTTCTTCACACCCCAGACGGTAAACACGAGACTTATTCTTGTCCTTGAAGAAAAAGACTCGCTCAATTTACGATGAGCTAAACCTCGCCCACAGTTTCGCTACTCACTCGTACGACATACTACACCCCCACTGGACAAAATTGAAGCTGACAACCTCTCTATACGCGTAGATTTGCTGATTTTTTGCTTCCGAATTCGAAAACGAAGTCATCGTTTTGCAGCAGCGTTGGCTCGCCACGCACTGGCCAGCGACCATGGCCCAGGCGACATACCAACGTCACGTGACTTCAAAGAGATTAGCCGTGTTCAAATTTGCTGTCGGACGGCAGCGAGGCGCCAGCATGTTCGGCGGCACCACGACTTGGATGTTTCGGAAATGTTTTCCATCACTTTGTGTCATCACGTGAATTCGTGAAGCGGGAACGTCGACGACCCAGTATTCCATGATTCCGGCCTCGGCATACACCGCAGCCTTCTCCTGCAGGTCGGTCGCCAGACTGCTGTCGGCGACTTCGATCAGCAACATGACGTCTTTGGCGGTGGGGCGAGTTCTCCCGTACCGTTTCGGCGACAGCCAAAGCACGTCAGGCTCAGGACGATTGTCGTCACAGACGAAACCACACTGCACCCGAACACACATTTCGCTCGACGCCGTATTGTCAATTGACCAGCGAGTCAAGTATTCGATGTAGTCGTCATGGATTGGGCCAGCAGGATTCGAGAATCGCAATTCTCCTCGAATCAATTCTATTTTTCGTGGCCCGAGCCCATCAAAAGCTCCCCGCTCGACCATCGAGTCGAATTCGGCTCCAGTAATTTTTGACGCTATGCTCATTCGCTCCCTTTCAAAGCTTTCGCAAGCAAGTCCCAACGGAAATTCGTCTCCAGCAAAATAGTCGCTAAAGAGGCAGCAACCGCATCCTCCAGTATAGGGTAAGCCAGCTTTTCGATGCTAAGTGATCGTTCGCAAGTAAGTTACCCAATCAGCCGGAAGCGTTAGCACTCGGTAACATTCACGGCAAGCCCGCCACGTGATGTCTCTTTGTACTTGGTGCTCATATCGGCTCCCGTTTGTCGCATCGTGCGAATGACTTTGTCCAGCGACACGCGGTGTCGACCATCGCCTTGCAAAGCCAAGCGTGATGCATTGATCGCCTTGACTGCACCCATCGCATTGCGTTCGATACAGGGAACCTGAACCAGTCCACCGATAGGGTCACACGTCAGTCCGAGGTTGTGTTCCATACCGATTTCCGCTGCATTCTCTACTTGGGGAACGGTACCGCCAAGTGCTTCACAGAGCGCCGCGGCGGCCATGCTACAGGCCACACCGACTTCGCCCTGGCAACCCACTTCCGCACCAGAGATGGATGCATTGAGTTTGTAGAGAATTCCAATTGCACCGGCCGTCAACAAGAAACGCACGATTGCATCAGGATCGTTGCCGCCACGCATTTCAACAAAGTACTGCAATACGGCGGGAATGATCCCTGCTGCACCGTTGGTTGGTGCTGTCACCACTCGACCGCCAGCAGCGTTCTCTTCGTTGACGGCGATCGCCCACATACTAACCCAATCCAGTGCAACAAGCGGATCGGGTTTAAAACCGATCGAGTCATTTTGCAGCTTACGATACATACCCGCAGCTCGCCGGTCGACCTTCAATCCTCCAGGCAACACGCCGTCACGTTGACAGCCGCGGGAAATGCAGCCATGCATCGCTTGCCAAACCTTCATCAGGCCAGCCCGCG
This sequence comes from Pirellulaceae bacterium, assembly GCA_041751935.1. Classification (GTDB taxonomy): domain Bacteria; phylum Planctomycetota; class Planctomycetia; order Pirellulales; family Pirellulaceae; genus JBBSJZ01. The sequence goes on along the minus strand of JBGSIA010000061.1, from coordinate 12,586 downwards.
TCTCTGCTTCAGTTCGCCAGCATGACTCATTTCTTAGCGTCATTTCGCTAATGCTTAACTCATGCTCCTTGGACATCGCCAGCAAGTCGTCACCACTGCGATATGCGTACGGACGAGTCACGTGGTCCGTCGTTAAACTGTCTTCTCGAGCAGACGTCTCACCGACCACGAATCCGCCACCGATGCTGTAGTACGTCTTGGCGAGTAGCTCAGAACCATCGTTGGCGAAGGCAACAAACCGTAGCCCGTTGGGGTGCGCTGGCAACGATTCCTTGCGTCGAAAATTCAGATCTCGTTGTTCGACGAACTCGATCTTGTGCTGATTGAGTAGGTTAACTTGGCGGCGTTCACGGATTGCGGCAACTCGACTTGCGATGCTGTCGACATCAACGGCTTCGGGCGTTTCGCCTTCCAGCCCGAGCAACAACGCGAAATCAGTTCCGTGGCCTTTGCCGGTCAACGCCAACGATGCATACAAATTTACCTCAATTCGCTTCGTCGCGGCAAAAAGGCCTTCGGTCTGCAACCGCTCAACAAACCGCTTTGCCGCTCGCATTGGCCCAACGGTATGCGAACTACTCGGGCCAATTCCGATGGTGAACAGGTCCAAAACGCTGATTTCTGACGACATATTTTCACAATCGAGAAAGGTTCGGCCTACAACCGAAGAGTGAATTTCGCAGTCGAATGACCAGCGACAGTGTCGTTTTAGCATACTGCCGAATTGTTGCACTGCTGGACAACGCAAACTGGTGAACTAAAAAACCAATGAACTCTCACGGTTGGATCGGCAACGCGGGATCCGCATTGTGCCATCGTTTCACGCTTACGGGACTACCTTAGATAACACGCATTCGCTGTTTAACGAGACCACTTGAAGTCAAGGACCGGTGTCCCAGAGAATGCTGGGCATTACGCGTGCTATTTACCAAAAGAGGTTGGAACAAGCCATGACCGCCGCTGAACTCGCGCTCGCATTGAAGCAAGGCCGCTCCGTATTTGGCACGCTGATCGTCTCGCCGTCGCCGCGGTGGCCTGAAGTTGTTCGCAACTGCGGACTCGACTTTGTCTTCATCGACACCGAGCACATCGCACTCGACCGAGAAGTGCTTTCTTGGATGTGCCAGACCTACGCGGCGCTGGGACTGGTGCCTTTGGTGCGGATCTCCTCACCTGATCCGAATGCAGCCACGATGGTGCTCGACGGTGGTGCCGCTGGAGTAATCGCACCCTATGTCGAATCCGTCGAACAAACTCAAACGCTGCGTGGAGCTGTTAAGTTTCGCCCCATCAAAGGCCAGCGTCTAAATTCGATGCTGGCGGGAGTGGAGCCAGAACCGGAGCTAGCCACGTACATCCAGACGCGTGCCAAACAACGGTTGCTTATCGTGAACATTGAAAGTGTTCCGGCCATTGAAGCACTCGATCAAATTCTCGCTGTTCCAGACCTCGACGCAGTACTCATCGGCCCCCACGATTTGTCCTGCAGTCTCGGTATTCCAGAGCAGTGGGATCATCCACGGTTTCTCAGTGCTTGTGAGACTATCTTCAAGAAAGCCCGTGCCGCTAACGTTGGTGCAGGCATCCATTTTTGGGGCAATGTGGATCAGCAAGCACGATTCCTTCGACTCGGTGCGAACATGCTTATTCACAGCGCCGACATTTCACTCTTTCAAAAACATCTCCGCCTTGAACTTGATTCAATCCGCGCCAAGGCAGGCATTCTGACGTCGAACAAAAGCGTTGACACTGCCCTCATTTAACAGCACGGTGGTACAGCCACGTGCTAATCAAGTTTTCCTTCGTATGACGCGTACGCAACTCAACGAGGCAGCGAAGAATGCATCCTCATACGCTTCGTGCTAGTATTTGCTGCGTGACCTGCCGTATGATCTTTGCTGTTCAGACGCTTACGCAACGAATGACTTAAACCAAGGAACCACCATGACGATCCACACATGTACTCGCATTTGTCTTAGCCTTTTATTGGCCCTCGCGTTTTGTTTTCAGCCGTCATCAAGTGTTGCTTGGGCTGAAGACGACGGCAAACTGAGAATCATCTGTTTCGGAGCACACCCCGACGATGCTGAATACAAGAGCGGCGGTGTGGCGGCGATGTGGGCCAGGCAAGGTCATCATGTCAAATTGGTCTCGGTGACCAACGGTGACATCGGTCATTGGCAGATGTCCGGTGGCGAATTGGCTCAACGGCGAACGGCAGAGTCAGGCGAAGTAGCCAAGCGACTTGGCGTGACGTCCCAGGTTTTGGACATCCACGATGGTGAGTTACTGCCGACCTTGGAGAACCGCCGCATCATCACGCGACTGATCCGCGATTGGAATGCCGATGTGGTGATTTCACATCGTCCTTGGGACTACCATCCCGACCATCGCTATGTCGGTGTCTTGGTGCAAGACGCTGCGTACATGGTCGCGGTACCGTTCTTTTGTCCCGATACGCCGCCGTTGAAAAAGAATCCCGTGTTCTTGTACTCCAGCGATGGATTCAAGAAGCCCTATCCGTTCCAAGCCGATATCGCCGTGGACGTCAGTGGTGTTCTGGAACAGAAAGTGGATGCGCTGATGGCCCTGGAGTCCCAGACGTTCGAAGGAGGAGCACTGGGCAGTGCCGAAATCATGGCCAACAACCCACCCGCGTCGAAGCCTGAGTTGCGACGCGAGTGGTTGCACAATCGCTGGACGAAACGACAACAGGCCGAGGCCAAGAACGCGCGAGCCGCTCTAGTGCGTTGGTACGGCGAGGCCGCGGCAGATAAGATCGAGGCTGCGGAATCATTCGAAATTTGCGAGTACGGTCACCAACCGTCGCCTGAGGAAATTCGCAAGTTTTTTCCGTTCTTCCCCGTCGATGCCGAGGCGTCGGACCAATCCAAATAGTGAACGACTAGCAAATATTAAAAGACTCGTGATGAGTGAAGCCGTTCGATTGCGTCGTGCGACAACTTTGACTGTAAAAAACGACAAAGAACGTCTATGATGTTCGGTAGATGGAGCAATCCATTCCCACCTGTTTCGAAAAACCTGCCACCTGCCACCTGCCACCTTTCCGCGGATGTTCCCATGAGCCAGATGCATCGAAGACAACTCCTGCGAGCTGCTGGTGTCTCCATCAGCCTACCGTTCTTTCCTTCCTTGGGGATCAGGTCGGCGAGTGCGAATCAGCGAAGCCCAGCTGATGCCCCGAAGAAGCGGATGGTTTGCATCGGCAACATGCTGGGGTTTCATCCTGAAGCGTACTGGCCGGCGGCCGCAGCGGATGATTCGATGACCGGGCTAAACGAATATCGTGACTTTGAACTCAATCGCACCACGGCTCCACTACAAACTGTTCGCAACCGATTGACGATGATCGGTGGGCTGGATCATGGAACCAGTGGTGGCCATTTTTCGATTCACTCATTCCTTTCTGGTGTTCGTCAAATCGATGCCAAGTCGATGCCCGACGCCAACGTGACCATCGACCAATACGCCGCCGATCATGTCGCTGGTTTGACGCGGTTTTCCACCTTGACGATTGGCAGTGAGAGCGGAATTCACGGCGGTTGCCAACTGTCGTGGACGCGAACGGGAACTCGCGTGCCGCCAGTCCCGGGACCCGAGCAATTGTTCAAGCTGTTGTTCGAAGGAACCAGCGAACAGGACAAACGTGCCGTCGCTGATCGATTCAAGTTTCAAGGGTCGATCCTGGATATGGTCAAGGGCGACGCCGATCGGTTTCAAAAACAACTGAATCAACAAGATCGCGACAAACTGGACGAGTACTTAACGTCAGTGCGTGACGTGGAACGGCGGATCGGTCTGCGACGAAACTGGCTCGATGTTCCCAAGCCCGACGCGCCGTTCGCAGCTCCCAAGAACCGTAACATGGTGGAGGACTTGCCTCTACTGTATGACTTGATCGCACTTGCGCTACAAACCGATTCGACGCGAATCGCGACTCTGGAAATCGGTGGTGATTTCAATCCGCGAGACTTAGGCGTCAATGGTGATTACCACGCGCTGTCGCATCACGGCCAGCTTGAAGATCGAATCGAAGCGTTGATCACTCTGGAGACTTACCAGATCGAACAGTTCGTTCGCTTTATCGATAAATTGTCGAAACTCGAAGAAGGCGGCCAGCCGCTGATCGATCAGACGATGGTGCTGTTTGGCAGCGGAATGGGGAATGCCAATTCACACACCAACACGAACTTGCCAGTGTTGCTAGCCGGCGGTGGTTTCAAACACGGCCGGATGCTGGCATTCGATCGGCAATCCAAACATCGACCACCACTCACGAACTTGTTCGTGTCGATGCTGCAGCAGTTTGGTATCGAAACCGACCACTTCGCCACCAGCACAGGCACGCTGCGAGGACTGGCATGATCAGGCCGTTGCGAACGAATTGCTTGGTTGCTTGCATGACGGTGATCGGGTCGCTCGTGCTTGTGCCGCTGTGCCACACATCGCAAGCAGAAGAGCTTCCTAACGAGGCCGCAAAAGCATTCCTGAACAAGTACTGTGTCGATTGTCATACTGCCGACGACCCCAGTGGAGAGCGTGAGTTCGAGACTTTGAACTTTTCGGACGACCATTGGGACACCCAGCTTCGTTTGCAAGAGATCGTCGACCAAATGTCTCTCGGTGCGATGCCGCCTGAGAACGCAGACCAACCCACTACGAAAGAGCGATTGCTGGCCATCAAGCAAATGACCCAGACGATCAGTAAAATGCGAGAACGCACGATCAGCACCGGTGGTCAAAGCGTGCTGCGTCGATTGTCGCGTCGCGAGTATCGCAATACCGTCGGCGATCTGCTGGCCATCGATATGACAATGTTCGATCCTACGATCGAGTTTCCTGCGGATAACTTGGCAAACCATTTTGACAATTTCGGCGACGCATTGGTCACGTCCGGCTATTTGCTTGAGAAGTACCTCGAAGCAGCGGACCGTTGTATCGAAAAAGCCGTAGCTCCGCAGTCACCACCCGAAACGAACGAGTGGGTTTTTAACAGCGGTTTTATTCAGCAACAAGAACTGAGTCGAGCGCACCAACGAGCTTTCGACTTCAAGTACATGGTACTTTACGATCATCCGCTGAACGAAAAGCCTGAAGGCGCGTATGGACCGCTACCGAAGTTCAATTCGGGCGTTCCTGTAGATGGCATTTACGAGGTCAAGGTTCTCGCCCAAGCCCTCCATCGTGATTCGCCCTACAACGAGGCAACGATTGCGATCGATTTGAGTGAGCCATTTCGATTAGGGATTCGGCCCGGCGACACTGCGAACGGAGATATGGTTCACACCCAGCCGATTCAGCCGCTGTTGGCCGAGGCCGCCATCAAAGACAACGATTTGGAGTGGTACACGTTTCGGGTTCCGCTGGACAAAGGTTTTGCTCCGCGCTTTACGTTCGAAAATGGTATGCACGATGTAAGAGGCGCATACCAACGAGTATTTCGCAACCACAAGGATACGTTGCCTGAAGATGTTCGCCGCGGTTCCGGTATTGTCGAGTTCCGTAACGCGGTGATTAAGTATGGCTACCTGCCACAGATTCGCATTCACGAGATTCGCTTGAGCGGCCCGATTGAGACAGAGTGGCCCACTCGCAGTCAGCGGTTGCTATTCGATGGTGATAGTTTTGATCCAGAGCGTGCACCGGAGTTGCTTCGTCGTTTTGCCTCTCGAGCCTATCGGCGCCCGGCAACGAGCGAAGAAGTGGCGGGATTGCTGGCTATTTATGAAGGCCGGCTTGCGGATGGCCGTTCCCCGCTTGACGCGTTCAAAGACTCGCTCAAGGCGGCCATGTGTTCGCCCTCATTTTTGTATTTGAGTCCGCCGGATGACTCGCAAGACGTAAAGCTTTCGGACCATGGGATAGCCGAGCGTTTGTCTTATTTCTTAACGTCCACAATGCCCGATCCTTCGCTGCGACGGCTAGCGGATGAGGGAAAGCTTTCAAATGTGGATGTCCTTCGGTCAGAAGCTCGGCGATTGCTCAATAGCGATGCTTCGGATGCCTTTGTCGCTGATTTTCTTGACAGTTGGCTGAACCTACGAGCGCTCGGTAGCATGCCGCCTGATCCCAAGGATTCGCGACAGTACTACGCTGCGGGTTTGGAGCCCGAGATGAAGCAAGAAACACGGTTGTTCATGCGCGACTTGATCACACGAAACGCGTCGGTGCTGGAGTTCTTGCGAGCGGACTACTCATTCGTGAATCGTGACCTAGCCAAACTGTACGGAATTGCGGATCAAGTTCCCGCGGACCAGGCCGCCGATTTTCATCGAGTTCGATACGCCAACGCTGAACGAGGCGGATTATTGGGGCATGCGAGTGTGTTGACAGTGTCGGCTAACGGAATCGATACATCACCTGTTATTCGTGGGATCTGGCTGATGGAGAACATTCTCGGATCGCCCGTTCCGCCTCCACCCGATGAAGTTCCGGCACTGGACCCAGATGTCCGCGGGGCGGTTTCGATTCGAGAGCAGTTGGCCAAGCACAGCGAATCAGCGGCATGCAATCAGTGCCACCGAAAATTTGATCCGCTTGGGTTTGCTCTAGAAGGCTTTGACCCCATCGGTCGCAAGCGAGCGTTCTACGATGCGAAACGAAACATTAAAATTGACACCTCCGGTGTATTGCCTGGTGGTGATCGTTTCTCGGGACCGGAGGAGCTTCGATCGTTGTTGCTTGAGCGAAAAGAGTTCTTCGTACGTACGCTGACAAGTCGTTTGCTTAGCCATGCTCTGGGAAGGCGAATCGAGTCGCTCGATCGTCCCGCAGTCGACAGGATTATTGCGCAAGTAAGCGAAGATGAATATCCATTAGCGGATTTGATTGTCGCGGTAGTAACCAGCGAGTTATTCCAAAAACGATAAATAGCAATCCTCTAAGTCCGAACGTAGCATCCACGGCGACGACATTCCGGCACATACCGATAACAGCTCAACACGTGACTCGTTCTGATTCCCAAACCGCGTCAACCACCGATTGCATACATCGGTCGTTGCGGCGGCGAGAACCCTGCGCTATCGATCCCGTGCGAGGCTCGTTTTTCAGCGACACATGCTTGCACCCGTGACACGATGGTTTCGTCACTTGCGCCGCTACGAATTGCATCTCGAAGCGGAGTCTCATCGGTTGCAAACAAACAATTTCGAACGGAACCATCAGCAGTAACTCGCAGCCGGTTGCAAGCGTCGCAAAACGGTTCAGTAACACTGCGAATGATTCCCACGCGTTGACCGCTGGCGAGTTCGAATGACTCGGCTGGCTGGGCCGGGTCCATTCGGGGAACTTCCACCAACGCGCCCAACTCTCGCTCGATGATCGCACGCAGGCTGTCACCGCTGAGCACCGCGTCGTCTTTCCATTGGCGATCGGCGTCAAGTGGCATGAACTCGATAAAGCGAAGTTCGATGCCTCGCTTAGCCGCAAACATTATCAGCGAAACAACTTCACCTTCAGTGATCCCGCGGATAGCCAGCGCATTCAGTTTGATAGATTCGAAGCCAACACGAATCGCTTGGTCGATTCCGTCGATCACTTGCTGCAACCCGGATCGACGCGAAATCTTAAGAAAGGTCGCTTCATCAAGCGTATCCAAACTGACATTGACCCGCTTCAAGCCCGCGTCACGCAACCTTCCAGCGTGCTCAGCCAGCAGAATGCCGTTCGTTGTCAGCGACAAATCGTCAAGGCCATCAATCGCGGCGAGCATTTGAATCAAGCGGTTCAGGTCCCGGCGTACCAATGGTTCGCCACCGGTAACGCGGATGTCGCGGATTCCACATTGCTGAACAAACAGTGTGGCTAGACGAGCCAGTTCCTCGAAACTGAGCAAATGCCCTCGCGGTACGAACACTGCGTTCAGCTCTGGCATGCAATAGAAACAGCGTATATTGCAGCGGTCCGTCACGCTCAGTCGCAAGCTGGTGTGGACGCGACCGAAACGATCCACCAATGGATGGGGCACCTCTAAAATCGTCGGTGCTTCCATGGTGCGGCGCTGTTCGACAGGAGGTTGGTTCATTGGCTATAGTTTACGCTAGTGGGTCCGATCAGGACAGTTCCCGTTTGCGATCCGTGTTCTATTTGTCTCGTAAGGTCTTGGTTCCGGTAGGTGCGAACAATGCGTTTTTTAATGATGAGCGTCAGTTTGATGTTGGTCGGAGTTGCCTCGGCCCAGGATCGACCGAAGGAACCGAAAAAGCAACAGCAGCAGTTGCTTGCTAAGCTCGATGTTAAGAAAGATGTCGTCTATGCCCAGGCTGGCGATATCGATCTGAAGCTCGACGTTTACTCTCCCAAGGAATCACGCTCGGAGCTGCGACCATGCATTGTCTGGATACACGGTGGGGGATGGCAAAGTGGTGACAAGGCCAGCGGTTTTTCGCGATTAGGACGGTTTCTCGCGAGCGGTGACTATGTCGGTGTCAGCGTTGGATACCGTTTGACCGACAAGGCGAGCTGGCCTGCCCAAATTCATGATTGCAAGGCAGCGGTTCGCTATCTTCGTGCGAATGCAAAGGAGCTTGGGATCGACCATGAGAAAATTGGATTGTGGGGTTCATCAGCGGGCGGCCACTTGGTGAGCTTGTTGGGGACGTCCAGCGATGCACCAGAATTGGAAGGCGAATTGGGTGTGACGGGAATCAGCAGCCATGTCGCGTGTGTGGTCGACTTCTGTGGCCCCAGCGATTTTCTTCGATTTTCACAAGACAATCCGCGCGAGAGCTCACCGGGCAACGCGGTGTACAAACTGTTTGGCGGACCGATTAGCGAGAAAGCTGACACTGCCAGACAAGCGTCGCCGATCCACTATGTCAGCAAGAACGATCCGCCTTTTCTAATCGTCCATGGAACAGACGACAAGACCGTGCCGCTGGATCAAGCCGTCGCGTTTCATACGGCTCAAGAAAAAGCAGGCATGGATACCACGCTGGTGAAAATCGAAGGCGGTGGTCACGGCATCGGTGGACCTGAGATTGAAGAAACCGTCCGAGAGTTCTTTGCCAAACACTTGCAATAATGAGTGTAAAGCCGCCCACCCGGTACATGGCGCAAGCGATGTCGACTCGTCATGGTCAACCGCGCGAGCAACATGCGTGACACTCGCCGTATCGCGTTCTTGACGATGGACTCGCTGGCCAACTTCGTCGCCTACGACCACCTAGCGATTCCGCCGCTCGCGGAACTTGGATGGCAAGTCGTCGACGTCCCGTGGCGTGACTCCACCGTCGACTGGAACGACTTCGCCGCCGTTGTCATTCGTACGCCCTGGGACTACCACTTCCAGTGCGAAGAGTTTCTGGACGTACTTACGGGGATTGATCGTAGTCGCGCCACGCTGCTCAATCCGCTGGACATTGTTCGTTGGAATATCGACAAGCGGTACCTGCACCAGCTCCAATGCCAGGGAATCAGTACGGTGCCGACATTGTGGAACGCCTCGCCAAGCAAGGATTACTTGATGTCCGCGTTTAGCGAATTATCTTGCGACGAACTGGTGATCAAGCCGACGATTGGGGCGGGAGCACGCGATACCTTTCGTTTGCGGCGGGACAGTGATGCGGTTTGTTGGCAAACGATCATCCATACATATCGGGATCGGCCAGTGATGGTGCAGCCCTTCTTAAATAGTATCGTTAGTCGCGGTGAATGGTCGTTGTTCTTTTTTGCTGGCGAGTACAGCCACACGATTCTCAAGACGCCCAAGCCGGGTGATTTTCGGGTTCAAGAAGAATACGGGAGCCGTCTGTCGTCGATCGAGCCAACGCCTAAACAATACGCGCTCGCCAAAGCAGCCCTCGGCACGATTGGGCGAACACTGCTGTATGGGCGAGTTGACATCGTTGAACTGCCGTTTGGTGAGCCTGCGGTGATCGAACTCGAACTTATTGAACCATCGCTTTATTTTCCGTACGATGCCGAGTCGCCACGGCGATTCGCACGAGCGCTGGACGGGATGCTGCTAAACCCTTGCCGCGTACAGTGACGACTGGGATACAGGGAGGAAAATAAACGAAATTGATTCTCACTCACCTCTTACACGGCATCAAACACCTGCGACGCGACTTGCGATTGCTAAGATAGAAACGATCGCGATCACGATTGCCGCGATCCAAAACAATTTTTCGTGCGGACTGTCTTTCCACCTCAGACGCCTCATCGGTCTGCCTTGAGTTATTCGTTTTTGCAGTGATATCGTTACTAAACGATACCACGTTCTCAACAGCCAAGCTAGCAACGGATCCGATTCAACGACTGCACAGGTACTTTAGAGGTTGTGCAAGATCAATTCCCGAAGTCATACACAACCGCTACAAAGCGATTCGCGATCCAGACTAACCGTTATCAGAAGAATAATCGCTCAGCGACCAGCACAACTCTGACCGGTTGCACTAACTCGCACCGGGCTATGGAACGAATCGTGTCTTACAGTTGCTCGTCTCGTTTTCTATGCTCTGCCACGGTTCTTGGTTCGCCATGTCGACTTCGCCGATTCCTTGGAAACACCTTCGCAACGTGCTTGTGTTGTTTGCACCACTTTGGGTGGGAGCGATGTTGTTTTTCGGTGTTGCAGGCATCGTCTACGCATTGTTTAGCAGTAGTATTTGGTCGGCTCACCAGCCATTGGTCGTTCGTGACACAGCCGCCGGCGCAGTCGAGCGATTGGGACGTTTTGGCAGCACAACGGAACTCAAGGCCGCACAAGAAACGATTCTCGAGATGGCTCAAACGCCCGAAGTCGTCGCCGCGGCCCTGAGACAAATTGGACCACCGTCGGGAAAGCCCGATGCAGCATGGCCAAGCAATCGTGTTGTTGAATCAGTTGCTTCCGACGGTGTCAATATCCGCGCGCCCAAGGGCTCCGAGTTTGGCGACACTGAAGTGCTCTATTTGGAAGTCAAGGCGAAAGATCCCGAGCGTGCCAAGGCGTTCTGTCGCGCGATGTTTGCACAGTTGACAAACCACCACCGTACTGTGCGCATGCTCCGCGCCGACAGCATCATTGCCGAGCTAACGCTCGCCCGAAACTTAGCGAAACAGAACCTTGACGACGCCGCTTCGCGAATGCGAGTGATCGAAGTCGAGTTCGGCAGCGACTTAGGTGAACTGAGGAATCTCAGCGACGTCGTTACTGGCGATGGCACCACTCGTCGTACACTGGAAGAGACGGCTCGCGAGTTGCAGGCCGCTGAATTGGAACTAGAACGTCTCGAATCACTGCACCAGTTGCTCGTTGCTGGTTCACGCGATCCCGATGCGTTGATTGTTAGTGGCGGTGATCTGCTGAGCAGCCAACCGTCACTGCAACGACTCAAGGACGGATTGATCGACGCTCAACTGGCGACCAGCCAGATGTCGGGAAATTACACGAATCTGCATCCGAAACGTCGAGCAGCCATCGCGGCGGAAAAAGAAATTCGTGATCGCATTCAGCATGAGACGACTTCCGTTGTTGCCGCGATGCAGCCCACGTTGACACTGGAACGCGATCGGGTGCGTCGTTTGAAAGGGAAGCAATTGGAACTTATCGATCGTTTGCGACGGATCGCCGATGTGCGAACGGGTTACGCGAAAATCGATGCCGAAGTGCGTCAGAGAACGACGATGCTTGGCGACGCTGAAAACGCACTTGCCGACGCACAGGCCAGTCGTGGTGCGGCTTTGTCCACCGACTTGATCGCCGAACTCGGTCCGCCTCAAGTCAGCGATTCGCCGATTGGGCCTTCCGGGTTTCTACTCGCGACAGGTTCGTCGATGGCCGGGTTGATCTTCGGTTTAGGAGCCGTGTTCTTGATCGCACCAGGCCCGAATGAAATGCGCACAGGGCGTCGTTGGAGCGACTATCTAGGCCACGGTCGACGAGCCAGCGATCGAACTGCAGAGAGCGTGCAGCAAAGCGTGCCAGCAAGTAACGCGAACGCGTTCGGTGATCGTCGGGCAGCTCGTCCGACCTAAGGCCAGCACTTACCGCACAAATTCCTCACGCTCCTCCTGAGTTGCTTGCGGGGGACACCAAGACTTCTTTCGGCGAGCTACGCAGGCATTTCGTTACTTCTAGCGAAGTTATTTTTTAATTCTATAGTGCCCGAAATATCGCCTGGCGTTTGATTGTTTAACGTTTTCTGTAGTAAACAACTGATTTCATTTTGTCCACGCAATCTGTAGTCCTTTGGCCTGCTCAACTACAATTGTTGTTTAGCTGAATGAAGGGGACATTGTGACTAGAGCTACCGCGGCGTATCATTTGTCGGCACACATACTGCTTCGTATCGACGAATCAGGAGTGATCGAGATATGACTTCATCTTAAAGCAATTTCGATACTTTCTAAGAATCCTCGTAACTTAGTTCCGGTAGCTGTGTTATTGAGTGTAACGCGTCTTTTTGGTCAACACGACTTTTCATAGGAGATATTCCTCTCTGGGGGTGCAGTCGGCTTGGTAACATCGCATTTCATTTAATTTGCGTGGGTTTTCCATCAATTGTTTGAGTTATTGGCGGCAAGCACGTCTTTGACGGTAGTAAACGATTCCAGACCCGTCGCCAAATTCCGCTACGGTTCG
>JBGSIA010000060.1:0-2713 GCA_041751935.1 Pirellulaceae bacterium | reverse complement strand
CCTCGCGGTGACGCTGATCAAGCATAATACGACACGCAAGGCAAGCATTCGCCAAAAGCGGCTACGTGCCGGATACGACTTCGAGTTTTTGCTCGAAATTCTGAACTCGATCCCTAACGTAAATTAAATGCGCTCACCCTGAATGAGACGGCTGCTGGGAAAATCGTGGAGATCCTTGAGAATTTGCTTCCGTTCAAATGTCCTAAACGGGACGGAGGCGGGTACTTTGAAATTTCGCAAGACAACTATCGCTTTTTATGCTACGAGTTATTTCTTTACGCAGTCGCGGTATGCGTCCAAACAAAAAACTATCGGGCAGCTCATGAGATCATGACAGCAAGCTATCTTGAGCCACGTGATTTCGACGGTGACTCGTCACATAACTCATCCGCCTCAGCCTTTAACGATTACGCTCAATCGATCGATGAAATGTGTGCAATAGAAGGCAATTCAAAACGAACGAGCAAAACAGGTGATTGGGTGAAGGAGCGAGCAACACTCCCCGGACTCAATTTCCGCAAACTCTGTGAAGTTGATGCGATTTTGGCTATCCACCCAAAAGTTTACGGCTGGTGGCCTCGAAGCATGGTGTTGTCCTATAGGGAAAGCCCCTACGACCTCTTCGTAAAGGCAGAGAATCCCAAGGGTTTCAATCCACTCGCCGTATTACTTGGTCTTTCAACACCTCAAGACCTTGTTGAGATATTGACGAGCGACGATGTTCAAAGGCAGTTTGGCTCCGGCCAGTATTTCAGATTCGGTAGCGGACTTGCACAGATGAATTTGAAGGTACTAACCGAGATCTATTCTCAGTGAGAAGTTGGTGGGTTCGGATGACCTGCCGGTCAAGCATGCAGAGTGGCACGAAAAACTATGAATAGCGAACATGATAGACGAGAGAGTGATTTAAAATGGATCTAGAAAACGGAAGTTCTGATGTGCTTCAGCAACTCGACAGCTTACTGAGTTCAAGCAACCAATCCTGGCTCTTTGGCGCGGGCACAAGCCTCGATTCGGGCATTCCACTTATGGGAGCGTTGACCGAACAGGTCATCGCAAGATCGAAGGAGGGAGACGATGCGAATGCACTAAAGGGAATTCGAGAAGAACTCGATCCTCATTGCCATATTGAGCACATCCTAAGCCATATTGCGGATCGTCGAGCAATTGCCGAACGCTGCAAGAACAAAGAGATTTGTTTTGGAACGGCAACGTTCGACCTTGCTTCGCTTGAAGAGTTCCACCGAAGATTGCTGTGTTCGATCGCGGAAACGGTGCGGTGGGGGTACGTGGCCGCAGACGGCGAAGAAAAACCAGAAACAGTGGGCACTTTCAGCGATCCAATTGTCACAATTGACAATCAAATTGCCTTCATACGCGCGGTGTTTTGCCATCGGCAAAAAAATGTCAGTGAAAGAAGACGCCCGATTCGAATTTTCACAACGAATTACGACACGCTGATTGAAGACGCATTGGCCATGGAGTGCATTCCATATTGGGACGGTTTTGAAGGTGGTGCCGTCGGATTTCGATCATTTCGTTTTGGAGAAAGTGATCCAACTACAGGGATACGAGCACAGGTAGTGAAACTGCACGGTTCGATTGACTGGCATCTCGGAAATGACGGACGAATCTGGCGCGTGCGAGACAGCGACAGATATCCTGAAAAAACATCTCGCGTTCTCATATACCCACAGTCAACGAAATACGTTGCAACGCAGCGAGACCCATTTGCTTCACAGTTTGACTTGCTTCGTCGCTCGCTAAGTAGTCGCGAAGAAAACCTGTTTGCAATTTGCGGATATAGCTTTGGCGACGAGCACATCAATCAGGAAATTCAACTTGCAATGGAGCAGACCGGCAACAAAACAACGCTTCTAGCGTTTGCGTGGCAGATGAATGATGTTCTCAGGTCGTGGGCGAGCTCCGTTTGGTGTAAGCGATTGTACGTTATTTCCGAAACTGGCGTATTCGTGGGTGGTGATGGTCCATTTGCAAAGCCATCTGAAGATCGAAAACTTGACTGGTGGAAAATCCAAGGAGTAACTCGTCTTCTACAAAGTGGTCCGGAGGCCTGCGTCTGATGAGCAACGTATTTGAATTAGTTTCCGATTTGAAGGTAGGCGATATCGTCGAGGTATCGGGGGCTTCGATCAAAGTTGAGCTTTCGGGCGATGTAACAGAACTGACGCGAACCCACGAAGGCAGGGTTTATCCGATCGGGCAAATCGGAAGCATGGTTAAGATTCATTTTGGACGAAAGCTGATTTTTGGATTCGTTACGTTGCTTCGAATGAGATCAGAAGAGCAACTTGAATCAGGTACGCCTATCACACCAGAAGCTGACCAACGGCTAATGGAAGTCGAGCTGTTTGCTGAAGCCATATGGAACGCGGCAGATGGTAAACTCCGCTTGTCACGAGGCGTCACAACCTATCCGTTGCCGCGTCAAACTGTTCACTTATTGACGCGAGAAGAAACGCTTTCAATCTATGGTGCAGCGGAAGGAGAACGATCTGACGATGAGTACAGTCCACTAGTAGCATTCGCTCATTACTCTGGTGCCGACAACGCGGTATGCCGAGCGAATGTTGATAAAATGCTTGGGATGCATTGTGCTGTACTAGGATCTACCGGATCGGGCAAGTCGGGCGCAGTAGCGGCACTTCTTCACAGCATGGTCAGTCACAAACAACCTGACGGTGAGGAATCC
>JBGSIA010000059.1:0-90851 GCA_041751935.1 Pirellulaceae bacterium | reverse complement strand
GTTCCGGAAAGGTGAAAGTGCACTCGATGTTGCCAAGCGCAGGGACATTGACAGTTGTAGATTTACGGCACTCGCTGTCGGTGTCGAACAACAACGTGCCAAGTGTCTGTGACTTCATGTGTCCTCTTCTAAGGCATAACGTTACCGATCAGCCGGCGGCGACGGTTGAGCTTCCACTTCAAAACGCCCGACTTCGCCGCTCGGTTGCATCGGATGGTTCCCCGCCCGTCCGGGTTTACGGCCTGCATCGGCCTTCAGTTCGGATTGTTTCGCAGGACGGCCATCCGTATCGACCCTCGTGCTCCTCTACGAAGAACGCACAGTTGCGAGCAAGAAATGGAAACTTGAAGCCATCCTGTTGTCGTATGAATAGCAAAGCATCTCTGATGGTCTCGCCAAAAAGCGTCGCCGCGGATTCGTCATCAAAACCACCCTTCGGTGGCTTCCATTTTGGGTTGTAATGGACAACATCGAGATCATAGTCTTCGTCGAGGTCCCAATGCGGCATGGGTAGATAGTTATTGCCAATCAATGATTGCCATTCGCCGTCAGACGTCGCACGCGGGCGACGGTCAAACACCATAGAGAACCAGCCACTCTGCTCGAACGAAAAACCGGTTGAGATCAGGGAGACCTTGCGATCAGCATCACCCAAAGCCCAATCCCAATCAGGTTCATAGTTGTCAAGGCGGTTCCAAACGTACGCCTGAATCTGGCATTGGTCACGCAGGAGGTCGAGCTTGATCATTCAGATGTCCATCAAGGTGAAGCAATTTCAGCCGGGGAACGATTAATTCTTCCCGGGTCAGCCGGGGTGAAACTTAGTTTACAGAGTGGGTGAGGTGCAGGGAATCTAGTTTACGACCCGGCTCAGTCGTAGGGAATCGTTTTTCTGCCCGGGTGACCCGTGTTGAAACTGGCACAACCCGATAGTGGGGCAGCGGCCGTTTCTCTGTTTTTTGTTTGGTTTTGCGCTGCTTGGGCACTTGAAAGAAAACGGGCGTTCACTTAGAACGCGTGTTCCCTGTTTGAGTGAACCAGAACTTTCTTACGGCTAGAGGGAATTTCGATGAGCGTAGAACTTTTCTGCTCGCGGCTGGCACGTAGCCAGGCACATCCGAATGACAAAAAGTGGATGCCTCGGTGGATCGAGGAATACGATTGCCCGGAGCATCTGCGGCAGGACGGGACGTTCTTTATCGACGAAGACTCGGTGCTGGTTTTTCTGAGGGGCCTGAGAGACCGAGGCGCGCCAGCTTGGCAGCGATTGCAGGCTGCGCGATCGCTGGAGTGGTATCAGACATTGGTATTGAACCGCTCGGATGTCGACTTTTCACCGTTTAAATCGAAGTTGGGCGAATTGGCGGAAAAGGAAAAACGAGTCGCAGTTGGAGTCGGTGAAGGCGAGGGTTTTGCCGGCGAGGGTCAGGCGGGGTTGATCGATGCGGAAGAACCGGAAGCGATTCAGAAGCTAAGATCCCGAATGCGTGTTTTGCATCATCCGCGGTCGACTGAGGATACCTATGTCAATTGGGTCAAGCGTTTCATTCGGCACTTGGATGACGAAAAACTCGGCCAATACAACGAAGCAGACATTGGTCATTTCTTGACTGATCTGGCAGTGGTTGAGGAGGTCACTTCAGGCACACAGAATGTGGCGCTATCAGCGTTGATCTTTTACTACGGTCAAGTGGAAGGTCGAGACTTGAAATTCATTCAGCGTGTGCGAGCGAAGGCGAGTGAGTACCGACCGGTGGTGTTGAGTCAGCGTGACGTCGCGGAGATACTGGGAAAGATGCGCGGCGTCAACGAGACGATGTACCGTTTGATGTACGGCAGCGGCATGCGGCATCGAGAATGCCGCACGTTGCGAATCAAAGATATTTGTTTTGATACCGGCCAGATCGTCGTGCGTAATGGTAAGGGGCAGCAAGATCGGGTAACGGTTTTGCCGAGCACGATCGTTGAGCCACTACAGCGGCAGATCGCCATGGCGGCGGCGCTGCACCGTGACGATGTGCAAGATGGTTTCGGCAGAGTGTATTTGCCGTTTGCATTGGTTCGCAAGTATCCCCATGCAGACCGGGACATTGGTTGGCAGTATGTGTTTCCAGCGAGACAGTTATCGAAGGATCCACGTAGCGGAATTTGGCGTCGCCATCACGTTCACGAGAGTACTTTTGCTGATGCGATGCGGCGTGCGTTGAAGCGAACATCGGTGACGAAGCCTGCCACGCCACATACTCTGAGGCACAGTTTCGCGACGCACATGCTTGAAGGTGGTTCGGACATCCGCACGGTGCAGGAACTGTTGGGGCACAAGGATGTGAAGACGACGATGATCTACACTCACGTGATGAACCGACCGGGTTTGTGTGTGGTCAGTCCACTGGACCGGATGGTGGCGACTGTCCCGAAATAACTTGGCTTATCCGAATAACTTGGCTTATCCGACGCAAACGGTTGCCGAGTCCAGGATGCAGGTTTTCCGATGTATGCCTCCAGTGTCCAATCAGCTTCTGAGAAAGAGTCACCGACGGATACAAGTTCGTCGGGGACCGGCAGCACCGCTCTAGTGCTTCGTCAACGTTAAGAATTAGGGTTGGGCAAATCAGCCGATGTGCGTTAGCACCGGTTTTTGCCGCGTGAACCGGTGCTAACGCACATCGGCTAATCCTAAAATTCATTCTGGATAAAGCACTAGCTGGAAAGCGCTTAATTTAGTGAGCGGAATGGCGCTTCTGGGTTGTAGATTAAGTAGTAGGTTGGCCACTCGTGGCCGACCTTCACGCCATTGACGGGCTGGCGTGCCCATCCTACGTCGGTTAAATCGCCGATTTTGACTAAACCAACAGTTCGCTCGCGCCCTTCCGTTGCCTTCGAATCGCGGCAATTGTTTCGGGGCTGTTCCTAATAGGTTGGGGCTCAGGTCTGAATGCAGCAATTTACCTTACGGGCCTGGAGACCCGCTCTACGGGTAGGAATTGCCGGCCAACAATACTTTTGATTTTTGCTATGGCCCGGAGTTTTTTTACCGTTGCGTTGGTCTCACATGCTTCGTTTTGTCAGGCGGTTGACGTATCTCGATGCGCATGCAAATGGCAGCGGGGAATTGCTGTCGGCAGATAGGCCAAGTCGATCAACAGTGGGCACGGTGCGTTGGCCGATAGGTAAGGAAATCAGCGGTTTGCGAACAGAGAGCGAAACTCTGACGCCTGGAAGTGGTTAAGTCTGAAACGGAAACCCCAACTGAAAAAGGAGTTCGAGATGAGTTTCACAGTCGTTGTATGTGCTGGCGGGCACCGAATTCATGCGGCCCATCGGCTCGGCGGCCAGACGCTCCCCTGTCCCAAGTGTGGTATACCCGTGTTGGTGCCAAAAATGAAAACTGATACTCTTTCCGACACAGCCGTATTAAGAATCCTGGGCGACGTAACTCCACCGCAAGTGAACGAATCGAATGCTTCTGAGAGTAATCGTCAAGCGGTTCGTGCGTGTCCTCGATGCAGCGTTAAGATCGGTTTGTACTTGTCCGTATGCCCGTTCTGTCAGTGTTACGCGGGGCCGGTCTCGGATTATTGGCACAAGATGTTAGGCGACGCAGCGCCAGCGAATCGCGACTCCGCTTGAAGCAACATCCTCGCGAGTAACACCTTCGCGATGCAGGGAAGTAGCGTGTAGCGTGTCGTCGGAGCTGAATCGCTCGTGACACGCAGGTTCAGGTTTTGCTACTGCACACACGTTGATTCATTTCTACGTGATTTCAGTAGGTAGACTTCAATGAGAATCATGCAGCAAGTTCGCGCTGTTTTGTTGATAGGCGCGTTTCTAGCGATGATGTTTTCGAATTTCGCAAACGCGGACGAACCAGCGCCTTCGTGGATGTCGGGAGTTTCGACATGGGGCGGCGGATCCTCTGTTTCACCGACGATTAATTCCAAGACCTCACCGGTTGGCGCTAAAGCACCCTCGTCAACAGCTCGGTATACGGTTCCCCAAGCACCATCGTCCAGTCCAGAGTCGGAAGTCGCCAAAAAGTTGAGTGAGGATTTGGCTTGGTTGGAGTCGTTCGCGGCAAGCGACGTGGTTGTCGCAGTGAGCGATGCGCAGCGCAGCAGTCAGTCGCTTGCTAGTTCTGCGGCAGCAATAAAGCCCACCACAAGTGCTCCGAGCGGAGTTGCTCAAGTCGCCGGCTTTCAGACTTACTCAAACAATCCACAGGTTCCGCAACCACCGCCACTGGACGGACCGATCCTTGATTCCGGAGTTGTTGGAACGATCACCGAGCAACTCAAGTCAGGCATGCCGGAAGAGTCAGGACTACCACTGCAAGAAGAAGTGCTGCGTTGGTACCAAGTTCCCTGGGTGTGGATGACTACGGGTTGGACCAATCATGCGGAATTCGGTTTGGACGGTAGCAACGGGAACGCCGAGACTCTGTCGCTGACAACTGGCATCGAACTAAAACGAAAAACCGATGCCTACACGTTTGCTATTGACGTTGATTATCGCCAAGCAAGCAATCGCGGTGCGACCACTCAGGATAACGGGCGTTTCAACGTTGATTACGATCGAATCATCGCGGATTCAAATTGGACTATGTTCGGCAAGTATGGGATGGAGTGGGACAAGTTCAAAGCCTTTGATTTACGGCTGAATACAAACGCTGGCTTGGGTTACTACTGGGTCCGCAATGACCAGGCATCATTCATCACCCGATTCGGTGCCGGTGCGTCCAAGGAAATTGGCGCTCCAGACGATGCTTGGGTGCCGGAAGCCGTATTTGGAGCCGAAGGGGAACGTCAACTTACGGCTCGGCAAAAGCTCAAAGGAAAACTGGAGTACTTCCCATCCTGGGAGGATTTTGGCAACTACCGACTTGTGGCTGATGCTTCTTGGGAAATCCTGTTGGACGGTAGTGACAATTTAAGTCTAAAACTGTCCTTTACTGACCGCTACGACAGCACACCGCAGGGCGCGTTACCCAACGACGTGTATTACTCTGCGTTAATCCTTTACAAGTTCTAAGTCAGACTTGCGCTCACCTCCGGGGTGTTCACGCATCGGCCAAGTAGTACGCTGTGCGTATGTAACCTTAGGAATTGCGATCAGTTGACGCTAATCGGACATATTTGGCCAAAACGTTGCAGGCAAGCGTTGGAGAGTCACGGCGAGTCGAAGTTGCCCGACTTTGACCTTAGATGGTCCGAATGCCGTCATATTGACCATTTGTGTGATTCAGTGCAGCGGTTATGATGGATGCATTATTTTTCGCTCGCTGGACTGATTTGCTCATAAAAACTGTCCCGTCTATGAGTTCAATAACCGATTTGCTCAATCACAGCCGCGAGGGTCAATCGGGGGAAACCGATCGGCTGTTCACGATCATGTACGACGATCTGTGTCGTATGGCGGGTCGCTTGCTGCAAAATGAACCATTGCGAAATCGGCTCAGTTCTTCCAGTTTGGTCCACCAAGCGTACATGCGGATGGTCGACCAGTCGCGGATTAGCTGGCAGGGAAAGACTCATTTCTTTGCCATCGGTGCGACCGTGATGCGTCGGATTCTTGTCGATCATGCTCGTAAGACGCATTCTCTCAAACGAGGCGGTCATTGGGACCGTCGCGTGCTTACCGATGACGTTACGTTTCAGTTGCATCAAGATCGTGATGTCGTGGCGCTGGACGACTTACTCAAAACGCTGCAAGAACTGAATCCTCGCCAAGCCAAGATTGTGGAAATGCGATTCTTTGGCGGGATGACGATGCGCGAGATTGCTGCGGAAATGAATCTTGGACTGAGGACAATCGAAAAAGAGTGGGCGATGGCTCGCGCTTGGATGCGGCACCAACTTCGCGAGTTCGATAAGTACGCGACTGACGAGTTGCCAGGCGAGAATGCGTCTCCGGGTAGTAACGAATCCGGCGAGTGTTCTGAGGGCGGGAGTGGCCTTCAATAGATGGACGCCGAGCGATATGCGCGGATTCGAGAAACCTTTCTTGCGGCGGACGATTTGCCGGAGCATGAACGTGAGACCTTCGTCCGCACGCAGGCTGGCGATGATCACTCGCTGGCCGCTGAAGTGCTCGAACTGCTAAGCGAACATGATCCCGAAGCGGCACAAATCGAGGGGCATCGTAAATCCGAGCATGGCAAATCGAGTGCCACCTCGGAAACCGCTTCGACATCCAAACGAGTAACCCGCGCGTCGGACGACAGTACGAAACGCTTGTCACAACAGACGCACGCGCAGCCAAGATTTCCTGAGCAAGCACGCCGGCCAGAAAAGCCGCCAAGAATTGCGATGACTCGTACTTTGGCCAAACGCCAACCGAGTTCGATCTTGCCACTTGCCCTGTTGCTCCTGCTTGTCTTGACACTTGTCGGATGGTGGTTGCATCACGGTGTTGTGGACTCACTTCGCAGTGCCCAGTCCGCCGCAACCATTGGCTCGGCGTCGAGTGCCGCTCAAAGTTTGGGATCATTTTTGCGAGATGAATCAGAAAAAATACACCAGTGGTCACAAGATCCTCGGGTGCACGAAAGTGTAATTAGTCTGGTTCAACTCGCGAGAGAGAACGGCGACGCCCCGAGTGCGGAACTAACCGCTTTGCTTCGCAAAGCGCCCCAGGCGGATACGATTCTCGCAGCGCTGAAAGATTTGTCGGCCTCCGACACGATCAAGTTCGTTGTTTGGAATCGTGCCGGAAACACGCTTGCGACCTGGCTACCCGACAGAGCCGACTTTGGTGGACCGATTTCGATGACTGTAGTCGAGCAACTGTCTCATACAATGCGTGGCGAGACCGTCATTTATGGTCCGGCGCGGTTGTCGGGGGATATCGATGGTTTTAGTCCAGAAACAACGCTTCCGGTGATGGCTGTGATCGTCCCCATTCGCAATGAACAAGGTCGAGTTGAAGCGGCGATGCTCGTTCGCGGCACCGGCATGTACGAGCGACTGAATCGAGCGTTGTACGAGGGAACGGAATGCACGGACTGTGACACTTACCTCGTTAGTAAAGATGGAATTATGTTGTCGCATAGCAAACACGCAGTGGAAGCGGCACAGCGTGGATTGCTTGGCGAAAAATCGGATGAGCTTTCGACGTTGCTGCGAGTCACCGATCCCGGTGAACAACGGTCTGGACGAACACAAGCGAATCTGCGGCATGGTCAACCGCTGACAACTGCCGCCGCCGGTATCGTGCTGGGAAGCACTGGCGCGTCAACGGAACCCTATCGCAACTACGCCGGTGAGTCGGTAATCGGTGCCTGGCATTATCTTGACCGCTATGAAATGGGGGTCGTCGTTGAGCGAGATGACCGTTGGGTGACAAGTCCAGCTAGCCCGATCCGTTGGTCATTTGCAGGCTTGGGACTGTTTCTTTGCGGATCGATGATTGCGATGAACTATTGGCAATGTCGGCGATCGGTTCCGCTAACTCAATTCGATCCGTTGGCACAGTACGAGATTGGCGCTCCGCTTGGTACTGGCGGAATGGGTGTCGTTTTCCGTGCCAAGCATCGAAATCTTGGTCGTCCGACCGCATTGAAGGTACTTCGCCACGATCGCCAAGACCCAGACGATCTGCTGAGGTTCGATCGCGAAGCTCGTGTGGCTGCGGCGTTGGACAGCCCACACATCGTTACGATTTATGACTACGGGCGAACTCTTGACGGTGAGTTTTTTGCAGCGATGCAATTGCTGCGGGGGTTGACGTTGTACGAGGTCGTTGCCCGTGGTGGTCCACAACCGATTGGCCGCGTGCTGTGTATCATGCGCCAAGTATGCGACGCATTGCTTAGTGCACACCAATCTGGATTGCTACATCGCGACATCAAGCCTCAAAACATCATGCTTTCGCTGGACTTATCGGTCGGCGACTGGGCTATCGTCTTCGATTTTGGCCTCGCCAAACCGCTTGCTCCGGTGCAAGGGATGTACCAGACGAGTGAAGCGATCTGGGCGGGGACCCCGATGTACATGGCGCCTGAAAGGTTCCGCGATCCCACCACCATGGACTTGCGCAGTGACCTGTATTCACTTGGCTGTGTTGCCTATTTTATGCTCAGCGGTCGGCCGCCGTTTTCCGAGTGTGATCCAGAGTCACTGTTTGCATTGATTATCAGTCACGAACCGATCAGCCTACAAACGCACTTGGGCAAACCTGTTCCCGAGGAGATCGAGTTGTTCGTGCGCCGGTGTATGGCAAAATCCGCGGATCACCGTTTCGCGAGCGCTCAAGAACTTGGCGATGCGATTGACGAATTACGAGCCATTTATCCCTGGTCCATTCAGCAAGCGCGGGCATGGTGGAATACCAACGGCGAGCACGATTGACGAAGAACTTTACTTCACAGGCAAGTAAATGTCTGTGATTCTCTGGCTCGCTGGTGTGGTGGGATCGTTGACATAAATCTCGTAAGCGTCTTGTCGAGCTAGTTTCAATTTTTTGAACTTCGCGTATTGGTATGCACCGTTCCACGCATTGCCAAGATTCTGGTAACTGCCGACATGTCGAACGTGAAGCATTTTGCCTGCGGGAATTTCGCATCGTATTAGCGGTTCCGCAACAGTCACTGATTCTGGCAAAACGTATCCCGTTGTAAACGCAAGACGGCCGCTGTCCTTAAAATCACAGGAGTGGTAGGCGCTGGCCATCGTTTCGGATTTTGCAATCCCAGCGCGAGCAAGACTCTCGTCCACTGTAGTTATGACTGAGTCCATCGCCGAGCTGATGTCGTTCATCGGTGCTGAGCCACGAGCGCCTACGAGTGATAAACCATCAACCGTTTCGACACCTAGTACTTCGGTTTTGGAAAGCACTTCGCCAGTCTCGATCAATTCTTTCAACATCTTCAGCCCACGGTCGTAGTCCATGCCGATCATGGTTTCCATCTGCGCTCGCATCCAAAACAAGAACCAAGGCAAACTGCTCCGCATGCTCCAAGTGAGTTTCGTTCCACCGGGTACGCTGGCGAATTCGAATTCAACTTCGGCCTTGGATTTAAAGGGCTTAAGAAACTGCAATCGCTGAACGATTCGCTGTGGGCGATCCAAATGAACATGTTTTATCTCGCCAGCGCCTACCAACTCGCCAGTCCACTGATAGGTTGAACCCACACTGTGTGGATCGTCGCTGACGGTCACCACCGCTTGAGGGTCAATGCACAACCAAGGCGACCATCGCGTCCAAGTTCCAAAATCAGCGACTGTATCGAATACCATCTCTTCCGAATGCTTGATCACGATCGATCTTGAAACACGAATTGCCGGCATGATGAATTCTGACTTAACAGCGGTAAAAGAACGGACGTTGAGTAGGTGGTGGATGAGAAAGCGGCGGCGACTGTTAGCCGCCGCATAGACTATCTTCGTCAAGGATCGGCATCTTTTTGCACAGACCTAAGCGAACAGCTTTGAAATCGGTTGGCCGCCATCGGTGATTGGTACAGGACGATCGCCATCGTACAAATACTTGTTGGGATCAATTCCCAGCGAAGCGTGAATGGTCGCAAAGAAATCCGGAACACTGACCGCGTCCGCGACCACTTTTTGTGACAGCTCGTCTGTCTCGCCGTACGCACCGACGTGTCGCAATCCGCCACCGGCAAGTACGCAGGAGAACGCGCTGCCCTGGTGCCCACGTCCGCCGCCACCATCAAACTGGGGCGGTCGCCCGAACTCCGTCGTTACCACAATCAGGGTTTTGTCTAACAACGACTGCTGTTCCAGATCCCGAATCAACACGCTCATTGCGATATCCAATTCACGTATCAATTCGTGTTGATTGACGATTCCGTCGTTGTGAACATCCCATCCCGTGCCGTTGATGAAGTTCAAATTGTGCGAAACTTCGATGAAGCGGACACCGCGTTGAACCAAGCGTCGTGCCAATAAGCAGCGTTGCCCAAGTTCACCGCCATACTCATCTCGCAAACTCGCTGGCTCCACGTCGAGTTGAAATACGCGACCGAACTCTGGGCCACTCCACGAGAGCATCTGGTTAATCGTCGCATCGTACTGCGCGAGAACGGCATCGCCATCCTGTTGTTGTTCCGCTGCCGCACGCGTCACCTGCAAGAACTGCTCGCGTCGACGTTGTCGATTCAAACTAATTCCGTCTGGACGCGATAGTCCCGCGGGCCCTTGGCTGGTATCGGTCAGATACAGGTAGCTGTTCGCAGCGCCAAGAAAACCAGGTCCGCGAGTCACGTTTGGATAGCCGATTAATACGTAGGGCGGTGCATTTTCATTGACAGCGCCGAGTTGATTTGCAATCACACTGCCCAACGATGGATAAGAAACCGTTCCATTGACCGCTCGACCGGTGTGCATGCGATTGGTTGCCGCCGCATGTTCATCGATAACATCGTGATTCACGGTTCGCACCGCCGTCACTCGGTCCATCACTTCCGCCAATCGAGGCAAATGTTCACACACTTGGACGCCGTCGACGACCGTATCAATCGCGTCGTAGTACGATCCAGCTTTCTTTGCTTTGGGATCACCTCGTCGCTTGGGATCAAATGTATCGATTTGTCCCATGCCACCACCGAGCCAAATCGAGATCACGTGCTCGGCATTACCTCGGTGCGCCGATGCGGTTGCTTCAGCGGAGGTCGCTTCTGTGGCCAACAAGCTGGTTGTTGCCAGTGACGAAATCGCCGTCGCAGCAACTGCATGTCGAGCGAACTGACGACGATTGAGGGAGTTTGGTTTCATGTTACGAATTCTAAGGCAAAGCAAGATTACGGGACAAATACAAATTCTGGCGAATTAACAACCGCCCACACCACATCTTCATAGGCTTCGCGCCACGTGGGTCGCAGTCTTGGATCGGGCGGATCGCCAGCTCTCGCACGCTCCTGATTTTGCACCTGGATTACGTTCGCTTCGGGCTTGAGATGGTTCGACCACGAGACATGCCCCAAGGGCATCTGCGGTTCGGGCCAAACGATTTGTTCGCTTGGCAGCAAGCGATCAGCGAACCCCGAATCGATTTCCTTTAGGAATACGTTCTTCTCGGCCGTTGTCGGATATCTCGATAGAAACCGCAGATAAACGGAGTCGAGTAGCTCGCCTGCGGAGGCCGCGTTTACAGCCAAATCGGCCAACTCACTATCGATCGAAGCCCGCGTGATCCAACTCGACATCACGCCGTTTGCCAGCATCCCGCTTTGCAGGACTCCGGGCGCCTGCTCGCGATCAATGATGGGGCTCTGCCGCGAACCGGTCCATCCGAAAGCTTCGAGAACATCCGTCACCGCTTGTGCTCGGGGCAACGCCAAGCTTGGGCGGTCGCGTTCGTTGGACAGCGTTGAGAATTCCCACGCACGACTTGGGTAACCAAGAGAAATCATCGTGGAGGCTGGTCGCCGCGCTTCGGGGTCAAACGTCAATTGTTCCACCTCAATCTCGCGGCCGGAAGCGTAATATAAAGAGTCGACCACCTGCTCAGCCGTCAATCGACGTCGATCGGGTGAGGCAAAAAATCGTTCATCCGGCGGCGCGTCACGATTTCGTCCCACGGCCTCGCGCTGGTACAAGTCTGAGTTAAAAACAAGTCGCAACAAATGTTTTGCGTCGTAGCCGTTTTCGATAAATTGCGCCGACAACCATTCGAGAAGCTTTGCATCACTCGGGGTTGCCGCTTCCCAATCCGCAGCCGGCTCGACGATCCCCGCCCCGATTAGCCGCTTCCAAAAGTGGTTGACGATCACAGCAGCAAATCGTTGGTTGTGCGGCGACGTAACCAAGCAAGCCAATCGTTCGCGCGAATCAGCGGAGTCTCGCAGCCAACGTTCGACAAGCTCGCCGTCAGCGATTCCGGTTGTATCCGCGAAAGGCCACTGTGGCTGGACGGGTTCTCCCGGCAACAACGTCACCTTGATCAACGATTCACGGCCGCCCTTGCTCTCGAAAAAACCAGGCGAAACGGTGCTCGTCGGTGGAACTGTGACGTTGCCGCGAGAAAGCATGGCGGCAAGTGAAAACAAATCTTCTTGCTTGGTGCTGTGGTACGGCGAATCGTGGCATCGCGCACACTGGAGATTGATTCCCAGCAGGGACGACGCAGCAACCAACGAGCGTGATGCAAGTGGCGCGTCGTTGTCAGCCGCCATTGCGAAACCCGCAGCACCGCCTAATCGCTCGCTGCCCCGGAACATCAGCAACTCTGTCACCATGCGATCCACCGCCCAGTTGTCGCGCAATGCGTCGTGCAGGTACCAGCGAAACGGACCGGTATTGTTCAGACTGGGCTTCAACACATTCGGATTCTCTGCCAGCGCGTCTTGCCAGAAACTGACCCAATGATCGGCATACCGCTCATCGCTCAAGAGTCGATCGATCGCCTCGGACCGCTTGTTGACATTGTCGCTTGCTAAAAACTCACGCAGTTCGCGTTCACTGGGCGGTACACCGACGGTGTCCAATGAAAGTCGCCGCAAGAACGCAGTGTCGTCAATGATCGGAGCGACTACCAATCGCTCGGGATCGATGCGATTTGTCCACTCGGCACCTGCTTTGATCCAATCGACTAACCGCTTGGCTTGTTCGGCCGTCATCTTGCCCGATGGCGGCATTCTTTCGTCGGTGTCAGTGGCAAAAATTCTTTCAACCAGGTGACTCGTCTCAGGGGAATTAGGAACGATGGCCGGTTCACCTGAGTCACCACCGATGCTGGCCAATTCCAAACTCGTTAATTGCAGTCCCCCTTCAGCGTCCTCGTCATGACATCGCCAACAATGTTCGCGCAGGATTGGTAGGACTTCGCGTTGAAACCCGTCGTCATCTGAAGCGGCTTTGGCTTCCGGTTGATTGACGACGGTTGCAAGGCGATCCGCGACGAACTTGTCAATCGACGAGCCACTTTGTGGCTGGACGACGTCACGGGCATACTCATGACGCTCGTTCCAATAATCGTCGTGCTTGGACGCAATTTGACGCCGCACCGCGTCATCGAATAACGTCAGTGATCGCTTCGCTTCACGCGACACGCTGTCGATGTCGGAATCAACGAGACGTCGCTTGAGCATCGTCGACCCAGCGGCCTGTAACAGTTCGATGGAGTCGTCGTTATCGGTCCAGAAAGCAACGAGGGTCTCACCCGATTCGACGCGAAACTTATCGCCGCCGATGATCGTTTCCAAAACAACTCGATGCGTGCCGCCGGTCTTGAAGCTAACTTCGCCGATCGTCTCGGTGTCTCCGTAGGCCACGACGCGATGTCCAGGCAACGGCTGCTCAGGCAGCGGATCAACTGGGTTATGCCCATCCGTGCTACCTTGATGCGGCGGGGTTTCTAAGACGACTGCGTCATCGATCCAAAGTCGCCCTAAACCTCGATTGCGTACAAGCAAACGCAACGTGCCAGCGGGAAATTCCACGTCAGCAGCTAAATGCACCAGAGCCGGTGGCTTCCATGAATCTCGCACACCCCAATCATCGAAGCGATGCGGCATACGCGGCAGAAAAAAGTATGGTGATGTCCAATGCAAGTCAGCGAATTGAACAGAAACCGGAGGCGGCATTTCCGTAGCGAGTGGCCACCGATTATGAGTCGCCAACCCTTCGCGAATGGTCATCGCTACTGCATTCCCTGTGAGCGCGAATGTCGGCAGGGTTGGCTTAGGCAAATCACTCGGCGGCGTTTGCCCTTCGAGACGATACCGCGCCGCCATCTGCTCATCGGATAGGCTCTCACGATAGATCGCAACGGAGTCAATCATGCCGCGAAAGCTATTGCCCGCCGAGCCGCCTAAACTGGAACCAATCCAAACGGCGTCATCGTCGACGATCGGTGGCTCGGATGTTTTCCCGCCCATATCCCAGGAACCGGTTTGCGGTCGATCATCGATCCAACCACGAACGCTTTCCGGGTCGCCGAACGTGTAGCTGACAGCGATTCGGTGCCAGCCGCTTTGCAGTTTGAACCCGTCCTTACTGGTCCAGCGATGCCAGGGCGATTCGTTCGAAGTGCCCGGTGCGGTGGCGAACAAGAAGCTGATGTGAGCATTGCCGCCTTGCTCGCGTATCCGCATCGCCCAGTTTTGATTGTCTGCGCTAAATTTTTTGTTGCCGGTGCGCCCCTTACAAACGACATAAGCGTTTTGACCGGAACCGATGGAGTGCAAATCGACCCACGCCTCGATCGTGATCGAGTCACCGTTTTGAAAATCAAATTTGCTGTCCGCTCCAGGATCCGCGATCGAGAAGTACGAGCCATCGCCGTCAAAGAGAACTGCCGTATTGTGCTCATCAAAATCAGGAAAGTGCGGTGGACGAGGTCCGGCGAGATCACGGTGAACTCCGCCATGTGATTTTAACGCTGAGAATTCCTCAGTACCAAAATTCCATTGAGCGATCGGTTTGCCAGATGACTCCGCAGCCTGAACAACGAATGAATTCGCGATAAGCCCAGCAATAGCCAGTGTGACTCTGCAAAACGTTTGGCACATGTCGTGTCAATTCCGAGGCGGATTATGGGGCGGGGTTGAATGAACGGCGGGTACTCAAGCAGTCACCAGTCTAACCGATTTCGCCCGGAGAAACCAGCAAAGTAGACGCCGTCGGCTCTCGTTCGTACAATAAGATGGTTAACTACTGACATTGTTAACTACCCCGCCTGAATCCAAGTTCCTTCCCGCCTTCCTTGGTCAACGTCGTTGCTCACTTTCTCGAGTCGTTCATTGATTGGTGCAGTGTTGTTGTTTGTTTTCGGACAATTTGCCGCAGCAGTATCCGTTTGCGCTGCCGAAACCGACAAAGAGCTAGCAGAACAGCTTGTGAAATGGGGGGAAGTTTACCAGCGCGATGTATTGCCGATTATTCGTGAGCGATGTGTCCAATGTCACGGCAGTGAGGAAGAAGACGATGGTTTGGATTTGGTGCAGTTTTCCTCTGGCGAGCTGGCTGTGCCGCACGTGGAAGTCTGGGAAGCGGTGGCCAAACGTGTGCGTTTGAACGAGATGCCGCCGGAGGGCAGCCATCAACTTAACGACGAACAAAAATCAATCTTCCATCGTTGGGTTGATGCGCGACCGAGACAGAATCTCTGTGACACTTTGGCCTCCGACGAAACCACGTCGTGGTACCGCGGCTACGTGATGAGTCGACGACTCACGCGTGCGGAGTACCTCAACGCCGTTCGCGATGCCACGGGTGTCACCGTCGATGTACGTTTCGATGTACCAACCGATGGTGGTGGTGGCGAAGGTTTTGATACCAATGGCGAATCGCTATTCACGTCGCCAATTCACATCGAAAGGTATCTAGAAATCGCTTGGCATACGATTGATCAGGCGGTTAAGAGCAAGTCGACTGAGGTGTTTCGCCAGCTTGCCGATGCATCGGATGCGGATACTGCGAGCAAGTTGATCAAGGCGTTTGCACATCATGCTTGGAGGCGACCGATACAGGACTCCGACGCTGACCGATTGATGGAGCTGTTCGACCAAGCGATCCAGCGAGGTGAGACCGTTGATCAAGCTATCCGTCAGCCGCTTGCGGCAGTACTCGTGTCGCCCAACTTTTTGTTTGTGATCGAGAAAGAGTCGCCCGCTGGCGGAGTTCAGCGGTTGACGCCGCACCAGCTTGCGATGCGTTTGTCACTGCTAGTCTGGTCATCGATTCCTGATCATGAGTTGCTCAGTGCTGCGGACGAGGATCGTTTGCAGAACGACGATCAAGTGATTGCACAATTGCACCGTATGCTGCGAGACCCAAAATCGCTTGCACTGGGTGAAAACTTTGGGTTGCAGTGGTTGGGACTAGCAAATTTTCTGACGACAGCAGCTCCCGATCATGAGTTGTATCCTGAATTCGACGAGACGCTGGCCGCGGACCTGCGTGAAGAAGCAATTCGCTGTGTCGCTGGAGTTTTCGTCGACGACACATCGCTGTTGGATCTCATTGAGAGTAAGCACGTTTATGTCAACGGTCGCCTCGCAGCACATTATGGCATGGACTTGCCCTCGGACGCTCCGTGGCAACGCGCGGCGACTGCTGAGCAGGGGCGCGGCGGCGTGATCACGATGGGTGCCGTGCTGGTCAATACGTCCTATCCACGACGTACGAGCCCCGTGCTGCGAGGTCGGTGGTTGTTGGAAGACCTACTGGGGTCTCATGTGCCGCCTCCGCCGCCCAACGTTCCCGCTCTCGAAGCCACGACAAGCGAAAAGACGCTCACCCTTCGCCAGCGACTCGAAGAGCACCGCACGAAACCGGAATGCGCGGCATGCCACAATCGCATGGACCCCCTAGGGTTCGGACTAGAAAATTTCGACGCCCTAGGACGTTGGCGACAGATGGACGCGGGGATCGAGATCGACGCCAGCGGTAAACTGCCATCTGGCGAAGCATTCAGTGGCGCGACCGAGCTGAAGGCTCTGATCCTCGCACGCAGCGGTGAGTTTGAACGCCACTTTGTTCGCAAGTTACTCGGTTTTACTCTCGGACGCGAACTCAATAAATTCGATGACTGCGTTGTGGACGAATGTCTGAAACAGCTCGCAGCCAACGATCATCGTGCGCGCGTTGTGCTGGAGCGCATCGTCACGAGCTATCCCTTTCAACATCGATTCTTTAAGGCGGCGGAAAAAGCACCATGACTCACTCTCTAAGTCGGCAAAATTTTTCGCGTCGCTCGTTCATTCGTGGCAGCGGCGGTGCGCTGCTAGGGCTGCCTTGGTTTTCGTCGCTGGCATCATCGGCGGAGTCGGTGTCAGGTGGATCGGAATCCAAGAAACCACCAATTCGAACGGCGTTCTTGTATTTTCCCAACGGTGTCTGGGAGAAAGGTTGGGTACCAACAGCGACTGGAAGTGACTACGAATTAACGCCCTCACTTGAACCGCTCGCTGAGCTGAAGAGCGAATTCCTTGTGCTGTCGGGCTTGGATAAAAAGCACAGTCATGGAGGCGACGGACACTATGCCAAGACTGCTAATTTTCTTACTGGCATGCCAGTGGCCAAGACTACGGGCAAGGACATCAGCAGTGGCGGTGTGTCGGTCGATCAGTTGATTGCGACCAGTATTGGATCGGAAACACCGCTGCCGTCGTTGGAACTCGGCACCGAACCGGTGATCAGCGGCATTGACAGTAATGTTGGATACACACGTTTGTACGGCTCGCACATTTCGTGGCAAACCGCCGAACGACCGATTGCCAAAGAAATCAATCCGCGATTTGTTTACGAACGACTCTTTGGGACCGGCTCTCGTCATGAGGCGAACCAGGCATCCAGCTATCGGAATTTGCTCGACTACGTTCTCGAAGATGCAAAACGAGTTCGCGGTACGCTCGGTCGTGATGACCAATTTAAAATGGATGAGTATCTCGACTCGGTAAGGGCCGTGGAGAAGAGAATCGAGTTTTCCGTCAAGGACGGTTCGCGGAAGTCTGGAAAGTCAATTGACCCTGCGGATATGTCGGCTCCCACACCAGGCATACCGCACGATTTTCGAGAACACATCGACGTGATGCTGGACTTGATCGTATTGGCATTTCAAACCGATTCGACTCGCGTTTGTTCGTTCATGTTTGCCAACGATGTCTCCGGTCGCAACTTCTCGTTTATCGACGGCGTCCAAGGTGGACACCATGAACTGTCGCATCACGAAGATAATGAGAAGAAAATCGAGCAGTATCAACGGATCAATCGTTGGCACGTGGAACAGTTTGCACGAATGATCAGAAAAATGCAGACGATCCGCGAAGGCGAGGGTACGCTTCTGGACAACAGCATGATCATGTTCGGGTCCAGTTTCTCGGACGGAAATCGACATGACCCAGACAACTTGCCAATCCTGTTGGCTGGTCGAGGCGGAGGCTCGATCAATCCAGGCCGGCACTTGGCTGCTGACGGCGAAGTACCGCTATGCAACTTGTACCTGGCCATGCTAAGACGCAACGGAATCGATCTGGAAAGCTTTGGCGACAGCAACGAAGAACTGGCTATCGGTTAGCCTTCGTTATGCTTTCCACCAACGAGGCCGTCGATTAAATGAGCCGTTTTGGATTAAATCGACAGCCTCCAATCCGTTTCCAATATCTGTTAGAGACCGCTCATTACAAACTCCGTCACCCTGCATGCCGTTGATCTGGATCGCTTAAGAGCGGTCGCGGCAACGCTTGTCGATTTTCTGGATCCACCCTACTGCATTGCTTTGGTCGGAACTCTCGGAGCTGGAAAAACACGATTTGTCCAGCTGCTCGTCGAGTGTGCCGAGAACAGGAATGCTTGTGCGGAACCGAGGGAAGTCACCAGCCCCACGTTCACACTGCTTCAAACGTACGATTGCCAGCCTCGCATTCACCATTTGGATGCCTATCGCGTGGCAGACGAAGATGAATTTCTGGAGCTGGGCGTTGAGGAGCTGTTTGACGACGAGAACGCTTGGACAATCATCGAATGGGCTGATAAGTTTCCTGCGTTGATACCCAGTGAAACGCTATGGATCGAATTTCAACTCGAGCCAGATGAGAACCTGCGACGCTTGGTGTTGCGATGTCCGAATCTCACGATCTTAAAACGCTTGGAGTTGTGTTGAGTGCGAGTCGGTTGGAATTAATACCTGAGCAGGTCTTCAACAATTGGCTGCGGCCGCTGTCGCTATCGGATATTACGGTCCAGCCAGGAGGCTTCAGTGGCGCTGTGGTCTATCACTGTCGTGCGACGCAAAGCGATCCGTTTGGGGCGAACGAGTGGGCACTCAAACGCTGGCCGAATGGAACGACCGGCGAGCGAGTCGAACAAGTGCATACGGTTGTCAACTTGGCACGTGAGAATGGATGTCGCCTGTTGCCGCGATTCGCG
This sequence comes from Pirellulaceae bacterium, assembly GCA_041751935.1. Taxonomy (GTDB): domain Bacteria; phylum Planctomycetota; class Planctomycetia; order Pirellulales; family Pirellulaceae; genus JBBSJZ01. The sequence continues at coordinate 72,024 of JBGSIA010000059.1, read as the reverse complement.
AGTACAAGCGGGCGACGGGAACTGATCGTCGTTGACAGCACTTGTTGGGATTTGAGCCAGTGGATGCCTGGAGCACCGCTCTCGCGCCAGGCAACGCTCGAAGAGATCGCCGATGGAGCCGCCGCAATTGCCAGTTTCCATGCCGCCGTGCGAGTGAACTGGGCATCAGCAATAAACCGGGCATCAGCAACGGAATTTGATCGTGGTGTTTCCAAAGCGATTGAGGATCGAATCGAACGATTGGCGAAACTCAACAGCGAGTTACCCACAGCACTGGAGGTGCCTCTGCCAGCATCGATCCCTGACGAACTTGCAACAGCGATTCGTATTGCCAGCGACTTGCTCAGAAACCGCTGGCCAGAAGCTGCCCCGCAGATCGCAAATGAGTTGAACGTTTGGTCAGACCGCCGCGTATACACCCAGTACATTTTGCGGGACATTCACCGTGAGCACTTGCTGTTCGATGTTGCTTCTCAAGGCTTGGCACTAGGAACACGAACTCCCAGTGGACTGATTGACTTTGATGCGATCCGAGTCGACAGCCCCGCTGTCGACCTAGCTCGCTGGACCGCTAGTTTTTTTAGTCCGTTGAATTCAATTTCTGACAGGCTGGCGGCTGCTGCGAGCGGTTACCGGAGAATTTGCGATTTAAACAATGAACAAATACAACTAGCGGAAACGTTTGTCCATGTGTCGAGATGGATCAATCTGGCAAACTGGGTGGTGTGGATCGTCTTGGGGTCGCGTTTGTTTGTGAACTCGGCAAATGAGATTTCGTTACGAATCTCCGACTTGATAGAACAGCTAGGCGAGCGGGACCACTGCGAACGTTGACGGTTCGAGCGAACGGTCGGTAGAATTTGGAGCCCCGCTATTCATAGGCGATAAATCATGATGCTTAAATTCTTTTCGTCGCTGCTAGCGATTTCGGTCTTGTTGTTTACGGTTGGACGCGCGAACGCCCAAGGTGAGACCGACTTTTCCGGCGGATTGTTTCCAAACCTGTCCATATCTGGATTTGCGGACGACACGTCTGAACCAGCCTCCTGGACAGCCCGTTACTTTATCGGTGAAAAAGCCGGTGAAGGCCGGATCGATGTTGAAGTCACGTTAGCCAAAGGTTGGCACGTCTACTCGACGACTCAGCCGAAAGGTGGACCGCTGCCAACAAAGCTGGCGATCGTGACTCCACCTGAAGTCAAGGCGACGAGTGCTTTCAAAGCGGATCGTGAACCCAATCGTAGTGTCTCGACCGAGTTCAAAGGGCTTACCGTTGAAGAGTACGAGTCCAAAGTAACTTGGTCTGCACCGATTGTGTTTCCAGCCAATTACAGTGGCCCGATCAGTGTCGAAGTCGATGCGTTGGTGTGCAAGAGCGATGGGTCTTGTTTGCCAGTCGAAGAAACGGTTGAAGCGTCTCTGGTCGTAAATGACGCCCCGAAGATTGCTGAAAATCCGGCGACCATGGCACCAGCTTTAGATGAAGTTGCCGCCGGTTCGTCCTTTCGTGAGCCGGATTACGCGATCCAGTGGCGTGGAACGATCTCGCCAAGCGAAGTCACTATTGGTGGTAGTGCAGTCTTGACATTAACGGCGGTCCCCGACGCACCATTTCACATTTATCCGGCGGCCATCGACGATGCGAATTCTTCAACCAATTTCGTCGTCAGTGAAAAATCGGGACTACGAATTGGCAAGCCATCGACGCAAGCGAAAACGATCTCGGAGTTGATTGTTCCATCGTTGCCGCCGGTTAAGTACCACCAAGGAACGGTAACTTGGACGCTGCCGATTGAAGTTCCCAAGACTGCGATGCTGGGTAAGCATCCGATCGAATTGTTGGTTGCTTATCAGGCTTGTGACGCAGCACGTTGTTTGCTGCCGCAAGGGATTCGCGTTGCCGCCAATTTGGAAGTCGTTGGCTCAGAGGCAGCCAGCGATAAGCCAGCTCCGGTGCAAATCACGACGACCGATGTTGGTAAGGTGCTTGATGCTGCGGCTACCACTCGTTGGGTCGATGACATTTCGACTGACAGCAAACCTCAGCCGCTTCAAGATGTCCCCGCTGCCGTCGATCAAGCCGCGGCGAAAGATGCGAAAGTCCCGGCTGCGATCCAGCAGCCCGCAGTCGGCGACCCCCACTCAACGGTCGCCGCCCCGATCGTTTCCACACTGACTGAGCCTGCGGCGTCGTTCCCGTATGTGCTGTTACTAGCGTTTGCTGGTGGTGTGATTCTGAATGTCATGCCCTGCGTTCTTCCGGTCGTGGGGCTGAAGATTATGAGTTTTGTAAAACAAGCCGGTGAAGATCGCGGGCGAGTTTTTGCGTTGAATATCGTGTACGTCCTGGGCATTTTGTCAGTGTTCGCCCTGCTGGCCGGCCTTGCTGTCGTGCTGTCCTTTTCTTGGGGTGAACAATTTACCTATTTTCCAGTTCGACTCGGGCTGGCACTGGCACTGTTTGCCCTTGCACTCAGCTATCTAGGTGTCTGGGAGATTCCCGTACCGGGAATGGCAGCCGGAAAGGCGTCTCAGGAATTGCAAAGTCGCGAAGGATTCGTAGGCGCGTTTTCCAAGGGCGTTTTCGCAACGATTCTCGCGACTCCCTGCAGCGGCCCATTGTTGGGTTACATCCTCGGGCTGACGATTTCGTTGACTGCAACGCAAACCATTATCGTCATCATGTCAGTTGGTATTGGTATGTCGTTGCCTTACCTGATCATTGGTGCTAAGCCCGCATTGGTGAGTTGGTTACCCAAGCCCGGACCTTGGATGGAGACACTTAAGCAATTTCTTGCCTTCCTGTTCTTAGGCACCGTTGCGTTCTTCTTTGCCGGCTTCAACGACGTTGACCGTGTGCCAGTCTTCGTGTCACTGATCGGCGTATGGTTTGGCTGTTGGCTGATTGGCTTAGTGCCGAACTGGGAATCGATGAATAAGCGAATCACGGCTTGGATCTCGGGAATTGCTGCGGCAACGGCTATCGGAATCGCAGCGTTTACGTATCTCGCACCTGGCGAAAAAGTTCTTCAGTGGGAACCGTACAACGAAGCACGCCTGCAACAACTGCATCGTGAAGGCCGAACGGTGATGATTGACTTCACAGCAAGTTGGTGCGTGAACTGTATTGTTAACTACAACGTGGCGATCAACACGGCGCCAACCAAGAAGCTGATTGAAGAACTGGACGCGGTCCCCATGCTTGCGGACTGGACCGATCGCGACGCGCAAATCAAATCCAAGCTCGCAGAATTGCAGAGCCGTTCCATTCCCGTTCTCGCGATATTTCCCGGTGCAAAACCTGGAGAGCCGATCGTGCTGCGGGACTTGGTCAGCCAACATGACGTCCTGACAGCGCTACAGCAAGCTGGCCCAAGTGTCGCGCCAACTCGTGTCGTTGGCAGTGACATGCCGACCAAGAACTTGGACTTGCCAACTAAGAACTTGCAAACCGCAGTCGACGATCAGCGGACAGTTCCGCGGATTGGATTCGTCGCCGGGCGATTGGCAGAGTAGTATGATGGTGGCGAGAAGGTGGCCACGCCGGGTGATAGGTTGGCAAGATCGATCGCCTGGGAGGCCGTTTGCGGGATTGTGAATTGCTGGGGATCACCGCTGAGAAGTTGATTTACAACAAGCGAGCCGATATCGATTCGCATGGCCAACGGTGGCCCGGCAGCAGGACTCAGCTGCAGCTCCACGCGATGCGGCAACGCACATGCTTGCTCGGAATAATACCGATGATTCGAAGCGGTGCTGCGGGCGATCTCGCGGCCGTCCGGCGAGTACATGTATTGGTCCGTGACGTATCCAGCACTCGGTTCGATGAAACAAACTCGTTGATACATACCATCGGGCATCGATAGCAGACTGCGGACTTCCAGTTTGCCATCCGGCCTCGAGACGGGACCAGCGACGATTTGGCTCGCATCCAACCGGACCAAACCCAGAGCGTCCATGATCCACGTGGGATCAACCGGCAAAATGCTACGGTTGAGTTGCTGTTGGTACTGATCGTGTCGCGCGAAGTACAGCGTTTTGGACATGCCTTCGGGAACTTCGAACCAAAATAGTTCACGATTGCTGCCTAAGTCGATGCCCGCGCCAAGTACGATCGGAAGATTGGCTCGCAGTCGGAAATTATGTTCACGTTGAACGGCGATTGTCGCACTCAATTTAGGAACGTTGGGCATGCTCAGGACCTCGACGGACGCCGAGTTGCTCGACATTTCACGTACCGCATCGGTGCGATTGACCACCTGGACCAGCTGATCGACCGTGGGTAGGCCGTCAAAAACAACCGGTGGTGGCGGATAGGGAATCGTCACATTGCGGCGTAGGCAGGTCGCCCCGCTGCAAACGAACAACACCCAAATCATGCTGATCCAAGTGATTTGTACGGTGAAACGTTGGGACCGCGATGAGAAACGGTGCGACCGCGATTGACTGTGGCTCATGCATCGCCCTCAGGCGGAGCGAGATCTGGGTCCGCTTCGCAGTACAGCAACTCTTGCAATTGTTCTCGCAATGTTTCACGCTCGCCAGCGTCTATTTCGCAAACTGCGATATCGAGCCGCGAGTTGTCCACAACAACTTCAATGCTCATGATGGCCGACGGTTTTCCAGCGGTAGGTGGTGGCGCGACAGCGCGAACGGCTTTCCGACGAAGTAGCGTCAACGCCAACAAAAATCTGCCTTTTGCTTGAGCTGGATTGGACTCCATTTGTCGCAGCAAATCGACGAGGACCGCGTTTGGCGCAGGCACGAGCTTTCGTTGGCTGGACGTTGGAATTCGGTTTTTCCAAAATCCGATGCCACCTTCGGGAAGTCCCGTCCACGCTTCCGCAGAGTAGTCGCGGCGAATGAAATCCTCGCCATCTTCGAACACGACGGAGTAATACCATTCGCCTTCGCGCAACGGGCGATCGAGCGAATGACACCGGCGTGTACAGCGGCTGACTTTGTATTCACCTAGCATGCATGGCAACGTATCAAAATCGAACCGCTGCCGGAAAGAGATGCTTTCGGATCATCCGGCAGAAAAAAATCGTTGGTTGCTTCCACCACTGCCAATGTTGACCTTGGCTAGTTTTCCGCAACGAGGACAACGTCCTTCGTACGCCGTCCCCGATCCATTGCGGTACAGCCGGCCGTACGTTTGGCAGCACTTGTACTGGATCCCCAGGAAGGGCCGGTTGGTGGCCGCCGTTGGTGGGCGATCGTCGGGGTCCGGAACGCTGGTTGCGTCAAAGTGGCTGGGTGACACGATGAATTCTGCAGGAGTTAACTTTCAGGGTACTTGGATTCTTCGGCGCGTTGCAGCGTTTCCAACGTCAATTTCAATTGGCGTCGCGCACGGCTAAGGCGACTGCGAACTGTGCCGATTGAAATCTCCAGGACTTCGGCAATCGTTTCGTACGATCGATCTTCCATTTCCCGCAATACCAAAATGACACGGTGCTCTTCGGTTAACTGGCCCAGCGCCAGCCGAACTTGGGCAATTCGCTCGTCACGAAGCATCGGCTCATCGACGTCATCACCCGGATCAGTGACTTCTAGTCCACTTGTTTCGCGGGCTTGGTCAAGTGAAACGCGATTTCGTCGACGGCGGCGGCGAGTGAGCGCACTGTTGAAGGCGATCCGGTACAGCCAGGTAAAAAATTGGCTATTTCGCTGGAAGGTATCGAGTTTGATGAAAGCGCGGATGAAGGCGTCTTGAACGACCTCTTCAGCCTCTTCGGGGGAACCGGTCACCTGCAGCATCGAGGCAAACAGCCGCTCTTGGTTTGCAAGAACCAATTGCGTGAAGGCAGCACGATCGCCGCGCAACGCCTGTTCGATTAACTGTGTCTCATCCGCCACTGGCGACATCTTCTCTGGCCTGAACCCACGAACATGCCAGGCAACTGTGAACCCGGCGGTCGTCGTTTAGTTTAGCTCACCATTCCCGTGCTGTCCGTCCAAATGCCGCTGCAAATACGTTGCCCGCTCGACATTTCGGTCACTGCTTCCGAGAATTCGCCCATGCAACTTCTGCAGATGGGCTGGCTGGGTATGTATGAACAATTTGTTGATGGTTCCAACCTGAATGTTCTTGATAAGTCCCAGGTTGATACCCATCCGCACTTTGGACAAATAGTGCATGGTTTCTTCGCTGCTAATTTTCTTGGCGGTGCTCAAGATCCCCAGCGCACGGCTGACATCATCATGCAAATCTTGCCGGTTCTGTTCGATCAAGAACGTCCGAGCCTTTCGCTCGTACTCGATAATCCGCGGGACGACATCATCGCCGACAAGTGAAAGCAACGTTCTTTCATCACGTCCGAGGGTGATTTGGTTACTGACCTGGTAAAAATCACCGGTATACTGCGAACCTTCACCGTACAGTCCTCGCACGGTGACATTGATTCGCTGCATGCTGCGAAATACTTTTTCGATTTGCCGCGTGATCACCAGTGCTGGCAAATGCAACATCACGCTGACTCGCAGGCCAGTGCCGACATTGGTGGGACAAGCCGTGAGGTATCCATACTTGGGATGGAATGCATACAGGATCGTTCCCTCCAGTTTGTCATCCAGGGCATCAATTTGTTGCCAAGCTGTGTGCAGGTCCAAGCCACTGTGCATGACTTGAATTCGCAGGTGATCTTCCTCGTTGATCATCACACTATATTGTTCGCTGGGGTCGATTGCGACCGCGCGCGAGCCATCGGAGTCGGCGATCTCGCGACTGATCAGTTGACGTTCGACGAGAAACTGGCGATCCACTTCCGACAGTGGTTCCAGATCGATGTAACGAATTTGCTCCCAATCGGCCAGTGAATCCATCCTTGCGCGGACAGTTCGTTCGATACTCACTCGGTCTTCGTCGGAACAGCGACGAATGAAAGGAAAATCAGCCAGATTGCGTGCCAACCGAATTCGGCTACTGATGACGATATCGGATTCCGGTCCGGTCCCCTTGAGCCACTCGCCGCTGTTGTTGGCCAGATCGCTAATGTCCGCATCGCGTCGCACGTCCAGCACACTCCACCGAAATAGTTAAATCAATATTGAAAGCACTTGATCATAGGCGATCGGTGTGCCAGCGGAAGTACGCTCTGGATGTTTACTCAATTGCCGCACTGCCCTGGGTTTCAATGCGACGCAGTTCATCGCGAATTTCGGATGCTCGCTCGTAATCCTCTCGCTCGACGGCTTCTTCCATCTCGCGGCGCATGTGAATCAATTTTGCCTGAGAATCAGCCGTTGCGGCAGCTCGCCGTGGGTGCTTGCCCTTGTGCTCGGTGCTGTCATGAATGTTGATCAACAGCGGTGTCAAGTCAGCCTCGAAGTGAGTGTAATCGTATGGGCATCCCAGCCGACCCGAGTTACGAAACTCAAAAAAACTTATGCCACATACCGGACACTCTTTCTGGTCCAGCTCGGCGAGTTCCTGTTTTGTCTGGCCCAATTGCAACTGTTTTGCTAAAGCGCCGGCAATCGTCGCAGTCGGCGACGAGCTGTCTTTCTGCAAAAAAGTCCTAGCGTGCTCCTCGCACAGGTGCATTACCTGAGGGCCAGTCGGCTCGGTCAGCTCGGTAATATGGAAAGTCGCAGGTTTTTCGCAATATTGACATTTCATGTTGGCTCATTACCTCCAATCGGCCCTCTAGGTTAGAAAAGTGGCGTACGCTTTCGGCTCGTCTGGGTATCGCCGTTCGCGTACGGGCAGCATACACCACCAAGTGCTTGCCTACCGACGTGGGCCGTAAATCCATTGCGCACAACAACATAAGTGCCGGTTAAATTTGATTTTATCGCTTGAAGGGACAGTGTCAACGAGCGTCACTGAACCGTCATTGTCGACACTGGCATGGTCAACACTGACATGGACGATGTGTGGGTCGATCCCCTACACGAAAACGTGTTTGCATCCCAGACTTACCACACAGTTAACTCACAACGACAAACGACCGTGCCGCCGATGCATACTCCTGACGCTTCCGCTTTTTCTTCGCTCGCCAACGGCAATGATTTTGTGCCTGTGTACCGCCGCATGCTCAGCGACACGTTGACGCCCGTAACCGCGTTTCGCTTGCTCGACGACGGCGGCCCCGCTTGCCTGTTCGAAAGCGTGATCGGTGGTGAGAAAGTTGGACGCTACAGCTTCTTGGCGGCAAATCCACACCGCCGTTTTCAAGCCAAACGCGAACAGATCGAGATTACGGAATTCCCCAGCGGCGCAGTTCAATACGATACCGCGGCCGATCCCCTGGATACGTTTCGCGAGCACTTTCGCTTCCGCGTGGCTCAACTTGCTGGATTGCCGCCCTTCGTTGGTGGAGCGATTGGTTATGCAGGCTACGACATCGTTCGCTACGTCGAGAACCTGCCGAATTCGCCAGAGGATGATCGAGATCTGCCAGATCTCGACTTCAGCTTCTATCACACATTGTGCGTGTTCGATCACGTCGACAAAACAATCACCATTATTTCCTTAGCCGACTGTCGTCAGTGCAACTGCAAGCAAGAGATCGATGCGGCTCGTCAGGCGGCTGCCGAGAGAGTCGACTCGACGATAGAAAAACTCTCCCAGCCCGTCTCGTATCCGCTCAGCGAGCTGACATCCGATCCTGTGGATGAATCGGGCGCCGGATCGCTGCCGTTCAAATCCAACTTTACTCGTCAAACATTCGGCGACGCTGTTCGCAAGTGCGTCGACTTCATTCGCGCTGGTGATATTTTTCAAGTGGTGCCGAGCCAACGCTGGAGTGTCGAAACAGACGTTGAACCGCTGGAGATTTATCGCTCATTGCGAGTTGTGAACCCCAGTCCGTTCATGTTTTTTCTGCGAACCCCACAGTGTGTACTGGTTGGCTGTTCGCCAGAAATCATGTGCCGCGTTAAAGATCGAATCGTCACGGTTCGACCACTCGCCGGAACTCGTCGTCGCGGGCGTACGGAAAAAGAAGACAGGCAACTCGAAGAGGAACTGCTAAGTGATCCGAAGGAACGTGCCGAACACGTGATGTTGGTCGATCTGGGACGCAACGACATTGGACGAGTCGCCCAGTTCGGTACGATTGAGTTGACGGAGGTGATGGTGGTCGAGCGTTATAGCCACGTGATGCACATCAGCAGCGAAGTGCAAGGCAAATTGCGAGACGGGCTGGACGCGTTCGATGCCCTGAAGGCCTGTGTTCCCGCCGGTACCGTTTCGGGGGCTCCCAAAGTGCGGGCGATGGAGATCATCGACTCACTCGAACCCCATCGACGAGGTCCCTACGCCGGCGCGGTCGGCTACATCGATTATCGCGGCAACATGGATACCTGCATCGCACTGCGGACCATCGTGGTCAAGGACTCAGTCGTTTATGTGCAAGCCGGATGCGGCGTCGTTGCGGACAGTGACCCCGACGCCGAATACGACGAAACGGTCAACAAGAGTCGCGCACTCATTACCGCGATTGAAATCAGTGCTCGCCGTAACCAAAAAGCCTAGCGTAACGATTCTCGTCACTAGTTTAGCGCCGCTTTCGCTGTCTCGCAGAATTGAGTGATTTTTTTTGCGTCCTTGGTACCACGCGGTTCTTCGACACCGCTGGCTACGTCGACGCTTTTGGCTCCCGTCGTGCGGATCGCTTCGGCGACGTTCTCGGCCTTCAAGCCTCCGGCCAAGGTCCACTGGGCAGCTGGATTCTGCCACGCCCACTCGGCGATCGTTTTCCAATCCAGCTGCTTGCCGCTGCCGCCAAAATGCTCTGTCGATTCTGCATCGAGCAGCACATGGAAACCGTTGCTGGTCCAAGGACTTGCAGCATCGTAGATCTGTTTCACGCTGAGCGAGCCGGTCGGTAACCGAACTGCCTTGATCACATCAATGCCCAGTTCGCGAAGTTCGTTCGCATCGGCAAGTGTCGAGTCCCCATGAAGCTGGACCAGATCCAGATCCAGACCTTGAGCGATCTCGGCAATCTCGTCGGCGGAGCGATTGACAAATACCCCCGCACGCTGCAACCCAAGCTTGCGAGCGTGGCGGCACATGGACAGTGTCTCAAGCGAGTCGGGTTCGACATAGCGAACACTCTCTTCATAAAAATTTAGCCCGATACAATCAGCCCCAGCTTTGGCGGCCGCGTCGATATCGGACTTGAGCAATACACCACAAATTTTTAGCTTGAACACAGCGGTTAACCTATAACCGGAACAAAAGGAACGATCGGAACAGAACAAGTTAATTCTGTACCGGCCACCAGTCGATATTCAATAGCAGAGTGCGCTTCCGAATTGTTTCGGTGGAGCGACCGTGCCAAGCACAGCGGCTGGTGGGCTATATAGTTTATGGACGGGAAAGTGCGGCGATGGGCGACCCAAGATCTTGTGCTGGTAGCGATTTGCGTCGCGACGATCACAATTGGAGTCTGGCCAATCGACCACCCGCGGCAAATGATCCACTGTCTGGGCTCCCATGGCAACACGACATCTTATTCGCTTTCCGTTAACGATTCACGCTTAGCCCGAATTCGTCGCGAGCTGGGCCGACTGAAATCGCCCAAGCCGACCGCTAAAATCATCTTAGCCAAGTGGCGTATCGACCTGGCGACGCACTACGCCCAGCGATGTAGTCCGCAAAAATCGCCTGAATCTGACGAATCCGTGCGGATTGTGCGTCCCCCAGCGGTCATCCAAGTCTCGCTGAACCAAACCAGCGACGGACCAGTTGCCCGTGGCGATGTGATTGCTTCAGAGTACCTATTCTGGCGGTCCGTTTTGTCGCGGTCGCAGGACTTGTTGGCGTCCGAACAACAAAAAATTGCGACACAACTCGCCCAGGCAGACGCGCCGTCGATCGTTTTGGGTGAAATCGTGGCTCCCCCGCGTTCTTGCGAAGCCTGGATCACCGCTGTCCTGCTGGGCATTTTGGCTGCGTGTTTGTACGCGGACTGGGCGTATCGAGTATCGGCGATCGAGTTTTCCAGTCACAGCGAGAAGCAATCGACCAGTGACGAGCTGGGGCTGCGTCTCCAGATCCCCAAACAATGGATTCGCGTGCATCAACCGACAAGCGTCTGGGTTCGCCGGGCGACGTTGCTGGGCTTGGTACTCGGTGCCTTGGGTGCCGTCTGGCGAATCTAGTCGATTCAAACGCCGCGGACTTTCACAAAGCTGCTGATGATTACGATCACGGCCGCAAGAACGACGAGCACGCGGAGCCAGAACTTGCGATTGATTCGCATTTTCTCGAGCGCGGGACTGCGACCGACCAGCGCCGACGCAATGAAAAACACCGCGAGTGCCAACAGAATCTTGGTGCCAACGAGCCCATGGTACAGCCCGTCGCCCTTGTGCAACGGGATCGCTTGGAAGAAGTTGTAGAACCCGCTCACCAAAAACAACAAAATGCCAATGTGCACGAATCGCTTCCAACGAGCAACAACGCCCGTGTGCAGCTCGCTGCGAGTTTGGTCGCTGAGTGTTTCGGCCGCTGGCATCAGCACCATCAGACTGAACACCGTGCCTCCGACGAGGACGATGGCGGTCGAAACGTGAACGATACGAGAGATGATATCGATGATTTCCATGAACAGCTTTTAAAGGGTGAGTATCGAAAACTATTTTCACGACCGAATCCTACGACTTTCTTAAGGCCGCCAAGATGGCGTCGATGTTTGCTTTTGCATCGCCAAACAACATGTGCGTATTCTCTTTGTAAAACAACGGATTGTCGACTCCCGCATATCCGGCGGCCATACCGCGTTTCATCACGACGCACGTTTTCGCGGTCCAGACCTCGATCACGGGCATCCCTGCAATCGGACTGTTCGGGTCCTCCAGCGCCGCGGGGTTCACAATATCATTGGCGCCAATCACCAAGATTGCATCGGTATCGGACATGTCCTCGTTGATCTCGTCCATTTCCAGCACGATGTCGTAGGGCACATTCGCTTCGGCTAGCAGCACGTTCATGTGCCCAGGCAACCGACCGGCAACCGGATGGATCGCGAACCGTACCTCCTTGCCGCGCGCAAGTAGAACGCGAACGACCTCTGCGAGTGAATGCTGGGCTTGGGCCACCGCCATCCCATAACCGGGTACGATGACGATCGATTGCGAGTCTTCGAGCAACTCGACGGTATCGGCGACTGAGAATTCGGTCACAGCACCGTCGATCTCCGCCGCTGGACCACTGGGACCGCCGCCGAATCCGCCCAAGATGACGCTGAAGAAACTCCGGTTCATCGCCTCGCACATGATGAACGACAGGATCGCGCCGGAACTGCCCACGAGCGCGCCGGTAACAATCAACAAATGGTTCTTGAGCATGAAGCCGGCCGCCGCAGCCGCCCAGCCGGAGTACGAATTCAACATCGACACAACAACCGGCATGTCTGCACCACCGATTGCGGCGACCAAATGTACGCCAAGAAGCGATGCGATAGCGGTCATGATCAGCAGCGGCATGATTGCGGATGATGTGTCTTCAGCGACAAACCAACCACCCAGCACGACACAGACGATCAACAACACGACATTCAGCACATGCCGACCGGGAAGCGTCAGCGGTTTGCCGGAGACGCTGCCCTTCAGCTTCAGGAACGCGAGAATCGATCCGGTGAAGGTTATCGCACCGATGAAGACTCCGACAAAGATCTCCAGTTCGTGAATCAACAATTCGCTGCTGGGAACAGGAACTCCCGGCTCGATGTGGCTGCTGATTCCCACCAGGACTGCGGCCAGCCCGACGAAACTATGCAACAGTGCGACCAGTTCCGGCATCCCTGTCATCGGCACGCGCCAGGCAAGTGTTGCACCGATCGCCACGGCAGGCACGATGCCGATCGCCATCGATCCGAATCCCCCAGTCATCACGCCGACGACCGTGGCCCCGATCGCAAGCAACATACCAGCGATTCCTAACAGATTGCCACGTCGAGAGGTGGTTTGATGCGACAGCCCCGTGAGGCTGAGAATAAACAACACCGCGGCGACGACATAGGCGACCGTCGCCAACGACTGTTGCAGCGGAATGAACTCGCGGGTCAACGCGGCAGTAGTCAACGGTTGCTCAGCGAGAAGGCTCATTTCACTCATACTAACGTTAGTTGTAAAAAAGGTGTCCGGTACCTTTTAAAATAGGTACCGGACACCTTTTTGATTGATGGTTATTTGCGAAACATTTTCAGCATCCGGTGAGTGACGAGAAACCCTCCGGCGATGTTGATTGTGGCCACAAAGATGGCGATACCGCCAAGGATGGCTGCGATTCCACTGTGCGTGCCGCCTTGCACCAATCCACCGACAATGATGATGCCACTGATCGCGTTGGTGACGCTCATCAGCGGCGTGTGCAGCGATGCGCTGACATTCCAAATCACTTGCCAGCCGACAATACACGCTAGAACAAAGACCGTGAAGTCCGTAATGAAGCCGCGGTTTTGAGTCATCCCGATACCGATCAGCACCAAGGTCCCAATCGCGATCAACAGCGCTTCGGTTACACCGATTCCCTTGTCGACGACTGCGACTGGCGAAGCGGCTGCGGCATGCAGCGGTTTTTTGGCGGCCGTGACCGCGACCGCTGGCGGCGGCCAAGTAATCGCCCCCTCGTTCACCACCGTCGCGCTACGTATGACGACGTTGTCCATATCGATCGTGAATCGATCAGCACCACCCATCTCTTCGAGTAAGTGAAACAGGTTGGTGCCATACAATTGACTCGACGTGTGTGCGAGCCGACTGGGCAAGTCACTGTAGCCGATGACATGAACGCCCGCGTGTTTCACCACTTCATCGGGAACCGTGACCTCACAGTTTCCGCCTTGCTCGGCAGCCAAGTCAACAACGACGCTACCCGGCTTCATCGATTCAACCATCTCTCGCGTTATCAAAGTGGGCGCCGGTTTGCCTGGAATGAGCGCGGTGGTGATGATGATATCGACCTCTTGGGCCTGAGCGGCAAACAAGGCCATCTCGGCATCAATGAATTCTTTACTCATCGTCTTGGCATAGCCGCCCGCAGTCGCACCATCCTCATCGGTTTCGAAATTAAGAAACAAGAATTCCGCACCCATGCTTTTGACTTGCTCGGCGACATCGGGCCGTACATCAAAGGCGCGAACGATCGCGCCCAAGCCTCGAGCGGTCCCGATCGCAGCCAACCCAGCCACTCCGGCACCGATGATCAACACCTTCGCTGGTGGAACCTTGCCGGCAGCAGTGATCTGGCCAGTGAACAAACGACCAAACAAACAAGCGGCTTCAACGACCGCGCGATATCCGGCGATGTTCGCCATTGACGATAATGCATCCATCTTTTGAGCGCGAGTGATCCGCGGGACAGCATCAATGGATAGAGCGTTTGCGCCCTTTGCCGCAATCGCCGCTAGCAAGTCGGACTTAGTCGCTGGCGAGAGAAAACCGATCACCGTTTGGCCTTGTCGCAGCTCACCCAACTCGTGCTCATGTGGCGGGCGAACCTTCAAGATAATGTCGGCGGTGGACCAAACCTTCGCTGCTTCGTCAACAATCGTACAACCGACGGATTGGTACGACTGGTCGCTGAAGCTCGCGGCAGCCCCAGCATTGGATTCGACAACGACCTCGAACCCCAGTTTCTCGATCAGCCGCCGAGACGTTTCTGGGGTCGCCGCCACGCGGCGTTCACCCGGATACACTTCCTTGGTAATACCAACTTTCATTTCCAGATTCCGTCTCGTTCAATCAGGATGCCGCATCATCAGGAGTAAAAATGGTACGGGATCGCCCCGACGGTCGGTAGTACGCCTAGTCCACCAACGGCCACGGAAACGCCCAAAAGCTAGACTGTAAATGCTGTGCTTGATCGGATAGAATGGCTCTATGCCTCACCCCACCTCCCACCTAACGATGTTCACCGCGACGCTGGCGTTCTTTGCCGCTGTGCCAGTACTCGCGGTTGATCCCGGTCCAGTAAGCGATCCTGCACCAGCGAATAGTTTCGCAACGAACGTAGCGCCGTTTTTGCAGACCCACTGCATCGGCTGCCATTCAGCGGATGATGCTGAGGGCGATGTTGCCTTGGACCAGTTCACGGATTCGGCCAAGGTGCAGCAGAATTATGACTTGTGGGAGAAGATTGTGCGGTTGGTGCGTGATCATCAAATGCCTCCCGCGGATGAGTCGCAACCGACATCCGAAGAGATCATCGCCTTGGCCGCTGCGGTCGATACTGAGTTAACAAAATTCGATTGCTCGAGCGAGCGACATCCGGGGCGAGTGACACTGCGTCGATTGAACAAGCCGGAATACAACAACACGATTCGCGATTTGACGGGACTTGATCTGCAGCCAGCCAACGATTTCCCGTCGGATGATGTCGGCAACGGCTTTGATAACATGGCGGACGTGCTGACGATTCCGCCGGTACTCATGGAAAAATACCTCGCTGCGGCATATGCGATCGCCGAACAAGTGTACGAAGACGAGTCCGTCCGCAAGCGGTTGTTTCCACACACCGCCGCCAGCGACGAAGAGCGTGTCGATGCCGCCAAACGAAACGTGCGCGAGTTTGCAACACGGGCTTTTCGTCGGCCGATCACGACAGACGAAGCAAACCGTTTGTTCCAGATCATGCGCGAAGCTTGGGAGAAGGATAGTAGCGAAGCGGAGATTTACACGACTATTATCGTGGCGATTCTCTCCAACCCAAATTTTCTGTTTCGTGTCGAACAGGAGCCTGCCGCTGACACTGGTGGAATTCATATTCTAAACGGATACGAGCTGGCTTCGCGATTGTCGTACTTTTTGTGGAGCAGTATGCCGGACGAGCGGTTGTTCAATTTGGCTGCGAGTGGCGAGTTGCAACACCACGAGTGCTTGGAGAACGAGGCGCGTCGCATGTTAGCCGATCCCAAGGCGCGAGCGCTGGTTGACAACTTTGCTGGCCAATGGTTGCAACTTCGCGACGTTTCGCGGCTAATGCCTGACCCGCAAGCGTTCCCCGACTTTGACGGTGAACTGCGAACGGCGATGCGCCGAGAAACGGAAATGTTTATCGAGACGATGATCCGCGAAGACCGCAATGTGCTGGAGTTTCTCAACGCGGACTACACCTTCGTTAATGCGAGATTGGCGAAACACTACGGAATTTCGGACGTCGACGGAGAGGAGTTCCAGCGGGTGCCGTTGCCCAAAGAACGGCGCGGTGTGCTCACTCACGCTGGCATCTTGATGTTGACCTCCAACCCCACTCGAACCTCGCCGGTGAAACGAGGTAAGTGGATTTTGGAAAATGTACTCGCCGAGGCGCCGCCACCAGCTCCGCCGAACGTTCCAGAATTGGAAGCCGGTGACGATCGCTTGGGGTCATTGCGAGAGCAAATGGAACAGCATCGCACCAATGAAGTCTGTGCGTCGTGTCATCGAACGATGGACGCGCTCGGCTTTGGATTAGAGAGATTCGACGCAATTGGCGCCGCTCGCGACCGCGACGGCAAGTTCGAAATCGACGCTTCCGGTGAATTGCCCGGCGGCCGTCAGTTCGACGGGGCTGCGGATTTGATGCGGATTTTGCGTGACGAGAAAAGCAAACAGTTTTGTAAGTGTTTGACCGAAAAACTGCTGATTTACGCACTCGGCCGAGGGCTTTCGTCGTATGATCGTTGCACGATCAATGATGCGGTCGCCGCACTTGAGCAGAATGATTACCGATTCGGGGTGTTGGTGGCGAGCATCGTCACCAGTGACGCGTTCACCATGCGAGAGGGAAACATCGAACCATGAGTATTCAAACAAACCGATTGTCACGACGAACGGTGCTCCGCGCCGCAGGCATATCACTGGCGCTGCCGTGGTTGGAATCGCTGGCTCCGCGATCGGGTTTGGCGAACTCAACAGTCCCCGGTGCAATGGCTGCGTCCGTCGATGCTGCTGCGACAATGCCCCAGCGGATGGCGTTTATTTTTGTGCCCAACGGTGTGCACCTTTCTGATTGGACACCGCGCCGCGAAGGCTACGGCTATGACTTGCCGCATATCCTTGCTCCACTTGCTCCGGTGCAAGAGGATGTCATGGTTCTCAGTGGACTGACACACGACAAAGGACGCGCCAATGGCGATGGTGCCGGAGACCATGCTCGCAGCGCGTCGGTGTTCTTGACCGGTGCTCAACCACGCAAGACGGCTGGTTCGAACATCCGCTCTGGGATCTCGGTTGATCAAGTCGCAGCCAAGGCTGCCGGACATGCAACCAAGTTCGCTTCGTTGGAACTGGGATGCGAGCCAGGACGCAGCGCCGGTAATTGCGACAGCGGTTACAGTTGCGCGTATTCGTCGAATGTCTCCTGGTCCTCCGAAGCTTCGCCGCTGGGGAAAGAGACGAATCCTCGCTTTGTGTTTGATCGCTTGTTTGGTGACGGTAACTCTGGGATGCGAGACAAGGACTCACTTCGCCGCGAAGCGCTAAAGAAGAGTGTGCTGGATTTTATCTCCGAGGACGCGCGGTCACTGCATTCTCGATTGGCCGCGAACGATCGGCGAAAGCTTGATGAGTATCTTGGCGGAGTCCGCGAAGTCGAGCGGCGAATTGAACGTACCGATGACGAGCCGAAAGTTTCCATCGATGTTGATTATCCGATTCCCAAAGGCACGCCGGATGATTATGCGGAGCACATTCGCTTGATGTGCGACATGATCGTGATGGCCTTTCAAACAGATCGTACTCGGATCGCGACGTTCATGTTCGCCGACGCCGGTAGCAATCGGGGGTATCGCCACATCAACGTTCCAGATGGACATCATGATTTGTCGCACCATGGCGGCGATGCTAAAAAACTGGCAAAGATCAGTGAAATCAATCGTTTCCACGTGGCCCAGTTGGCTTACTTGCTAAAACGGCTGAAGTCGACCAGCGAAGGCGAAGGGAATTTGTTGGATAATTCGATGATCTGTTACGGAAGCGCGATCAGCGACGGCAACCGGCACAATAACGAGAATCTTCCGATACTGTTGGCCGGCCGAGGCGGGAGGTCCATTGACGCAGGTCGCCACATTCGAGTTGCCCCTGAGACGCCGATGTGCAACCTGTTCCTGTCGATGCTCGATCGATTTGGTACGCCCGTTGATTTTATTGGCGACAGCACGGGACGGTTGCCGGGACTGACGATCTAAACGAACGTAAGCAATTCACGAATGCCTCAACCCCACCTTCAATTCGCGTGTCGTTTCGTCTCGTGGTCGCTGCTGGTTGGTGTCATGCAACTTGCCGGTGGACGCGTCTCGTGTGTCTCTGGCGACGAGCCAGCCACACCGATCACGAAACTTATCGAGGACTTGAAGAGCGTCGAGTTGGAAACGCGTCGCGATGCAGCTTATGAATTGGCGAGGCGAGCCAGTGACGCGGCGCCGGCGATCGACGCACTTGTCGTGACCTTGGGTGATCGTGATGAGCAAGTTTGGATGCAATCCGCGATGGCCGTTGCTCGCATTGGCAGCGAAGCCACTGCGGCGATTCCAGCGCTGATTGAAAATCTTGGTGACCGTGACGACCAAAAACGCTATCGCGCCGCGTGGGCCCTTTCACGTATCGGGCCTGATTCCATCGAACCACTGCGGCAAGCGTGCACGTCTGATTCCTCACAACGTCGGGCAGGTGCTCTGGATGCGCTGGGATGGATGACCGACGTTGGCCAGGATCAGTTAGACAAGCTTGTTGAAACCCTTACCGTCGCGCTGCGTGACGATGATCAACGCGTTCGCCGCCAAGCCGCATTGTCGTTGGCTAAGTTAACGCCAGCATCAACCGCCGCTCTGGCACTTGCCTTGGATCACGGGGACGCGGACGTTCGCAGCATAGCGGTAGGCGGATTGGCGAAGCTTGATGAAATCCCCAACAACGTGAACTACCGGTTGAGTGAATTGTGCAGCGATTCGGAGCCGCCGGTTCGTGCCGCAGCCGTTGTCGCGATCGTTAACTCCAGCCTCGATCATGCTCAAGTGATGCGGAAAATTGAGCAAGCACTCATTGATAGCGACGAAGCGGTTCGCAGTGCTGGTGTTCTGGCACTCAAGAAATCCGGCGATAGCGCGGCCGAGTTGTTGCCGAAATTAGTCGGGATGTTGCGTCACGATGATTCTCGCTCCGCAGCCGCGTTCGCGCTCGGTTCGATGGGATCGTTGGCCGTGCCCGCGATCGATGATTTGATTGCTGCTATCAAGTCGCAACAAGACGATGAGACAGAGATTGCGGAAGCGCTGCGACGAATCGGTCCAGCCGTGGTACCCAAGTTGTTGAGAGCGTCCGCGGACCCCGAGCAATCCGTGCAACAACTCGCTGAAGTCATCGCGATGCTTGGTTCAGAAGCCGTCGATGGTTTGATCCATGCGGTGAAAGATGATTCGATGGCAGTTCGACTGGGCGCTGTTGTAGCGCTTAATAAAATGCGCCCGGTTCCATCGTCTGCGCTGCAACCACTCGCAGCGACGATTGACGACGCGTCACCGGAAGTGCGTGAAGCGGGGATAATCGCGCTAGGGAATTTCGAAAAGCTGGATGACGACCTGCGTGCTCGGCTCCAGTCGCTGTGTCATGACGATCGACCCGCCATTCGCTCGGCGGCGTTATCGACGCTGGCAAGTGTTGACGGAGACAAGTCGTCGATAGCGAGTCTGCTGGGCACAGCGCTCGACGATGACGACGCCTTGGTTCGTCGCCGTGCAATCGAATCATTCGCCAAAATTGGTGACGCAGCGCAGGAATCAATTGAGAAGATTGCGGCTGCGATGAGTGACGAGGATGTTGAGGTTCGTCGAGGCGCCGCGACAACTCTGGGAACGATGAAAGACGCCGCACGCGGATCGTTGGCGGCGGTGATTTCCCTGTTCACCGACGACGACGCATCGGTTCGCGTGGCGGCAGCGACGACCGTCGGAAGCATTGCTGAAGCGGCCCCCGAAACCGCCAGCGCACTGGCCACACTACTTGCCGATGACGACACCGATGTTGTGCTCGCTGCCCTGCGATCGTTGAATGTGATGGGCGCACACGCCAGTCCCAGTGTCGAGCAAGTGGTGGGGCTAGTCAAGCACGATGCTGTCGAAATTCGCTCCGCTGCAATCGCTTGTTTGGCAAAGATCGAACCGGATGCCTCAAAATCGGTTCCGTTATTGATTGAGTCTCTTGGTGATGACGATTGGACGGTTCGTCGTGACGTTGCGTCGGCACTGGGAGGACTTGGCAGCAAAGCAAAATCAGCTGTCGCCGTGTTGTTCAAGATGCTCGACAATGAACAGGATCGAGACGCCGTTCGAGAAGCCTTACGAGCCATTGACGGCGCTGATGCTTCGGCGGTGCCGGTACTGATCGAGGGACTCAACAGCGACGACCGCCGACAACGGTTTTATGCGATCTTCTTGCTCGGAAAAGTTGGCCCCGACGCCAAGGATGCACTGCCTATATTGACGCAAATGCGAGACGAATCAGAAAGTGATCGGTATAAGGAATCGTACCAAAAGACTATCGACAGTATTCTCGGCAAATAAACTGTTCTATCGCCCACCAAGTTTACCTACCTGATTTCTTTTCGGAGCCCCAATGAATCATCAACCGTTACCAACCACAACTTCACGACGCGCGTTCTTGAGGACCGGATCGGCGGCGACAGCGGGCATTGCAGCGGCCAGCATGATCGTGCCTGCGGTTCATGCCGGCGAGCAGACCCAACCGGCCACGCCGCAACCGGAGCCCTTGATCCGAATTGGGTTGGTGGGTGCAGGTGGTCGTGGAAGCGGTGCAATCAACGATTCGCTGTCGATCAACGAGAACGTTAAGTTGGTCGCGATCGCGGACATGAATTCCAAGACGCCTGAAAACGTTCGCAAGTCGCTGGCGATGCGTCACATGGAGAAGGTCGATGTGCCCGACAAGAACTTGTATACCGGATTGGACAGCTACCGCCGGGTGCTCGACAATCCCGACGTCGACTTGGTGCTGATGACGACGCCTCCGGGTTTTCGGCCCACGTACGTTGCTGAGGCTGTCGACGCCGGCAAGCACGTGTTTGCTGAGAAACCGACGTGTGTCGACCCGGCTGGTTTTCGACTGTGCTTGGAAACGCATGCCAAGGCCGAGGCGAACGGGACGGCGATCGTCACGGGGACCCAGTACCGTCGCCAAACTAGTTTCATCGAGACGATGAAGCGTATTCATGAAGGCGAAATCGGCGACGTCATTGCTGCTACAACGCGATATTGTTCCAACGGAATTTGGTACAAACAACGTCCTGAAGGGATGAGCGATACCGAGTACCAGATTCATAACTGGATGCACTTCATTTGGTTGTCCGGTGATCAAATTGTCGAGCAAGCCGTACACAACATCGACGCGATGAATTGGTTGATGGGTGGTCCGCCCGAGCGAGCTTACGGCAGCGGTGGGCGGTTCACGCGTCCAGACGACAGCGAGATGTGGGACAATATGGAGATTGATTTCCACTATCCCGGCAATCGGTTGGTTTCGTTCCAGTGTCGCCAAATTCCTGACACTCAGAGTTCCAACGACAGCTACGTGTATGGCAGCGAGGGCTCAGCCAAGATCGCATCCTTCAGTGGCACGTGCGAGATTCGCGACAAGGCCGGCAATGTAACTTGGTCGATCAAGGGCGATATTAGCGCCGCGTACCAGCAAGAGCACAGGGAGCTGGTCGATTCGATTCGTGCCGGTACTCCCATCGTCGAGCTACGTCAAACCGCCGAGAGTTCGCTGACCGCCGTCATGGGACGTTTAGCCGCGTACACGGGCAGCGAAGTGAAGTGGGACTTCTTGACTGAGAAATCGACCTTGGACACATTCCCCAAGCCACTCCACGTCGACGACCCACGCCCAGAAACCGGATACGCGATTCCTGGAACAACCAAACTAGTTTGAGCAGTCCCAGGCCGTGGGTTCGAAATTCTTGCGACTCAGACGTCCTTCGTGACTAATTGGGTCGGATTGTGAAGATCGTTCAAATCGCGTTGGTAATGAAACGCGATTTCACTGCCTAAAATGTGACGTCGCCGCGAAGTACAAGTGGATTGCGGTCGTTGAAATCGCGGATCAGTTTTTGAGATTCTTCGTCGAGAGTGCTCGGTAAACGAATCTGAATCTCAACAATCAGATCGCCCGCAGTGCCATCGGCTGACTTGACGCCTTGGCCTTTCAGTCTCAGCCGCCGGCCGATGCTGGTTCCGGCGGGAATCGACATTGCCACCGTGCCACTGGGAGTCGGTACATCGACCTTGGCACCGAGCGCCGCTTCGGCAATCGAAACCGGCAGCTTGACTTCCAAGTTCTTTCCGACACGCCGAAAGTAGGGATGATCCGAGATTGTCAGAATCAGAATCAGGTCCCCGTTTGGTCCTCCGGTACTCGACGGATACCCTTTGTCCCGCAGCCGAATCTTCGCTCCAGATTCGACGCCTGCGGGGATTGTCACGGCGAGTTTTTCGTTTTGCCCACCGCGATTCAGATAGAACTCAGTCGTACCGCCAAGAACAGCCGTTCGCAGGGGAATCTCCAACTCGTGCCGCAAATTCGTGCCGCGAGCGGGTGGTGCCGGCCGACGTTGTGCCGTTCGCGCCCCACGTCCGCGGCCCTGGCCACCCATCAACGCCTCGAAAAAGTCGCTGAACCCATGCTCAAAGTTCACGCCTTGGCCTCCCCCACCGCGTCCAAAGATGGACTCTAAGTCCAAACCTTCAAACGACGCACCACCAGCACCAGCGGCGGGGTTGAAGCCGCCGGCACGAATTTTCTCAAAATCGGCACCGTAGCGGTTGTATGCAGCCCGTTTTTCGTCGTCACTGAGCACATCGTATGCCTCTTGAACCCGCTTAAACTTTTCTTTGGCCGCTTCGTTGTCCGGGTTCATGTCCGGGTGGTACTTGCGAGCAAGCTTGCGGTACGCTTTCTGAATCGCTGCTTTGTCGGCGTCGCGATCAACGCCGAGAACTTGATACAAATCTTCTGCCACGGTACGTGCTGTTTACAGGTTGAAAGTTTGATGCCAAAAGTATTGAGTACAAGAAACGAAGTGACAACTTGGCACAACGAATCCATTTCGACTACCCGAGATGTTTTGCAGCAAACGGCGATCCGCTCCCGTTTGCGATCACTTAACAAGCTGGTGTTGGCTCTCTTTTACCAGAAACTTGCCGCTGGGGGCCTTCGCAATTCCGTCGCCCACCTGACCTACCATCGAGGTGCACTGCCATTCTTGCTTGTTGGTATCACACTCTCATGCACTCTCGTGGCGCGAGTCGTGGCTGGGGCCGGTGGATCATTGACCGTCAAAGTTCGCGACGAGGAATCTGACCAGCACATCGCAACTCGCGCGGAAATCTATCGCGGTGACCCCACGGGCAAGCCAATTGTTATTCGCAAGTTGCCCGGCGCAGGTTTTGGCTGCGTGGTTGATGGTACCGCCGAGTTGTCGTTGGCTGATGGCAGTTACTCGTTTCGCTTGGTTCGTGGTCCGGAGTACCGCATTGTCAGTGGCTCGTTTGTCCTGGAGCGGACCAGCCTCGACGAGCACGCGGTTGCGTTGCCGAGAATGGTCAACATGCTCGACTTGGGATGGACCAGCGGCGATTGTTTGGTGCCACGATCGACCAAGGACTTACGGATTCGCATGGCCGCAGAAGATCTGCATGTCGCCGCGACACCGGGATTACTTGTCGACACACATAAAGTGCAGGCGGGGCCGTTTTCGCCAATTTGGATTGACGACGATGTGCAGTTCAATGATGGACTCGCCTTTTATAACAACACAACAACGTCAGCAACAGTTAACACCCATGACACTGACGACGCCCCCAGTTTGACTCATGACCGATTATCGAGATTGACTAGCCCGACTCGCGTGGCGATCGAGAATCCTTTTGCTTGGGCCGTGCCGGTGTGGTTGTCCAGCGGCAAAATCGATGGCATCTTCGTGCTGGGAGATTGGTTGCGATTGGATAAAACAATTCACAGGCCGATCGATGGCCGCCCGTCGCCTGACGCTGATTTTGACGACGGCCAGTCCTTGGGTCGATACGCCGAGAGGATCTATTGGAACATGCTCGAAGCCGGTTTCAAACTCGCACCGCTGGCCGGCTGTGGCGACGAAGCCGATACCACGCCGGTCGGTTACAACCGTTTGTATGTCGGCGAGCCTCTTGCTGAATACGAATCGTTTTCGCCTGACAGCCCAGAAGAGTTTCCCCCCGAAGCCGATCCGGTGGCGGATGCCCAAGCATGGTGGGCGGCGGCATGGGCTGGGCAAAGCGTCGCGACGAACGGCCCACTGCTGCGTCCGAAGGTCGGCGGCAAACTGCCGGGACACACCTTCCAGGCAAACCGAGGTGAAACGCTCCAGCTCGGTGTCGAGTTGACATTATCCGTTCGTGATCCAGTCGATTATCTGGAAGTGATCCACAACGGACGCGTTCACTATAGTGCTCGATTGGACGAATTTGCACTCGCAGGCGGGCGAATTCCCGAACTGACTGTCAACGAAAGTGGTTGGGTGATTGTACGCGTCGTAACACAATACCAACCGCATTTCCGTGCAGCGATGAGCGCACCCTGGTACATTGAGTTCGAGGGCAAACGACGAGTAACGCGGGAAGCAGTCGCTTACTTTCAAGAGTGGCAGGCGGAATATGAAAAACGACTCACCAAATTGCCCGCAGACGAAATCGCACGCCACGCACCCTGCATTCGCACGTCGCGCTCGTTTTGGCAACAGCGCTTGCTTGACACCGCTTCGGGTGACCGTGACATTAACAATTCTCCCAATGCTCAATAAATTTTGCCGACAATCGACGGGACTCGAAAAATGAATCATGATGCTGTACTTGGTCACTTGCCCCTGGCCGATACGTTGCTTGTGAGGCTCGATTCTATGTTCGCCGGACAGGTGATTGCCCAGGGCGAGAACATCTCCAGCGGAACAATGACTGCCCTCATTGCCGCGTTCGTGGTTTTCGGTGTCCTGTTGGTATTGTTGTTTGTCTTTGCTAGCTACTTCAATCTGTGGATTCAGTCTCAGTTGACCCAGTCGAACATTACGATGTTCAATCTGATTGGAATGACGTTCCGCAAAGTCAACGCCCGCTCGATCGTTCGCAGCAAGATCATGGCCACTCAGGCAGGTTTGGATGACCCGGAGCTGACCAGCGGCGCGCTCGAAGCACACTATTTGGCTGGAGGCAACGTCCAGCAAGTCATTCGCGCTTTGATCGCGGCCAAGAAAGCAAAAACGATTTCGTTGACCTTTCGCGAAGCAACCGCAATCGACTTGGCCGGTCGTGACGTGCTCGAATCTGTACAGACAAGCGTTTATCCAAAAGTTATCGATTGTCCGCCGCGGGGTTCCACAAAGCCGTCCTTGGATGCGGTTGCCAAAGACGGCATACAATTAAAGGTCAAAGCACGCGTAACGGTTCGCGCTAACTTGCAGCAACTGATCGGTGGAGCCACCGAGGAAACAATCATCGCTCGCGTTGGAGAAGGGATCGTCAGCGCCATCGGCAGCTCTGCCAGCCACAAACTGGTGCTCGAGAATCCCGACGTGATCAGCAAAGCCGTGCTTGCTAAGCGACTCGACTCGCAAACCGCGTTCGAGATTGTATCGATCGATATCGCTGACATCGACGTCGGTGCAAATATCGGCGCTCGCTTGCAGGCGGATCAAGCAGAAGCGGATACGCAGGTCGCTCGCGCACGGGCCGAAAACAAACGTGCCTCCGCGGTTGCTTCCGAACAAGAGATGCAAGCGAAAATCGAACAGAGCCGCGCTGAACTCGTCAACGCACAAGCTGCCGTCCCGATGGCGATGGCAGAAGCCTTTCGTAGTGGGAACTTGAATATCATGGACTACTACAAATTGCAGAACATCTACGCGGATACTGAAATGCGCAAGTCGTTAGCGACACAAACCAAGGTCGATGGTAGCGACGGCTACAGCAAGTGAGCTGGCGACCTAGAATCAACAAAGGCGACAATCATGTCCAATGACTTAGAAGATTTCCTCCGCCGCGCCGCTCAACGTCGGCAAGCTAAGGCACAGCCGCAAGCTGTGCCGCTGCGTCCCAAGCCGGAGTACACCAGTCATCATGCCGAGCGGCTGACGACGCATCATCAGGCTGGCGAAGAGGAACCGCTCGAAGCGATCATCGTCAACGAACAAGCAGAAGATCCGTATGCAATGCAGCGGCGGCGAATAGCGGACGCCCAAGCCCTCGCAGCCAAAGAGGCGGGATATGCCGCCCAGCGACTGGCAAAGATCCAGCGCTCGATCGCCTCTCAATCCCCCGCAGGGGATTACAAGTTAAGTGGCAATATTGCAGCAGACTTGATGCAAATGTTGCGAAGTCCCGGGGGGATCCAGCAAGCAATCCTGCTTCGCGAGATAATCGACCGACCCGAGCACCGGTGGTAAACCCGAGCACCGGTGGTAGACCCGATGCTGTCAATGTAATCGAAGTAGTGTTACTTGGCCGAAAACTTGAAGACGGTTTTCGACACGTGCTCATCACCTGGCTTCAAAATCGTCGACGGGAAATTCGGCTGGTTCGGGCTGTCCGGATAATGCTGAGTCTCTAAACAAAAACCACCGCGGTAGACGTAAGTTTTCCCCGACTTACCCTTCAACCGGCCGTCCAAAAAGTTTCCGCAATAAAACTGAATCCCCGGTTCAGTCGTTTGGATTTCCAGCACGCGCCCCGTCGTCGGCTCATGGACTCGCGCTGCAAGCGTCAATCCATTGGGTTTGTCACCTTTGTTTAATACCCAGTTGTGATCGAACCCAAGACCGAACTTCAGTTGCTCATTATCTTTCCCGATATCACGACCAATCGGCTTCGCGGTAGTGAAGTCAAACGGAGTCCCGGCAACCGCCGGCATTTCTCCTGTCGGAATCAAACCCTCATCAACCGGCGTGTACTTCGACGCATTCAACATTAACTCATGATCGAGAATCGTGCCTTCACCCTCGCCCTTCAAGTTGAAATACGTGTGCTGGGTCACGTTCACGGGCGTCGCTTTATCAGTCGTAGCGTGGTATTCGACGACGATCGAGTTGTCTTCAGTTAACGTGTAGGAGACCTTCAGCTTCAGGTTTCCTGGATAGCCTTCTTCTTTGTCTTTTGCGAGATACGACAACTGGATCTTGTTGTTCGCTTGATCGTACGTCGCATCCCATACTACTTTGTCGAAGCCGATCACACCGCCGTGCAGGTGGTTCGCGTTGTTGTTCTTAGCCAATGTGTACGTTTCACCATCGAGCGAAAACTGGCCGCCAGCAATTCGATTTCCGTATCGACCTACGATCGCTCCGAAATATGGCTTGTCGACAGCGTTGATATAGTCTTCGACGTGGTTGTAACCCAGCACCACGTCGCCCATTTTTCCTTCACGATCCGGAACAACAATTGACGTGATGATGGCACCATAGTTGGTGACTTTTACTGTCATCCCGGCGTCGTTTTTCAGTGTGTAAAGTTTGATGGAGTCGAAGTCCTCGACCTGCGCGGTCGCGGCCGACAAGTGGATGGTGAATACTGAGAACAAAACAAGCAACAATCTCATGGTGTTTTCCTTCGTGGGTACGTGCGGCCAGATTCAATGGTAAAACTGCCGCCAAGCGATATGACTCGCCAAGTGATGTGAAGTAGGTATCTTACTCGCTAAACTTCTTCTCTTCATCCGGTCCTGGAGTAGCATATGCGGGATAGAGTGCTCGCACATGAACGTCGCCGTTGCTGGATTGACTCGCGGTGGGCGGCGGATTGAACAGTACTTCGTGCAAACGCGCAAGTTCCTTCGCCGGAATCTTGATGACCTTGCGATCGTAGGTCATCAAACCATTGATCTCGCCTTCAACATCCGTCGTCTGGGTATAGACCCCGCCCGCAATTCCCTGGCTACGAAGTTCATTGAGCATTTTGAGCGAAGTTGCATAACGTTCCTTGTACTCGGCTTCGTTTTGTGGCAGTCCACCGTATCCCCAGTTGCGGCGATTCGCATCCCACAGATGTCCCTTCACGGGATAGCCGTGTCCACCGAACTCGCCCATCACTTTGATGAATCCGTCAAATCGTCCACCGCTGCCCTGATCGAACGGAAACTCTGGATGAGGGTACTTGTGCGCATCAACAATGTCCCCGACTGGCCAGAAGTTTCCGCCGCTCGCAATGTTCACTAAACGCGACGGATCACGCTCAACAGTCCACTTACCGACTTCCATCGTTTGATGTTGGCCCCAACGTTCGTTGAATGGGACCCAACAAACAATCGACGGATGGTTCTCCAGTGCATCAATCATCCGTTCCAACTCCAACATGAACTGCGAGTGCTCGTTCGCTGGCCAATTTACGTCGACGGGATTTGGTTGCAGCCGCGTCCATTCCGGTTGCTCACCTCCGCTAACATGGTCCTGCCACACCATCATTCCCAGCCGATCGCAGTGATAGTAGTACCGTCGCGGCTCGACCTTGATGTGCTTGCGAATCATGTTGAAGCCAGCGTCCTTTAACCACTGGATGTCAAACAACATCGCATCATCCGACGGCGGAGTCAGCAATCCATCGGGCCACCACCCCTGGTCCAGTGGCCCCCAATGAAAGATAGGTTCACCATTGAGCGTGAATCGCAAATGCCCGTTTTCATCCACTGCCTTGCCCACCGAGCGGATGCCCGCGTACGACTTGACGCGATCGAGTTCATTGCCCGTTGCGTCCAGCAAGCTGACTTCAACATCGTACAAGAACGGCGACTTTGGCGACCACAGTTTCGGCTCTGCGACTTTCAGCTCCATTGCACCACTGGCACTTGTCGCCTGTGCAACCACCGCGTCTGCGTCCTTCACAACGACACGCACGTTGCCTCTACCATGGATCAACGGTTGCACCGAAATGCCGCCCGACTTCGCGTCCGTCGTGATCTGCAAATCGCGGATGAAGCTTGCTGGTACTTTTTCCAACCACACCGTTTGCCAAATTCCCGAAACCTGGGTGTACCAAATTCCTCTCGCGTTCAGCGTCTGTTTGCCACGCAGTTGCCAGCCTTCGGTCGCGTCCTCGACTCGAACCACGAGCGAGTTTTCACCGTCTCGCAATGCTTCGGTAGCGTCCAGTGTAAACGGCGTGTTACCGCCCCGGTGCTTACCGATCGACTTGCCGTTGACGAAGACTTCACATGAATAATCGACGGCCTCGAAGTTGAGCAACTGCCGACTATCCGGCGACGTGTTGACTTCAATCGTTCGGTGATACCACAGGGCCTCCGTTGCATCGAGCAAACGCTGGACGCCTCCAAGCTTCGACTCCAAGCTGAACGGAACTAAGATCTCGCCGTCCCAATCGGTCGGCGTCACTTGTTGTGTGATCGGTGTAATTGCATAGTCCCAGTGCCCGTTCAGGTTCAACCACTGCGAGCGTTGCATTTGTGGCCGAGGATACTCTGTCCAGGCATTCGTTGGTGCCACTTCAGCGCCCCACTCCGTTATTAACTCAGACTGAAACGGTTTCGAGTTTCTTGTGACCGGAGGCAACTTCGGCACGTTGTCGGCGTCCACCAGATGCACGTCGATGAATTGCCCACCGCTGGTCTGACGACAATGTACGGCCATCACATTCTTACCAACTTTCAGAGCTGCGGCTTGTGCTGGAGCAATGACAACAATTTTGTAGTCAAGGCTGAAACCCTTCAGCGCTGTGACCGACTTGCCGTTGACAAAAACCTCGGCATCTTCGTCGTGATGGATCAATAGCGCAGGTTTCGCAGGCACGGACGCTAAATCGAAAGTCTTACGCAACCAAATGCTTTTCGTGGCCCAGATCGTTCCGATTCTCGCGCCGGGCGTACCGACAGTTCCAAAACCACCATTGGCCTGGGTCCAATCGTGATCATCAAACGCCAACGCTCGCCACCCTTCACCGGGCGGCTGTAGCGTATAGCGCCACGCATCGCCGATTTCCTCTGATCGAACCACACTCGATCCGGAAAACGCCACCAAGATCATCATCAAACGACAAAACACGGAAACATTCCTGCAAAAAAGGAGTTGAAGCCACCACACGGATTCGTGTCGTCATTAGAACGTAAATTGTCGCGCATTGTAGACTCCTGGCAGTGCCAATCGTAACGCCCAAGCGACAGGAATCGTTTGCGATCACCAAGCAGTGGACATTCGTGTTGGCGAAGCAATCCCATTGCCTGCGGCAGACAGAGGGACCGAAGGCAGTTTCTAGCTGGCTCTCTGCCCAAGGCGAGGATTTGATTTTGCTCTTTCTATCGGCACGAATCACAGCGTTTCCGATATCGGAGAACAGTCGACCATGTACCGCTCAACGATACTCGGGGCAGATCATCGATCTTTCTGCTTACAATGAACTGGAGCTCGCTGTGTTCCCCTGCTCATACGATTGGACACTGATCCACACACACGAGGACTTCGCATTCGGCGGATCGTACGTCATCCGCAATGACGGTACGCAGTAGAAACGTGATGTCGCTAAGGTCTTGGCTAGCCAGGTGCAGAGCGACAGGAGACAGATCAGTTGTGGGCGACCAACGCGTGAGTGAAGACCAAGGTGCGAGTGATGATGTTCACGCGTGAGAATCCTTACGAACCGCCGAGCGGCGATGGGCTGTCAGGTCGACACGAACGGCGCTGGTCGGAGTGCCTTTGGTCGGTTGCCACGACATTTGGCGCATCAATGGTGGAACTTTCGCTTTTCGCGTCTGTACCTTGGGACGGAACCATCACTCTGTATGACATCCCAGATAGATCGCACATCTTATCGGCACTCATTTCTTTTGGGCTAGCGATTGCCTCCGGCGTTTCGTTGTATGCTTCGTTGTCGATGTCGCAACCGCATCTTCGAGTAACGCTGCTTGCGGCTATTGGCCTGGTTGCCATTGGGTTTCTATGTTGCGCCGACTGGCCCATTGCTGCCTACTACGTGTATTTCGACTTGGCGAACGTGCTCGCGGTTTATATCGCAATGGGTCTAATGCCATCGCTCCTGATCGCATTGGTCCCGCTCCGCAAACGGAAATTTTGGCACGCGTTTGTGCCGTATGCGACATTGACAGTGATGGCGATCTACGTCGCGCTTCGCGCCTCATAGATAGAACTAGCGGATGTACCGGAGCAACACCCACTCGCCTCGCAGCGGAGGCTATCAGAGATAGACGAGTCTCAAGTTACTCGATCTAAAAACCGCAGTTCTATTTTACGACTAGCATTCGCTCGAGCGCTACAAGGCTATCTCGTGACGTCTGTTCATCGACCTCGATCACGTTAACGAGATGACCATCGCGAAGATTTTCCAGCGTCCAGCACAGGTGTGGCAGATCGATGCGATACATCGTCGCGCACATGCACACCACGGGACTGAGGAAATGGATTTCCTGCTCGGGATGTTCCGCCTTGAGTCGATTGACCAGATGCAATTCAGTGCCGATCGCCCATTTCGTGCCAGCGGGACTCTCCTGCACCGTGCGAATGATCTTGCCAGTGCTTCCGGACACGTCAGCCAAATCGTTGACTTCGCGAGGACATTCCGGATGGACCAAAATCTTGATCCCAGGATACTGTTTACGAAATCCATGCACATGTTCGGCGCGGAACATTTGATGCACGCTACAATGTCCTTTCCACAGAATCACGCGGCTGTTTTGCAAGGCTGCTTCCGTATTACCGCCCAGATCTACGGCATACGGATCCCAAACGGGCATTTGTTGCTCAGTGATCCCCATCGCCAGGGACGTATTTCGCCCGAGGTGCTGGTCGGGAAAAAACAAGACACGGTCACCTCGCTCGAACGCCCACTGGATGACAGCGGCAGCGTTACTGCTAGTGCAAACGATACCACCGTGACGACCACAGAAGGCCTTTAAACTGGCGGCACTGTTGATGTAGGTAACGGGTATCACACGGCGAGTATCGATAACCTCGCCCATGTCGGCCCAGGCGCCTTGAACTTGCTTAATACCGGCCATGTCGGCCATCGAGCATCCCGCAGCCATGTCGGGCAAAAGCACGCTGATGCGACGACCCTGACGCGCGTCGAGCTTTTCGGGACGGTTTGCTAAAATGTCCGCCGTCTCGGCCATGAAGTGGACACCACAAAATACGATCGTGCGACAATTCGCACTCGCGGCCGCCATTTGAGAAAGCTGGTAGCTATCACCTGTCAAATCGGCGTGAGCAATCACTTCGTCTTGTTGATAATGGTGGCCTAGAATCAGCAATTCGTCGCCGAGCAGGGAACGTACGGCTTCGATCCGCGATTGCAGCTCGCCAGCTTGCAGCGTTTTGTAGGGCTTGAGCGGATGCAGGTCGGATTCGACAACAGGCAGAGATGTCAAACGAGGTTCTCCCAAAAATGAATTGTATGGTTATTGCTTATTGTAACGGTGGTAATCGATTGGGTGGCTCGTGTTTTTTTCCGCTATTGCCTTCGCCCACAGGCCCTCTGCGATCACAATAGCGGAATGAAAATTACGGCGATCCCCCAGTTGTACCGCAATATCCAGCGTTGGCGAGAGATCCTTGCGGTTCTTCGTCGTTACGGATTGGCGGATTGGCTCAGCCGATACGATTCGGGACCGTTTCGCAATTGGTTCAAAGACCATGGCGGCACGCCGTTAGCCCAGTACTCGCGTGAACAACGAGTGCGGATGGCTCTGACGGAACTCGGGCCAACATTTATCAAGGTCGGCCAGGTGCTCGCCGCCCGTCCGGATTTGGTCGGCCCCAAGCTCGGCGAGGAACTGAAGCGACTGCGATCCAATGTCCGAGCCGATGGGATCGAAATTGTTCAGCAAACGCTTCGTACCGAGTTGGGCGACCGCTGTGATACGGAGTTCCAAAGCGTCGAGGCGGAGGCGCTGGCCGCGGCATCGATCGGCCAAGTACACCGCGCCGTATTGAAGGACGGGCGACGTGTGGTCATGAAGGTGCAACGCGCGGATATTGAACAAACGATGCGTCAAGATATCGAGGTGCTTATCGGGTTAGCTGATCTGGCTGAGCGAGCCGGCGCGTTCGTTGCTTGGGGGCCCCGTGAAATGGTGCGCCAATTGTCGCCGATGATTCAGCGCGAGTTAGATTTTAACCGTGAACGACAGAACCTCGATCTGTTTCGCACCCTGTTGGCTGATCGTGAATCCGAAGTCGTTGTGCCACGTCCAATCCCAAAGCTGTGTGCTCGGCGTGTGTTGGTAATGGATGAGTTGCGAGGACGGTCGCTGGCGGATCTGTTTGCATCGCCGACGGCCTCCGCCTGCGACCATGACGAGCCTCGGGAACATAAGCGGCCGGAGAATAAGGAGAACTCCCAACACAACGAGAACACAGATGGCAAAGCGATCGTCGAGGGCGATTGGGAAGATATCAGGACGACTCCGCTTTCGGCGACGCGGTGTCATCCGATCACCGACGCTGAGCGTGAATTCCTGGCGACAACGATCGCTAGCGTTTATTTGGGGATGCTATTTGACGAAGGCTTGTTTCATGCGGACCCGCATCCAGGCAATTTGCTGTTACTGGACGATGGTCGGCTGGGGATTCTCGACTTCGGAATGGTTGGGCGAATCGACGAGAGCCTACGAGAATCTCTGGAAGAAATGTTGATGGCGATTTCATCGGGTGATGAGACGCGATTGACACGGTTGATTCGGCGAGTCGGCGATGCTCCACCGACGCTGGATGAATCCGCATTGGCGATCGATGTCGCGGACTTTGTTTCCATCTATGGCCGACAGAGTCTGGGTAGTTTCGATATCGCCGGAGCGCTGAACGAGTTGAGTGAACTGTTGCATCGACACGCGATCAAACTGCCAAGCCAATCGGCGCTGTTGTTGAAGATGTTGATTTCGCTTGAAGGGACGTTGAAGGAACTGGGGGCCAGCTTTGATTCACTCGATGTGGTGAAATCCTTCATGCGTCGTTCGGTGGCTCGGCGATTGAGTCCACAGCGGCGGCTACGTCAAGCACGACGGATTTACCTGGAAGTCGAGAACCTGCTCGAAGCGATGCCCGACGAATGGCTCGGGCTGATGCGAATCGCACGACGCGGCGAACTTCGCGTGAACTTGGAACATCGTCGTATTGGCCCCACCGTCAATCGGCTCGTCCTAGGAATCATGGCGAGCGCCGTATTTTTGGGCTCGTCGCTACTGTTAGCCTTCGAGGTACGGCCTGTGCTCTTCCCTGACGCCACGTGGTGGGGCATCGAACGCCTCAGCGTGTTGGGAGTGATTGGCGTCATCGGCAGTATCGCGGTGATGCTGCGATTGATGCTGGCGATCAACAGCAGTGGACACTTGACTCGCGGCAACGACGATTGACAGGCAGCCGGATTCACTACTCGATGGCTGGGTCAATGTCTTCGGCGACACTGACGCCCAAACCGCGAAGCACTTCGCTCAGTTTAGCATCGAGCTCATCCAAATCACGCAGCACGTCGTCTTGGCGACGTTCCAATTCGTAAAGTAACTGTCCGGCTTCGGTATCACTGTTATGGCTGGCAGGTTTCGGTGACATCCGTTAACTTCGATCATCGAGTGATTTTTTTCTGCACACGCAGCAGTACTGCGTTGACTATTTCGAGATCGACTATTTTTAGCTGTCTTTTAAGCGACGTTCGTTTTCGTCCGATCAGTTAAGCTTGGTAAAGTTTTACACGCGCTCCATTCGTTGTTGACTTGTATAATTAAAATGATTCCTAAACCTTACCAGCAGATGCACTCAAGTTATCCAGAGTTGATGCAAGCTTATGAATCGTTCGGCAAGGCCGCTCGTGAGGCGGGGCCGCTTTCGGACCGCGAGGTTGCGCTCGTGAAACTAGCCATTTCCGTCGGCAGTGGCCTGGAAGGTGCAGCGCACTCCCATTGTCGCAAGGCACTCGAAGCGGGATGTCTGCCTGACGATCTGCGGCACGTCGCCATTCTGGCGGCACCAACGATCGGGTTCCCGACCATGATGCGAGCTCGTTCGTGGGTCGAGGATGTGTTGTCCAAACAGCAGCAACAAACCTTCCCCAAACAACAACAGCAATCTACACAGCAGTAGTGTCTCCACGGCCAGTCAATGTCCCCACCACCAGTCGTCCAATCGCGAGCACAACCGCCCCGGGCACGGCTGTTGGGTGTCGTCTTGTGCGGTGGAAAGTCGTCGCGGATGGGGCAAGACAAGGCAACTTTACCGCATCCGACCGGCGGTACATTTTTGCAGCACGCGATAAATCGACTGCGCGCTGTATGCGACGGCGTCGTCGTCAGTGGCCGAACGTCCCAACCTCATAACGAGATCACGATTGACGATGCTCTTCCTTACCAGGGCCCAGCCTCGGGGATCGCTGCGTCACTTAAATATGCAGGCGAAAACGGTTGCGCTGCTTGTTTGTATATTCCCGTTGACGTACCCAATCTCACAGCCAACGAACTCGCTATCCTGCGAGACAAATGGCACACTGAAACGCTATTGACGCTTGCTCGAAGCGTTTCAATCGAGCCGCTGATCGGAATCTATCCTGTAAATCTCGCCGAAGAAATAGCAACGCTATCCACTTCCGCGGATCGCAGCCTGATAAGATGGATTAATTCGCAATCGATTCAGGTTGTTTCTTTTCCTTCCGAATCTTGTCATAATATCAACACTTTGAAAGAGCTTGAGAATGTCAACTCAAACGCTGACTGAGAGTCAAGTGGAACAGGCAATCACTTCGCTCGCTGATCGACTGGCCATCGTCGATATCGAACCGAGCGTGGGTACTTTTTCCCGCCGCGTTCTGGCACAAGAGATCGTCGCTGACCGTGACAGCCCCGCAGCCGACGTGTCGGCAATGGACGGGTTTGCGATTCGATTGAGCAATTTACAAACAAATGAGCCGGTGCCGTTTTCTTTGGAGAGCGTACCGGGTTCACCGCCGCCGATCATGCCGCAAGGGGAAGCGGTTTGCATCTTCACCGGTGCGGTAGTGCCTGCGGGAGCGGACGCTGTTGTACGTCGAGAGGACACCGAAGAACTCGTGGACTCGATTCGCTTTCGACAGCCAGCGATGTCAACGCGGGCAGGCGACAACATTCGTCGTGCGGGCGAGAACGCCAAGGCCGGCAGCACAATTCTTGTTCCCGGCACTCGTTTGACCGCAGCTCATCGTGCGGCGATCGCGAATTTTGGCTACATCGCAGTCGACGTTTATGCTCCCGTGCGTGTGTCAATCATCACGACCGGGGACGAGATCGGACTGTTCGCTGCAAAGTCACCCAAGCCCTGGCAATTGCGTGACAGCAATCGAGTCGTCTTGACCTCGTTACTTGATACACGACCCTGGATCAATGTCGAACACGTTGATCACAACGACGATGAGCGGATTTCTTTGGCAGAGTTAGTAGCCGATCGTCTGGCACAGTCCGATGCGGTGTTGATTACCGGCGGTGTTTCGATGGGCGATTATGATTTCGTTCCTGACGTCGTTCGCGAAGTCGACGCCGAGACCGTGTTTCATGGGTTGCCGATTCGGCCAGGAAAACCGATCCTGGGGGCAGCAACGGCTGATGGTAAGTTAATTCTTGGATTGCCCGGCAATCCCGTCAGCGCAACAGTTTGCTGTCGCCGATTCGCAATTCCCTTGCTGGCAAAAATGTCAGGACAAAGCGATTGGAACATGCGAGTGCCAAGTGTCACCGTGACGAGCTTTGGTGATACGACCCTGCCGCTTCATTGGCTACGGCTGGTGCGATGGGTGGACAATGGCGTCGTAGAAATTGTCGACTCTCAGGGCAGCGGCGACTTGGTGTCGCTGGCTCACAGCGACGGCTTTATCGAGTGCCCACCCAATGCTAGTGGTAACGGACCATGGCCCTTTCATGACTGGAAGTGAACTCCCGATCCGTGCGTGTTAAAGCGTCTGTTGAGCGCAGCGTACAAACCGTCGGCGTTTGACAATTCACTATGCGTTCCACGCTCAACGATTCGTCCATGATCCAGCACGAGGATTTGGTTGGCGTTGCGAATGGTGCTCAAGCGGTGCGCGATCACGACGCTGGTACGGTCGCTCAGCAATCGTTCCAGTGCATGTTGAATCCGCAGTTCGGTCAACGTATCGACAGCGCTGGTCGCTTCATCCAAAATCAATATGCGGGGATTGGCGAGCAGCGCGCGGGCGAAACAGATCAACTGCCGTTGACCAACCGACACTCTGCCGCCGCGTGAGCCTGCTTGAGTTTGCAAGCCTTCGGGTAGGGCATCGATCAACCACTCGCAATCAAGTTCTCGCAAGGCAGCCACGGCGTCGTCGTTTTTCGCATCGGGTCGTCCCGCCAAGATGTTTTCCAGTACCGTACCAGTAAAAAGAAAATTCTGTTGCGGCACCACCGTGACCACACGGGACAGCGACTGGCTCGTAACACTGCGAATATCGTGACCATCCAGACAAATGCGTCCGCCAACTGGCAAATAGTAGCGAGCAATTAGCGACGCTAGCGTCGACTTGCCACTGCCAGTCTCACCCACCAGAGCGATCATTTGGCCAGGTGCCGCAGTAAACGAAACATGTTCAAGCACCGGACGACCCAGTTCGTATGCAAACGAGACGTCCTCGACCAACAACTCGCCGCGAAGCGGAATAGGAAGCGGTTTAGCGTCGGCAACGTCCGTCCATTCAGGCGGTGAATCGAGTAAACGAAACACACGTTCGGCTCCCGCCATGGCTGTCAGTGCTTGGTTGTATTGGTTGCCCAGCGCCTGGATCGGGCTGAAGAACAATCCAGCGAGAAACCAAAACTGGATCAAGTCTCCCACGGGCATTGGTTCCGACGCAACGAGCGTGCGGTAGGCCGCCACAATCAGCACCAGCCCGAGTGAAATTTGTCCCGTCAATTCCAAAAGCGGCATCAGCAGTCCGCCTTGGCGAGCGCTGTTCATGTTGTATTCAGCGTGGTCGCGAGTTAATTGCCGAAACAATTCAGCGTTCGTTTCCTCACGCGCCAGAGCCTGGGTTACGCGGATGACGGCTACCGATTCGGCGATCGTGGCGGTGACTCGAGAAAAACTCTCTTGCACTTCACGGTACGATTCGCTCAATCGATGACGCATCACACTGCCGATCACCCACATCACCGGACTGACCGCCAACACGACCAGTAGTAATTGCCAGTCGTACCAGAGCATCACGAGGGCGGCGCCAATCATTTGTCCTCCTTGGACCATGCTGACAAACAACACGTCCTGGACTCCGGTGCGAACGGCATCGCAATCGCTTGTAATGCGACTGATCACTCGTCCGGTTTTGGTCTTGTCGTAGAAGCTCATCGGCATCGTCAGCAGATGCTCGTAGACTTGGCCTCGCAAATCGTGAATGATCGACTCGCCCAACTGCAGTGCCAATCGTTGGCGATAAACCAGCGTGATTTGCGTCCAGGCGGCGAGGACGAGAACGCCAAGGGACGCAATAACGATCGACCCCAACGGAGCCTTGTTCGTGATCGGACCGTTGATGACTGCGCCGATCGACCAAGCCAGCGCCGGAAGTTGGACCGCACGCAGCACCACCAGTACCAACAATACGTTGCGGCGAAGGGCGTATGGTCGCATCAGCGCCCACATTCTTTGGATCAAGTCCATCGACAACGGACGTCGACGATCCTCGGCCTCTGGATCGCGGACCATCGGCGAAAACGCGTTACTCATTCGGTCCACTCTATCTGACATCGTTCACAATTTGTAATCTAACCAAGTATCCGAAAAGGGGTCTGACCCTTTGGACTTGCCGAAGAGGGTCAGACCCCTGTTCGGATCGGCTCTAAGCGTATGCCCATCGACCCTGAACTCACCGCCGTGCTCGCCGCCCGCTCCATTGAACTGGAGCCCGAAACCGTCGAGCGTCTCGAAGCCTACGTCCGCTCGATGTGGGAGTGGAATAAGCAACTCAATCTGACACGCCATACGACTTGGGATTTGTTTGTCAGCCGCGACCTGCGTGACTGTCTGCAACTTGCCCCGTTGTTGCAAGCCGGTGAGCGTGTCTTGGACCTGGGAAGCGGCAATGGTGTTCCGGGAATTCCGTTGTCGATTTTACGACCTGATATCGAGGTGGCGTTGGCTGAGTCAGTCGCCAAGCGAGCCGGGGCGCTGAACGAAATCGTATCGGCGATCGACGCACCGGTCGCTGTTTATGCCGCTCGTGGCGAGGAATTGCTGGAAGATTTTCGCTTCACAACCATCGTCAGCCGAGCCGTGGGAAGTATTGTCAAGTTCTGTCGTTGGATCGAACCGCACTGGACCAACGTGGATCGGTTGCTGTTGATCAAAGGGCCTAAATGGGTGGAAGAACGAGGTGAGGCGCGGCACCACGGCGTGCTGAAGAACTTGCAACTTCGCCGCGTCGCCAGTTACCCGCTCGGCGGTGGCGACGGCGAAACGACCGCTGACGGCGAGACTTCGCCCGCGAGCGAAGGCGTTATTCTGCAAATCTGGCCCGCCGGTCCCCGTGGCGAAAAATACGCCTGAGGTCACCCTCGCCGATCGGAAATACCCGTGCTTGTGCCCGCCGTGCCGACCGAATCGAAGTTTGGCGTAGGATAATTTAGGGTACCGTCATGACGATTACAGTTGCTGTATCGGCTGGCAGGGCACCCGCACGCGAGTAGGCGAGTTCAACACACATTCGTCTATGTAACTTTTTCGTTGTCTGTCTATACTCGGGCCGTCGCGTGCTAAAACGCGAAAACACGCTGTCGCTACCACCAACCAATCCCCTTCCTCGGATGGGGTCGCATAATGTCTGAATATAGTTTGACGCACCTCAAGCAACTTGAGGCCGAAAGCATCCATATCATCCGTGAGGTGGCTGCCGAATTCAAAAAACCTGTGATGTTGTACAGCATCGGCAAGGATTCCGCGGTCTTGGTTCACCTGGCGCTAAAGGCGTTTTATCCTGCCAAGCCGCCGTTTCCATTGATGCACGTCGATACGACGTACAAGTTTCGCGAAATGATCGAATTTCGTGAAAACTACGCCCGCAAGGAGCTGGGGTTGGACCTGATCGTGCACATCAACGAGGAAGGTTTGAAGCTGAACATTCCGCCTTGGGAGGACAGCGAACGGCACACCGAAGTGATGAAAACGGACTCGCTTAAAGCGGCTCTGGACAAGTACGAATTCGATGCCGCGTTCGGTGGCGCCCGCCGAGACGAAGAGAAGAGTCGGGCTAAGGAACGTGTATTCAGCTTTCGCGACAAAGCGCACCGCTGGGACCCCAAAAATCAACGTCCCGAATTATGGAACTTGTACAACGGTCGCGTGAACAAGGGCGAGTCGATCCGCGTGTTCCCAATGAGCAATTGGACCGAACTGGACGTGTGGCAATACATCCACTTGGAAAGCATTCCGATCGTGCCCTTGTACTTGGCCGCAGAGCGTCGCGTTGTGAATCGCAAGGGAACGCTGCTGATGCGAGACGACGAACGGATGCCATTGCTTCCTGGCGAGAAAGAGGAATTGAAAATGGTTCGCTTTCGTACCTTGGGTTGTTATCCACTCTCCGGTGCAGTCGAAAGTCATGCCGCGACACTGCCCGAAGTTATTCAAGAAATGTTGCTGGCAAAAACGAGCGAGCGACAAGGTCGGATCATCGATCAAGACGAAGGCGGCGCGGGAATGGAAGAGAAAAAACGTCGAGGATACTTCTAAGATACTTTAACGTCCCTGTTTACTGTCACTTTCATCACTGTTACCTGATCACTCGTTGCTGTCTTCATGTCCCATCAATCTGACTTAATCGCAACCGATATCGAAGCTTACCTCAAGCAACACGAACACAAGCAATTGCTACGGTTCATCACTTGTGGAAGTGTCGACGACGGAAAAAGTACGCTTATTGGGCGATTGCTTTTCGACAGCAAGATGATCTACGAAGATCACTTAGCACAACTCGAAGCCGACTCCAAAATCATCGGCACGACTGGTGGAAAATTCGACCCCGCACTGCTCACCGACGGGCTGAAGGCTGAACGCGAGCAAGGGATTACCATCGACGTCGCGTATCGCTATTTCAGCACCGCGAAACGCAAATTCATTATCGCCGACACGCCCGGCCATGAACAATACACGCGGAACATGGCGACGGGTGCCAGTAGCGCGGACCTAGCCATCATCCTCGTCGATGCTCGACACGGCGTTTTGACGCAAACCCGACGGCACAGTTTTATCGTGTCGTTGTTGGGAATTCGACACGTTGTCGTCGCGATCAACAAGATGGACTTGGTCGACTTTAGCGAAGATCGGTTCAACG
Organism: Pirellulaceae bacterium; assembly: GCA_041751935.1. Lineage (GTDB taxonomy): Bacteria > Planctomycetota > Planctomycetia > Pirellulales > Pirellulaceae > JBBSJZ01. The sequence continues at coordinate 30,736 of JBGSIA010000059.1, read as the reverse complement.
AGATTTGCGATGATTACCGCTCGTTCGCCGCGAGGTTGGATCTTCCCGACTTGCATTTCATTCCGATCAGCGCTCTGGACGGCGACAATGTTGTCGATCGCAGTGAACGCTGTTCGTGGTACAGCGGCAGTACGTTGATGAACTTTCTGGAAACAGTTTACATCGGCAGCGATCGGAATTTGCAAGACTTCCGCATGCCAGTGCAATATGTCAACCGACCGAATTTGGACTTCCGTGGTTTTTGCGGCACCATCGCTTCGGGCACGATTCGTCCCGGCGAAGAGATCATGGTGCTGCCGAGTCGCCAAAAGTCCCGGGTCAAGAAAATCGTGACGTTTGATGGCGACTTGGATGAAGCGTTCGCGCCCCAGTCGATTACGCTCACGTTGACCGACGAGATTGACGCCAGTCGCGGTGATATGATCGTGCGACCAGGCAATGTGCCTCACACACGAGATCACTTCGAAGCGATGTTGGTGTGGATGAGTGGCGAAACGATGGTTCCTGGTAAGACGTACCTCTTCAAACACACGTCGCATACAGTTCCCGGCAGTATCGATACGCTGAAGTACCGTGTCGATGTCAACACATTGCACCGGGCGCCGGCTCCGCAATTGGAACTGAATGAAATCGGTCGCGTGAGCGTGACCCTGTCGGCACCGATTCACTACGACGCCTACCGTAGCAATCGCTCCACGGGCGCATTCATCATTGTGGACCGTATCACTAACGCCACCGTCGCGGCCGGGATGATCCTGGATCGTGACGTTAACGCGTCGCGACGTAGCGTTTGGGATGACGAGGAAATTCAACCGTCTGGCGATAGCGAGACACAAGTTTCAGTTGTCACCGCCGAAGAACGAGCTGGACGATTTGGACAACAACCAGCAACCGTGCTGTTGACTGGACTGACAGGGAGTGGAAAAACGGCGATTGCCCAAGCGGTCGAGCGCAAGCTGTTCGACCGCGGACGCAGTGTCGCAATCATTGATGGCGAAGCGGTACGTCGTGGGCTCAGTCTTGATCTCGGATTCACCGCCGATGATCGCAGTGAGAACTTGCGTCGTAGTGCTCACTTGGCTCACGCGCTGAACAACGCGGGTCTGATTTGCATCGCTTCGTTCGTTGCACCGTCAGCGGACGTGCGAGAGAAAGTCGGCAAATTGATCGGTGAATCACAGTTCTTTGTCGTGCATGTTTCCACGCCGATCGACGTCTGTCGCGAGCGTGATACAAAAGGTCAATACGCGAAAGCGGATGCTGGCGAGCTGCCTAACTTCCCCGGCGTGACAGCCCCGTATGAAGCCCCCATGGACGCGGTACTGGTCATCGACGCATCCAAGAAAACTGTCGACGCTTGTGCCGATGCAGTCATCGAGATGCTAAGATCTAAGGGCGTGTTCAAGTAAAACTCAGCCAGCTAGTTGCAGTGGGTCTTGCTAAAGATCCGACGAAGCTGGATCTTAAACAAGATCCACTACGGAAACCGGGTACTGCATCTTTTTACATGAGCTTTCAAGAATGAATGTCAAGTTGATAATTCTTGCCGTGTTGGTCTGCGCGCTCGGGTCAAGCATTCGTGTGCTGTCGGCAGCGGAGATGACGATGGCGGAGGCTCGCGAGTTAGCCGCTCCATTGGTTCAAGCCGAGCGAGCCGATGGTTTGTCAGTGGGTGTTATCGATGGAAAACGACAGTTTACGTTTCACCTGGGCCGAACCAAGCAAGGACAACGCGTTGCCGACGATCGAACACTCTATGAGATTGGATCGGTAAGCAAAGTCTTCACCGGGATACTGCTCGCCGATGCCGCAGTCGCTGACGAGGGCATGTTGCAGCAAACTCCTGGGGTTGATGTGACCACCGTTCCGCTGCCGAAATGGCAAGAACAGTCGATCACGTGGCTGGATATGGCGACGCATCGATCGGGGCTGCCACGGCTGCCGGATAACCTGCAAGACGCCGAGAGCGATAACCCGTATGCAAGCTACGATTCAACCAAGGCTCTCGATTTTCTGCGGGAACACAAACTACGTCGTGCACCGGGGACTGAGTTCGAGTACAGCAACTTCGCGGTCTCGTGGTTGGGATACATGTTGTCCAAGCGAGCTGGTGTTACGTACGAGGAATTGCTGAGCGACCGCATCGCCAAGCCGCTGGAGATGTCTGACACCGTGATCTCGCTTTCGCCGGATCAGAGGCAGCGACTGGCGATGCCACATGCTGAGCACGGAAACGAAACATCCACCTGGGATTTCGCCGACTTACCGGGCGCAGGAGGGATTCGCAGCACGATGGCGGACATGATGAAATTTGTTGCTGCAAACTTGAATCGCCCACAAGGAAGAATCGGCGACGCGATCGAACTGGCGTGGAAGCAACATCGTCCCAGTGACGGAGAGAGTTTTGCAATGGGACTCGGATGGATGATCGCTCGCGATGGCCAGACGCGGTGGCACAATGGCCAAACTGGCGGCTATCACAGTGCCGTTTTTATTAATCGCAAGTTGAACCTCGGCGTCGTCGTGCTGGCAAATACAGGGACGGTGAACGAAGTCGACACGTTGGCTGAGATGTTGGTCCAGCGCCTTGCGGGCATGCAGGTAGAACCAATTAAAATTGCCAAAGAGATCGAAGTCGATGCAGCAGCAATGGCTCGATTGGAAGGACGCTACGAACTTGCGCCCACCTTTGTCTTTGACGTCAAGGTGGACAAGGGTCGGTTGATGGTCGGCGTCACCAACCAACCTACTCTGCAAGTGTACGCCAAGAGCGCAACGCGTTGGTTCTATAAAGTCATCGATGCCGAGTTGGAGTTTAAGCTTGGGGAAACCGGCTCCGCTCACTCGTTGGTGCTGCACCAAAATGGAATCCGCCAAACGGCGAAACGTGTTGAATAGCCAGCATACCTGCCGCCGTTGAATTCCGACTGTTTCGTTTCTCTGTGTTCAACATAGCCAGCCCAAGCGTCAAGGAAAGTCGCTCGGTTTTATGCTGGTTTCGCTGGGTATCGTGAAAAAGCCGCTCGAAGTTTCTTGGCCGGGCGGCCATAATGGATTCCGTTTCCTCTGGGGAGCGAGAGACACAAACTTGGTGCTCGCTCAGCCGATGAGCTATGATTTCCATTCGCCCAGTTTCTCAACCACGAATCTCAGACTGCTTGGATGTTCAACCGTTTTTCGATTCAATTGGTCACCTCGCTAGTGATTGTTTCGTTGTCGTTGTCGTTGCATACAGACGCCGCCGATGAATTGACTTTCAACCGAGATATCCGTCCGATTTTCGCTGACAAGTGTTTCGCTTGCCATGGAGCGGACAGTGCGACACGTGAGGCCGGGTTACGCTTGGACCTTCGTGAAGAGGCGATCGATTTTGGTGCGTTCGTTCCCGGAGATGCGGCGGCCAGCGAGTTAATCGCCCGTATCAATCTTGCGGCTGATGAAGACGGCGTGATGCCGCCGAAGAAATCGCACAAAGAACTGTCGGCATCCGAAAAGGAAACCCTCACACGCTGGATCAGCGATGGTGCAAAGTACCAACCGCACTGGTCCTTCATCGCCCCGTCGAGACCTGAATTGCCGCCGGTGAAGAATACTCAGTGGGTACGCAATCCCATCGATCGGTTCATCTTGAATCGCTTGGAGACCGAGGGTTTGCAGCCATCCCCACCCGCTGATCGTCGTACACTGGCGCGTCGGGCTTCGCTTGACATCACGGGGCTACCTCCCGATCCCAGTCTTGTCGACGAGTTTGTCAACGACGGAAGTCCCGATGCCTACGACAAGTATCTCGACAAACTGTTTTCGCTGGCCACGTGGGGTGAGCATCGCGGTCGATACTGGCTCGACTATGCCCGTTACGCTGATACGCATGGTATTCACTTTGATAACTTTCGCGAAATTTGGGCCTATCGTGATTGGGTCATCAACGCATTCAATCGCAATCTGCCGTACGACCAGTTTTCGATTGAACAGCTTGCGGGTGACTTGTTGCCTGGCGCGACGCTCGACCAGCTTGTAGCGACAGGTTTCAATCGCTGCAACATGACCACCAACGAAGGCGGGATCATCGACGAGGAGTACGCAGTGTTGTACGCCCGCGACCGAACGGAAACGACATCGGCGGTTTGGTTGGGACTGACGACCGGCTGTGCAGTCTGTCACGACCACAAATTTGATCCGCTGACAATGAAGGACTTCTATTCGATGTCCGCGTTCTTTAACAACACGACGCAAGCGGTTCGAGACGGCAACATACCGAACACTCCGCCCATCGTCGTCGTACCGATTGCCGAAGATCGCCAGCGGTGGCGCGAGCTGGACGAGTTGATCCCGGAAGCTGAAAAACAGCTTGCCAATTTGAAGCTGGCGACCCGCGAGAAACTTGCAACCGTGGGACTGACCGGTCCAGCGATCAGCAAGACGATTCCTCACAACGAGAATCTTGTGTTGCACGCACCGCTCGCCGAAGGCAATGGTGACACGACCAGCGTACTCATTGACGGACGTATCGTTCCGATAACGTCAACAGCCGCGCTTGCGTGGGACGAGGGACAAACGGGGCCGAAGTCGATTGTGGGCTCGGACAACACGCGATTGGCGATACCGGGTATCGGTGATTTCGATCTGAGCGATCCTTTCACTGCCGCTGCTTGGGTGTTTCCCACACGCGGTGACATCACGGGCTCGATCGTTGCCTGTATGGAGAAACCCGACAGCTTCCGAGGCTGGGACTTGTGGATGAACGGCGGACGACTGGCAACACACTTCGTCAACAAATGGCCTGAGCGAGCCATCAAGATCATTTCCAACGAGCTGGTGCCGGTGAACCAGTGGAGCCATGTAGCGGTCGTCAATGAAGGGTCTGGTAACGCCGATGGCATTCGCTTGTTCGTCAATGGAAAAGAGCAAAAAAATCGCGAGCTCGCCAACAATTCACTGGGAACCACTGCCCAGGATCGCACAATACGAGCATCGGTGCCGCTGACAATCGCCCGTCGCTTCGCTGATTCGCCCGCCAACGGATTGCGGGTCAACGATCTGAGGCTGTACAACGCCAGTCTAAGTGGCGCGGCGATCAACCAGATCGGTAGTGCCAGTGCCGCAGTGTACGCTGCATCGTTGCCCGGCGAATCGCTGCAGGGAGCCCGTGGTGATGCACTCACCACTTGGTATTTAGAGAACCAAAGTCCTGAGTATCGGCAAAGCTCCGATGCATTGACCCGAGTAAGGGCGGAACACGAAGCCATTCGCACGCGAGGTACGGTCGCCCATGTGATGAATGAGAAACCAGAGCCGGCGATTGCCTTCTTACTCAACCGTGGAGAATACGATCAACGCTTAGACCAAGTTTCGGCCAATACGCCGTCGTCGTTGCCGCCGCTTGGAGAGCGTTCGCCAAACAGATTGGGATTGGCTCAGTGGTTGTTCTCGGACGACCATCCGTTGACCGCACGCGTGACGGTGAATCGATTTTGGCAGGAAGTGTTTGGCACCGGTATTGTTCGCACCAGCGGTGATTTTGGTGTGACCGGAGAAATGCCAAGTCATCCCGAGTTACTCGATTACTTGGCAGTCGAGTTTCGTGACGGTGGCTGGGATGTCCAGGCCCTATTTCGTTTGATGTTAACCAGTGCGACGTATCAGCAAGCGGCAACCGTAAGCGATGTTGCGGCTGCGAATGATCCTGAGAACCGGTTGCTGTCGCATGGCCCGCGTTTCCGCATGGATGCCGAAATGGTTCGCGATATGGCGATATGGTCGGGCGGGTTGCTGTCGCCAAAAATCGGTGGTCCGTCGGTTCGTCCTTACCAGCCACCTGGTGTTTGGGAAGCCGTCGCAATGCCCGAGAGCAATACCCGCAACTACAACCAAGACGAGGGTGCGGCGTTGTATCGACGCAGCATGTACACATTCTGGAAGCGAGCCGCGCCTCCGGCTTCGATGGAGATTCTTGGCGCGCCCAGTCGCGAAGTGTGCACCGTTCGTCGCGAACGATCCAACACTCCGCTGCAAGCACTGGTTACGCTTAACGACCCACAGTTCGTCGAAGCTTCACGGAAACTGGCCAACATGACGCTGACCAGTGGCCCTTCTGACGATGCCGCGAAGCTACAATTCATTGCCTCACGGTTGTTGTCCCGCCCCTTGGATGATCGTGAGTTAAAAATCCTTACTGCAGCGTTAACAGAGTTGACATCTCACTACGAGTCTAAGCCGGAGGATGCTGAAGCGTTGTTGACCGTCGGTCAGGCGGAAGCCAACAAGAATATCCCGGCTTCCTCGCTTGCCGCCTGGACAATGATCGCCAGTGAAATGATGAACCTTGACGAGACGCTTTGTAAGTGAGAACTCTGCGCAACTGACGCTGTCTCCATAATACGTATTACTTTGCCACTTGCCCATTCAATATCATGACTAATTCTATCGCACGGCGACGCTTTCTTACGGGAACCGCCCAGGGACTTGGTTACGCTGCATTTGCGTCACTGGTGGGCTCGGGGAAAACAGTTACTGCAGCACCGAGCATGACGTCGGCAAGAGTCGGGGGCGTTGCCGGAATTCCGCACTTTGCCGCCAAGGCCGAGCGAGTGATCTATCTGCACATGGTCGGCGGTCCCAGCCAAATGGATTTGTTCGACTACAAGCCAGTGATGAACGATTGGTATGACAAAGACCTGCCAGAATCGATTCGCAACGGCCAGCGGTTGACCACGATGACAAGCGGCCAAAAGCGATTTCCGATTGCTCCGAGTAAATACAAGTTTGCACAGCAAGGTAAGTGTGGCATGTGGTTGAGCGAGTTGCTGCCGCATACCGCAAAGATGGTTGACGAGATGGCATTCATCCGTTCGATGCATACCGAGGCGATCAATCACGAACCAGCGATCTCGTATATCCAAACTGGCAATCAAGTTACCGGTCGACCTTGCCTGGGATCGTGGACGTCCTACGGACTGGGCTCACTCAATGCTGATTTGCCTACCTTTGTGGTAATGGTCGCTGAGCCCACTAACCGGGAACAACTGCAAGCGATCTCCGGTCGTCTTTGGAGCAGCGGCTATCTCTCCGGGAAACACGGCGGTGTGTCATTCCGCAGCAAGGGCGATCCGATTCTTTATATCCAAAATCCACCCGGCGTATCGAGTGAACTGCGACGCAAGACTCTCGATTCTATTAGTGAGCTGAACAAACTTCGCTACCAGACGCTGAATGATCCCGAAACGATAACGCGAATTGAACAGTACGAGATGGCATACCGCATGCAATCGAGTGTTCCGGAATTGGTCGACCTGTCAACTGAGTCACAACAGACGTGGGATTTATACGGTGAAGCGGCAAAGACGCCGGGCACGTTCGCTAACTCAGCTTTGTTGGCACGTCGATTGTCCGAACGTGGCGTGCGGTTTGTCCAGATTTACCACAACAATTGGGATCATCACGGAAACGTTGGCGGGCGAATGCCGAGTCAATGCATGGATGTTGACCAACCATGTGCAGGTTTGATCGCCGACCTGAAACAACGTGGAATGCTCGATTCGACCCTGGTGATATGGGGAGGCGAATTTGGCCGAACGATCTACTCTCAAGGCGGGCTGAGTCACGAGAATTATGGGCGCGACCATCATCCACGATGCTTTACGATGTGGATGGCTGGCGGCGGCGTGAAGGGCGGCACGATCTACGGCGAGACCGACGAGTTCAGCTACAACATTGTCCGCGATCCCGTTCACATTCGCGATCTGCATGCGACAATTCTGCAATTGATGGGCATCGACCACGAGCGATTCAGCTATAAACATCTTGGCTTGGATCAAAGGCTGACCGGAGTCGAACCCGCACACATCATTCGCGAACTGATTGCGTGAAATTCGCGAACTCGTCGCATGAACAACTTGCCGGAGGCAATCGCCGGTATGCTGTCCAATCCGGAGCCGTTTTGCCGTCGGAACCAATACCCCAGAGGTTAATCAACTCACATGCCGCGAAACATTTTGTCTGTGAATGCAAGTAAGCTCAATCGGTACAGCCTCTTTAGTTCTTTCGTTGTTGCGTTGCTCTTGGGTGCGACATTCTCAATCGCCGCAGACCGACCGAACATCGTTTGGATCATACCCGACGATATGTCAGCCAACTTTGCGTGCTATGGCGAGACAGCGATCAAAACGCCGAACGTTGATAAACTAGCGGCCGCCGGCGTCAAGTTCACCAGTGCGTATGTAACTGCTCCGGTGTGTTCCACCTGTCGCTCGGCGTTCATTACTGGCATGTATCAAACGAGCATCGGTGCTCATCACCATCGAAGCGGACGCGGCACAGAAAAGATCGTGCTGCCGAGCAACATCGTGATGGTTCCCAAACTGTTTCAAGACGCTGGCTATCACACATCGCTCGGTGGCTGGCCCGCAGGTCCCAAGCTTGGCAAGACCGATTACAACTTTGAGTGGGACTCGTCGGTGTACGATGCCAGCGATTGGTCCAAGCGGAAACCGGGTCAACCATTTTTTGCTCAAATCCTTACACCAGGCGGCAAGCTACGTGGCAAGGATGCGAGCGGTTGGGAGAAAGTGTCCCGCGCCGCCGAAAAGGAGTTTGGCAGTCGCACGCCAATCGATGCTGTGAAGCTGCCGCCGTATTACCCCAACCATCCCGATGTGTTGAGCGATTGGGCCGCTTACCTGGACTCCGTCCGCATGACCGACGCGATAGTCGGTGAAGTCATCGAGCGACTGGAAAAGGAAGGCGTGTTAGCAAACACGATCGTACTGTTTATGACGGACCACGGGATCAGTCACGCGCGGGGCAAGCAATTCTTGTACGACGAGGGATTGCATGTGCCTCTCGTGATCGCTGGCCCAGGAATTACTGCTGGAACTGTGCGCGATGATGTCGTAGAGCACATCGATATTGCGGCTTTGTCGTTGGCGGCAGCTGGGATAGCTATCCCGGATAACATGCAGTCAAAGGATATTCTCTCGCCAAGTTATTCGCCTCGCGATGCCGTATTTGCCGCTCGAGACCGTTGTGATGAAACCGTCGATCACATGCGTTCGGTGCGAACAAAGGACCTCAAGTACATTCGCAATTTTTTGCCAAACCGTCCCTACTTGCAGCCCTGTGCTTACAAAGACGACAAAGCGATATTGATTGCACTGCGCCAGTGGCATGCGGCAGGCAAGTTAGATGCTGTGCAAGAATTGCTATTTCGCCAAACGCGTCCGGTCGAAGAGTTGTACGACGTCCACCAAGATCCCAAAGAGATCAACAACTTAGCCAACGATCCTGCGTATGCAGGGAAACTAGTTGAGCTTCGCGGACGTTTGGATCGTTGGATGGAGGAAACGGGGGACCAAGGTCGTGAGCCTGAGTCTTCGTCGAGGTACGACAGTGATATGGCGGTGTATCTGAACTCACTCAGCCGCAAGGGCAGTTTGGAGCACTTGAAGTCGATTCAAGACAACATCGCGCTGATGAAAAAGTGGGCGGCGGAAGGCAAGTAGTCTGGCAACGATTGGCCTCTCCAGCACCAGGTGCGGGTGTGTAATCCGCACGACCGTTCCAACCTACGTGGTTGTGAACTGTTTCCCTCGCGAAAAGGTCGGCCCAATCCGGTCACTGTGACAAACTGCATGCTAGGGTTCAGCGGACAAAATCTGTCCGCTGTTATCGCCCACCTGAGTTGTCACGACGGACCGATGAAGACACGTTTGCAAGAAAGCACCACAGCGCTACCAACAACGAGACTGACTCTCGTTGCAATCGCGCTATTGGTTGCTCTTGCATGCGGCTGTCAGCAACTGCGACTCCCGGCAATCGATCCCACAGGCTCGTGCTTATTCGCGCCGCTGCCGACGACAACAACGCTTGCACTGCCCGGAAGTGGTGGTGAAGGATGCGGCTGTTTTGGTTGCCTGAACAAAATCGGAACGTGCCTGAAGTCAAAACACGCTTTGCCGCGTCCTTCGTTCCCTCAACCCGTTGACCCGCCCGCGTGTGCAACACCCGGTGAGGGAAAACTGGGGTTGGGTAATTGTCTTGAGAGTGACACCGGATGCGTACCCAGTGCTCCGTGTGACGGTCAGTGTGCCGCTGGACCTCGCGCCGTGTTGTTGGGCAGCGAGATTGACGCCAAGAGCTGTTTGCATCTGCCTGATCGTGGCAAACGCGGCTGCATTTTGTTGTCTCCCCAGCGAATCGTTGCCCCTGTAGGCGGCGAAGTCCTGTTGCTTTCAGGGATCTGTGGCGACGACGGATACTTGCAAGTCAACCAGCCGCTGGAATGGATGCTAACCAACGACAGCGTGGGCACCATCATCGAAGTCGGCGACGATGAACCCGGTGCACTGCATAAACTAGCCGGTGCCAAGCGACCGGATAAACGCAGTCCTTCGTATGCGTTGGGTGTTACCAGCAGCAAACAATCACTGATCACTCGCGGCAATTTGAATCCACGCGACGACGTTTCGTTAGAGAAAGGCCAAACGTGGATGTCGCTGAGCAGCCCCAGCGAAGGGACAAGCCGCGTCACCGTGCTTGCACCGGATAGCGAGTGCTGGGACCAGCGTAAAGCAACAGCAACGATTTACTGGATCGATGCGAAATGGCAGTTTCCCGCTCCGCAACTCGTCCCCGCTGGCACGACCGTCGACCTAAGCACACGCGTAACTCGCGCCGAAGGCACGTTGCCAGCGCGTGGATGGAAGGTGCGATACGAAATCATGCAACCAAACTTGGCAACCTTTGGCGGCACCAACGGCTCAAGTGTTGTTGAGGTTAACGTCGACGAGAATGGGACAGCAAATGCAACGCTCGTTCCGACACCGGGTACAAGCGGCATCGCGGCCATTGACATCCAAGTCATTCGTCCTGGCGGTGATTCCGATAACATGCCGACGATGACGATCGGCCGCGGGCAATCGTTCGTCACGTGGAGTTCACCGCAACTGGCGATTCGCGCTGGTGCTCCCTCGATCGCGTCCTACGATGTACCCGTCGAAGTGATTGTCAACGTCAGCAATCCTGGCGACCAACCGGCCGAGAACGTTCGCGTCGAAGTGCAGACGCCTCCGGGATCTCGTGTAACAGCGGACAGTTTCGCTCAAGTGCTGACCAACAGTGTTATCTGGGAACTGGGAACCATTCCCGCTCAAACGCAGCTCGACTTGGTGATGACGATCGCGTCGCAAGCACCCGCCCAGCTCAATTTCCAAGCTCGTGGCGATGGTAATCTGTTTGCCGAATCCACCGTGCGAATCGACGTATATCGACCTTCACTCGAAGTCACCGTCAAGCCGGACAAGGATCGCTATGAAACTGGCGAACGCGTTAACTTTGAAATCGTTGTTCGCAACACTGGCGACCGACCACTCGATGACGTCCGGCTGAGTGCATTCGGTGACGGATCGATGTTGCACAACGAATCGAACAGCTCGCAAGTGGAAAACAAAAAGACGGATGGACCGTTGCAGCCGGGCGGAACCTGGCGCACGGCGGTAACGTTTATTCCAACGAATTCCGGCCGCCGCTGTATCAATGTGCAAGCAGCCGCAGACGGTGGTCAACGCGCAGCCGCGGATAGCTGTGTAACGATTATCAATCCGATTCCACCAACACCCGCAATTACGGCAAAGCTCGAAGGTCGTGACCGCGTTCCCACTGGGGCGGTCGTGATTTACACCGCTCGTGTTCAGAATTCGGGTCAAGTACCGCTAGGCAGTGTGCGAGTCGCGATGTCCTACGATCCGCAATTGCGATTGACTGGTGCAACGAACGAAGGATTGGACCAATCACGAGTCTCACAGTTTATCGTTGCATGGAATGTTCCAACGCTTGCACCCGGACAATCACTATTGCTCGAAGGTGAGTTCGAAGTGTTACAAACCAACCCACGATCACAAGTCGTGTTGACCGTAACAAGTGCTGAAGGCGCTCAAGCGAACGACGATATGAACGTCGAAATCTTCCAAGGCGCGCCAGCAACAACAACACCGGCCCCGCCGCCACCGCTACCTCCAGCCACTCCTCCACCAAGCATCCCCGGCGGCTCAGCACCTGGAACAACAGCTCCGCCACAAACAACAACGCCTCCACAAGCAACTCCGCCCCAGTCCACTGGTCGCGGACTGACGCTGTCGCTGATCGCTTACGACAACCCTGGCAATGTTGGCCAACCGCTACGATATGCTCTGCGCGTTACCAACGACTCCAATGACATCGACAGCCAAGTCAACGTGCGGTTCAACTTGCCTAGCGGCGTTAGCGTTGAACGCGTCAATCAAACCAAGAGTCCCGAGTTAGGGCAATTTCAAAGTTCCGCTGGAATGATTTACTTGAACGAAATACGCTCGATGCGTCCCGGAGAATCGATCGATTATGACATCGTGGTATCCAGCAACCAACCACAGACGTTCACAATCACTGCGGAAGCCGTCAGTCGTTTGGCACCAGGCGGTATCGCTTCGAGTGCACAAACGCGAGTGTTACCATAACCGTACACAATAACCCAATAACCGATTGATCCCGTTTCGCGGGCGACGACATACGGTGCGACCTGTGACATTTAAGCACATCGATCTTGCAACACCGGCTAACAAGAGTTTGTTCCCGAAACAGTGTAGCAACGTCGATCAATACTTTTGTTCAACAACGCTTCGATGTTCCCGCGTCGGGTTCAACCCTCCCAGTCGACGTTGTTCGTGATTGTTCGCTTAGACGGCGGTGAGAGTTAGTCCTGAAATTGATTTGCGAAAGCCGTGTTGTCCTGCAAGGCTATCACGCTCCCCAATCGCAAAGTTGATTCTCTCTCGCCGTCTCTGCGACCACGAACGACACGATCACTCCCCGATCCCGACGTTACTCCACCGAACATCCTCGCCGCTGGCCGCCTCCCCATGTAATTGGCCCGTAGCGTTGACTGATGTGTTGTACTGAGCCCTCTCCCTTCCTGTATTTGAAAGCGAAAGCCGGCACCATGGCAAAAAAAGACACTTTCCGAATCGTTTCGCGCTCCTGCGATGGCGCACTCCTGCTCCGCGACTATCCCAGTTGCGATTCGCTGCTAAACTCTTACCATCAGATCGGGATTGACGATTGCAGCACCGATCTGGACCTTCGCGGGCTGCCCGTTTTCCGTGGCCTCGTTGGCCCCATGCCCGAAGGCAAAAACGTGGTGCGATACGAGACTCCGGAAGTGTTCGAAATGCTGACGAAAGAATGGGGCGTGACGAAGCCACGCCGTCGTCGCAGTCGAGCGGCAGCAACGGCTGTGCCCGCTGAACCCGCGATCGCCCAGTAACAGTGATCGCCCAGTAATCAAGCTATCCTGCGAGAGTATCCGGCCGGTGACTATGCGTGTTCTCGTTACCGGCTGTGGCGGTTTTCTTGGCAGCGAGATCGTTCGTCAATTACTCCTCCGCGGTGACGAGGTTGTCGGCGTCTCGCGAGGAACTTATCCCAAACTGGAATCGCTCGGTATGATCGCCTTACCTGGCGACATTACCGATGAGGCTTTCGTTCACGCGACCGTTCGCGATGTTGACGCTGTGATTCACACCGCTGCCAAAGCCGGTGTTTGGGGCAACTTTCGTGAATACCACACCATCAACACGTTAGCGACAAATTCGATCATCGGCGCCTGTCGTGCTGAGTCGATCCGCACGCTGGTGTACACCAGCAGCCCCAGTGTTACCTTTGACGGTTCGCACCAACGCGGCGTCGACGAATCGGTGCCCTATCCAACGCGTTGGCTGTGCAACTATCCGCTGACCAAGGCGCTCGCTGAGCGCGATGTGTTGGACTCTCACGAACTGGGAAACTTGCATACGGTTTCACTGCGTCCCCATTTGATCTGGGGCAATGACGATCCCCACTTGTTGCCGCGGATTGTCCAACGAGCAAAGAGTGGTCGACTGCGAATCGTTGGTGACGGCTTGAACCGAATCGATACGGTTCATGTTATCAATGCCGCCGCGGCCCACATCGACGCGCTCGCTGCGTTGACTCACCAGCCCGATGTTTGCGGCGGTCGAGCCTACTTCATCGCCCAAGACGAACCAGTGAACTGTTGGCAATGGATCGGCCAGATCTGTGAAATCGCGGGAGTAGATCCGCCAACAAAATCAATTGGTTTCCGAGCCGCCTATGGGATCGGTGCCACCTTGGAGCATGTCTACCGGCTGTTGAGAAAAATCGACGAGCCGCCCATGACCCGGTTTGTTGCGGCACAACTTGCCAAAGACCATTACTTCAACATTACCGCCGCTCGCGAACGGCTTGGCTACCGAGTCCGAATCTCGATGCAGGAAGGCTTGTCGCGACTGGCCGCGAGCCGTATCGCCCCTCTTCAACAATCGGAGTCAAAGTAGGTCACGATTTGCAAGTGTGCCCAGCTTGCTGGCCTGAAATCCTCAACATAGTTGCTTCAAATCGTCGTTTTTGCCGATTTTCGGCGATGAATCGATCGCGGTGATTGAATCGACATCCGAGCTTGATTAGCGTGGAATCTGTACGAGGGGATTCACGCTCAATTCAAAAACTTGGACGACAACCGCTGACCCATGAAGAAACTCTGCCTAGCCCTCGCTTTATTGTTTGTTGCCAGTGCGATCGAAATTGAAACCGCCTCGGCTCAGTTTCCCTTTGTTCCCTTTGGCTTCTATCAACCGTACGGAGCGGAGTATTCGACATCGATCCCTACTCCACCGTACTTCGCCATCAATCCGCCAGTTTATTACGGCAGCCGTTATGCGCGACCGTACGGAATCAGCCCTTTCGCTGCTCCACCATCCATGGCGACACCATCCGGCTATGAAGCTCATCCAGCCACGCAAAACTACGCTCCACCCGTAGGCCCAGTCGCCCCTTGCTGCATTCCCTACGTCAGCCATCGTGGCGCCGCGGCACCAGTAGCGAAGTTGACGCCAGGTGCTATTCAGTTCAACCCATTTGTAGAAACGGTCCAGCAGGTTGCCATGCGAGAATGATCGAGTGGGACTAGACAACCAGCAATGAAGAGCGTAGCCTTTTTTGAGGCTGGCTGGCTGGCGCCCAAGCACGCCCATCCCGCCATTGATTCATCGGTAACCAGGGGGCCGTAGCTCAGTTGGTAGAGCGCTGCGTTCGCAATGCAGAGGTCGGGAGTTCGACTCTCCTCGGCTCCACATTTCTGATATACTAATGGCACTGTATTTTCCCGGTCGAAGCGCACTTTGCGTTACCGGTCAAAGTGACCGCGCGACTCACCCATAAAATCATTCCTGGGTAAAGCTTACCCTGGAATGCACTCTGGCCACTGCAGCAGTAAGTTGATCATTCATGAAATGATTCAACATCACCAACGACAGCCAGCGTAGTCGGAAGCGCTGCTCGATGCATAATCGCTGTCCAGGTCAGTCCAATGATCAAGCCCTAGTATTCACCGAAGTCATGACGAAGACGAAGCGTATCGCCTGCGTCATAGAACTCGCCCTCGACGATGAGCCGCAATGGGTCAGCTCGATCGATGATCCACCGAGCATAGAAATTCAATCGAGTCTGCATCGCGAGAAATCGACGATCGGTTCGATCGGGTTTTCCAACTGCGTTGGTCGCAGGGTCAAAGAAATCGGTGGTGTCGATCGCGTAAAAGTCATGAATCAGGTCGGTTTCGACATCGCCTCCAAATTTCATACCCCATCGATCCTGAATGAGCGCAAGTCCTTTGAGAAAGTCGCTCGGAAACTGGTTGACGTTCAGTCTTGAACTCGGCGCGTCGGACTCCGTGAAGCGACGACTAATTAAGTTGGTATACAATTTTTCATATGAGTTGACTGCAGAAAAAACATTCGGTGGCATTGGTGAAGTGCCCGATGGATCGAACGGTGGGTTCAAACGCTATTTGTGGACTTGAATTTTCGCCGTCGGCTCTGGCTTGTGTGGTTCAGGCTGTGCAAGAGCTCGTGTCGTGACTCCGATGAAGAAGAAACAACTAAGCATCTGAAGCTGTCGGAAGGACTTGAACGGAATCTATGGCAGAGCTTCAGCCTGTGGTTTCGCAAAGAATTCACAGGTTGGAAGCCTATTCCACTTACCTTTTCCGAATGAGCTACACACGATAAAAAGTTAACCCATGCCGTTTGTAAAAAAATTCACGTTACGGGAGCTCTAATCGGTTTTGGAGAGTGTGCCAGTTTGACTCACTACGAACGCAAGTCGACGGCGCTATTTTGGGTACGAAGGTTCTTTAAGCGATCACAATCAGCAAATCGAGTGTATGGTGGAATCCCCTCATCACGTCGATCTCTTTATCCGCAAATATGTCCAAGAGTTCCTGTTTTTCGAATTGAATTCAACGGCACTACTATGCTTTGGGTCAGAAGTCGTTTAGTCTAGACGCGGAATTCGCTATGAAGGCGTTGGTCTTCCCATTCATGATGATGTTCTTGATCACTTAAACATCGGCGAAATGTTTTGTGATCTTTTTAAAGCTCAGTTTCGCTATTACAAAGTCATTGGAGTTACGCATGCGATTCGTTCCTGCATGGTCGTGCTATGCGACCGTGGTCATATTTCTTGGCTTTCTGGCAGGTACCGTCGAGACGGCCTCTGCGCAATCGAAGAAGCCCAACATCCTCGTCATCTGGGGTGACGATATTGGGACTTGGAACATCAGCCACAATAGCCGCGGCATGATGGGTTATAAGACGCCGAACATCGACCGAATCGCCAGAGAAGGCGTTGCATTCACCGACTACTACGCACAGCAGTCCTGCACGGCGGGTCGTGCGGCGTTCATCAGCGGCTCCGTGCCGGTGCGTAGCGGCATGACCAAAGTCGGCATGCCCAAAGCGCCGCAAGGCTGGCAGAAGACCGACTGCACTATGGCCACGGTCCTGAAAAGCCAGGGCTACGCCACCGGCCAGTTCGGCAAGAACCACCAGGGCGATCTCGATGAGCACCTACCTACGATGCACGGCTTTGACGAGTTCCTCGGCAGTCTCTATCACCTCAATGCCGAGGAAGAGCCGGAGAATCGTGACTACCCTGGGGACATGAAGCTGGCGAACGGCAAAACCTTTCGGGAGACATTCGGCCCGCGCGGCGTGCTGAAGAGCAAGGCCGATGGAAAGGGAGGCCAGACCATCGAGGACCTTGGCCCGTTGACCAAGAAGCGAATGGAAACGATTGACGATGAATCCATGGCTGCAGCAAAGGACTTTATCACGCGTCAGGCTAAAGCGGGGCTGCCCTTCTTCTGTTGGTGGAACGGCACGCGCATGCACTTTCGCACACACGTCAAGGCGGAGCACAAGAACCTCGCCGGACCGAACTCCGATGAGTACAGCGACGGCATGGTCGAACACGACATGCACGTCGGCGAACTGCTCAAGCTGATTGATGACCTTGGCCTTGCCGACAACACCATCGTCCAGTACTCCACCGACAATGGTCCGCACTACAACACCTGGCCCGATGCTGGCACGACGCCATTCCACGGCGAGAAGAACTCGAACTGGGAAGGTGCCTTCCGTGTACCTTGCTTCGTCAAATGGTCAGGCCACTTCCCAGCAGGCGTCACGCTCAACGGCATCGTGTCGCACGAAGACTGGCTTCCCACCTTCGCCACTGCGGCTGGTAATCCCAACATCAAGCAACAGCTCGCGAAAGGGGTGGACCTCAATGGCCGTCGATACCGGAATCACGTCGATGGTTACGACCTGACCGATTACCTCAGCGGAAAAACGGAAACCTCACCTCGCAATGAGTTCATCTACGTCGGTGACGACGGCAATGTGATGTCAATCCGAGTCGGAGACTGGAAGGCCACGTATCTCGAGAATCGTGCGCACCAGTTGCAGGTCTGGCGTGAACCGATGATCAAGCTGCGGATGCCATTGCTGTTCAATCTGCGCCGTGATCCCTTCGAAAAAGCCTATGAGAACTCCAACACGTATCACGACTGGATGATCGACCGCGCCTATGTGCTCGGCCCGATGCAAGTTGTCGCGAGCAGATTTCTATTGACAATGAAGGAGTATCCCCCGAGCCAGGTGCCGGGAGACTGGAGTCTGGAAACACTGGAGAAACAGATCAAAGATATGACCGCTGCTGGTCAGTAATTGAATCGAAAACGAGAGGTGCTGTCGGTAACGGCAGCACCATTTTTTTTGAATGAGTAAACTAGTGCTTTGTCCAGAATGAATTTTAGGATTAGCCGATGTGCGTTAGCACCGGTTCACGCGGCAAAAACCGGTGCTAACGCACATCGGCTGATTTGCCCAACCCTAATTCTTAACGTTGACGAGGCACTAGCCTTGATTGCCGGCCGAACGCAACGGCCTCGTTTCGTTCCGATCGTCTTTAACATAGTTTTCATATTTATTTTAACATAGTTTTCATATTTATCGATTCGCAGGGCAACGACCCGTTGCCGCCATGTAACGACTGCCCGGCCCAAGACGAGCCGGGCCTAGCCAGGCTGGACAAGGGGTTGGACGAAGCCGCCGCAAAAGGCTGGACAGTCGTTCGCATGAAGGACGGCTGGAAAGCCATTTTCCCACTAGGAATTACGTGATTCGCATAAGGACTAAACCATGAAAACCAAACGCACTCAAAATCTTTTCGTCGCCAGGATTGCCTGCGGCGCGCTTTTCGGTTGGCTCGCGGCCACCGGCACAGTTCCAAGCATGGCTCAGGCACAAGACAAACCGGTGGCGAGCGGTCAGCTTGATCGTACCGTGCTGCCGATTCATGAACCGGCCTTCGCGCCGATCACGACGTTGGATGCTCGCGATGCCAAAGCCCCGCCGCGTTTCGAGGTCAAGGCTCCGCAGGACGCGCCCAATGTGGTGATCGTGCTGATCGACGACATCGGCTTCGGAAGCAGCAGTGCTTTCGGCGGGCCGATCAAAATGCCCACGCTGGAGAGACTGGCGGCGAGCGGATTGAAGTACAACCGCTTCCACACCACGGCGCTGTGCAGTCCCACGCGAGTGGCGTTGTTGACGGGGCACAATCATCATGCGAACAATGCCGGGGCAATCATGGAACTGGCTACGGCCTTCCCCGGCAATACCGGTGTGCGCCCGACAAGCATCACGCCGCTGGCCGAGATCTTGCGCCAGAACGGATTCAGCACGGCCGCCTTCGGAAAATACCACGAGACTCCGCCCTGGGAAGTCTCAACCTCCGGACCTTACGATCGCTGGCCCACGGGTTCGGGCTTCGACAAGTTCTATGGCTTCATCGGTGGCGAGACCAATCAGTGGGCACCGGCGATCTTCGACGGAGTTACGCGCATCGAGCACAAGCCGAAGCCGGACTATCACTTCACCACCGACATGACCGATCAGGCGATCAGTTGGTTCAGCGCCCAACAGGCGCTCACGCCCGACAAGCCCTTCTACTTGTACTACGCTCCCGGAGCCACGCACGCGCCACATCATGTGCCCAAGGAATGGATCGCCAAGTACAAAGGCCAGTTCAACGGCGGCTGGGACAAGCTGCGCGAGGAAACATTCTCACGTCAGAAGAAACTCGGCGTGATCCCGGCCGATGCACAGCTCACGGCCCGGCCCAAGGAGATTCCCGCGTGGGACAACATGAGCCCCGACCAGAAGCGGCTCTTCGAACGTCAGATGGAAACTTTCGCCGGCTTCGCCGAGCACACCGATCACGAAGTGGGTCGTCTCGTGGCGCAGTTGGAAGCCATCGGCGAACTTGATAACACGCTGTTCTTTTACATCGTGGGTGACAACGGTTCGAGCGCCGAAGGTGGCCCGGAAGGAACCTACAACGAAATGATGGCGCTCAACGGGATCATCGGCAAAGCTGATCAGATGATGGCCCATATCGATGACTGGGGCGGCCCCAGCACGTTCCCGCACTTCGCGATCGGCTGGGCTTGGGCGGGCAACACGCCGTTCCAATGGACCAAGCAGGTTGCCAGCCACTTCGGCGGCACGCGCAACGGTATGGTGCTTCACTGGCCTAAAGGCGTGAAAGCGAAAGGCGAGATCCGCAGTCATTTCCATCATGTGATCGATGTGGCTCCCACCGTGCTCGAGGCCGCGAAACTGCCGCAGCCCAAGACGGTGAAAGGTGTCCCGCAGCGCCCGATGGACGGCGTGTCAATGTTGTATTCAGCAGACGATGCCAAGGCCAAGGACCACCGCACCACGCAGTATTTTGAGATGTTCGGCAACCGCGGCATCTATCACGAAGGCTGGGTGGCTTGCACTCGCCATTCGATCCCGTGGCTGATGGTTCCGCTTCCTTCGGTGAAGGATGACGTGTGGGAACTCTACAACGTGGAAAAAGATTTCAGCGAAGCCAACAACCTTGCCGCCCAGGAGCCCGCGAAGCTCAAGGAGTTGCAGGCAATCTTTATGAAGGAAGCGATCCGCAACCACGTCCTGCCGATCGACGACCGTCGTTCCGAGCGTTTCAACCCCGCAATTGCTGGCCGGCCCGATCTGTTGGGCGGACGCAAGACTCTGACGGTTTATCCCGGCATGACAGGGATGCTGGAGAATGCCTTCATCAACGTGAAGAGTGTGCATCACACCGTCACCGCTGAAGTGGAATTGACGGACGAAAAATCGGAGGGCGTGATCATCGCCCAGGCTGGCTATTTCGGTGGTTGGGTGCTCTACATGAAGGACGGCAAGCCGCGTCACGAATACAACTTCTTCGCCCTGGAGCGGACGAACATCGCAGGCGACACAGCCCTCGTCCCCGGCAAGCACACGATCTCGTACGAGTTCATCCCCGACACGTCCAAGCCCGGCACCGGCGGCAAGTCGATCCTGAGCGTCGACGGCAAAAAGATCGCCGAGGGAAATATTCCCAAGACTCAGCCCTTTATGTTCTCTGGCGATGAAGGCGCGGACGTCGGCGTGGATGGCGAAACAAACGTCTCGCCCGACTACCCGCAGGGCGACAACGCCTTCACCGGCAGGATCATCAAGGTGACGGTCGAGCAGAAGTGACGTGGTGGAGTTTTCGCTGGTGCTGCTGCTGATGGCTGACGTCAACTTTGATGGAGTCAAGACGATAATTAATTTTCACAGACTTATCCTGCTCGCAGTGGCGTTCGTGGTTTCACTCGCGGGTATCTCTTCCACTGCCGCGCAAGATGTAGCCAAACCCAACATCCTCTACTTCCACGTGGACAACACTGGAGTCGGTGATTGGGGCTGCTATGGCGGCGCTTATCCGCTGGGGGCGAAGACTCCAAATGTTGACCGCTTTGCTGCCGAAAGCCTGAAGCTGACCAACTACAACGTCGAGTCGCAATGCACGCCGAGTCGGGCGGCCTTGATGACCGGACGGTATTCGGTTCGTACAGGTTGCACCACGGCGCTGCCCGGTGCTGGCCTGGTGGCATGGGAAGTGACCATCGCAGACAAGCTGAAGGAGCTGGGCTATCGCAGCGCGTGCTACGGCAAATGGCACATGGGCGAAGACATCGGCCGCCTGCCCACAGACAAGGGCTTTGATTACTGGTATGGCCTCGCTGGCACGTGGGACGTCGCCGCGTGGCCTGATGACCCGTGGTTCAAAAAGGAGAAATTTGAGCCCGAGCATATGTTGGAATCCAAAGCCAAGGGCGACTTGCAGCATTTAAAGGAATTGGACAAAGAAGTCCGGCGTAACATTGATCTCGAATTCTTGGAAAAGGCCGGGCGCTGGATGGAGGACTCGAAGGCCAATGACAAGCCCTTCTTCATTTATTTCAACCACTCCAATTTGCATTTCCCGGTGCTGCCCCGGAAGGAATATGAGCACACATCTAACGGCGGGGCCATGGCGGACTGCGTCCAGATGATTGACGGCGACTTTAAGATCCTGCTGGACAAGCTTGATGCGCTGGGGTTGCGCGAGAATACCATCGTGATCTTCGCCGGCGATAACGGGAGAGACACTTCGTTCCATGGGCCCGGCAATCGTGGGGTCGCCGGCCCCTGGCGAGGCGGGTATTTTTCGACTTCTGAGGGTAACAACCGGACCGCCGGCATCATTCGCTGGCCTGGCAAGATTCAACCCCGCGCGTCGGATGAGATGATGCACATCACCGACTGGTTTCCGACCTTGCTCAACCTGGTCGACCACCCGGAAAAGGTGCCGGCGGATCGGGTGCTTGACGGTGTCGATCAATCAGCCTTCATCACGGGCAAGCAGGCGACTTCCAACCGTGACGGATTCATGATGTTCTTTGATACCCAGTTGGTCGGCATGCGCTACAAGAACTTCAAGGTCCTGACTCACCGGGTCGAGGACGGCGCGGCCCCAATCCAGAAACTTGCGATCCCAAACATCTTTAACCTCACCGTCAACCCGGATGAAGACACACCCTACAGCTATGATGAGCCGTCGTCGTGGGTGCTCTACAAGGTGTTCATGCCCAAAGCCCGGGAACTGCAGCTATCGCTGCAAAAGGATAGCGTGCCCTTTGGTGCGCCGCTGGATTTCAACCCCTACAAGAAATGAACGGCGACCGTTCCAGGATGAACCGATTCGATTGTGCAAAACGCAGGCAGACCGAGTGGGCGACCCGCGACTTGACCAGCGAAAGTTGACAACACAACACAACACAACACAACACAACACAACACAACACAACACAAAGGAGAAACATGAAAAACAAACGCAGCCTAAACCTCCTCGCTGCCGCGCTTCTCGCTGCGGTGGCCCTCACCTCCACGATCGCCCTCGCTGCCGACCCGTTGCCTTCGTGGAACGACGGCCCGGCCAAACGATCGATCATCACCTTTGTCGAGAAAGTGACCAAGGCTGACTCAACCGATTTTGTGCCTGTGCCGGAACGCATTGCTGTGTTCGATAACGACGGTACGCTCTGGTGTGAGCAGCCCATTCCGGTCCAACTTTACTTCGCGCTAGATCGCGTCAAGGCGCTAGCGCCGCAGCATCCCGAATGGAAGGACAAAGAGCCGTTCGCTTCGCTGCTCAAGGGGGATTTTAAATCCGCGCTCGCTGGCGGCGAACATGCGATCATGGAATTCATGATGGCCACGCACACGGGCATGACGACCGTGGAATTCGAACAGATCGTAAAGGACTGGATCGCCACTGCAAAGCATCCGACCACTGGCAAACGTTTCCTCGACATGACCTATCAGCCGATGTTGGAAGTCCTCGCTTACCTCCGCGCGAACGAATTCAAGACCTACATTGTCTCGGGTGGCGGTATTGAATTCATGAGGCCGTGGGTCGAGGCTGCTTATGGGATTCCGCCAGAGCAAGTGGTCGGCAGCAGTGTGAAGACAAAGTTTGAATTGCGAGATGGCAAGCCGGCACTCGTCCGGTTGTCGGAGCTAAACTTCAACGACGACAAAGGTGGCAAGCCTGTCGCTATCAATTTGCATGTCGGCCGCGTTCCCCTGGCCGCGTTCGGCAATTCTGTCGGCGACCAGCAAATGTTGGAATACACACAGGGCGGCAGCGGCGTAAGGTTCGAGTTACTCGTTCTGCACGACGACGCGGTGAGAGAATTTCCCTACGGCCCGGCCCGTGGGCTGCCTGACGTAAAACTTGGCTACTTCACTCCCGCGCTGGAAGATCATGCGAAAAAGGATGGCTGGACAGTCGTCAGCATGAAGGACGATTGGAAGACGGTCTTCGCAACTGCACAGTCCGAGATCACTGCGATTGACATCTTGTTGCAGCCAGACGCCACGATGCTCCAGTATGCCGCTGACAACAATGCCCGATTGCTTAAGGTATTCCCGCAAGGCTTCGCCCTCGATGCGACTAGATGTTTCTGGATATGTTCCCAGGCAAGCATTTCCCGGCCAAGGTAGAGTCGATTGGCGAGGGTGTAGCTGAGGGCCAGCTTACGCCGACGGGCAACCTTCCAAGTTCTGCCGACCTTAAGAAACGAAGTCCGATCATCGTTCGGCTGGTCCCCGAAGATCCTAGACTGGCAGAATCCCTGCCGACCGGATCCGGGGGAATCGGATCCGTGTTCACCGAGACATTTAAGATGACTTCAATACCGAGAAAGGTTATCGGCCGCATGCTCTCATGGTGGAAGTTTGTGATGACTTAAGGGCCTTTCTTGTGATTGGAACACGAATGAACTCAACCGGTCAATATCTTTCGAAACGCGTTTCGAGTGCTCATGACTTTGCTCGTACTCAGCGCGGTGGGTATCTTCCTGGCGATGCTGTTCATTGTTAAGCAACAGAAGGCCTTGCGCAAGGCTTCTCTCGCAGCCAAGCAACTGCGCTGGAGGAAAAACCCGGGACTTGCGGTAGGGGAATATTCGGTAAGGCCCGGCATACGATGCTGCGTCGGCCGACGGCTGTCAAAGCCTGAGATTTGGAGAATTAAATGAAGAATCCTACTTTGGACCCGATGCAGCCGACTATCATCTTCGACTCGCGCTCGTCTGCCTCATTGCCGGGGCAGAACTCCAACGATGTGTCACAAGCTCAAGTCGGCTTCGTTGCCGGGGATCGTCCACATTTTTCGGACGAAACTGCCGCGCTACTGCGGAGCCGCCTCACCGCTGCAGCGTCTGTAATCGCTGTCGTGCTAGCTGCGGACATCGTCGGAACCTTCATTGGCGGAATTACGAACCTCTGGTGGTTGAGAGGACTGATCTTGATCGCCGTCGCTTGCGCGGTGGTCGTTCTCCGCACCGGCGCCTCGCTGTCGCTGCTGCAGTTGCGAACGCTGGAACTGTTCGTCTTCGGATCGGCCCTGTTGCAGGTGTCAATGATGCTCGTGGCCCGACTGGCGACGTTTGCTGCCGATGACGACGCCATTTCGGCCGCTTCCGTCCGGCAGCAGTCGCTCATGGCCTTTAGCGTCCTCATCTTCACATACGGCACGCTTATGCCGAACACGTGGCGGCGTGGTGCGGCGGTGATGATCTCCGTGGCCGTCATTCCATACCTGCTGCGTCAGATTTGTGGGGCACTGCAAGAAGCGCATTCGGTCGGTGTCATCCACCGCGACATCAAGCCCGCCAACATCTTCGCCTCGCAACGAGGTGGCGTTTACGATGTCGCCAAGCTTTTGGATTTCGGGTTGGTGAAAGAGGGATCGGACAGGCAGAAAGGTGGTGCGGCAAAACATGGATCGTTCAGCGGAACCCCGCTGTATATGTCACCAGAGCAAGCATCCGCTTACGACGACGTGGACGGTCGGGCCGACATCTATTCGCTGGGAGCCGTGGGCTACTTCCTGCTGACTGGCCAAACCCCGTTTACCGGTAAAAATGTGCTGGAACTTCTGGCCGCTCACCGCAACTCCGACGTTATCCCTCCCTCACGGCTGGCTCCTGCGATTCATGCCGATTTGGATCGGATCATCCTGAAGTGCCTGGCGAAAGAGCCGTCCAACCGTTTTCAAGATGCGGCCAGTTTAATGGATGCTCTGGACACTTGCTCTGTTGCACAACATTGGGGAGCGGAGCAAGCAGCAAACTGGTGGCGATCTATCGGTGAAGCTCCTATCGCGTCGACGTAAATCGATTGGTAGGTCGATATTCCGAATGATGAGGAGGGAATACGCTTGATGGCTTGGGTATCCAACGCAACGCATTGGTGACTTAGTTCGATGTGCGCAAAGGCAATCCGCCTGATGTGACGAGTAAGTAGGACTCTCAGGAAATTTCCGGACGGAAGCGGAAAGACTAATCCTTGGACGCTGGTCCGCCCAAGCCGCTCCACCAGGCAGTCGCCTCCGCTTGGGTCCACTGGCCAAAACAGTGACAGCAACGCAGTTCATCGAGCAACACCGCCGCACTTGAGGCTCGGTCCATGGGATTCTTCGCAAGGCCTCGCATCACGACCGCTTCCAGATCGGCTGGAATACCGGGCTGAGAAACCGACAGCTGATCCGGTATCCAGTTAACCTGAGCCTGCATTACCTCCAAGGGCGAGTCAGCGACAAAGGGCGGGCGTCCGCTGAGTAGGTAGTAGGCCACTGCGGCCAACGAGTACAGATCGCTACGGGCGTCAACTTGATCGGGACTTGTCACTTGCTCCGGAGACATGAAGGAGGGACTACCTGCGACCAGATTTCTCCCCAATACTTCCTGCTCCGGAAGCTCAACTTCTCTCACGATACCGAAATCCAAAAGCTTTGTGAAATCCCAAATACCGCCTCGTTGAGAGGCGAAGATATTGGCGGGCTTGATGTCGCGGTGCACCAGCCCGGCGGCGTGAGCTTCTATCAAGGCTTCACTGACCTCACCCAAGAAATGGATTGCCCTCGCAGCGGGAAGCGGGCCATGGGTCTTGACCAACTCTCGCAGATTCATCCCCGGTAAAAGTTCCATCGCGAAAAAAAACACACCTTCGCTGGTTTGTCCGTAGTCGTAGACCTCAATCGTATGCGGGTGGCTCAACTTGGCGGTTGCACGAACCTCGCGTTCGAACCGCAGCAGCGCCGCATCGTCGGCGCTACGATCCGGTTGAAGGAGCTTGATGGCACAGTCGCGTTTCAGTAACAGGTGCCGCGCTTCATACACCATCCCCATTCCCCCTTCACCGATCAGGCGAGTGATCCGGTATTGGGCTAACCGCCGGGCTTGAAATGCGGAGAGCCTCGCGCCGTGAATGAAGTGGGCGGCATAGGTGGCGAGCCCGGCGGCAAACAAGGGGGCCGGTATCGGGTGGCCGAAGTCATCTTCCGCCAACAGCACGCGGACTTGATCGTCGATCCATGTCGCCGTCCATGTCACCAGTGTTGGGACGAATGCAATCGGTATGAGAATCGCTGCTGCCCGTTGCCAGTGGTTGGGCATGAATACACCATAAATCAAGATGAGCAACGCCCAAGCGAAATAGTTCCAATTGTTAATACTGATCAAACTCGTCGTGTCCTCGCGTGCTGCTGCATCAAGCATCAAACGCACATAGATCACCGCCGCAGTGACTCCGGTGCTACCACCGATTAAAGCCTCGGCAATCCGAATTTGATCCAGCCTCAAGTCTCGATTGGTCCGTAGTGCCCACAAGCAGCCCCAAATCACGAGCAACGATCCGATCCGCACACCGTATCCGAACGCAGCGTGGTGATAGGTGAACAGCCGAATAAACGAAAACAGAATCACAACCAATAGCACGGTGGCAATGATCATTAAACGCCTGCGCAGGATTTGCCGATTATCTTCTGCGACATCGCTGAGTACGAGATAGGGATCTACTTCGTAATTCGGTGCGACAACGATCGATTTTTCTCTGGTTGCGAAATTGGGCTGCGGCTCGATTAAAGTCGCATCGACATGGTGCTTGAGTAGCGAGCGGACCTCTTGGAGAACTGTAGGATCGTCGCCACACCGATGCTGGATAAATCGGATTCGCTCCTGCTCAGGCAGCTTGATGGCGTCGGCAAAGACTACCTGGACGCGTTTGAACTGAGCGGCGTTCACGGCATCGACTCATCAGCGAGTTCGCGGCGAAGCCAAGCGCGAAGCATCGTCCATTCAGCTTCAACCGTGCGTTTGGACACGCCGAGCACCTCCGCTACCTCCTCGACGCTTAGACCGCCAAAAAAACGCAGCTCAACGATTTGCGCCTGGCGCGGATCGATCGATGCCAGCTTGTTGAGAGCGTCTTCAACCGCCAGCACATCCTCGTCATTGCGATGCGTCACACAGAGATCATCAGCGAGAGGGATCCGAGCAGATCGGGCGCCCCGTTTCAGTCGGTTTCGTCCGCGCGCATGATCGACCAAGATCCGTCGCATCATCTTGGCACCGATCGCGAAGAAGTGAGTCTTGCCTTGCCAATTGACACGGGTTTGATCTGCCATCCGCAAATAGATCTCATTAACCAATGCGGTCGGTTGCAAGGAGTGCCCAGCGGATTCCCGACCGAGCAGACTGTGGGCGAGACCGCGGAGTTGGTCATAAACCAACGGCATCAAGCGATTCACTGCCTCAGAGCTACCACCGACAATCGCCGCCAGCATTTCAGTGACGTCATCAGGAGCATCGGAGTTCATTTCCAGAGACTTTTTGTCAGGAAACACCTGCGGACAGCAACACGCGGCGCCGCGTATCTCAGTGAACCAGCACATCCGACAAGAATCTGAAGTCTAATTCCCGGGAGCGACGCGATGCAATCCAACACCTGTATAATGAACCAAGAATCGACCGATCGAACTGACTCCGAACTGATCGCCGACGCGCTTAGCGGTGATCAGCTCGGTTTTGAGCAACTTGCCAACCGGCACAAGCAGCGTTTGTTGGTCTCGATTTCGTTGCAAGTTGGCTGCCCGGCAATCGCCGAGGATATTGTCCAGGAGGCATTCCTGAAGGCGTTTCTTCACCTCAACTCGTTCCGCAAACAAAGCAACTTCTATACCTGGCTGTACCGTATTGCACTCAATTCTCGTCGCAACTATCTGTGCAACCTACCGGCCCAGCTGTCCTCGGACGCTGCTGACCAGCAACCCCAGCAAACGGGAAGACGGTGGTCAGAATCACCGGCCGAGGAAGCGCTTCGCAGCGAGGAACGGATTGAAGTTCGCGCGGCTATCACTCGTCTGGACGCCAAGAATCGCGAGATTTTGATCCTGCGCGAATTTGAGGGTTTGGACTATCAAGCGATCGCCCGTCGGTTGGGGATGAACATGGGCACGGTCCGCAGTCGACTGTCACGGGCCCGAGCACAACTCAAGCAGGAACTCGTCACTTATCAAGTTGAGGCGTGATTATCGATCAGACTTGTCGCTTCCGGGCCGCTTTCCTGGTCACGGACTGAGCTTTTTCTTGTCGAGCTTCAGTAGCACACTGGGCTTGATGTCGGTTCGTCGGGTCGTTCCGATTGTATTGTGATGCGGCTGTGAACTATGCCTACGCGGTCAACGACGCCCACCGTTGATTGCGAATCAGGAATTGATGAACGTGAACAATCTCCAAATCGAACCTACTTCGGACCCTCGGGTTCGTTTTGCGGCGGAACGAACTCTATTGGCATGGATTCGAACGGGCTTGGCGCTGATGGGTTGCCATTCTGGGACTAGGCACGATCGGCTATCTGGTAACCTTGGCCGAAAGTCAGTCGAGACCTTAGTTAATACCGCAAGAAACGAAAGGGTGAACGTCCAGCAATTCCTCAACCAATCCTGAAAATTCATTCGTGATATGGGGAAATTCCACCATTGAATTTTTCGAAAGATACCCTTAGGGTTCAACGCGTATGGGTGCAGAATCGCCTTCGATGCGGAAATTAAGACGTGGCCCTGCACTCTACCCGTAAGACCATATACGATGATGTTGAAGTCGATGGCTTACTCGATTAAGCCGACCGAATTCTAATTGAACGATCGAGCATCGCGAGTAGAACAAGCTGCATCGGCTCCCAGACTGTGTGAAAAACACTTGAGGCTGGAAGCCGTTGATGTATGCTTGTATGCCTCCGACGCATTACTAACCCGAACGGATGCTTCCTCACTTCAAGAAATGATTATCGTGAGACGAACACTTTTCTTTAGCTGTATCGCATTTCTCTTTACATCTGCCTGCTGTGGCTTCGCTTATTCACAAACGCAAACATCAACACCGTCCGTGGCGAATGGTTCCGAATCAAAACCTGGTTCGGATGCAACGACGGATGCGATCCATAAAGTGGTCGCTGATTCTGTGTTGGCCTTCAACAAGCGAGATGCAAAAGCCGTTGCGGCTTTCTGGACCAAAGATGGCGAGTACGTCGACGAGTCTGGGCAGACCATTGTTGGTCGGGACGCTATCGAAGCGCACTACACTGAGATCTTCGCAGCACGCCCGGAAGTTAAACTGCAGCTCATGACCGAATCGGTGCGCCAGGTAAGCGAGAGCGTGGCGATTGAAGATGGTCAAGCGGTTGTCGAAGCTTCGCCGAATGCGGCTGCCGAAATCAGCAAATACACGGCCGTTCACGTCAAGTTGGAGGGTAAATGGATGTTGGCTTCTGTTCGAGATACTGGGATCGACACGTACGCTCCGTCAGACGATTTGGCCGATCTTGAATGGCTGATCGGTGATTGGACTGCGGAAGAGAACGGCGCTCGAACGGAATCAAAGTGCCGATGGATCGTCGACAACAAATTTGTGGAACGCAGTTACTCGACGACTCAGATCGATGGAACAATCACAACTGGTTTGCAAATTATCGGCTGGAATTCGCAAGGCAACTATGTCCAGTCTTGGAATTTTACGGCCGATGGCGGACACGCGATCGGAGTTTGGTCAGCGACCGAAGGAGGATGGCTCGCAAAGGTCAACGGCACCACCGGTGCGAGCGTTTCCACCTCGGCAGTCAACTTGCTAAGGCGATTGGATGACAACGCATATGCTTGGCAATCGATGGATCGAACAATTGGCGACGTGCGACTTCCGGATACCGACGAAGTTATCATCCGACGCAAGCCTGTTACCAAGTGATCGGCCTCTCATTGGTCCCATCAAACGAAACAAACAAACTAAACCTTCTCGGAGCCTTATTTATGTCTCAACGTTTTATCATCCGTGCTCTTTGCGTTTCGATACTTGTTTTTACTTCCGCCGATTGCTGGGCTCGAGGTGGCGGGGGCATGCGCGGTGGCGGGGGCGGTATGCGCGGTGGTGGTGGCGGAGGCTTTAGCGGAGGAGTTTCGCGAGGCGGTGGACTTAGCGGTGGAGGCTTCTCCGGTGGAGCTCGGCCTAGTCCAAGTCCATCGTTCGGTGGCGGTGGAGCTCGGCCTAGTTCAAGTCCATCGTTCGGTGGCGGTGGAGCTCGGCCTGGTTCAAGTCCATCGTTCGGTG